>JAGXSV010000083.1 GCA_018333605.1 Hydrogenophaga sp. | reverse complement strand
CCCGCCAGAGGCGGGTTTTGGTGGCTGCGGGAACTCACTCCCGAATCGATCACCCATCTGCAGCCCTACTCACAATTCGGACACAGGCAAGAGGCTTCGGAAACGTGGGTCATGAAGATGGCCTGGCAGCGTTTGCACCGGCGCATCTGCAGCTCACACAGCCGGGCTCCATGCCGATCCAGGGCATCCGTGTAGTAGGAAGTCAGGAAGTAGCCTCGGGAAAACGGGATCACATAGTCCTTCTCGGAGTTGCGGAAGGCCGGATCCTCATCCCAGGCCTGGCGATCACAGGTTGCGGCAGTTGCACGCGCGTAGTGGTAGAAGGCATTTGCGAAGGCTGCATGTGGGGGCAGGCTTGCTGCGCATTGGCTGTAGATCGTGACCAACAACCCGCTGTGCAGCCTGAGCAGCGGAGACTTGAGGTACCACTTGATGTCAGTAGGCTGCTGCCCGGATGGACTTGGCCTGCCAAGCAAGCGCTGATACATCGAGCGTACCTCCGCGTCCGAGAGCTTCGTGAGCTTGGAGACGACGCAGCTCCTGCCTCCCATCAGGATCATCATTTCGGCCCACTCGTATACATTGCGTTCAGTTGTCCTGGCATCCGACTGGCGTCGCATACCAGGCTTGAACACATTCAACTCACTGCCAACCAACGCGTCCATGTTCAACCTCTTTCTTTATGTGCCGCACGCTCGACGGTCGGGAGTGACATCGAGCCGGTCAATGCTGCAATACTCAGTGCGCTACCGGACCCGCCTCGGATCATCGAGATCAGCTTCTTCGGGTCGTGCACACGCGATTCAAAAACAGGGAAACCGTAGCTGGCAGCCAGAAGCGTTTCTTCGATGGCAGCCTCGCCAGCGAAAACGTCAAGGAGCGATTGCTGAACCCCCAGTAGTGATGCGGTCGACGGGTCCAGTGCGCTAAGGCGTCCGGCTGTCGAATACAAGCGCAACACCGACTCATTGGTGACCTCGATCTGTCGCTTCAAGGTCGGGCCACAGATCCTCCCAATGTCCGGCCTTGATGCCCCTTGAGAACCGTCACGAGACAGGGCCATGGCCCGCTCGACAACCGGCAGCTTGAACGATCGCGTCAATGCGTCAACACTTGTCGACCCGTTGGCGCCTTCTCGCACAATGGCGAGCAGCGTGTATGGGTCCCTGATTCGCGGCACGACCAGGGTGAAGCCGAAGCATGCCGCCAGCGAGGATTCTCGGCCGCTTACCTCGGCAACAACAGAGTCCAGGAAGGAGGGGTCTACGCCGAGAAGCGACGCAGCATGTGGCTCAGACATACCGAGCCGAGCTGCTGTGACGTACAGCCGAAGAACTGAGCGATTGGCATCTTCGATGGCTCTCTGCAACGCAGGACCAACGATGGGTGCAATCGAACTTACCGGTAGCTGGATGGCTTGGGGCATCGTTTACCTCTTCAATCAGCCCATCACCCGCTCAAGGTGATCAGCTAGTGCTCGCAGGTCAACGACAGCTTCCTGCACCTTGCCACGGGTGCCAGTGGTGAGCTCACGGCCGGACACCGTGAAGTACGACGAAGTCCACTTCGCCTTGAGAGCAGCAAGATCCTTGGAGAAGCTGTCCCAAACAGAGCACTCCTTCTTTTTGGTTTCCGCATCGCTACTGAGCCCCTCGATCTCCTTTTCGAGCTCAGCGCGTTGGGCGCGAAGTGCCACCAGCTCCGTATCAGCCTCTGCCAGCGCTCTCCGTGTGGAGTCGATCTGTTCCTGGAGTTCCTTTTGCTGCTTGATGGCAAGCGAAGAAGCAGGATCGCTCGTCTCTACCACTACCGGCGTCTGATCTCTGCTGAGTTCGGTGATTCTCCGATTGAGGCGCTCGACAGTGTCGCGCAGCTCACTGACGCGGGCGTCATTGGCTTGCAGGTCTGAGTTCATCTGGGACAACGCCTCGTCTTTGCGACGCAGCAGGTCATCCTTGTCGGCGATCTGACTCATGAGGGCCGATACCTCGGCCCGCACATCTGTACTGCTCACGGGTTTGCCCTTGTCCTCACTCAAGGCGATCAGCCGAGTGGCCAACTCCTCGCGAATTTCTTCCGGTGACTCGGAAAACGCTGTCAAAGCAAACCGGGACATGCTCTCGAAAGTGGTGGTCGCTCGGGGGTCGTCACGAAGTCTCTCCGAGGTCAGTGACTTGGCAAGAGCCCTGCCGGTACGAATCGCAGATCGGATGTGCGTAGCCTGCATGCCGATCCGAGCGAAGTTCTCTGCACAGAAGGCTTGCCAACCCGTGTCGTGTGAAGCCTTGAACTGCTCGCGGCACAGATACAGATGCACGCAAACGTTCAGGGCGCTGCGCCTCATATTCGAGTGATGGAACAGCACCTTGACGGCGTGGTCATAGATCGCCCTTTGGCTCTCCATGGTTTCGTTCTCAGCGCCAATCAGGCTGATCTGTCGGTCGCTGTCGTCCAGCAGCGGTGTGTCAACGAGGGAAGTCATGCGTGCTCCTTGCAAAACGGTGAACCTTGATCATGAATGATGGGTCATCGGGATCAATATTCAAATGTTGTGCTGTAAGTGAAAGCTTTTGGATCCTTGAGGGTCACATATGAGGGGACGATCCGAGCAGGAGAACAGAATGCTCATCACGCCAATTGACATCGAGTCGCTATTCAAAAGACATGTGAATCGACAGACCTTTCTTGACCTTGCCACCTTGGTAGGACAGGACCGATTCCTGCAAATGTATCTACCTTTTACGGAGCAGGTGGTGTCGCGACTGTCAGAAATACCACTGAGCCGCGATGCGTTCGCAGGGCCAGGAGGGGCAGCAACAGCAGCCATCAACGCTGGCGTCCTTGCTGTCAAGTTGTGCGACAAAACGATATTTGAGCCAGGAGCGACAGCAGCGCGACGGATGGCTGGCGATGTTCAGTACCGTTGGCTTGCGTACTGCGCCTCTTTGGCTACCGTGTATCTGATGGCTGTGGACGCGGTTCGTGTCGAGCTGGAGGGCGGAGAGATCTATTCGTTCGCCTCGGCCACACCTCTCACGGAGGTCGATCATCCGTTCACGGTGAAATGGAGTGCAACGACAAAGCAGCCTGTTCAGGTGAGCTATCTGCTGCTGACGGAGCTGTTCTTTGCCGGACAGTTCGATGATCTATCGCCTCCTGTCCTTGGTGAGCTTGGCGCCTCCATCAACCCAACGCTTCAGTCTCTTCCCAATGAGCCACCCCTGGCAAAGGTTGTGCGTCAGGCAATAGAGAGGGTCATTGAGGACGACAAAGCAAGATCGCGTCAGGTCATACATGCCTCTGTTGATTCGGTGGAGGCTGTCGAAGCCAAGGTCGAGCATCTTGAGGACGCTGGTCAGGCCAGCGGTGCACGTGCTGCTGAGCACGTGCAGGCAAATGTGGTGGCGGGCGAAGCTAAGCCGCTGAAGTCTGTCGAGGAGCCCTCAAAACCAAGTCCCCAGGCATTGAAGGCGGCGGAGTGGATACGAGGGCTGGCGGCAATGAGCTCGCTGCATGCCGAAGTGCAGGTCAAGGAAGACGGGAACATCAAAATCGGTCGCAAGGCCTTGAGCTTTGGCGCGGCCGCGACCGACAACTATCAGATGCTCTACGAGGCGGGGCTTGTCGTTCAGAAGGTTGAGGGAGGGGTGGTGTGCACGGCAAGGGTCAGGGAAGCGTTTGAGACGGCGAAAGGAGACATGAAATGAGTGCCCAGCGATTCGAAGACCGGTTCAGGGAGGCGCACGAGCTTTGGGCGGCGGCCGCGTGGGCCTTCTCAGTTGGCGTCTTATTGGTGTATAGGCCGCCGTACTGGCCACTTATGACCATCGTGGTGGCCGGTCTTGCGCTGGCCCGGCTGAAGGCGGTCAAGGAACTCTACGCGTTCCGTGCATCCCTGAGTCTTTCCCGGCTACGTACGATTTCGCTGCAGAAACTCATTTTACGCAGCCGTCGCCTGCGCAAGGACAGAGAGATTTTGTCACTTGGACGCGGGTTCGATTGGTCTCAGAAGCACATTGAGACTGCACGCCAGGTGCTCAACAGAAACGCCGAAGAACTCCCTGATGTGCCGCAGTTCATCAAGAATCAGGCGGCCCGTCTTGAGCGGCTGCCCAAGGGTAAGCGAACCCTTGTTGACCAGGCAATTGCAGCCGCCATCAAGGGGGTGCTCCCTGAGAACACAAGACCCATACTCGACTCGGATATTGGGTCACCATGGATCCATGGCCTTGGGGTCGCCGAAGAAAAGGAGGTTGGAATACCTTTGTCGGCTCTCCCAGGCCACACACTCATCACAGGCACAACCAGGGCCGGGAAGACGAGGTTGTTCGAGGCAATTACGGCCCAGATCATCGATATGGGGTCGGCCTTGATCGTGATTGACCCGAAGAAGGATATCGACTGGGTTTCGATGCTCAACACGATGTGCCTCAAGACTGGACGCAAGTTCCTGTACTTCGATCCAGCCCAGCCTCACAAGTCCGTGCGACTACAGCCCCTGCAGAACTGGAACAACATCTCAGAGCCTGCGACACGCATCGGTCAGCTCGTGGACGCAGACGGCAGCTTTGCCGCCTTTGCGTGGAAGACCTTGTTTCGTGTGCATAGAGCCCTGATCGCTGCCGGTGAGCGCCCAACGATCCGCAATACCAAGCGCTATGTTCAGCTTGGTGTTGAGGGCCTGGCAGAGCGGGTCCTTGAAATTCACTTTGCCAAGAAGCATGGCCCGGACTGGGACCGAGACCTGAGGAATCTACCGTCAACCGGTAAGCAGGCCATGACCCGCTTGGACCGAATCATCTTGATGTACATGGATGAGGGCGACAGCGATGACACCATTGACGGCATCATCTCCATGGTGCGCCATTCCAAGGAACACTACAGCAAGATGGTCCAGGTTTTGGAGCCCATTCTGGAGATGCTGGGTTCAGACGAGATAGGCGATTTGCTGTCGCCTGATCCGATGGACACCTCAGACACTCGACCGATCTATGACATGCGAAAGGTCATAGATGAAAAGGCCGTCCTTTACATCGGCCTTGACGCGCTGTCCAACAAGATCATCGCTTCGGCCATCGGCTCAATCCTGCTGGCGGACCTGGCTTCAACCCTGGGCTCCATCTACAACTTCAGCAGCCCTTCTGATGCATACCTGTTCGTGGATGAGACAGCCGAGGTGGCCAATGACCAGCTCCTACAGATCTTGAACAAGGGTGGCGGGGCTGGGATGAAGTGTTTCCTGGCCATGCAGGCTATTGCCGATCTCACTGTGCGGCTTGGCAGTAAGGACAAATGTGAGCAGGTCCTGGCCAACCTCAACAACCTGATTTCGTTGAGGGTGAGAAGTATCGAGACGGCCCGGTACGTCAGCGACATGTTCGGCGAGGTCATGGCAAGGACGCTCAATGTCTCGTATAGCTCTGGCTCCGAGTCCAGCGCGTCCTTCACTGAGTTCCGAGCGAACACCTCGCGATCACTCGATACAAGCGCTACGTCACTTGTTCCGCCAGAGTTGTTGGGAAGGCTTCCACCGTTGCACTACTTCGCCTTCGCAGCAGGACGCGGAATGTTCAAGGGCGTCATCGAGTTCATCGAGGCTGAAAGGGTGTCTCCTTGATGGCAGTCAACAATCAATTCGCCAGGCACACCCTCTTTTGGGTGCTGTTGCTCCCATTCATCGCAGTGCTACTCATGCCGGCTTTCATGAACGAGCAGACCTTGAAGCTGCCAAGCAGTGAAGTGGAGGTATTGAGGAAGCTTGGGCAAGACCCGGAGCAAGTCACGAGGAGGGCAAATGCGGTCTTCAAGAGTGCCTTTGTCGAAACAGGGGTGATGGCGTCGGTCGACAAGCTGTTCCGAGCGAAGGCCCGTCATGGAGATCCGACGAGCGTGCGCAATTCGGAGCGCATAAGTGGAAAGTACGTGGACGGCATGTGGCACATGCTGTATCGAGCGATTTGGAGATTCGTCGGTCTGTGGCCAGTGTTGAGCGTGTTGCTGCTGGCCATCGTCGTGCCTGCGATTGTCGATGGACTGGTCAGAAGAGAGACGAAGCTCGACCAGTTCAAGCCTCACAACCCGGTCTTCTTCTGGGGGGCAACGCATGCGGCCATCTCGGCGGCGGGCCTCTTCTTTTTTCTACCGTTCTTGCCAATGGCATTGAGCGTGTGGCTCCTCTACGGGGTAGTAGCCCTAGTGGCCTCGGCACTGTGGGTAACAAGCTCCAACTTGCAGACCGGCAACTGAGCGATGGCCCATCGCGTGATTGATCTGGGTGTGATGAGTGAAGGCAGCGCTCAGCGACGGTGGTTAGCGCTCGCGGCTCATGATGATCAGGAGCTGGATGCGCTACTGGCTCGCGCAGCACTGAAGGGGTGGGAGCCCATACCTCTACTTGCGGGAACAGATCCGGAAACGGGATGGCCCTCAGCGTGGGTCAGCAAACCACTGGAGAGCGATCTGGGCCCGAGTCGCGGATGACGTGTTGTTTTTTTGCAGCGGACAAATTTGTCCGCTGCCTGGGGTGAGCACTCCTTACGGCAAATCAAGGTTGCCCTGCCCCTGCCCTTGAGCTGCACCAGGACTGACATCTTCCTCACCACTGCCAGAGCTTGTTGCAGGCCGCGCTCTTTTTGTCGCATTCTCGATGGTTTCGAGCAGGCGGATCAGGGTGGCTTGGGTCTCCTGGGAGAGGCTTGGGAACCCTGGGTCGGATTGCACGTGCTTGATCGTCGCAAGCAGTGCAGGAGCTTGGCGCTTGGCTGCCCTGTGAGAAGGATCCACCAGATGCTTCTTCGTCGCCTTGCTCTGCCCTGCCTGTCGTGCTCCCTCCAAGGCGGCCGTCAAGCGAGCCACAGCCTCCACCCCATGCGTTCGAATGGTCTCGATGGCCATGCTTGCAGACACCTCCTCGTTGGCGACCATCTGTCGAATCTGTGGAGGGGCGCTTGCCAAGATAAGCATGTTCTGAACGTGCTGACTGGTCACCCCAAGGCGCTCAGCGATGCTGGCTTCCGTCCACCGGAAGTTGATCAGCCGCTTGTAGACGGCAGCCTTTTCGAGTGCCGTCAGCTCGCGACCGCTGTTTGTCGTTACGAGTCCGACAGTGAGATCTTCGATGTTCTGGTTCTGCAGCTCTTGTCCGAGCGCAACGGGGATCTGTCCCAAGTCGCAACCTTCGCTGGTAGCCAGGTCGTACGCGTCAAGGCGCGTATGGCCATCGGTCACGTACAGAATGGGCCTGCCTTCAGCGTCCTTGGCCGCATAGCAAGAAAGCGACTTGTCCACACGGAAGCCGACTTGCTTCATCTGGTCGGCGAGCCAACGAACGTACTGTGCGTAGGACTGGTTCTTGATTCGGACGTTGAAGCCGTCCATGACGCGAATCTGGGAACGGTCGACGAACCAATGGTCACGAGAGCTTCCCCCGCCATTCTTGGCAGCTTGGCGGGAACTTGCGCTGATCAATGTCAGCTCAGGGATCTGGTCCAGATGAGCGAGGTCAAGGGGTTTCATGGGTGAACAGCCTCCAGTTGTTGATGGTGAAACCAAGCTACCGCACAAAGTGCGGAAGTCAAATTCACTTTCCGGGGCCTAGTCGCGCGGCGCCAATGCCACGCTCGCGACGAGCATCGTGCTTGGATGGGTCTTCATCTTGCCAAGGCATGCCAAGTGACCATGCACCTCAGCGCGTGCGTTGGCCTCGAAGTAGGTCCGGGCTGTCACGTTTGCCCTGACATAGCCGGCGACCAAGATGATGTCCGCTTCAAGCTCGGATTCCTCTACCACTGCGCCGTGCTGCACCAAGATCACACTGCCAGGTCCCAGGCAAATTCGGCCCTTGAACCGACCGTCGATGCGAATGCCATTGTCTGCAGTACTGACAAATGTCCCGCGGACACGAGCGCTGCGATCAATCACCGTATCAATGCGTGCGAGCAGTTCTTCATGAAGCCGTGATCGGCCGGTCTCGCCTGCGATGAAATGGGTCATGTCTTCAGCAAGTCCAGGTCGACGCAATCAGACGAGACCGATATGGATCGATACTTGATTGAGCCCACCACTCGTGCCGTTGGCAAGATCTCCGCGACTCCAGTTGCTACGTCGACCTCTCCGCGGAAGTCGCCAGCAATGACGGCTCTGGACGCTTGCAAGCGCCCGATGAAAGTAGATCCAGCGTGAGCATGAACACCAATTTGGTCGTCATGAGTGGGGGTAATGCTGCCCTCAAAACGACCGAATACCTCACACCCAGATGCAGTGTGAACATCCCCGGTGAACGACATCCGACGGCCGATGCGACTATGCGAGGGTGACGAAGGAGCTTCCGCAAGCACAAGGTCATCAGATTGTCGGGACAGGGGAACGGTCCATGTCTGCATACGGACACCTATCGACTGAATGATGGAATTTGCGGGGCAGGGGAGCCAAAAGCGTCTTCGATCTCGTGGCGGACCTGGGAACCCTTGGCTGCAATGAGCTTTGACGTGTCCATGTCGGTATCGTCGATACCCTCGCTGCCGGGAGTATCAACCTGAAGTGTTGAGTCAGCAAGCGATCGAATTGATCCGCGCAGGTCAGCTCCTTGGTAGATATTGAAGTGGCGTGCAGACAAGGTGCCAGCCAAGACGGCAGAACTCGCGACGCAGGCTGTACCGTCGCACCGAATGTGTGTGGCATCCACGGCCTCATCCGACCGACCAGCTTCCCCAAATACATAGACGTCGCCACTGACGTGGAAAGTGCCGCAAACCGTTGCTCCGGACCAGATCAGCAAGGGGCCGTCAATGACAACCTCGCCGCACAGGGTCCCCTGTACGAGGACGCCACCCGACAACTGGAGATTGCCCCGAATCTCGCTATCTGGGCCGAACCTGTGTACGAGGTTCATCAGAAGTGGATCGATGGTCAGGGTGTCGGGCGTCATTTGATCAAGAGTGCGTAAGCGGCTACAGCAATCGCAGCGACAGTGGTACACGTCGTGAAGATGAGAGTGGTTCGGTTGACCCAGATGCCTCTTCCTGACCTGTGAGCGGTCACGCCGGGCAGGTAGCTGAGGCTTTCCGTGTTCGGTGGCATACGGCCTCTTGACAACATGTGCGTGATGAAGCTCTGCGGGGCAAGCTCAACGCCGATCTTCGCGAGTCCCCGTCGTGTTGCTGGAGTGCCCAGGTTTATGCTCATGGGGCCACCCACAATGGACCTGGAAAAGAACGCGTTGACTCCATCCTCTACCGGTCGAGGAGTCTGCTCTTCAGGTCTCTGCGAGCCCGGCATCATCAAGCAGCTCATCGGTGGTTTTGAGGGGAAGCTTCATGGCAGTAGCCTTGAAGCTGAAATAGGCCAGTTGGACCGGCGCCGTGAATGCAAACCGTTGCTTGCGGGTGATCTTCTGTGCTCGCTCAGCGTTGATCAACACCTCGAAGCAAGCGTCGAACGTGCGAAAGGCCCGTAGCCAGGACGCTGTGAGGGGGTGAATGACCTGGACGTTGAGAAGACGCGGCGTCATCCAGCTCGAATCAAGTGGACCAAAAGGAGTAGCCCTTAGCTGATCCAGCAAGTCATCCACTTGCCAGTGCAGCTCATCAAGATCACGCCGGATCTGCTGCTGGTAGTCGCCATCGAGGCTGTTGAGAAAAAGCTTCGCGCTGACGATGTTCCAGTCTCTGCGAAGCACTCTGGATATCGGGGAGGTTTTCATCTGGATCGTGGCGCTTGCCCGCAGTCGAGCGCGAATCCTGTCAATCCTGTGCTCGTTCTTCATCTGAACGATGACAGGGTCATCGGTTGCGTTCAACTGGGCATCAAGCTCGATGTCCGCGTTGAGAGCGTGATCCAGTGTGCTGTCGTCGGTGGTCATTGGCAGATACCTTGGTTGTCTTCCGATTGTTCGATGACAGCAATCAGCAAGATCGCGGAAAGCTCAGGTTCTGGATGCCTCTTTTGCTCTTGCGAAGGGCGCACGCTGATCGCATAATGCAGCCATCCTTTGAACCGCCTCTGCGGAATGGATAAATCAACCCAAGCGTGCTCCGCTCGTTGATTTCATAAAGCGACCCAGGTCGCCTTGCTGGAAATGACGCCCCAGCTTGCAGTGTGCCCAACATGGGTATCTGGTTGTCAGCCATCTGGTGAACCTGCCAGTCCAACCGTGCATCAGCCTGCATGGTGGATCAATGGTCCGTCAGGGTCGTGCGCCTGTTCGCACAGTCCCTGGTGGGGCTGTGTAGGTAGCCGTCCCATGTTGTGTGGTCGACATCGTCGCCACAGTCGCCCCCCTCGAGCCCACGCCGGCTCGAGGGGGCGATGCCGATTTGCCTGGCAATCGCCGTCTTTGCTTAACGGATCAGCTCCGGTCCTTCCCGAACAAGATGCTGGTTTTCCTCTGGGAGCTACCTAGAGGAAAGCCCGTTGGCGTGTCCATTTTTCGCCCACTGGAGAAGTGAAAGGAGATGCAGGATGAGTTGGTACGATGAGGCAGAGGCGTTCGCCAGAAGGGATCCCTCTGTCCGTGTGTTGATGGACAGAGCGAAACAGCACCGTAAAAGGGCAGGAGAGCTGTCTGTGAACGGTGACTGCAATATCGAGCGTGAGGAGCACGAGGCGAGACGCCTGGAAGCGGAAGCCGAGAAAATCGTGATGGTGGCCATTGCCAAAGCAGGCGTGGCATGTGGCGAGTTCAAGCAGTACGCAGCGAGACAAGACCAACAACGCGGACTGGTGATCGAAGTGGAGACGGATCAGGGCTGGAACCCCGATCCGTTTTGGTCTGAAACCCCTGTCCAGGAGGAGCCGCAGTCGGTCTCATGACAATGGCACCAAAAGAGCGGCTTGTCCGCTTACCAGTGCGTATGGGGGCACTGGTAAGCCCACCGGCCCGCCTTTCTACAACCGCCGCTACATGCGGCACTTGACGAAGGGCAAATCCATGATCTCGGACATCAACGTAAAGACTGTCGTGTGCGCCGCAAGCGCATATGCAGGCATTACCTTTCAAGGCGTGAGCATCGATATCCGGTTGGACCCAGGCCGTTCAGCTGCCAGCTCGCTGCGTTGCTGGGCCCTGGAGGAATTGGCTGCGGCAAACCGGCGGACGCATCGAGCGATGCTGGCTATTGCGGCCGCACAGGCACTCGATCGTCGAGGGGCTGGAGCGACGCACGTGCAATCCGAAGAGGTACAAGTTGAATGCGCAGGAGACCTGTTGGCGCGAATTGCAGGTTTCGCGGATCACTATGCACCGTCTACGGCCAAAGAGGCGGGTGGCCAAGAAATCATCGATCGAGCCAGATCCATGGCCCAGTTGATGCGCGGTGTCGAAGTCCAGCGACATCCCGACAAGGCCAGCACGTAAGGTGGCAAAACCAGCCTTAGCGCTGCGACGCGATTCAATTGGTGAGCTCAGCCTTCTTGGCTGACGCCTTGACCATTCATTGCACCGGTGGGTGCATGAATAGGCCCTCTGAAGGGCCCATTCATGCCTTCATCGCTCCTTTCGTCAACCACCGCGACTGCGGGAATGAAAGGAGTCCTCATGGACAAGCTCAAGAAACACATCGAACCCATCGTGCGATGGACTCTTCTGGGTATCGGCCTGCTGGCAGCACTGTTTCTCGGCGGGTGTTCGGCCACAGGCGGATCACCGTTGATGACCAAGCAGGGCTCATCGAGTGCCTACAGTCATGCTCAGAGCCCGCAGGCCGTGAGGTTTGCCACCATTCTGTCTGTTCGTGACATCGAGCTCATCGACCAGCCAGGAGGCAGTGCTTCCTTGTTGGGTGCGGGGGTTGGGGGTGTCGCGGGATACGGAGTGGCGACACTGGCCGAAGCGAGTTCGAAGGTCCGGGCATTGGTCGCCAGCATAGGCGCACTGGGGGGAGCCGTCGCAGGAAAGGCGGCGGTCGCCACTGTGCCGGGACAGGAAATCGTGGTGAAGCTCCAGCCATCTGGAGAAACCATCGCAGTTGCCCAAAGCACCGTGGATGGCATCCGCTTCAAACGAGGCCAGAGCGTCATGCTCATTGGTCGTGGTCGAATCGCACCCATTGTGCAGTAGATCGCGTCTGACACGGTCTCAAATCAGGGGAGCGAACGATTGGCCAACAGCGTTTGTTCTCATCCGGCCCACTTACGAGTGGGCTTCCCTAATCACAGGTGCATGTGATCAGGAAAGCTCATTGCTTGCCTCCTTTCAACTCTGCGTTTGCAGGAAAGGAGTTCTTCTACATGTACCTCAAGTTCGAAGATGGTGCATCCGTCTCCAGCCAAGTGGAACCCGGTCAGCGCATGGGCTACTACCTGGTCAGGGAAAGCGACTCAGCGAGGTATTTCATTTCCCGCCAGGTCAATTCCCACGCACTGGAGAAGGTCTGCAAAGAGCGCCTAGGTGGTGATCACGGGTTCGGATACTGGATTGACCTGAGTCTCGGACTCGATGTGCACGGGGTCCCCGCCTGGGTCAACATCGACCAAACGGATCTGTTCATGGATCAGCTGATGGCTACCTAAGTGCCAGAAGCAGCAAGTCCTCGAAAGAAGACTTGCCCTTGCGTGCAGTGCGCATGCAGCGGCAAGTCCTTTTACAACGCCATATCTGTGGCACATCGAAAAGGACAAGCCATGAAACAAACGAAGTTCTTCTGGGCATGGAATGACGAGCCGGCCACTGCTGACCGAGCGATGACAAGGAAGCGCGCAGCCACGTTGCTTCGCAGCTGGAGAGCCAACGCGCGAACTGCAGGCAGGGTCAGTAACAGCGGGTTCACCTTGTCTCGACTGGGCAAGGGCATCTACCGCGTTCGGCTCCGGTCTGGCCAGGCAGGGACCATGTTCATTGGCCGAGCGAGCGAGGTGGCCAATGATGCACAGTGACGACCTGTTCTCTGATGTCGGGATGATCCATGACGAATGTGTCGAACGTTCAATCGATCAAGCAGGCTCGGCCAAGGCTGCCGTTGACGTATTGAGACGGATCATGGACGAAGGACACCCGCTCCAACTTCAGTTCAGCGGAGGTAAGGACTCAAGCGCTTGCGCCAACCTAGTCCTGACTGCAGCACGTGAAGTAATTGAGGCAGGCAGCAAGACGCCGCCCATCTTCGTGTGCAGTGCGGACACTGGAGTGGAGAATCCTGTGGTGCGATCACTGGCTGATCATGAGCTTCAGAAGATGAAGGTCTACGCCAACAAGCACGGGATTGTCCTGCATGTGTTTGTCGGTAGACCAACCTTGTCGGCCTCGTACGCTCCACGCATCATTGGCGGGAGAGCGCTGCCCCCATTCCCGGTTGGTAGAAGAGACTGCACAACTGACTGGAAGATCGCCGTTAGTCAGCGCGTGAGCCGCCAGGTGCGATCGCTGTCGACGGGCTACGAAAAGCCACTGGTCACTGTGATAGGTACACGCGCATCGGAGTCCCAGGCGAGAATGATCAACACAGCCAAGCGAAAGGAACGGGCCGATGGTCTGTGGTTTGGCCCGGACGGCGACGCTCGCCTCAGCCCTGTGCTCCACTGGAGCACGGATCAGGTGTGGGAATACCTGGGAGAGTGCGCAGCGGGCCTGCATGAAAGCTACTCAGACTTTGCCGACCTGATCGAGTTCTACTCGGCAGCTGCAGGCGGGGAATGCGTGGTGGTTGCCGACATGCGCCAGGGACAGGGCAGCCCTTGCGGTGCCCGCTCTGGGTGCTGGGTCTGCGGTGCCGTCCAGAACGACACCAGTGTGGAAAACATGATCCAGAGCGACCCGGCTCAGTACGGGTACCTGGAGCCGCTTCTGCGCTTTCGCAACTTCGTCGTCAACTCGCAGTGGGACTGGAGCCTGCGCAACTACCTGGGGCGAACAATCGACGAGGACGGCTACATGCCCGTCAAGGCCGACCAGTTCAGTCCCCAGATGTGTGAGCGGCTCTTGCGCTACCTGCTGACGGCACAGGACCAGGCCAACGCGATGGGGTCGCCCGTGAGGGTCAACGCCATTGGAGTGAGGGAGCTTTTTGCCATCGACTTCTACTGGTCGGTACGCGCCTGGCATCCGCCGTTCCATGCGATCAAGGTCTATCTCGAACACGAGCGTGGCAACAGGCAGGAAGCCCCCGTTCTGATCAATCCGGTTCGGCCAAGCCCGGTTCCTGAAGTGGGCCGGATCTATGTCGGAAGAGATTGGGACGAGGGCTCCTCAGCGTTGCAGCCGCCCGGACTCAGGGATCCGGTTTGGGAAATGTTCAGCGAAAGCTGTGGGCCAAATCTTCGCATGGGTACTCAAGGCAATGTTTTCCTTGAACTGGACGAGTTGCCTGAGTTCACGGTGGACGAGGAGGGTGCCTGCATGTTCCTGGACTTCGAGGCGGAGGAAGCCATACGTCGCTATCACCGAGAGGATGTCGACTGGACGTCAGCTGCCAGCATCTACTTGCGCTACGGCGTGGTGACGTTAGGCAGTGGCCAGAGCAGTGGCATTGACAACATGATCCGACGATCTCAGTGGCTTCAACGGATGGGTCTGCATGGCCAGCAAGACGTCACCAGCCTCCGGCAACGGTGCGCGACGCTCAATCCAACGCAGGAACCCCTGTTCGCTTGAACCGCTTTCGGCCCGCTTCGGCGGGTTTTCTACTGGGTCAACCCAGCAGAAAGCCTACCGGCTCATCTCCTTTTGAACACACCGGCTTGATGCCGAAAAGGAGAAATCGACATGACTTTGAAAGTCGCACAAATGAGTGACCTTCACTACAGTGCAGGAAACCTCCAGGAGTCCGACCGTTGCTTTTCCGCGGCGGTGACAGCAGCCATCGACTCCAACGTCGACTGCGTCATCATCACAGGCGATAGCACAGACCATGCCCTGGATGCCCATGCGCCCGCCACACGAGCGCTGGCAACGCAGATCAAGCGGCTGAGCGATCACTGCCCAGTCTTGATGCTGCAAGGCACATTCAGCCATGAGCCACCGGGGTTCCTGCGGTTGCTGGCAATGGTTGGTGGCAGGTATCCAGTGACCGTTGCGGATCGCATTGCTTCGTTCGCTCTGACGGACAGATTTGAGCCTCTGAAGGAGGGCATGGATTGCCGACTGGTGCTGCACGCACTGCCGACGCTGAACAAGGCTGACATTGCGTCGATTGTTGAAGGGCGCGTCGATGAGGCGGCGGTCCATGCGCGGCAGATCATCGCTGGCGTTCTGGAACGATGGGGTCCTGTCAATTCCAAGTACCGCCAACAAGGAACACCATCGATGGTCCTGAGCCACGGAACGGTGCTCAACAGCATCAGCGAATCAGGTGTTCCTATGGCCGGGACTGATCATGAGCTGGGGCTTGGGTCTCTCTTTGCAGCTATGGCCGACGCCGTCGCACTTGGGCACATCCACAAGCAGCAAAGTTGGAGCCAAGACGTCCATGGGTTTACCCAGCTGGTTGCCTACGCTGGCTCCATCGGCCGCTTCCATCATGGTGAGGAGGGCGACAAGTACTGGCTGTGCTGGTCGTTTGCCGACGGCGCAGTGCGGCTAGGCCTCAACGCCACTCCATCCCGAAAAAACGTCGACCTGATCTATGACGGAGCCCCAGACCTTGAGGACCTGCGAAAGCGAGTTTCCGAGTGTGAGGGGGCTTTTGTCCGCTTGCGGTATTGCATTGATGAAGAATCCAGGCACAATGTGGACCGGGCTGCCATCAGGGCTATTCTGGAAAGCGCAGCTGACATTCAAATCGAAGGCAAGACCCTCACGGTGCAGCGTCAGCGCGCCCAAGGGATATCCACCCAACCTTTGGGGGAGAAGCTGGCAACCTGGGCCTCTGTGACTGAGACACCAGGCGTTGAAGAACTCCAACACCGTCTGGAGCTTCTGCAGGCCAGTTCTGTCGACGACATCGTCGAGACCGTGTTGAAGTCACGAACCTCGACTCAGCCAACACCAACGGCGATTTCCGCCTAAGCGCAAGCTCACCTACGGGTGGGCTTGCCCCTGTGTACCAACGGTGTACAGCGGCAAGCCTACGGCTACCCTTTCTCAACACGCCACAACTGTGGCACATCAGAAAGGAAGCAAATCCAAATGGCACATCACCTCTCACTCTTTGGCCTGGATCGCGCTGAGATGGCGTACACCGGCGAAAAGCCGTGGCATGGTCTCGGTCAGGAAGTTCACCCCGGTGCAAGCCTGGAAGAGTGGCTCAAGCAAGCTCACTTGAACTGGAGCTACAAGGAGGCCCCGGTTCAGTTCACCGACCAGGAGCTGCTGCACAACTTCGATGAGTACAAGGTCATCTACCGCGACGACAACATGGCCCGGATGTCAGTGGTCAGCAATCGCTACAAGACGGTTCAGCCGGCGGAGATGGTTGACCTTGCCCTCGTTTCGTGTAGCTCTTAGCCCGACGATTACGCGGCCTTTTTTCGCTGTGCCTCGTACCAGCGTTGCTCGAACTGCATAGGGCTGAGATAGCCCAGCGACGAATGCAGCCTGCGGTGATTGTAGAAAGCCATCCAGTCCATCACAGCCTGCCTGGCCTGCTCTCGGGTGGCGAATTTATGGCCATGCACACTGGCCGTCTTCAGTCGGCCCCAGAAGCTCTCGGTCGGCGCGTTGTCCCAGCAGTTGCCCTTCCTGCTCATCGATGAGCACATGTCCCAGTCTTTCAGAGCATTCTGGAACTCGCTGCTGCAATACTGGCTGCCCCTGTCGCTGTGGAATATCAGACCAGGCGGTGGGCGCCGCCGCCACCACGCCATGGCCAGCGCGTCCTTGACCAGGCCCGCTTGCATGTGCGGCTGCAGGCTCCAGCCCACCACCTGGCGGCTGAACAGGTCGATGACCGCTGCCAGGTACAGCCACCCCTCGTCGGTGGCGATGTAGGTGATGTCCCCACACCACAGGCGGTTGGGCTCCTCGGGGTTGAAGCGCCGCTGCACCAGGTCTGGAGCCACCGGCAGACTGTGTTTGCTGTCAGTCGTCACCACAAATTTGCGCTTGGTCCTGGCCCGGATGCCGTGCTGTTTCATCAGCTTGCGCACCCTGTCCTTTCCCACCCGGATGCCCCTGGCCAGCAGTTCCTTGTGCATCCGGGGCCAGCCGTATTCACCCCTGACCTGGGCATGGATGGCGCGGATGTGGGCCAGCACAGCTTCGTCACTGTGCCGGGCGCCGGGCTTGCCAGCCATCTCCCGTGGACGACGCAGCCAGTTGAAGTAGCCGCTGGCGCTGACCTCCAGCACACCGCAGGAGACGCTAACCGGATACTGCTGCCTCATTTGGTGAATCCAGGCGTACCTCGCAGCGTGTCCTGCGCGAAGTACGCCGCGGCTTTTTTTGCGATGTCGCGCTCCATCCTCAGGCGCGCAACTTCCGCGCGCAAACGCGCTATCTCCATCTGCTCGGGCGAGACCCTCACCGCCTTGTCCTCGCCTGCAGCACCGCTCAACGCACCCTTGGCGGCCTGGCGAACCCAGTTGCCCAGGCTGGCCTTGGGTATCCCCAATACCTTGGCCACCACCGAGATGGTCTGGCCCTCACGCACCTGGCGCACCGCCTCCATCTTGAATTCCTGCGTGTATTGCGCACGCACCTGCTTTGCTGCCGTCATTCCTTGACTCCTTGTCGGTATTTTCAACAAGGACTAAGAACTCCACTTTTCAGGGGCAAGGTCAGGTCGAGTTCTTCCGATCCCTTGTGGATCGCGAAGGATTCGAGATCGAGACGCTGGGCGCCCTCAAAGGTGGCAAGCGCATTTGGGCACTTGCTCGCACGAACATCGAGGATGACGTGCTGGGCAATGATCGGCTCAAAGCCTATCTGTTGCTCATCACGAGCTGCGATGGGTCCCTCGCCACCACCGCCAAGTTCGTGTCCACACGTGTGGTCTGCTGGAACACCCAAGCCATCGCTCTGCACAGCGAAAGCGGCCAGGAAGTGAAGGTGCGCCACAACACCGTGTTTGATCCGAATGCGGTCAAGGAAAGCATGGGGCTTGTCGGGTCTCAGGCATTCGATCAATTCCTGGAACGCATGCGGCACCTGACGAAAGTCAAGATGAGCGAGAGTGACGCAAAGAGCGTTCTTCTCGAAGTGCTGCCCAAACCGTCCGGTGAGACACCCCTTCAGGAAACCAGAGGGTTCGTCAAGATCATGGGACTGTTCGGCGGTGCCGGCAAGGGAGCGCGAATGCCTGGCGTACAAGGTACTGCATGGGGGTTGCTCAATGCGGTGACTGAATACGCAGATCACCATGTGCGGGCGCGCTCCCAGGAAAACCGACTCGACAGCGCATGGTTCGGTGCCAGCGCAGACTTGAAGGCCAAGGCGGAAGCCTACTTGTGCGACGTCTTCTGACGAGCCGCACATCAAGCCGTATGCCGCCTTCGGCATGTTCGCAACTCGCCCCTGCTGGGGTGGGTTGTCTGCAGGGACAACTCTGCAGAGAGCCCATCCATTGGTGCTCCTCCTTTATTCGGCCCCGACTGGGGAAACGACATTCAGGAGAAAACCATGAAACCCATCAAATTGACCCTCACGGGATTCGCTGGGATCGCATCTGGCCGATCCAAGCAGACCATTGAAGTAGACATCGACGGAATGGTCCCGGAGCATGCCAAGTTGGTTGCCATTGCTGGGCCGAATGGGACAGGCAAGACAACCCTTATTGACAACATGCATCCATATCGGATCATGCCCTCCAGAGCCAATGGCGGATCAGTCGGAAGCTTCTCGTTCTACGACCACATGGTCGGCGGCGAGGCGCTGAAAGAGCTGATCTGGGAGCATGCCGGTGTTCGGTATCAGTCTTCGATCAGGATGAGGGCCACCGCCAAGACCAAGCGAACGGAGGCTTATCTCCTTGTGATCAACGCCGACGGAACAACGTCAGCGTGGAGCGATCCAGCGTCGGGACTGCAATCCGATGGCAAGGCGGATACCTACGATCATTGCATTGAGAGCATCCTGGGAAAGCCAGAGGTGTTCTTCGCGGCCCAGTTCAGCGCCCAGGGGAAGACGCCGATCTCGAAGATGACCGCATCAGAGGTGAAGAAGCTGTTGGCGCAAATGCTCCGGATGGATCAAGTGGCGGCGCTGTCAGCTAAGGCCAATGAGGTTGTGAAGTCGCTTCGGCCGCATCTGAGTGCCGAACAAGAGCAGTCCATGCGAATTCGCTCCTCGCTACCCAGTGAGGGCGAGCTGGCTGAGCAACTCAAACAGGCCGAGCGCGAAGTAGATGAGGGCAGCCGTTCGATCACAGAATTGGCAAAACTTATCGAGAGCGCACTTGCAGAGGACGTGGCCATCCGCCTTTCGTTGCAAAAGCAGACCGCAATCAAAGCTCAACACGAATCCCTAGATGAACAGATCAGAGCTGCACGAGATGAGGCAGATCGGCAGCATCGGGAGGTTCAGGAGCGTCATGTGGGTGAGATCACGTCGCTTGACCAGGCACGCATGGATGCGAAACGATCGCTGGACACCGCCGTCGCGATGGAAAGCCAGCTGCGTACGCGGATGACAGCGGTCGAGGTGCTGTTGTCCAGAGCAGACCAGGTTGCAAGAGCTTCGACAAGGCTTGACGAGCTGCGGGCTGCCAAGCAAAAGGCGCTCGTGTTCATCGAAGACAAGGCTCCCGAAATCAAGCAAATTGCTCAGGTCACGGGCGACGTGCAGAAGCTCACCGAAGAGCTTGCAAAGCTCGCCAGCGATGGCAAGCATCTCTCAGCTGCACTGTTGCTGAACGAACAGACATCTGCACTGCTCGATGAGGTCCCCTGCAAGGGGAGTGAGCTGGCTGGGCAATGCATGCTGCTTCAGCAGGCAAACCGCGCACAAGCGGAGTTGCCGGCGCAGCGAAATCAGCTTGAGGGTGCAAGGAAGGTCTACCGCATCAAATCCGAAAACAGATCGGGTGGTGAGAGAGTCCTTCAGGCCTTGCAGCAAACCCAGGCGGCAGTCGCCAATGCCCAAGAAGATCTTCGACAAATCGAGGAGGAGATTGCCAGGTGTCGGGAGGTGCTTGCGCTGAGCGAGCAAGTCGAAGCAGCCAAGCTTGAGAACCAGAAGCTCCGCCAGGACCTCACTGGTGTCGCCGAGCGCAAGCAAGCTTGTCGGGCGCGCATGGACGAGATAGAGCAGCAGCGTACGACGCTGAAGATGCGCCAAGACCGCGAAATGGAAGATCTGCAGAGTAGGAACGCCAAAGCGGTGGGTCGCCTGGAGCAGATGAAGAGCGCATTGCCGGCGTTGGTGGATGAGCGGTCGCAGGATCAGGTGCATCAGCGTCTTGAAGCCCTGCACAACCAGAAGAGGGCCAAAGAGCACCAGCTGGAAGTGAGCACTCGACGACTCAACTCCATCAAGGTTGAGCAGGAGGTGATGGCTCGACGTGTTCATGAGGCCGAAAGCCACGATCTTTGCGCCAAGCAGATCGCCACGGAGATGTCCAGTTGGATCCTCCTGTCCAAGGCGCTGAGCACCGATGGAGTGATAGCGATGTCCATCGATGACGCTGGACCGGCAGTATCGGCGATTGCGAATGGCCTGCTCGAAGAGTGCTACGGTGGTCGATTCATCATCACCATCAAGACACAAGAGCAAACCAGCGCAGGGCTGCAACGTGAAACCTTCAACGTCATGGTGGAGGACACACTGCGTGGAGAGACCAAGCCGCTTGAGAGTATGAGTGGCGGAGAGAAAGTGTGGATCAACGAGTGCCTGGTGAGAGCCCTAGCCTTGTACATGTCGAGGACGGGGGATGCGAGATACGAAACGCTCTTCAGCGATGAATCGGACGGTCCCTTGGATCCCGAACGGAAACGTCAGTACATGGCCATGAAGCGTAGGGTTCTTGAGGTTGGTGGCTACGAACGAGAGTTCCTGATCACACAGACCCCAGAGCTTCTGAACATGTGTGACGCGGTCATTGATGTGACCGGATTGTGATGGGGGGCTGCCGCAAGGCAGCCCTTCCTGAGTGTTCCTGTGAACATTCAGGAAGGGCTCGCGCCCATGGTCTTCTCAACTCCGACTCTTCGGTATCGAAAGGCCAACATGAAACTCCCTGAAAACGACATCACCAACGACATGTTGGGTGTCCTTCTCTTTGTCACCGTGCTCATCATCAAAGCAATCGCTGTGACTGCCGTGCTGTCCTTCCGTCTAGTCCGCGGTGCGTGGGCAGGACTCACGAGTCTGACGGAAGCCGGACAGGACACACGCACCTGAAAAACTCAGAACGGACCTGCAGGTACCGAAGGCTGCTTGCAGCCTTTCCCGTGCACTCCACGCGCGAGTGCTCTGGAAAGGCCGTAAATGCCTTGATCGCCTTTTCAACGCCGCATTTGTGGCATTTCTATAGGAGCGATCAATGTGGAAGACCTATTTGGACAACAGGTTGTGATGGTGAATGGGCATCCGCTTGAAGGAGCCCATCCGTTCACAGAAGAGGAGGCTGCGGCCATACTGGACGAAGTGGTCCATGGTGGCGAGTTGCTTTCCCAGCTCACCTTCAACCTCAAGCGACTGCGAAAGCTCATCGCCAGCAAGAAGCCTTTCCGGGTGGACGGCGCACGGCGAGATGCATGGGAAGACCTGGTGTGGGTATATGACCTCTACGAGAGCCCATCCCTTGTCCCGTTTGATGTCGCCTGCGACGCCGTAGGGTTGGATGCGGAAGTGGTCCGGTCAGGCATCAGCAGCGAATTCGGGGACGAACTCAGGGCGATGGGGACCATCATCCAGGCACGCTTCCCTGAGCACTACGAAACCGTCAAGCGAAAGCTTGGCAAGTACATCGTGATTGGTCTGCACTGACCATCGATCAACAAGCGAAGAAAGGAGCAGTCCTCAGTGAAGAACCATTTCTACCTAGCCCTTGGCTACGCGCTGTTCTCCTTCATTGCCATCCCAATGGCGATGCTGGGCAGAGTGAGGGGGCGGACAGACCAATGGTCTGCCTGGAGTAGGTCGGCTTTGGCCTTTGAGGCAAGCATGAGCGGACGGCAGGGACCAATACAGCCGCCCCCCGTACGGCCAGCGATGGTGCCTCAAGGTAGTGTTACCGATGTGGTTGTGACTACGGTTCAGAAGGCAGATTTTGTCCCCTCAGAGGCCTGCAAACAGGCTACGCTGGGTGAACACCTGCTCGATGTCTACCTTCACGCAGATCGCATCGATAGGTTGCTGAAGGTGCCTACCAAACCTTTGCCCTGGCAGCGATCCACACTGGCCTACACACGGGTGCGATTGAAGTCGATGTTTCCTGACCAGATGCGTAGGCTGGGACTCGAATTCACCCTTGATGCAGCGATAGCCCATACACGGCAGGAACTGCAAAGCGGGAAGATCGAACGTGCATGCGCTCGCGAGAGTGCCGTCCGCGAGGAGACCTCAGCGACCAATCAGAACCTTTTCTGCACGCCGGAGAAAGATCGCGCAGTGTCTGCTCCGGGAGATCCGCAGGAGGCTATGGGCAATCTGATCAAGAGCGCAACAGGTGAGATCACCTACGTAGGAGAGAACACGGTCCGCCCCAAAGGCAAGGCCGCGTATACGACCTACTCGGTCGTTGTCCAGGAAGCGAGTGGGGAGAGAACAACCTTCTCCGGCGTCGACCTTCGAGAGAAGGCACAAGCCATGGGCCTGGCAACCGGGATGCGGATTCAAATCTCGCAGTACCGCCAAGAGTTCACTTCCGATTTCGAAGGAAGAACGAGAACGCAGCACAAGAACGTCTTTGAGATCACATCTGTGTGAATTAGGCGTTGCCCCGAGACCCGAATCAGTGGTCCGGGGCTACATCATTCCATTTCCAACCGCCCTGGATGCAGGGCAACATCACCTCAGGAGAAATCAACATGGCATCTGTCAACAAAGTCATCCTCGTCGGCAACTGCGGCCGCGACCCCGAAATCCGTTACCTGCCGTCTGGCCAGGCTGTGGCCAACGTCAGCATCGCAACCTCCAGTCGTCGCAAAGACCGCAACAGCGGTGAAGTCATCGAAGACACCCAGTGGCATCGTGTGACTTTCTACGATCGGCTCGCGGAGATTGCTGGCGAGTACCTGAAGAAGGGCCGCTCTGCATACATCGAGGGGCGTCTGAAATACGGCAAGTACACCGATCAGTCTGGTGTGGAGAAGGCCACCGTGGACATCATCGCAACCGAGCTGCAACTGCTTGGTGGTCAAGGTGAAGGCGGTGGTGGCGCAACACGTCAAGGTGGTGGCTCCGGCTCCTACCAGCCGCGTCAGAGCCAGCAGCAGCGTCCCGCACAGGAACAGCAGTCCCGTCCCGCAGCACCCTCTGCAGCGCCGGCAGCGGCCAATCCTGGAGGTTTCCACGACATGGACGATGACGACATACCCTTCTGCGACGTCCTCGGTCGCCGCGGCATGCACCTGATCCTCTGATCCCATAGGGGTTGAAGCAGTATCTGCTCTCAACCCAAAGCCCGACAGGGCTTTCTCATGATGGCCACTCGGCTCCATGAGAAAGCGTTGTCTTCAGTGATTCATCAACCCCTTTTTTGGGAAGGAATCACAACATGGAAACCAAGGAGCATCTCGACCTCTCTTCGATCGAGTGGATGCATGTTCTACCCCGAATGGGGATCGAAGAAAGGCTGATCGCCAATCCGAAGCGCCGTGGGCCCTGTCCGATCTGTGGGGGTAAGTCCCGCTTTCGCTTCACGAACGAGAAAGGGCGCGGCACGTGGGTTTGCAACTGCGGTGCTGGTGACGGCGTGAGGTTGATCGCGGCGGTGCATGGCATCAGCGACGCCAAGGCCATCATTGAGCTGCGTGAACTGATCTTCGGGCCAGGTGGCGCACCTCAGAAGTTCACCCGCAAGGGGCCACCTCCTGAGATCCCCACAAAAACGCCCGAAGACATCGAGAAGGCTCGCATCGGATTGCGGAGCGTCTGGGAGGGCGCAAACGGCATCGCCGAAACGCCGGCGATGAGCTACCTGCAGAGCCGCGTGCGTGACCTTGACCTGGCGTGGCTGTCAAAGGCGTTTCGCTTTCATCCGAGCCTGTATCACATGGATGAGGACACAGGAAAGGTGAGCCACCTGCCGGCGTTGGTCAGCCTGGTCAACGATGCATCCAACCCAGAGGAAGCTGTGAGCATTCACCGCACCTACTTGGATGGAAAATGCGGAAAGGCCAAAGTCAGCCCAGGTCAGGCAAAGAAGCTCATGACGGCAGTGGTCGAGAAGATCTGCGGCCATTCGATCAAGCTGAACAAGGCGCACGGACCCGTGGTGATAGTCACGGAAGGCATCGAGAACGGACTTGCGTGGGTGGCAGCCTATCGGAACAAGTATCCGGTTTACGCAGGCATCAACTGCTACAACCTTGCGGCGTTTCGTTGGCCGGCGGAAACGAAGGTGCTGATCATCTGTGGTGACCACGATCCGGTGAATACAAAAACAGGCATTCGCCCAGGATTCCACAATGCCATGCTGCTGAAGAAAAGGGCAGTGGAGTCAGGACTCGCTGCCGTTGTCAAGATCCCGAAGGTGCTGGGGATCGATTGGGACGATCTGTGGAACTCGCGCGAGTTGTCGCAGTTTCGACTCCAGCGGTCACGACAAAAGGAAAATCAATCAAACTGAGCTCAAACCTCACCACCGGCGCTGCCAGTGGTGGGGTGCTCCCTTTGACGTGATGCGCATGTCCATCGCTCTCCAGCAGTGGGTAGATGCAGATTGCATTTGGTTCAGGATGCAGCCTGCATGTGCCTTCTAGGCATCTCCTTCGTCAAGTCCCCGTTCTGGGGAAGACTTTTCAAGGAGAGATCCAATGTCAATGAAAACCACGGTCCACCAACTGAAGGTGGCCATCAAGAACGCGTTGGTAGCGGTCAACGCGAAGACCTGTCAACTTCACATGAGCGCAGATCAGCTGCAGGTCAAGGCATCGACCTTCGCTGGCTATGTGCGAGTCTCTGTTGAGGCCACTGGATTCACTGAGCGCGAGGTGATTGGCTGTTTCAATGGAGCCGCAACCAACGCATTGTTCGCCTCGCTCGATCCATCCACAGAAGTGACCATCAGCGCACTGGCCGACGGGCTCCGCTTGCGGTTCGGCGGGGCCAGCATCAAGCTGAAGAACTCTGAGAGCGACGGCTCCATCGACAGCTTGTTTGAGGCGGCCAATGGCTGCAGCGGGCACGACCTTGTGGCCGACACAACCGGTTCTGACCTGATCAAGGCCTTTCAGAGTGTCCAGAACTACGCAGCACAGAACGATGTGCGATCCTTTCTGTGTGGCGTTCACATGTCCGTCCGAGACGGGATGCTGTGCCTGACGGCAACAAACGGCTTCATGCTCAATGATGTGAACACCGGCATCCCGAGTTCCATCGCCTCGATTTCGGTGATCGTGCCATCGGCCGCTTCGAAGGCCATTGACATGGTGGTGCAGCCGAGCGAGAAAGTGCAGCTTTTCCTGTCTGGGGAGCGTGATGCTCAGAAGGTCATCTTGAAGACCGGGCGCCTCTGCTGGGTGTCGAGCCTGATCGTTGGACAGTTTCCCGACTGCGCTCGTCTTTATGAGGGGGAGCACCTGGGGGAAGTGTCCGACTGGGTTGTGTCGGCCAAAGAGCTTGCCATCGCAGTCCAGAGAATCGCAGCGATCTCGGGCAAACCCTTCGTGAAGCTGCGTGCCAAATCCGAAACCGTGACAGTTCTGTCTGAAGAAGGGGACCACAAGGTGGATGTTCGATCATCGGATGCCATCGAAAGGGGTCTGTTGAGGTATCAGCCTTCAGAATGGGAAGCCACGTTCAGTCCCGACTATTTGCATGAAATTGCACAGTCGGTGCCGACGGAGTTCATGCTGCTTCGCAAGGGGCGATCCACAGACGCGAAGCTGTATGTGAGGCCGGTGCATGTGGAAGGTGGCCCGGCCGCTGACTGGATGGCTCTGCTCCAGTCCGCCAAGGGTGAGGGAGAGCGCAGTGGTGCATGACGACTGCGATGAGCTCGTGCAAGCGGTTGTGGAGGCATTTCAACGTGGCCACACAATCGTGGAGATGAGCTACGGCATGCCGTACTTCACGATCTTCTTCCGAGGCGAAGAAGTGCTTTTGGACGGGACGCTCCTGGCCGCGATCGAAGCACGATTGGAACAACCACTGGTGGCCGTCGTTGACGGTACGATGCCTAAAGCGTGGCCGCGAACTCGAGCACTGGAACTGCTGTTGTCTTCTGCGGCCTGGAAACAGGCAGCGTGCGCGCAAGGCGGTGGCCTCCTGTTCCAGGATTGGGCAGAGAAGTACTGCAAAGCAAACCTGGTGTGCCGCTTGGTGCGGTAGGGCAAGGCCCAGTATCCAAGAGGTCCGCTATCAAAAAAAGGCCTCCCGGGCTCACCGGGAGGCCTTTTTTTTCGCCTGTGCTTTGGGAGGTTAAACGATCCGCGTTGATCGATCTGTTGCAGTTCGCAGTCGTCCTATGTAGGCGATATCGAAGGCGATTGCGTACGACCCCCTTTAATGCCCACCCATTCGGAAATCGATCGCAGGTGCGTCTGAGGCGTGTGCTGTAGGGATAGCTCAACCAGTGCATCCGCTATCGCATTGACCGTTCGTTCGTCAAGCAAGCTCTGGCCGTGAAATTTCTTCGCTGTGGCTTTGGTGACCCGCGCAAGATAGGCCAGGTCAACGATTCGAACCACATGCGCGTTTACCGTAGGGTCCAGCTCCAGGCTTTCCTCAGAGAGGACGGTGTACTGGGTTGTATGAACGCCTGGGAGCTCATCCAGAAGGTATCGGACTTTGAAGCCTCCCTGGGCCACTGGGTCCCGAACCGGATCGACAGATCCGTTTGGACGCTCTATCCACCAATCGTGTGTTCCTGTGCCGCTATCGTCCTTTTTTGATCGCAGGACACCGTTTGTCCAGCCCTTGACCTCGAACACGATGATGCCGGCGCGACACACAAAGATGATGTCGTACTCGCTGGTTTGGGGCCCGCGTTCTGCCCCAGTCGCCAGAATGACGTTGGTCAATGCCCTGCCTTCCGGGAACAGGGCGCCGAAGGTGGCGAGCACAGCGGCATAGGCCTTTCGCTCCGATGGGCTACTGATTGTTGGGTCGGTGGGGGTATGCATGGGGTGGACTCTCTTGGCTAGCCCGTAGTTTGCCGTCGTCTGAGCGTTGGTCAAGTGCGCAGGGCGATAGAGCGGACAAATTTGTCCGCTCCAGGTGGCGCCGAGAAGGGAGCGGACAAATTTGTCCGCTCGAAAGCTGCTGTTTCCATGCACGGTTTCGATGATCTGAGCCAGACGCGAAGCCCGAACATTGGCCGCATGCTTGATGCAGCCAGACTCCAGTCGATCATCTCCAACTCCCTGCGTCCGATCGCAGAGATCATGGAGGAGAAGGCTGTCACCGAAATCATGGTGACAGCAGACGGCCGCGTCTGGGTCGAGCGTCGCGGCTCTATTGAGCGAAGCGACATAGTGCTGAGCGAGACGGACAGGCGACTTGCAATCATGGCGGTCGCCAAGCACAGCGGAGCTGAAGGAAGCTCGACCGGCAAGGATATCAAGGCCGGGACGCAAGATGCTGTCGTTTCAACAGGTGTCGGTGGCCTGCGGTTCGCAGGAGCGATCAAGGGCGTTGACGCCAGGGGAACCACGCTCGCGATTCGAAAGCACCTCGACCCGGAAGAGCGACCGACCCTGGAGCAGCTGATCGAATGGGGAATGCTGTCGCGCGATACAGCAGATCTGCTCGTTCGAAAAATCGTTGTCGAACGACAAAACTGTGTTTTTGCCGGGCCCACATCCGGAGGAAAAACGACCCTTGCAAACGCCGTTTTGATGCATCTGCCTAGTAATGAGCGAATCGGACTCATTGAGGACGCCCGCGAGATGGCCCTAAGGGTGGAGCACAAGAACTGCTACCTGGCGGCTCCGGCATCTGGTTTGACTGCAAAGGTCCTCGTACAGCACGCGATGCGTGAGCGCTACGACCGCCTGATCCTATCTGAGACCAGGGGGGATGACACGTATGACCTGCTCAGAGCCCTGTCATCCGGGCACAACGGCTCGGTCACCACATTGCACGCCTCATCGGCCGCCGGCGCACTGAGCACCCTGGAGCTGCTTTTCCAGATGAGTCTTCCGCCAGGCGTCCAGATGTCACCTGAGGCGTCACAAAGGTACATCGCAGCCTGCATCAATCTGGTTGTTTTCTGCTCCCGCTCCTACGTCCGTCAGGACGACGGGAGCGATAGGAGCTTTCGTCGCGTTTCTGAAATCGTCACCGTCAAAGGAGCAAACAGTGGTGAATATGACCTCGAATACGACTACCGGGAAGACTGAACTTTCAAGCTCGGGGAGGCAGTCTGCGTCATTCTGGCGCTGGGCAATCTTCCCGTTTCTTGCGGTTGCACTGCTCTATGCGGCGCCGGCGTTGGCACAGGATGCAGCCGCGGCGACACGCGGCCTGTGCCAGTTTGCTGGGTTTCTCAAGCAAATTGCGACCGTGGCCGCGATCATCGCCATCGTCTTGTTCGTGCTGAACTCGTTCTTCATCAAGAGCTCGGTGGTTGGCGACATCATCATGTACGTGATCATCGGCTGCGTCATTCTGGTGGCCGCTCCGTACCTGATCGGGCTCACGGGCTTGACCAGCAACTGCGCGATCTGAAGACATGAACAGATCAGACGTCGCCAAGGAGCTTGCTGACTACCCGGCCCTGCGCCGGCCGCGAATCACGGCAGGTGTAGGCGCGAAGACGGCGACCATGATCTGGTCCATCACAGCCCTCTTTGCCATCGCCATTGGCATGCCCTGGGGACTCCTGGCGTTACCCATAGCGGCAACTGTGCACGGGGGACTTACCTGGTTCTTTCGCAAGGACCCCCAGATCATGGCTCTCTACCTCGTTCATGAGGTGGTGCCAAACAATCTGCATGCAGGATCTCCGTGCCATGGCGAGACGTGGATGTCCCGTCCAGGTGGCTTCGGCAACGGAATTCCTATCAACTGAACCACGCTCCTCGAATCGTGACAGCAGCTGCATTTTCAAGAGTTCGTGCCCGAAGTCCACTTACCGGTGATGACGGCCGTCTCTCCGAGCACCTTCCGTGGATGGTGCATGTAACGCCTGACATGGTGCTGTGCAAAGATGGCAGCCTGCTGGCCGCCTTCGAGTTTGAAGGCGTCGACATTGACGAGGACAGCCAGTATCGACTGATGCAGGCCTACAAGGAGATGCAGCAGTCGATGGACAAGCTGGATGAGCGCTTCTATCTTTGGTTCGTCACAGACAAGCGCCTGAAGACGGAACCGGAGAAATGGGAAGAGCTGGCGACGAACGAGGTGGTCACGCTTCTCGAAGATCTGCGCAGAAGGACCTACGAGAGCAAAGCGGTCTACACCCTCAAGACCTATGTCTTCATTTCGTACACGGGCGACACTGGTGTGTACGCCTTTATGGAGAACGTCCGCAGGAAGATGAGTGAAGACGGAGCCAGCTTTGGCAAAGCCGTTCTCACAAGTCTGAATCCGTCCAGCAACGTTCGCTCGGCCGTGCTGCACGACGCTCGGCAGCTTGACTCGAATATTGAAATTGCCCAGGAGTCAATGGCCGCCTATGTGGCGACCCACACCGTTGCAAGATTCAAACGTCTGACGGGCTGGGAATTGGACTCGGCGTTGCTTCGCATGGCGGCTCCGACGCTGACAAATGAGTGCCGCGTTGAGCCAAGGCCCTCATCTATGCTGGACGCGACCCTTGCGACGGCTGACGTCAAGATTGGGCGTGAAGTGTTTGCAGTGCAGGGCACGAACCGCACGCTCTACGGAACGATGGTGTCTCTAAGCGGCTATCCCGGCAACATCGAATCGATGACCAAGTTGATGGCTGCTCAGGCCGAGTTTCGGTTGGTGCATGTTTTGCACTGCATGAGCTATGACCACGCGCGTGCGATCGTGGACGAACATGCGCGCTACTACAGGATGACGCAGAGCACGCTGTCGCAGCGAGTCGCTGCATTTCTGCGGGGCGTGGAGCCCGAAGTTGATCCGGGCAAAGCGGACCTTTATGCGGAGTGCGTCGAGGCCATGCGCAGGCAAACCGCGGAGCAGCTTGGATTCTCGTTGCACTCAACCTCCATCACCTTCTTTGGCGAGTCGGCACAAGCGGCTCAACAAGCATGCTCTGCCGTTCTCAAGGAGATTGGGGGCCTTCCGAACATCCGTGAACGAATTGGCCTGAAGGCGGCCCTTCTCTCAACGATCCCAGGCCAGTGGGCGCACAACCAGCGACTGATGCTGGCCAACAACGAGATTGTGAGTCACATGCTGCCAATGTGTAGCGTGTTTCCCGGAGATCGCGCTTCCACGCATCTCAGCGAGGTCTACTCCAGGCCTATGCCGCCCTTGGCAACATTCACGTCAAGGTTTGGCACCGAAGTCAACTTCGACCCCTTTGTGAAGCAGGTTGGACACGCGCTGCTGGTGATGCCAACGGGAGGCGGCAAGACGACGTTCGTCAACTACTGCCTTGCGCATTTTTCGCGTTATCCAGATGCCCAGGTGGTCATCTTTGATCGTGATTATTCCTGCCGGATCATAACCAATCTGGTTGGAGGAACACATCTTGATCTGAAGCGGGGGATGCGACTCAATCCTATGGCTCACATTCGACGTGGCGAACTTGAACAGGTGCAAGCCAGAGAGTTCATCATTCGACGGGTTGAGGAAAGCGGAGAGAGGCTGACAGCGGCGGATCGTGCCGACATCTTCGACAAGATCAAGGCAGTGGCAGATTCGGAGCACCAAGAGGCGAGCCTCAATACTGTGTGGTCATTGCTGAGTTCTGACATACAAGTGAAGCTCCATGAGTGGGTCGAGCAAGGTCCCTATGGCTACTTCGGATCCGATGTGGATCAGCTTTCGTTGGCAAAGTGGACGTGCATCGAGATGAAGGAGATCATGAAGGTCGATCGCCTCGGGCGCGCGTTCCTCGATCATGCATTCAGCTCCATCTCAAGGATGTTGACTGGGAAGCCGACGTTTATCTATGTTGAGGAAGCGAGCTTTGCACTCTCCAATCCGTCATTCCTGGCCGGCATTGATGACTGGCTGAAGACGTTCCGAAAGAAGAACGCGTTCGTCTGGTTGACTGTTCAGTCTCCCGAGTCCGTCACTGGTGTTGACAGCGAGTCCATTCGAGCGACCCTGACCGACAACATTCCGAACATTCTTCTTGGGGCCAACCCGAAGCTTGAAAGCCATCGCGCCCTCTACAAGCAGATGTTCGGCCTAACCGACGACCAGGTGTCGATGATCGGAAGCCTCAGACCTCAGCGCGATTACCTACGAATTGCCGGCAACATTTGCCGAGTTCTGCGAACGAATTTCGGCCAGGATACCTTGGCCCTCATTCGGTCAGAGCCGAAGTTCCAGGATCTTCTGGACAGACTCAAGGAAGAGGGCGATCCGAACTGGAGAGCCAGTTACATCAAGCAAGCACAGAGGATTTAATCATGTCGAACCGTCGCACTTTCATTGCCAGCATCGTCTCCGTTTGCTTTGGCTCGATTCATCTTCAGGCCCACTCGATCGGGATGCCGGTGATCGATGTCACCAACCTATCTCAGAACCTGATCACCGCCATCGAGTCGACCGCGTCGACAGTGATTGAGGGGAAGCAGCTTGTTGAGGATATCAAACAGACGATGAACGACTTTCCGTTGATCGATCAGCTGAGCAAGTCACAAGAGATGAAGCAGCTGATCGATCTGGTGAAAGCGGCAGACAACCTGAATGGTGCACTGCGCAGTGCGAAGGCCACCTACGACAACCTCGGGGGGGCCTTTGCCACCAGCCGGTACACATCGTTCAGGGAGTTTCTGGAGCACATCGAGCGCCGCCGGCAAGTGGGAGACACTGCAGCCAAGTCCTTGTACGACTCCGCGAAGCTCGCCGAAGACCAAGTCGGCAAGGCCTTCGATGCGCACCAGGAAATCACCGCCAGTATGCCGATGGTTGAAGGGGTGACGCAAGCTGTCCAGGCAACAGCGAACTCTGTGGGTGTGCTGATCCAGCAGCAGCAAGCGGTGCTGGCCATGATGTCGGCCACCACCAGAGATGCAGGGCAGGAGCGTCAACGCCAGTACGACGATCGCGCCAAGCAAGAGCAGGGGTACAAGGAGGCGCGGGAGCGACAGCAAGAGGCGTTGCGGCGCGATCAGAGCATCATCCGCGGCCTTGGTGGTGGACAGCGCTGAGGTACAGCCAAATGCAGTTGCGCATGAGCATCAGCTTGAGGTGGGCGTGTTTGCTGCCATTGGTCGCAATCCCTTTTGCGGCCTATGCGCAGCCGGCGGAAACGTCCATTCTTGAGACAATTGCGCTCACGTTTCAGAACACCGTCAACGCGGTGATCGGAACAGACTTCTCGGACAGGGTGAAGGACAGCGCCGTCGGATTGTCAGGAGGGCTGCAGGGCCTGGCTACTGGCCTGGCAGGGGCGCTAACGCTTATCAGCCTGATCTGGGGCGTCATGCTGGCAATGCTTGAGAAGAAGCCCGTTGTGCCGGCGGCAGTTGAGGCGTTGCTGTTCGGGATCATCGCACTGATGCTCATTCGAAGCTTTGTCGTCCTGGTTGATACCGTTTACGGAATGGCCATGGGCACCATGAACGCGGTCGGACTGAATGTGGGAAACACCTTCCGCGAGTTCATTCAATCGATCGCCTCGTCGGTCGCGTCTGTCTTCTCGAATATCGGCCGACAAGCAGAGTTCAACTGGCGATTTGCAGAGGTGCTCCTTGAGGGGATCTTCGCCTTGTTGGTGCTGGCCATCGCCGCTTACTTTCTCCTGAAGTCACTGAGCTCGATCATGGGGGTCTTCATCATGGGCCCCATCTTCTTGGGCGTCGGCATTGTTGTCGGGCCTGTGATGTGCGCAACAGTGGCAAGTTCGTTTACCAGGCAGTGGTTCCAACAATGGTTGAACTTCCTTGTTGGATCGGCATTTCTCACCGTCACCGCTGTCGTGGTTCTTCGCTTGCTAGCGGGAATCTTTAGCCCTGCCTTCCAGCAGTTGGGAGGTGGCAGTACGGCTGCTATTGCTCTTGGGATCGCAATGGTGGCGGCGGGACTTGCGAAGCTGTTTGAGGCGATACCTGGAATCACGGACGCGATCTTCCCCGGGAGGACTGGTGCAGGCAGGGCAATCGATAGCAGGGCAATTGGTTCGGCGGCAAATCCAGTGAACCACGCGCGTGCAGCGGCAGGAGGCGTGAGGTCCGCGGCAGCCAACGTCCAGGCTGGTTATGGGCGGATCAGCAGTTTGACGCCGCGGTGATGCAATTGCGAATCCATCAATTGAAAGAGGCGATATGAAAACCTTGTTGTGCGTGATGTCGTTGGTGCTGGCTCCGGCTGCCGCCATGGCGCAATCGAAGATTCAGTGTGTTCAAGGTGCCCAGGGCGAAGTCCAGGCCGCGTTGATCTGGCAAAACACTCTGGGAGCCCATAGGGCAAACGAGATTTGCCGTGCATCGATCAGGCCGCATGAGACGACCACCGAAAAGGTTGACGCCTTGCATCGACGGGAGCGCGTGGGCCGGTTCGATCGGGGTGTCTATGAAAGAGCTGCTGAGGGGCGTGGTTCGCCTCGGTCTGTCGACGCTCGAATGAACGATCGGAGCCCCGGAGATCAGCCTGTTGAAGCCCACGATGGAGGACTTCCCAGCGCAGCTCCTGTGCCAGATGGATTCGTGAAGATCTGGTGAACAGGGCACGACCATATCTGTGCGACGACCAACCTTCGAGTTCGAATGAGTTGCCTCCAGGAGGCTCATTCGCTCTGCAATAGCAACGCCGCATCCTCAGAATCCAATCATGGCGAAGAAGAGTCGAACAACTGATCATGTCCCTGGCCCAATGGAAGAGGCTGCTGTGAGAGCCTACTTCGAGCGTGGCTCTGGTGAAGCCGTCCAGAAGGGCGCATGGAAGCTTGTGGCGATGGGCTCGCTCGCACTTTGTATCCTGATCATGACCGGGCTCATAACGGTACTCCTGAAGCAGGAGGTGCACGTCATGCAGGTTGCAAAGGATACGAGCGGTCAGTTGCAGGTCGTTGGTCAGGCTGCGCGGTTTGAACCCGACGAGGACACCAAGATGGCGTGGGCGTCCAACTATGCCGCGTTGATGACAGAGATCACGCCCGCCATTTGGCAGCGAAACGTCGAAAGTTTGCAGCAGCGCTCTGTTGGCGTAGCTCTTGATCAGATCAAAGCTTACCTTCAAGCCCCCGACAACAACCCACCGTCCTTGCTCGCGCGCTATCCGCTTTACGTCCGCGAGTACCGCCGCCGGTCGGTCAACAAAGTAGCAGCGAACACGTATCTGGTGCGGTACGAGCTCACGTCGAGAGCGGCTGCCAACGTGTCACCAGTTGTCAAGTCGTTCGCAATGACGGTCACCCTGGTGCAGATCGGCCACAAGACCAGGGACGATGTTTTCAGGAACCCCGAGGGCCTGGCGGCCATGAACTTCAGCATTTCCGAGGATAACAAGTGAAAAAGCTCCATTTCTTTGTCGCAGCAGCTCTATCTCTGGCCTCGATTGGTGCCAGTGGACAAACGGTCTCCTCGATTGCCGTGCCAACACCTGGCAATCTGGACAGTCGCATCGTCACCTTTGCATACACGCCCGATGTGGTCTTCCGACTCAATGTCACGGTGGGTATGCACACCCACATTGCACTCGCTCATGACGAGGAGCTCATTGAAATTCCGCGGATCGGCGACAAAGTGCGTTGGAGAGTGGAGGGGAACGAGAAGAACCTCTACATCAAGGCTACCGTGCCCGATACGGTGACATCGCTGAGTCTTGTCACAGATCGACGAACCTACCAGTTCGAGCTTCGGGCAACATCCAAGCCTGATGAGCGCATACAGAAGGCCGTGTTCTCGTACCCGGATCAAGAGGAGGCGGTGCGAATCCGCGCCGAGCGCAAGGCGCAGGCCGATCAAGCCCACAGCGAGGCCCAAGAGCGCGTCAAAGCGTCACACCAGCTCAGCGACGATAGCTTGGATCCGTCCGAGCTGAGCTTCTACAAGGTTCACTCAACCGATCCAGACCTTCAGCGGATGCATGCCTATACCGATGGTGTGAAGACATGGATCCGAATGCCGCCTGGCATTCAGGACCTCCCTGCGGTATTCATGGTTGAAGCCAATGAGCGTGGAAAGGAGTCGCTCATGCCGATCAACTACACCGTGGCGGACCGCAAGAGCATTCGTGATCGCGACGTCTTGATCATCGACAGGGTGCATCCTGTATGGATGCTGCAGATCGGAAAGCGCATGCAAGTGCGCGTCACCAAGGACTGAAGAGCCATGAGCAACCGCCGAGCAATGCCGGAGGCAAAGACCAATCCTCTCGAAGCGGAGAGCACACGGGATAGCGGGCCCGGGATGGTGTTTGAGGCGCATGAGGACGTAGAAGACGCCAAGCTGCAAACGGGCATGCCGGCACGCAACCTCAGAACCCTTGCTGTAGGGGTGATGGCAGTTGGCTTGTTGGTCTTTGTGCTTTGGCCAACGTCTGGCGATAAGGGCAAGCAGGCCGTGCCCGAGCCGCAACCAACAGACCTGGTTTCCGACCTGGTGGACAACCTGCAGCGCCCACCCACGCCGTTTGCTGTCCCTGAGTACCCGGAAGCTCCTCCCGAGCGGCCGGTACAACAAGCGCCCTCGGAGGAGGTCGATGAACGCATACAGCTGGCCCTTCTGTCGCCGATGGCTGCATCAGATGTGGAGTTGCGCAACAGCGCCCGCCGTACTCAACAACCGCAGCGCAACGATCCACGCGCGGAGATAGAGCGGCTCATTGAGGATCAGCAAAGGACGCGAGCAGCGGCCCTTGAGCAGCAGTCGCGACTGATCGAGGATCTTTCCTCAGGTGCACTTGGACCCGGGTCGGCTGGACCTGCCGGGATGATGGTCCGCGCAGCGAGTTCTGGGGATGGAAGATCCTCTCACACGCGATTTCTCGCTGACCACGCGGGTGACGGGAGCATTGGAAGTCCGACGCAACTTCAGGCGGCACGTATGCCTGCCACGCTCTACGAGGGAACGATCGTTCGCACAGTTCTGACCCGAGCTTTGAACTCAGAGTTGCCTGGAATGATCACCGCGCGAGTCACCGCAGACCTATATGACTCCGTTTCCCAGAAGGTGCTTTTGGTGCCCAGAGGCAGCGAAGTGACCTGTCGATACGACTCGAACCTGCATCAAGGTCAGAAGGTCATTCTTGCTGCTTGTACGCGCTTGCGCCTGCCGAACGGCAAATCGTTTGCGTTGAGTGGCGCCCCAGCCGGGGATGAGGCCGGTGCGACGGGAATGCCGGCCAAGATCAACAACCACTTCTGGGAGATGTTCGGAACCGCACTGGTTGTTGGGGCCAGCTCCTACCTTCTGCCCAGAGACGATCGCAACATCACGGTTGTGACCGGAGCCGATGGAGGTCGCCAGACGGCAGGGAACATCATGGGTTCCGCGCTTTCGCAGGTCATTGATGCAACGATTGCAAAGAACGTTCGCATTCCTCCGACAGGGACTGTCGAAATCGGAACGCCATTCACTCTCACATTGACGAGAGATGTGGAAATGGAACCCTACATGGCACGGCAACGGGGGAGCTACCCATGAAGCAGACGAATGGCCTTTACGTAGTTGTGCTGGTCGCCTCGCTTGCTCTCGGCGGATGTGCCTCCCGACAACCGCAGTATGAGGGAGTGACCTTTCTGCCTGCCCCGGAGGACATCTCCACCTCTTGGATGGCCGCAGACGGAACGCTATACCTGGTCCCGGAGAAGGGGGTCGTCGTTGATCAAGTGATCGATCAAAGTGGACGCCAGGTGCAGGCAGTTCCGGATGGCGCGTACCTCGTTGTCAAGCCCGGCGAGCTCCTGTCGGCATCTGAGCTTCGCATTCTCATCGAGAGACGGTGGAGGCGGTTGCCATTGACGGTGGTCCGGACAAGGCGATAGAAGGCTCTGGCTTCCTTGAAGTCAGTGGCACCTGCTACGAACCGAGGGATCTTGACTAATCGCCTTGCGATCAGATATGAGTGTGGTGTCCACAAATACTCACAACCCAGCAGAACGACAGGGCCGGCTACTTCGATCGGTGACGATGGCTGTCAGCCGTGGTGGCAAGCGTAAACACGGACGTTCGATTTCCAAAGACAGGCTGGTCACCATCGAAAAGACGCTGATCAGAGGCGTCTCGCGGATCTGGGCCCTGGGGCACCACCTGGATGATGTCGCGCAGCTTGGTGCCGAGCACGTCCTGGCGCTATTGAGGAATCTCCAGGAAGAGGGCTACAGTGATTCGACCGTTCGCTACTACGTCGCCGCGTTTCGTCAGCTCGGCCGCTGGTGCAACAAAGAGTGTTTGGTCGCGTTCAAGTACCCGCTTTGACCGGGACTCACTCGGCTCCTCACTGAAACTGGTCAAGCGGCAACAATTGAGGTAGTGGCGATCACCCGACAGAAGTGGTCGGATTCTGGAAGCAACTGCCACTCGTGTGACGAGTGCAGGCTCCTTAGCAGCCGAGCGTTGTTTCGGTGCATCTTCACGGCACTTGGCGAGAGTGGCTTTGTCCTCGTCAGGGAGGGAAGAGGTAGGGGATGTTTCACCTGGGAACCTGCGAGAGAACCGTTCTGCAGGCACATGTGAAAGGGTAGCAACCGGGCGATCCCCTCCTTGTTTGTTCGCTCTGTGTACATCAGGTACCGGTCGACGTTGATGGCTACGTTGTACAGCCGCGCATGAAACCACCCAGCTGGCGACATCGCGTAGGCATGCATGTCGTTGCTGATCAAGATGGGGCTGTCCTTCACCAAGTCAAAGGGTGTGAAGACAAGTTCAGGGCCGACCCCACCGTCGAAGACATGCGCGTGGTGTTCGGCAATCCAGACGGTCATGTCTGCCCGGGTCCTGAGTTCCAGGCACTCATGAGCTTTGCCGTTGATGCTGAAGATGTTCAAGGTCATGGGAGTCAAATTCCGGCTGTATCGAGCGTTCTTTCGATAGCCAAGGGTGGCTGGCTTGGGGATACCTTTGCGAGGTGCACAGTGGGCTTGCGATGAAAAGGGGGCCAATACCTCTGCCCGGTTTTTGCCCAGTCTTTGGCAATCGTGGTGGCCAGTACGCGGTTGGCGCTTGGATGCTCATGCCATCGAATGGCTGGCCCCCCACCTTCACTTACCTCGTCGCGCTTCACTGGGCTAGGTCGACCGTGTGTTCTTGTCATGGGGGAATTGTTGATGGATACGACATGCTGTTTTGATGAAAAAACGTCTCCTACAGGGCAGCAATCGCTGGACTGGCAGAACGCAAGAAGGCGCCTGATGAAGGGGGCCTTTGCTGCTCTTGCTGGCTCCCTCTTCGCACCAACGGCTCTAGCGAGAGCCGGAGAAAGGGATTTCTGGTCATTGCCGAGGCACCTTTGGTTGAGGCGCCATACATCGAACGGAGTGGAAGAGTTCAAGGGCGTTTATTTCGCCAACGGCCAGCTCCTGATGGAGCCCTATGTTCAGATTTGCAGACTCATGCGCGATGTACGGGAAGACGCTGCCGTGCAGATGTCCCCTGTGCTACTGGACATCCTTTGTGGGCTTCAGGGAATCGCCAGGGTTCAAGGGGTTGATGAGCCTCTGATCACAACGTCTGGACATCGCAGTCGAAGAACCAACAGCCGCATCGAAGGGGCTGCTCGGAACAGCCTCCATGTGCAAGGAAGGGCATGGGACGGCCGCATGCCAGGCATGTCATCCTCAGGCATGGCGGAAGCGGCAAAGTATCTCCAAGGGGGAGGTGTCGGGCTGTACGTCCAAAGGGAGTTTGTCCACATTGACGATGGTCGGTTGCGGTCCTGGACAGGACGCTGAGCGGACAAATTTGTCCGCTCAAGATGAAGCGCTTGCACGCAACCTTGCCAGCGCGCATAGTTTTCTGCGAAAATCGAGCTGCGTCGATCAATTCAGTTTCGGCGCCTTTCTGCCACCCTACTCGCAATTGCGGAACAGGCAGAACAAAATGGTTCGTACGATGATTTGACAAGGCATGACGCGCTCCTGCGCTTGTCAAGTGGGCCTTCCTGAGCCTGGCGGCTGAGGAAGGCTCGTACGGGCACTCTCCTTTCAATCACTGCTGATGCAGAAAGGAGAGCAACATGATCAGGCGATACATTATTCGCAACCTCACCACACACCGAGGTTCGCCGCGTATCTACCTTGACACGAAGGTGCTGGCAGATGCCGGCTTTGGCGCGGGGGTCACCTACTCCCGACACACCGATCACGAGAACCGCCGGGTGGTTCTGCGCGTGGATTCCCAAGGGCAATACCGCGTGAGCCGCAAGGAAGCCAACGGCCAAGTTCTTCCCGTCATCGACATCAACAGCAAAGCCGCCCTCGATCCACTGGACGGGCTGGCTGCTGTGAGACTGGTGATTCAGGACAACATGATCTGCATGATGCCCATGGCATCGGAGCTCAACGCCCTGCGGCGGCTTTCGCGCTTGCGGGAGAACCTGAGCCAGGGCAGGCTGACAACGGCGTCCCTGTCTCACGGAGGTGGGATCTTGGACAACGCTGCTCACACCGGACTCAAGCAGGCAGGCATCGAATCCCAGCTGGCCATAGCCAACGAGATCGACACCGACTTGCTGGAGCACGCCTCCGTGCACAACGAGGTCTGGCAAGGCACTACGATGGGCCTTGGGGCGCCTATGCAGGAGGTGGTCCAAGATGAATGGCTCATGTCCAAGATTCCTCAAGTGGACATCCTCGCAGTGGGTATCCCGTGTTCCGGGGCGTCACGTGCCGGAGTGTCCAAGCGCAAGTTGGGCATGATGGAGGAGCACCCGGAAGTCGGTCACCTGGCAGCCAGCTTTCTGATGGTGGTCCAGCGCACACAGCCCTCTGTGGTGGTCGTCGAATGCGTCACTGAGTACGCGCAGAGCGCCTCGGCTCAGATCATGCGACAGCACTTGCGAGACTGCGGCTACGCTGTCAAGGAGGTGGTGCTCGATGGCAAGAGTTTCGGTGTTCTTGAGCATCGAAAGCGCTGGTTCCTCGTGGCAGCTACTCAGGGGATCGGAATCGAGCTTGAGAACCTCACGCCAGTCTGCACGGCAGTGCGAACGCTGGCCGAGGTCATGGAGGCGGTACCGGCCGACGACCCGGCCTGGCGCGACTTCAACTACCTCAAGGTCAAGCAGCATCGTGACCAGGAGAAGGGGAACGGATTTGCAATGCAAATCGTCAAGCCAGGGGACAGTCAGGTTCCAGTGCTCCGCAAGGGCTATGCCAAGGGTGGAAGCACCGACCCCTTGCTGGCGCATCCTGAGCGCGATGGTGTCTACCGGCTCTTCACAGCCAACGAACATGCCAGGATCAAAGAGATTCCTGAGCACCTGATTGAGGGCATGTCGCAGAGCAGGGCACACCAGCTGCTGGGTCAAAGCGTGCTGTTCACGCCCGTCAAGGCACTGTTCGAGAGAATTGGCAGTAGCCTGTTGAACTGGTACCGCCAGGCATCTGGCACAAGGCAGCATGTCGCACCGGTTTATCAGCTCGCGCTGGCCACCGGATAAGTGCTGATCAGCCTTTCACGCCTCCATCACAGGAGGCTTTCTTGAGCGAAGACGCTGAAGAAAGCCGACTGGCCTCTCCTTCATCAACGCCGAGGATTCGGCACCATCAAGGAGAACTGGACATGGAACTCAAGCACCAGGTGTTCGTCAATGTCAACGATGCCGGCTACCCGGAAGTCATCGACCAGATGACCACTGAAGGGAAGGGGCTCTACAGCGGAGAAACGATCGAGGAGATTCGCCAGCGCTATCCCAAGATCGAGCTGCGTGACTTTGACGAGGTCATCGAGCAACAGGAAGCGCATCTGCGAACGTCGCCGGAGATGATCAGCGAAGATCAGTTCAATGATGCTCTTGAGATGCTGCCGCCCGACAACTGGGTGCGCACACCGGCGGGTGAGAGCTTTGCGTTCGCTGAGCGCTACAGCGGCCGGATGACAACGATCTACGCAAGACTGGGTCGCACCTACTGGAGGTTCATCGACGTGGCCAATCTCGGGCACATGGCGATCATGGAACGCATCGGCGCAGAAGTGAAGCGTCGCCTGCCGGCGTGAGTGGGAAGATGGATCAACACTATCGCCTCGCCCGCATCGCAGAGGGTGGTATCGCGCTGCAACCATCAGTGGATGAGCGTGGTCAGCCTACCGGGCCGCTCGTTTGCCCGGTCAAACTGCCGCTGGGTGATGTCCAGGTGAGCGCACCAAATCGACCAGACCTTCAGGTTGCAGACTTCGCAACGGATGTCATCCGCATCACGGTTCTGGACCTCAATGACCAAGTGATCGCTGAGCGTACGGTTGTCGGTCGCCAGGGCCTGAACGAGCTTTACGAGTCGGTGATCGGATATCGACCACTTGATGATGCCGCTATGCAGGACCACGAACTGCTTTGCATCACTGCAGAGGTCCTGTACCGGGCACAGACGGGTGACGACGCCTGATCACAGCGCCCCTTACTTCAACCTGAACGCCTGCCAGCCCATATGCTGGCGGGCCTTCAGACTGGCGCAAGACCAGACGATTGAGCGCTTGGGCGTTTATCCGTGTGGCTTTTGCCTTTTCAACCACCTCGGATGAGGGAAAGGCAAACACATGAACACATCACACAGCGAGCAGGGGACTGGCAACCGGTACTGGGCTGTCACAGGGCGAATCCCTGGAGATGAGGAGGACAGTATCCTGATCTTTCACGTTCCTGATCGCAAAGCTGCAATTTCTGCGTTCGAGCAGGAAATGTGGGATGCGGAGGTCCAGCGGCATCGCATGAGCGAGCAACAAGCGGCGCTGGCACGCAAGGCTCTGTTGTTGCAGCACGATCAGGTGGTCTTCATAAACTCGGTCTGCGTCTCGGATACACCGATTGAGGAGGCCTGAGCATGGATGTCAACGAGATTCGGGATTTCCTCGCTCGTGCGCCCAAACGCTGCCACTTCGACGGCCGGGGCATGGTCTACAACACCGCAGCGCGCTACCGTTGGCTGGCCAGTATTGCCGATGGCTCGATCCACGAACGGATCAATCGCCGCGCCGGCATTGTCGATAAGTGGCTTCCGTGGAAGACTCCCCCCGTTCTGTCCGCACAGCGTCGGCATGAACGCCGTCAGCGCGTGATCGCCTTTGGGAGGGATTGATCCGTGAGTGCGACACCTCCAGGAACCGTTACGCTCTATGGAAGACGCTTTTCGTTGTTGGCTGACTTCCCGAATACGCCCAATGGAGCGGCCCTGGCCAATGCGTTCATGCAGTCCTGCGACAAGGCGAGTGTGCTGAAAGTCAGCGACAGGATCTGCCTGGCGGACAAGGATGACCTCGGGACGCCGGCGTGATCGATTCTGAGCTTGAGAACGCCTTCATCTAGTGGCCCTTCGGGGCCACTCTCATGTGGTTACCGACTCCATGAGAGTGGCTCTACGCCATCGCTTTCAGAACACCCCGTATGGGGAATGGAGAAAGCAATGGACTACGTGCAACGAGATCTGTGGGCGTCCGAGGGCGCTCACGAGCAAGGCCAGTCGTCACCTGAGGCCCCCTTCGATCCCCTGAGCTACGACCGATACGTCGTTTTCTTTTCGGGTGGAAAGGACTCCCTGGCCTGTGTGCTCCACCTCCTGGAGATCGGTGTGCCTGCCGGGAACATCGTGCTACACCACCACTTGGTGGATGGTGCTGAAGGCTCGAAGCTCATGGACTGGCCTGTGACAGAGGCGTACTGCAAGGCGGTGGCCGACCACCTTGGCATGTCCTTTGAGACGAGCTGGCGGGCTGGCGGTTTCGAGAAGGAGATGCAGCGTCAGAACAGTCCCACGGGTGCAGTGATGATCCCCGACGGCAAAGGCGGCCATGTCGCTCATGGCGGACAGGGGCCTGCTGGCACTCGCTTGAAGTTCCCGCAGGTCAGCGCCGATCTGTCGACAAGATGGTGCTCGGCGTACCTCAAAATCGACATCGGGTCGACGTACCTGAGGCATGACCAGCGGTATCGATCAGGCAAGACCTTGGTGGTGACCGGGGAGCGAGCGCAGGAGAGCGCGGCGCGAGCCAAGTACAGGACCTGCGAGACGCATCGAGCGGATCTGCGGCATGGGCGCCAACACCAACGGCATATCGACCATTGGCGCCCCATTCATGCCTGGCTTGAGGAGCAGGTCTGGGACATCATCCGGCGCCATGGCATTCGGGCTCACCCTGGATATCACCTGGGTTGGGGGCGTCTGAGCTGCAGGCAGTGCATCTTCGGCAGCAAGAACCAATGGGCAACCATCAGGCTCGTCGCACCCGATGCCTTCGACAGCATCAGCACCTACGAGAAACGCTTTGGCGTGACGATCCAACGCAAGCACTCAGTCGACCAGCTGGCCGACATGGGGACTCCCTATGAGTGCGAGCAGAAGTGGATCGATGCCGCCAACTCGCGAGAGATGACGATGGAGGTCTATGTCGGAGAGAACTGGGAGCTGCCCAAAGGTGCTTTCGGTGAATCGGCAGGTCCTACCTGAGAGCAGTCGCTTGGCACGCACATCTTATGAGGATGTGCGTGCTCAGTGACCATCAGTCACCACCACCACCACGGACCCATTCATGAGGGCTTGACCCCTGATGAATGGCTCTGAGCCGTCGTTTTCACAACCACCCGGGCATCGGGAAAGGAAAACGACATGAAACGAAAAATTGATGAACGCCAAACGTCCTTGTTCGACTTTCTGGACTTCGAAGTTCTCGAAAGGCCCGTCCAGGAGGCACCGGCATGCAAGAGTGAGATTCAGGTGGCCGTCGATAGCGTGGTCAAACCCCGCAAGCCAGCGCGCGATCTCTTCGTCCTCCGGGATGAAATGCTGGCGCACCTGAGCACCGAAAGCTCCAAGATCGCAGCAAACATCAGGGCCATCGAAACCCTTCGCACCATGCGTGCAGAGGGCCGTATGGTCGCCACAGATGAAGAGAAGCGTGCCATGGTCGCCTACAGCGGCTGGGGCGGTCTCTCTGATGTCTTTGCAGCCAGCACCAAGCACCCGCAAGAACAGCAGCGCCTTCGGGAATTGCTCACGACCGCAGAGTACGACGGTGCATTGGAATCGGTGCTTTCGGCCTACTACACGGAACCATCCGTGGTGCGGGCCATTTGGAGAATCGTCCAACGCATGGGATTCAAAGGAGGCCGATTGCTGGATCCTTCCTGCGGAACGGGCAACTTTATTGGTGCCATGCCCGAGGATTTGCGGCAGGACAGCCGAGTGGTGATGATCGACCCTGATCCCATCACGGCAGCGCTGGCAGACGAGCTCTATGCAGACCGGCAGACCACCGTCATGCCCATTGGGCTGCAGGATCTGGGCAGCCGTGAAAACGGCCGCTTTGATCTGGTGATCGGCAACGCACCATTCGGCAACTACCGGGTGAGCGACGCCCGCCTGGACAAGCTCAAGCTGAACATCCACAACTACTTCCTGATCAAGTCCATCGAACTGGTGCGACCGGGCGGGATTGTGGCGCTGATCACCACCAGCTCAACGCTGGAGAACGGCTCGCGGGAGTTCCTGGCCCACCTGTGCTCACGCGCGGAGCTGAAGATGGCCATCCGGCTGCCTTCGGCTGCCTTTGCAAGGCTCGGCGGCACCGACGTTGTTGCAGATGTCCTCATCCTGCAGCGGCGACACAAGTCAGTCGAGGTTGGTCCCTGGGACAACAACTTTGAACTGCCCAACAAGGCCAACCCCGCAAGGGAATACTGCACCGCCAACTACACGTATTGGGTTGAGTCCTCGAAGGTCAACGCCCTTTTCGTGAAGAACCCCCATTGGGTTCTCGGCAAGTACAGCCTCGCGAGCAATCGCTGGGGCACGCGGCTGGGCGTCGAAGCGCACGATGACTGGCAAAAGCGACTGATGGCGCTCAGCGAGGAAGCATGCATTCAGGGGACCTTCGATAGCACCATCAACGTCAGCGATGGTCCTGTGCAACGGGTAGCAGACCCCAAGGGGCTCAAGAGCTACGTAGCCCACGGGTTCTTCTTCGACGAAGAGGGGCGCCTGATGCTTATCGATGGCAGAAACGGCGTGTCCGACACCGAGAACTATCCAGCCCATCAGCTGCGACGGATCGAGGGAATGACACGCATCAGGGACTGCGTGCTGCAGCTGCTGGAGGCCGATTCGGTCAAGAGCAACGCAGCCCAGCAGTATCGCGCTGAGCTCAATCGGCTCTACGATGCCTTCGTCAAGCAGCATGGCTTTCTCCTGGACGCTGGAAACCGGCGCTTGTACCGCAACGACAGCCACGCGCCGCTGTTGTGGTCCCTGGAGATCTGGGACGACGAGCAGGAAGCTGCTCTGAAGGCTGACATCTTCCAGGAAAGCACCGTGTCCAACGCTGTGCTCAAGGAGAGCGCGGACACCATCGAAGACGCGATTGCGCTGTCCTACAACCGCTTCGGGCGGATGGACACAGCGTGGATGGCCGGCGCGATGGGTGTGCCTGAAGAGGAGGTGGTCGAGCGGCTGCTGGCCAGTGAACGGATCTACCAGGATCCGCGAAGCGGCAAGTGGGTCGATTCGATGGAGTACCTAAGTGGACCCGTGAGGGAAAAGCTCCGAATCGCCGAAGCCGCGGTCAAGGGGGACTCGTCGTTCCAAAGAAACGTGGCAGCGCTCAAGGCAGTGGTGCCTCCCGCCATTCCATTGGAGCAGGTCGGCATCAAGCTGGGCGTTCCCTGGATCGGAGAGGAGCACGTGCGCCAGTGGCTCGAAGAGACGTTCAAGATCGGACGTCGGTTCTCGGGCGAGCATTCGAACTTCTCCTACTACTCGGTAGAGGTCACGCAAGTGGTCGAAACCGCCTCATGGGTGATCAGCTTCCGTCACCCAAAGCACGAAACCTTCACCACCACGTGGGGGACATCTCGCAAGAACTTCTGGGACATCCTGGGGAACTTGCTCAACCAACAAACACCGGAGGTGTACGACACGATAGAAGTAGACGGAAAAGAACGGCGCGTGATCAACAAGGACGAATCGCTGGCCGCGCAAGACAAGGCACGCACCATCGAGAAGTCGTTCGTTGACTGGCTGATGTCCGACAAGGACAGGTCCGCGGCGCTGCAGGAGAAATACAACATGCTCTACAACGGGCATGTCAACCGAAGCTATGACGGTAGCCACCTGGTCATCCCTGGGTTGAGTGCGGCGATCACGCTGCGCGATGCACAGAAGGACTCGATCTGGCGAGGTATCGTCAGCGGCAACACGCTGTACGCACTGGCGGTCGGAGGAGGTAAGACGCTGATCCAGATCTGTGTGGCGCAAGAGCTCAAGCGACTGGGGGTGGCCAACAAGCCGATCCTGGTTGTGCCCAATCACATGCTCGAGGCGTTCGCTGGAGAGTACCTGCGTGCGTTCCCTCGCGCGAAGGTCCTGGCTGCAAGCAAGGACGACCTGGTGGGCGATGCAAGGCGTGAGTTGCTGATGCGCATCTCAACGAACGACTGGGACTGCGTGATCGTCACGCACGCGACCTTTGGGCGCATCGGCCTGAGCGAAGCGGTGGTCAGGGAGTTCATCAGCGAGCAGAAGCTCAAGGCACGCGAAGCGGTCATGGGTGTCACTGATCAGAACGTGGTGCGGGAAGCGTCACGGGCAGCGAAGATGGTCGAAACCAAGCTGGAGAGCCTGGTCAGCAATGAGAAGGACTCGGGGGTTCTCGGGTTCGAGCAGCTGGGCATCGACACCGTGCTGGTCGACGAAGCCGATCTGTTCAAGAACCTCTTTTTCTTCACGAAGAAGAAGCGCATCCCGGGCATTTCCAGCAGCTGCTCATCGCGGGCGCTGGACCTTTACCTGAAGTCCCGGGTGATCTTCGAGAAGAGGAGCAATGACGGCTACGGCCTGTGCTTTGCGACGGCGACGCCGATCTCCAACACGATCGGCGAGATGTTCATCATGCAGACCTACCTCCAGGAGGAAAGACTGCGCGAACTGCACATCGACAGCTTTGACGCCTGGGCGGCGAACTTTGCGCGTGAGGTGACGTGTGTGGAAGTCAAGCCCGAGGGCTCTGGCTACCGACTGCACACCCGCTTTGCAAGCTTTGTGAACGTGCCCGAGCTGATGCTGATCTTCCGCGAAGTCGCAGAGATCCGGACCAAGAAGCAACTGAACCTTCCCGAGCCCAAGCTGGTGGGGGGAAGCCACACGGTGGTCACCGTGCCACCGACAGAAGGACAGCGTCGCTTCGTGCAGTCGCTGGTAGAAAGAGCCGAGCGGGTCCGCACGGGTGAAGTCAAACCGGAAGTGGACAACATGCTGTGCATCACCAACGATGGCCGCAAGGCTGCGCTGGATATGCGATGTGTGAACCCCACGCTGGTGCCAGAGCCGGGTACCAAGGTCGAGGCATGCATCGAGCGTGTCTACTGGCACTGGGAGAAGAGCATTCAGGAACGTCTGACGCAGCTGGTGTTCTGTGACTTGAGTGTGCCTGGCAACAGCTTCTCGGTCTATGAGCACATCAAGGCGGCACTGATCGCCAAGGGTGTACCTGCAGAAGAAATCGCGTTCGCACAGGACTTCAAGACGGACAAGCAGAAAGCCCAATTGCATCGCATGGTGCGGGCGGGAAAGAAGCGGGTCCTGATCGGGTCAACGGAGCTGATGGGGTTCGGAACGAATGTGCAGGACCGTCTGGTCGCCAAGCATGATCTGGATGCACCCTGGAGGCCGCGAGACGTAGAACAACGCGACGGACGCATCATCCGGCAAGGCAACATGAACGAAGAGGTGTGGATCTACCGGTACGCGACCGAGGCCACTTTCGACGTCTACATGTGGCAGGGGCTGGAGCGCAAGGCAAATTTCATTGCGCAAGTGATGGAGAACAACGGTAGTGTGCGCACAGTGGAGGATGTCTCCATGCAAGCACTGTCGTTTGCCGAGGTCAAGGCGCTGGCCAGCGGGAATCCCATGGTGATCGAAAAGGCAGGCGTGGACGCCGAGGTCGCAAGACTGCAGGCGCTCAAGTCGGTGCACGACAATGAGCAGTACAAGAACCGACGCGAAGTCAGCTACCTGGAGATGGGCATCGCATCAGCGCGAGATCATCTTCAGAACGTCCGATCCTTGGGTGAGCGTGCCAGGGTCGATGGGCGTGGGTTCGAGGTTGACGGGAATCGATTCGCAGACTTTGAAAATTGCGCAGAAGCTGTTCTCAAACGAGGGCAGAAAATTCGCAAGTTCCTCAAGGACTACAGAGACCGGCGAAGTTCTCATGAGCCACATGTCCTCCTTCAATTGGGCAATGTGGTCATCGAAATCGAGGAAGTGTGGAACGCTGGTCCTGTCGAACAAGTCCGGCTACAGAGTGAGGCCTTCACCATGCGGCTTAGGGCCCTGCCGAGAAATCGGCAGGATCTGATCGAGTACTTCAAGCCTTCGTGGTTTGCAGAGGAGATCGCCCATCAGGCTCAAAAGACGGAAGCGCGGCTGCTGGAACTGCAGGGGCGGCTGCTTGAACGACAGCGGGCGGATTGCCCCTTTGTGTACGAGAAGAAGCTGCAGTTGTTGCTTGAGCGTCAGGCTGAGATCGACAGCATGCTGGAGATCAATGCAGATGACGTGAGCGCACTGGCAATGGCCGATTGAAGCTTGGTCCTCCGTCCCGAATCGGGCGGAGGACCAGCATTTTTCCAAATCAAGGCGGTTTGAATGCAGCATTCCATGTTGCTCTGGTTGTGACGGATACCCAGAATCACCACAGGAAGCTTTTGAGTGTGGGCCCTTCGCCCCCAGTCAAAAGTCACTTTGTGTGACCGACTCCTTATCAACACCGCAACTGCGGAAAAGGAGTCACATGCTGAAACTCAATCTTGACTATCTGTCGATCGGGCCGGCGCCTTCTGAAGAGCAGTGCGCTCAGGTCGGCGACGATGAATATTCCACCCGGTCACGGCGTGAAACCGCGGCATACAGGCGCCAAATTCTCCGGCACTATCCTGTTCCCGCCGAGTGTGAGGATGTCCTTGCAGGGCTTCGCATCTGCAGCAATCCGCACGAGTTTGGCGTCTACCGAGAGGTGGAGATTGCCTACGATGCATCATCGGCTGCTGCGTGTCGCTGGGCGCATGCGGTCGAAGCAGATCCAAAAGGGGTATTGCGCCGCTGGGACAGGGATGCCATCGCCGAGTTGGGGTTGCGTACCCCGGCGGAGTCGCTGTCATGAGAAAGGCACGACTCAGTGCTGTAGCGTTTCGAGAGAACCTCTGCAGCAACATCATGATCAACGTCCGGGCCGGAGGGGCCAGACGCCAGAGCATGATCAACCTCGCCAAGAAGGTGCATGCTTACCGGCGCATGGAGTCGCTGGAAGAGGACCTCTTGTTCTACGTTCGCGATCTTGAGGACCAGGGCACCATCACCCGTTTGCGCAACTGGACCAAACGGCTGATAGGCTGCACTGAACCGCAGGTCGCGCCCGACTTTCTTCCGAAGCAACAACTGGCTCTTGCTGCCTGACGACATGCGTAAACCCATTCTCAAAGACAAGTCGCTATTGACGCTCCTCTGCCTGCTCTTCGCCTCTGGTCTCATGGCCGGGGAGTTGACAGGCAAGGTCGTTGGAATCAGCGATGGAGACACGCTCAAGCTACTTACGCCGCAGCGTCAACAGGTGAGGGTGCGACTGTCCCAGATTGACGCACCTGAGTCCAAGCAGGCCTTTGGCAACAAGTCCAGGCAGGAGTTGGCGCGGATTTGCTTTGGCAAGTTCGCGTCGCTCGATGTTGAGGGCGAAGATCGCTTTGGCCGAAAGCTTGCGCGGGTTCGCTGCGATGGCGTAGACGCACAAAGCCACATGGTCTCAGCCGGCATGGCTTGGGTCTATGACCGGTATGTCACCGACAAGTCGCTGTACCAGTTGCAGCAACAGGCCAAGAACGAAAAGAGGGGCGTTTGGAGTGACCACGAGGCGGTACCGCCTTGGGAGTTTCGACGGGCTTCCAGATGAGCCCAGCCCCAGCTCGCTTTACGGAGCGGGCTTCCTACTGCGTTGACTCCAGTGCAGCAGAAAGCCAATACATCGCCTTGTAAACACCGCAGTTGCGGAAACCAGGAGATGCAGACTATGTTCAAGCCGACCATTGAAATCACCACCAGGAACGATCTTCGGCACGGCATCCCCGTGCGCTTCCTCTACCGTGGCTTCACCGTTTCTCGGTTGAAGACGGGGGAGGGGATGTGCTTCTGGTCTGCCTCCAAGGGCGGATCGGGTGCGCAAACGAACCCTGACCTGGCAGCCACTCAGCCGACGCAGATCATCGACAAGATCGATGCACTGCTCAAGCTGGCCGCGTAACCCTCCAGAGACCCAGCTCATGCGAACGCATGGGCTGGGTCTGCGGCATTCCTGCGCTGTACAAGCGCCACCAGCGCGATACAATCGAACCTGTCCTTACAAACCGCCATTGCGGAATGGGATGATGGCTTAACAGTCAGAGGAAGTCTTCAGCGACCAGACGTGTCAGTTTGAAGGTTCCCAATGTCTTGCCGGTTTGCATGTCGCCCAAGACATCGCCAAAGCCGCGCAGCTTCAGGTCCGCTTCTGCGAGATCAAACCCGTTCGAGTGCTTTCGCAATGCATGCAGCCGCTCCAGCGTTGCCCGCTTTGTCGCCTCTGCCGTCATCATCACGAAGTCACCACGACCGCCGTTACGAACGAGACGGCCGCGCAACTGGTGAAGCTGTGTCAGGCCAAAGCGCTCGGCTTCGCTGATCACCATCATGCCCACATCTGGTACATCGACGCCCACTTCAACCGCTGTGGATGCGACGGCGATCGGCGCCTGACCCGAACGGAACTGCTGTAAGGCTGCCTCTTTCTCTGCCGGTTTGAGCTTGCCGTGGATGACCGCCACCCTGTTGGGAAAACGCTCATTCAATGCCTTGGCTCGCTCAGTGACCGATCCTTTCCCATTGACCCGGGGGTAGAGAAAGATGCAGCGTCGCCCTTCCTGGAGGTGGTGACGCACCAGCTCGATGGCCGCGTTGCGCTCGCTCTCGCGCAGGATGTGTGTATCGATGGTCTTGGCCACCGGCGAGCCGGAGATTCGAGCCTGTATCCAGCCGTCAAACAGTGCCAAAGCCAGAGAACGTGGAATCGGTGTCGCACTGGCCTCGATTACATGCGTGCTCTCGCCCACGAGCTGCATGCGCTGGTCAACCGAGAACTTGTGTTGCTCGTCGATCACAAGGATGCTCAATGGCTGCGTCAGCGTACGGTGCAGTAGAGCCTGGGTACCCACCAACAGGAGCGCCTCTGGATCTATTTCCCCCGCTTCAGCCGTACACAGCTGGGGCTTGAGATCGGCGAAACGCGCTGTGGTCAGTTCGTGGATCTGGCGTGCAACGATTTCGTTGGGTACCAAGATGGCGGCAAGTCCTTTGGAGGCACGCGCCACTGCGACGGCGGCCAGACAGAAAACTAGCGTTTTGCCGCTGCCGACATCGCCGTTGAGCAGGATCCTGGCGCTTTGCTGCTGGTTGATCGCCCTGCGAATGGTGTTCAAAGCTTTGCGCTGGGATTCACTGAGGGTCTCTGGCTGGTTTGCCACCGCTGCGATCAGTGGCTCGTCAATGCTGAAGCGGGCTGGCCCCAACGTGTTCCTCATACCTGCTTGCGCCCCATGTCGTACTTCGTCGATGGCACACTGTCTGGCAAACGCCAGCGCACGCTCTCCTTGCTCAACGGTGTCGGGCCGGTGAATGGCACGCAGCAGGGCCACAGGGCTTCGCGAGCGGGCCGCAAGGGACGCACTGATGACATGCGAGCGCATCACTTCTTCGGCTGCCTCACTGATCGCCAGATCACTGGACCACTGATCCTCGACGACAGCGGAGATCACTTCGCCCGAGACCTTTCCAGGGATTCCCGTGTATAGAGCATCGACGCGCCCGGTCAGGCGCTGTAGTCGAGCGCCCCGGAGATAGCGACTCCCATTGGTCTGAATGACCTGAGTCTCAATCGTGCTGTCCTTCCCCTCAATGGCCTCGGCCTGGTCCACGGTCATACCGAACATCCTGGTACTCACAGAGCTGTTATCCGGAAGAAGGAGCTGCCATTCGATGGATGCGGGAAAGCGATTGCGCGTGGCGTTGCCCTCGCGATCCAGTGCCCGAAACGATCGGAAGTGGACGCGAAGCATCACAGGCCTGTTCAGTGGTGCATGAGCAATGCATTCGAGGGCTCGCGTGCGGTCCACGTACTGATGGGGCAGGCACAACAGTACATGCGAAAGGCAGGGCAGTGCCAGGCTCTTGAGGATCTGGGCATGTGCGTCTTTTCCCATGCAATCAGGCTATCAGCTCAAAAGTAGCTTGCAAGTTCGAAAGTCGGGCGAGAAGAGGTTATTGAGATCGTGTTCTGGTGCTACGCACTACCGAAGCGATCTCAATGGCGACGCTCATCTCCTGTGGCCAGCAGTCTTCATCCGCCGTGAATATGGCAACGAAGGTCTGTGCAATGTCTGCATACGACAACCAAAGAAGCGGGCACCTGCTTCGAAGGAGAATTGAAAATGGCAAACTCATTTTTGGCTGAGCGCGTCGCCTCACGCGACACTCAGTTCAGCGTGGGGGGCAAGATCCGCGTAGGAACCAAGGCCATCAGCAAGCGTGCAGCCGAGAACCCCAAAGCTGCTGCGATTTACCAGAAGGCTGTCGAAGGCCTGTTGAGCTTTCGCGAAGCAGAGAAGGAGATCTACAAGGCTTGCGAGATTTCCAATCCGTTCTTCCCGCGGAACACCCAGGAGTTTCACGCTCACCCGTGGGACATGGCGACTGGTGGCATGGCCACGTCCAGACGCATCCTGGAGCTCTATGGCGAGGTCAAGGGGAATGACAGGAGCCCCAAGCTCTATCGGTTCCCGGTGGTCTTTCCCGATGTGCAGGACTACGACTTGGACACACTGGTTGGCGGGGGTTTGGCCGTGCAAGGCGGTGGCGCAGAAACGCGTCGCTATCGTTCTCGCTACAACCCGGACGGCTCTCGTGTGTGTGTTTATCTGCCGGAGGTGGTACGAACCGAGCAGACCAAGCGCAAGGTGGTGCAACACGTACAACGAAAGCCCGTCGTTCGCGGCGCATGCGTTCCGGAGGAGTGCGAGGAGTACAGCTTCGGCATGTGCAAGTTCAGTGGAACCCTTCGCTTCTACATCCCTGGCATTGCCGGCGCTGGTGTCTTTGAGCTTCACACTGGATCGACGGAGGCTGCGTCGCAGATCTACCTCCGTCTCAGTCAGGCGATGAACACCTGCAAGGGGAGGTTGCCCAACTTCACCCCCGACGGCCGGCCGGTGTTCTGGCTCAGCAAAGCACGCGTCAGCCGCACGTACTTCGATGAAACTGGCAAGGCCAAGATCGGCGAGCAGTGGGTGCCGCAGTTGGACATGGAGATCGAACTGCCGAAAGTCATGTGGCTCAAGCAACAGGAATCCATGCTCCTGCCAACCACTGTTGACGAGCGGCCCTCGGGTACTTCCCCTGCCGTTCCTTTGACGTGGGTCGAGTCTTCGAATCAGCCTCAGCTGACCGATGACGCTGCCACGCAGCGTGTGCAAACCCCGTGCGGGACTGTGCCGAACGGTGAGGCCGCTCTCGATAGCTCGCGTGCGCCTGCTCAAAGCATGATTGAACACGCCCGCGAGGGGGGGTACTTCGACGATCTCAGCCTGTGGGCCCAAGCGCGGTTCGGAGCGGAGTGGATGAAGGAGCCCGCTGAAGTTGTGGCTCTGTGGCAAGGAATGGTGCAGCGACTTGGCAGCAATGTCGGGAAGTGGCTCAGTTTCCAGGCAGAAATCGCGAAGTTCAACCTCAGCCACGACCTGGTGCTGACTTACATGAAGACGGTTGTGGGGCCGGTGAAAGACGGCTCGATCATCCCGAAGTACATTCAGACGCTGAAAGAGCTTTGCGCCGACGGTGCGTCGGTCGCAACGGAGTTGATGCAGGCTGAGCTGGACGACTGAACTGGTCGCGAACCGAAAAGGTTCGCTCTTCTCCTGCTTCACGCAGGGTGAGGGGATTCATTCCCTCGCAAAAAACTAGCCCCTGGCGCCCGATTTCGGGTTCCAGGGGCTATATCTTTTTGCGGTGTCCTTAGCGCAATTGCGTAGCGCTCACCAGCAGATGACGATCACAGAAACGCCTCGATTTCCAGCAAGGCGGGGGTCGCGCTGCGTGTACTCTATTTCATACCCGTCTTCTTTGAGCTCCAAGATGAGGGCATCTTCATCTTCTCTTGAAAACGCCCCGGTGTATGAGCTGGCCGGGTCGGCAAGTTTGCGCTTCCCGGATGCGGCTGCGGCTGCAATTTGGGCCGTGAAGTGATCTCGTAGGCTGGCCAGCGTCCTGGACGAATTGGCTACTCTGGCCAGTGCTCGGGCTTGGTGTGCGTGCATGTTGGTGGTGGCAGCGGCAATGCCGTCGTCTCAGGTAGTTTGTCGGTAGAGGAGCGCCAGAATTCGCCGTACTACCGTATCAACTGGCTCTGTCGCGTCCAGTTCCAGGATCTTCTCTCTGTGATGTTCCAGGATGGCAGGGAGGTCACGGTCACGCTGGCTGCCAGCGGATTTGTTTGACCACTGTCGAACCGTTGCTTCGCCGCGCTTGGTCAGCCTCTCGGTTCGGGTGCTTTCCGGGGCCGTCAGGTGCACCAGTAGAGAGTTTGGGGGCAGCAGCCCCACATGGTATGGCTCGGCGGGGAAACCATCCACCGAGACCAATCGATGAGACCGATGATTCTCGACTTCAAGAAGTAGTGAATCGATCAGAGAGCGATTGAGTCGCTCACCAGGCTGCTGGCTTGCCAGGTATCCCATGAAGCGCACTGAATGCTCACGCGGCAAGCGCCTGGCTCTTGCCAAGCGACCAAGGTCGCCCAGGCTGATGTGCATCCAGTTGTGTTCAGATTGAAGCTTGCGGCCGACGGTTGTTTTTCCGACCCCGTGTAGGCCTAGGAGAAAGACACAAGGATTCATGGGCAACAGCGTTCAGTGGAGCACTTGAGGGCTGGAAGCTGCCATCTGGCATCTCGCATCATCAAGCCAATTTCGGAGAGAAGCTTGTGCCTTTTGGTGCTTTGGCCCAGAAAGTAGTGCCGCAGCTCTTCTCACCAATACCGTTGCTCCAAGCATTTCGGGAGACCGGGAAGCCGCTTCGACGGCGCTCTCCAACTCGCAGAGATAGTCATCTGGTTTGAGGTGCATGGCTCATCATCACACTGATCGAATCGACGTCAAGTGGTGAAAGCAGCCGCTTTCAAGCAAGATTTCTGGTCTCTGCAACCCTGGAGCGGACAAATTTGTCCGCTCCTTTTCGTGTTCACAGACCAAGGGGAGCGGACAAATTTGTCCGCTCGGGCCAGGCAGCCCGCAAAAGAACGGCCCCGTTCACCGTCTTTCAAGCGTTTGCACCTGCTGCGAGCTTCCAGAATGGACTTCGCCACTTTTGAACTTCCCAATCCACGGAGCCTTCCATGCCCAAATCCACCAAGGCAACCCCACAAGATGTTGAACAGAACGCCGTCGTTGACGCAGAGATGGCCGCCGCGGAGGCGGCTATTGCCGATGCAAACCAGTTCGCTCAAGCCACTCAGCAGACCGGTGAGCACGGCGGAGAGGCCGCTCCTATCGAGCCTCAGGAGCTGTCGCCCGAGGAGAGGGCCCAAGTAGCGCGGCAGATCGCCCGGCGACAACGCAAATACGGAGCTGCAGAGCTGGAAAGGCAGTATCCCAGTGCAATCGTGGTGAATGTTGACCTCAAGCTCAACGACCCCAACATCGCCAGCTCCGCATCCCGGTTTCTCGGCTTGACCGACCGCACTCTCTATCTGATCAATCGGTTTGGATCGCGCTTCATGAGCGACGTCGAAGTCGAAACCACGCGGGCCAGCATCCGAGAGCTGATCGAAGCCTACGCGCTGGAGGCCAGACAAGCCGTGGAGCAGGGTGAGGTGATGGTTGCCAAAGCCAAGGAGAGCAATGACGACTGGCTGTCGCCTTGCTACACGAGCTCGACGCTTGAGGCAGGCTTCGGTGTCAAGGCCAGGGACACCATGACACTGGTTCGTGCTCTGCGAATGTGGGACGAGGCCATCCTGCACTTTGCCTCCCTGGAATTCAACGATGGAGCAACCATCGGTCAGATCGACACCATGCGCCTGCGGGAGAGAAACCTGTTCTTGAAGGTGAATCGCCAATGCATCCGGGCGGTACGGGCATTCAACCGGCGCCGCGCAGAAGCCGCAAACAAGCGATCAGGTAGCCGGGAAGGAGCGGCCGCCTCCAGTGAGCACGATGCGGGCGCGCAAAGCGAGTCGAACACCGGCGCCGAGACCCCTGTGGCCGCCTGAGGACGGCGGATTTCTTCTCCAAGGCAGTTTCGGCTGCCTCTTTTTTTTTCTGACCATGCTTGAAGATCAGATTGCGTCGCTGAATCCACAGCAGAAAGAAGTAGCCTTGTGCGAAAGGCACTGCCTAGCGGTGGCAGCTCCTGGCTCGGGTAAGACGAAGACCTTGGCGGTCAAGGCTGCTCGACTGCTCATGTTGGGACAGACGGTCACGGCAGTAACATTCACCCGTGATGCGGCGATGGAATTACGCGAGCGGATTCTGGCCCTGGCAGGAGAAGACAAGATCGCCCGATTGTTGGTGGGCACATTCCATTCCATTGACATGCTGATGGCGTTCCCGGGGAAAGGGCGGTCCCCAATGGGCAAGGAAATCCTGTCTGCCGGATATTCGCGGCTCGATCGAAAGTGGGAGATCATCAAGGAGTCCATGCGACGCAGCATCGTGGATCGCAGCATCAAACAGGCTGAACTCGATCTGGAAATTGACCAGGCAACAGCCGAAATCGAGGCATTCAAAGCTGGCTACCGCGCTCCATCGACTGATCAAGAGCGTGCGCTTGTTGAGACATACACAGGCCTACTCAGGCGCCACGGGGTCATCGACTTCCAGGACATCCTTCTGGAGACCAACAAAGAGATCAGGGCGGGGAGGATATCGCCGTTGCAGACCGCTCACCTGATGATCGATGAGTTTCAAGACACCGACAAGCTGCAGTACGACTGGGCCTTGCTGCATGCGGAAAGCGGGTCGATCCTCACGGCCGTTGGCGATGACGATCAATCCATTTACGGCTTTCGTCGAGCGCTTGGGTACAAGGGCATGACCGACTTCGTGGGGACGTTGCGAGCCGAGCGAATCGTCCTGGGAACGAACTACAGATCCCATGAAGAGGTGCTGGCTCCAGCGCGACAGCTCATTGACCTCAACAGAGAGCGAATGCCCAAGGATCTTGTGTCGTTCAAGGGCCCAGGAGGAACGAGCTACTGGGACCGGTTCGGCGATCGCATTGCAGAGGCTGAGCAGTGCGTCCAATGGGCTGCCAAGGCGCTTTCGGAAGGGCGGTCAGTCGGTGTGCTGGCTCGGACCAACAAGCGACTTGACGAAGTCGAAGCGGTGTGTATCGAACACGATGTTCCTTGCCTGCGGTCGGAAGGGGGCAGCATTCTCAACAGCCTGGAGATGGGCGTCTTCATGGCCATGCTTCGGTTGATACTTGCCGACGAAGCCAGGGATGCCGACCAGGTGCTTTCATGGTGTGGGTGCAGTGAAGAAGAGCTGACGTCGCTGCACAAGTTTATTGGCCAAAGAGGCTTGGCGACCCTGACCAAGAAGCAGCTCGATCAGGTCACACTGTCAGCGGGTTCCAAAAAAGTGATTGCTATGTTGGCGAGGCGGCGGGAGGAGTGGCGAACGCTGCTGGCGGCCAACAGTCTCCAGTATGTGCTCGATGGCGTACTCGGAGTATTGATCACACCCGTTTCCGAGAACAAGATGGCTGTGAAGATGCTGCACGTCGTCAAGCAAGCGTTTGCCAAGCCGCTCAGAGAGGAATCTGGAATGACGGCACTGAAGGAGCGAGTGTCCGCTCTTGAGGCGAAACGAGTGCCGTCCAAGGCGGACCCTGGAGACGACAAGCGGTCCAAAGTCGCTTTGATGACAGCTCATGGCTCAAAAGGCCTGGAGTGGGATCATGTATGGATTGTTGGCGCAGAAGAGGGGTCATTTCCCGACGATGGCTCAGGGCTTCAAGAGGAGAGGCGCTTGTTCTTCGTCGCGATGACCCGTGCACGCCAGCATCTGATGGTGTCGGCAAGCGGGGCCAAGCCATCTTCGAGCTTCATCGCCGAGTCCGCGATTCCGCGCTTACCGATGCACTAGGTGCTATGGATGGTCGTGAACTCTGTCCCGCGAAGCAGACTCATGCCATAGCGTTTGGTGACAATGCGCTGATCCAGGACAACGATGTCACCGCCGTCCCCCTCTCGGCGCACCAGCCGTCCGCATACCTGGGCGAACTTCAGTCCGGCTTTTGGCAGGGTCAGCATCCGGAACGGATCAAGTCCCTTGGCGGACAAGAACTCGGCGTGCGTTGCAATGACGGGATCGTCAGGTGAAGGAAACGGCAAGCGCGAGATCAACACCAGGGAGCAGTACCTCCCAGGAAGATCTATCCCTTCCCCCAGGGTGTCCAGCCCGAAGATGATGGACTTCGCCCCATCGTCAATTCGGCGTCGGTGTTCAGCAATCATGGCGGAGGGCTGCCATTGCCCTTGCAGCAGCACCATGGAGCGCTCGTGCTCGGGGAGATACTCGTAGCACTCGTTCATGAGTTTTCGGCTGGTGAAGTAGACGAGGACGCCTACATGCCCAGCTGCACGAACGCCTTTTTCAGCCACATAGGCCTTAACCAGTCTCGCATGTGCCTTGGCGGTGCCATCCGGTGCTAGCCTAGGCACTACGACACGAGACTGCGTGTAGTCGAATGGGGACGACAGTCTCAGCACTGATGTCTCTTGCGGCAGCCCAAGGTTACGCAGCGTCGCATTGAAGGAGCCCAGTGTGGTCAGGGTTGCCGAAGTCAGTACAGCGGTCTTCACAACAGGCCAGACGTGGCGCTTCGCTATTCCTGCGGAGTCGAACGGTGAGCAACAGAGTACTGGGCCAAGACCGCGGGTTACCCATCGAGCGATCTCAGCGTCACTGGAGAAATCACTCAAACAGGAACGCGCGGCCTCAATCTCGCCGATGAGCTGGCCGAACTTCATATCGCCAATGTCGAGCAGAGCGTTCTGTGCCCTAGGCTTGGAAGACATGGAGCGGTTGGTTCTGAAGGAATCCTTGGCATTGTCAAGCCCACTCTTCAAACCGGAGACTTCCTTGAGGAGCTCGGCAAGGACCTCGGCGATTGCCTCTGGTGGCTTTCCCAGGGGGAAACGGCACATCCCCTTCGAGCCCAGGGCGGCTGTGAGCATTGCTGATGATTCGTCCCACCGAGCCTTCGCACTTGCTGCTGAAAGCTCAATCGTCCGGCGATGCTCAGCACATAGGGGGAGCACGGATGAAAGCAGCTCGTCCGGGAATGACCCAAGGTCTAACCTCCTGGCGAAGGTGGAGAGCATCTTGGGCGGAAGATGATGGGCTTCGTCGAAAACGTACATCGTTCCTTCAGCCGCCAAAGGAGAGCTCGGGATATGAGCTAGGCAACTGAGCAGATAGTCATGATTGGTTATGACGACGTGGGCCTGGCGGATCGCCTCCTGGGTCAGGTAGTAGGGACATTCCTCGTAGAGCGCACAGCGTTTACCAGCGCATGTGTTCGCGGTGTTGTTGATGCGCTTCCACTGAAGAACAGAGACAGGCACAGGCAAGGTGTCCCGCAATCCGTTCCAACGCTTTCCAGCGAACCTGTCTGAGATCATGTCGAGGACTGCATCGTCCTCGCCCTCGAACATGTCCTTCACAGAGGTCGCGTCTTGCAGCCGAAGAGGGCAAACATGGCGCTCGCGCCCCTTCGCTACAGCCATGCGAATGGGCGGCATTCCGCAAGCAACGAACGCGTCGCTCAGTAGTGGGATGTCCTTCGCCAGTTGATCCTGCAACGATGCAGTTGCGGTCGCGATGACCAACAGGCGATCATCCACCAGCGCGGAGGCCAACCCCGGCAGAAGGTAGCCCAGGCTCTTTCCCGTGCCAGTTGGAGCCTCAATGAGGCCAGTCTGCGATCGACCGAACAGCCCTAATGCGCGGTTCATCATGGCTTGTTGCTGGCTCCGTACGACGAAGCCAGGCAAGCGCTTTTTGAGCGCAGCGTGAACCCTCGCTACAAGCTCTCCTCGATCAATCTGATGTTCCATGGTGGTCCGTTGTGTTGGCCCCATGATGAGCCACGTCCTTCGAAAAGCAAGTCGTGCAAGTTCGCATGAGTCCAGGCGCTGGACGTTTGCGCGATCGAAAGAGGCAACCAAAGTCTCGTCATTCGAAGATTCGGGAAGCGATCCCAGCATGAAACTGCTGACATGCAAAGCAACATCCTCTTCGCCATTGGCACCAGTCTCCTCGCGGTGGGCTTTGGTGCCTTTGCGTCCGATTTCGGCGGTCGCAAGGGAAATGTTGTTGTGTGTCAAGGTGAGCGCGCGGCGCTATTGAGGGTCACAGAAGCAAGTGCTCCCAACCTCGAGTCGCTTGTGAGGACAGGTCGCGCGACGTGGTCGCCGTCCGTCCTTGATGCCGCTACCGCCTACGCAATGGCAGAGGGATTGGGGTTTTGGCGACTGCTCTCCCCAACGGCACTCTTCGAAGCGGTCGGCACGGCTTCGCCTGCAGCAGTACTTGCTGCTGTGGCTCTTCGGGAAACTGGGCGTGCCGGGTGGTACTGGCCATGGTCGGTCAATCACGCCGGGCGTGCGTACTACTTCGCCAACAAGGAGTTGGCAGTTGAGCATGTCCGTGACTTGCTGAAAAAGGGCGAAAACAACTTCGATGTCGGATTGATGCAAGTCAACTGGCGATGGAACGGTACTCGATTCGCAAGTCTCAATGACGCGTTCGATCCGGTGACGAACATCCGAGTAGCCGACTCGATCTTGCAAGAGCACATCGTCGAAACGGGCTCTCTGGTCGAAGGTGTTGGACGCTACCACTCCAAGACCCCTTCATTGAAGCGCCGATACATCGCTGGCGTCGCCAGCAACATGGTCGAGCTACAGGGGACATACATCCACGCGCTCGCGCAGATCTGTGATCAAGCGCGCGGGTGACCTATTCAACACGCCACCGTCCACGTACCGGGGCCATTTTCAACTCAGCGCAATCAAGAGGTATTCAATGATCCGAACACTGTTTGTTTTGGCGGCCTTTTTTGTCGGGGCCGCACATGCGGAGCCCCGACTGCAAGTGATCGGTGCGCTGGGGCCGCAACCTGTTTCTGAGGTTCAACAACGGGTCGAAGGGAGCATCGTCGCAGTTGCAAAGGCAATTGCACCGAAGGGCTGGACTGGCTTCACCAGCCGTTCGGTTGATGTCACGCGCACCAGCAGCATCACGGTGGTGGCCGGAGAGGCGTGGACCACAGCCTTCGAAAGGTGGCTGGAGGCTGAAGCCTTGAAGGCAACCATCGATGCGACTGGTCGAAGGATATTCATCGACCAGGGGAGTCCAAAAGCCGTGGTTCAGCCAGCGGTTGAAAGCTCCGCGGAGGGCGCCAGGATCGCAGCCTCGCCGACCGTCGAAGAAAGGCCGGCGGTTCCTGCCCAAACCTGGGAGGTCAAGGTCAGTGACTTGCGGCTGGAGACCACCCTGGAGCGATGGGTGCAACAAGCAGGGTATCGACTGCTCTGGGATGCCGATCGTCACATTCTCATCACCGCTGAGGACCGGTTCTCGGGGTCGTTCAACGATGCGCTGAACCGAGTCTTGAATTCACCTGCCATTCGTGAGAGCGACTACCCCCTCGAAGCGGTGGTCTACGCCAATGACCCACCTCTGCTGCGAATCACCCGTCTGGGCGATCAACCGAACAAGGAGTAACCAAGATGCAGCGTCTACACAATGTCGGTTCCATTCTGGCCTGCGCGCTCATCGCAGCCGGTTGCGCGAGTCCGCAGCTCAAGAAGGATCAGCGGGAAATTGAAGCGCGAGTGCCGGTGCAAGTGCAGCCGCGGGACCTTGGCGGAACACAGGCTACCTACGGGTCGCCGGCTCGCGTTGAAGGTCGAACGCTTGACTTTCAGAGTCGCCAGCTCGTTCGCGCGTCGAGCCAGCCCTGGGTTGGAGGTATGCGCTCCGTACCTCGGATGGAAGACCGTCTGCCCGCTGTATTCAACGAGACCTACACGTTCGAGTTTTCAAGGAACACCAGCCTTCCTCAGTTGGCTGCCCGCCTGACGCAGATGACTGGTGTACCTGTTCGAGTTCGAGACGACGTGTTCATGGCCGCGGCCGGGCCCACCGACGGTGCGCCAGTTGAGCTGGCTACATTGATGCCGGCGCCGATTGCTGGTCAACCACTCACGGCCGCACCCAATCCATCTCCGCAAAGAAGTGCGCCAGGTGCTTCCGTTGCTGCGGACGCGCTATCGGCAGCTCGCCCCATCACCGTCCACTCGATCCCCATGAACTTCAAGGGACGTCTGAGGGACTTCCTCGATCAAGTCACCAACTCGCTGTCCCTCGCATGGGAGTTCTCTGATGGGGCGGTTGTCCTGATGCGGCTCATCACCCAAAGCTACGACGTCGCTGCTTTCCCTGGAACGCAGACATTCTCGATGTCTGCAGGTGCCAGTGGAGGAGGTTCTGCTTCCGAGGATGGCGTCAATCTCTCCACGACGAACCGGACCGCGATCCAGCAGCAAGGCAGCATGAACGTGCGTGAATCCTTGTTGAAGACCGTCCAGGACATGGTTGCCCAGGATCCGGGGTCTTCGGTGACCATGTCCGACGGGTCTGGCCGGATCGTGGTTGTTGCTTCAAAGGAAACGCAATCGCGCGTGCGGGCCTTCCTCGACCTGGAGAACAAGGCGCTGCGCCGAATGGTCAATGTGACGTTCGACATCTATTCGGTCAGAACACGGGACCAAGATCAAGCGGGAGTGGACTGGAGCAGCGTCTTTCAGTCGCTATCGAACCGGTACGGGGTCAGTTTCAGAACCCCCGCAAGCCTCACCGAGACGACAGCCAGTCAACTGGGTGTCAACATCATTTCCTCCAACGGCACTACGAACTCCAGGGCGATGGTTACGTTGCTGAGTCAGTTCGGCCAGTCAACGCAACACCGTCCCGTCTCCATCACGACCCTGAACGGGCAATGGGACACGAAGTCGCGCCTGAGCACGGACGGCTACCTCAAGGAAACCGTACCTGGAACAGCGAGTGCAACTGGCGGCTCTGGTGCGCCGGGTCTCAAGACGGATACGGTGACGACTGGTGATCAGTTTTCCGTGCTTCCATACGTGCAGAACGACAACACGGTGATGATCAAGTACAGCATCAGCCTGTCTGATCTGTTGGGGCTATTCGATGTGTCAACCGGCGCCGGCGAGACGCTGCAGAAGGTTCAAACCCCACGCATTGATGCGATCAACGCAAGCTCTACCGTGCTGCTCGCCCCAGGAGAAACCGCCGTGATCACGGGCCTTTCGCGTCTGGTTTCGAAGGACGACCAAAACCGCCTGACCAGGCAAATGCCAGTGGCTGCAGGCGGCTCGCTCAAAGCCGAAGTGTCCCGAGAGCACTTTCTCGTGCTGATGCGGGCAACGCCGCTGTGACCGGGATCATGTCCGGCCAGTTGTTCAACGAAAAAGGCGAGAAGGCCACTTCATGAGCAAAGTCATTCATGTCACGAACAAGGGCGTGGCTGTGGTTGCGGGGATCAAATGGTCTGTGCTGCCCGGCAAGAAGATCACGCGAACGGGCGTGCGCCAGGTGGCGAAGCTTGTCTCGGCCGAGCGCTACGTGGTCGTCGAGTTCGAGGACGCGCGGTACATCGGCCTCGAAACACAAGATGTGCTGCAAAGCCGAAAGCACAAGCGTGCGATTCCCTTTGCCCTGGCCTGCCAAGAGTTCCTTTTTGCCAACCATCCGGACGAATTCAATGCCATCTTTGTGATGGGGCTGAAAGGCGACGCAGAGAAGCGGGCGCTGTGCGTGGTTCGTAACGGCCAAATCGCGTATGACGGTGTCGACCAGAAGAGCAAGATCCTGACGCTGGCGATCGACCGTTTCAATGAGCTCGGCGGCCGCTGTCCTGCGTACTTTGAGCACGATGAAGCGCCGTTCGAGGCGTCGGACATCACCTGGGGTGATCTGATCGAAGCGCCCTTGAAGCAAAAGGAGTTGCTTCTCAAGGCTGTTCCCGGATCCCCCGTCGTGCCGATTCTTGCCTTTGTGCTGCTGTGTGGCATCGGGGGCGCTTACGTCTACGACCAGTTTGTGATCCAGCCGCAGAAGCAAGCTGATCGACTGAAGCGGCTGGCGGCCAATGATCGGACAACCCCATACCTGAATGCGCTTCGTGAAGCCTCCGCTACGGCCGGGTGGGGTTTCGAATCCGTCTCACAGAAGCTCGGAGAGCTCCAGGGCCAGCCATATCTGGTTTCCGGGTGGTCACTGATCAAGCTGAGATGCACCGTCGAGGAGTGTGTTGAGACATGGAACAGAGAGGGTGGCGACCTGTTGGAACTCATCTCAGCTCGTCCCGATGGTCTCTATCTTGCCGATGAGTCGAGGACGGACGACTCCGCTGTCTTCAGGTTTGCCAATTCCGGGCAAAGGGCAGGCCTCGATCTGGATGGCTTGCCGAATGGTTTGGTGGCTCTTCACCAGGTCATCCGACCTGCAATCCACGAGCTTGCAAACGCCGGGTTCTCGATGTCCGTGGACGCCAAGCAGGTTCCATGGCCACCGGTGGCGTCCTCTGGTGTGAAGCAGGAGGTCTTGGTCAAGTCCAGCAAGACCACGATCACGACGAGCTATCCGTTCTCGGTGGACGCGATCTCAAGGTTGCCCAAGAACGTCCTCCTGAGTGCTTTCGAAATCAATACGGCGAATCCGAACGCTTTCGTCGTGAAACTGGAAGGTGAAACCTATGCGCGGTAATCGTCTGATTCCCACTCTGTGTTTGGTTGCTGGTCTGACCCTGGCAGGCGGCACGGCAGCTCAGTCACCGGCTGCTGTGGCCGGGCAATCCGAGTTTGACAGGAGCCAGCAGCAGATCTCCACGATGGTGATCGGCGCCCCTCGGACCGCCAACGTTCCAGCACAGCCCGAGAAACGACCCTATCGCGATCCAACCGTTCCCCTGACGATCGGCGAGATGGCCGAGATTCAACGGCAGAAAGCCACAGAAGACTTCTTGAAGAAGGCTGGGTTCACAACAGAAAAGCCCGCACCAAAAGATGAGGGCAAGGCGTCTCAAGAAGCACTCCCAGAGAAGGTGGAGCGGCGACTGGCGACGCGCGCTGTCTACGGCAGAGCAGGTCAACGACTCTCAGCCGACCTGCAGGTTGATGACGCTCTGATACGTGTCAGTGAGGGCTCCAAGATCGCTGGGCGTTTCGTGGTGAAGGCCGTGGAGCAGTCCACAGTGGTTTTCACCACGCCCAAGTCGCAGGAAGACTGTCGCACGCTGGTCCGGCAGCAAAGGCGAAAGTGCCTGGCCGAACCCAAGACGTTTCGGGTGTCTGTTGGCCAGCAGCACAGCTGGTTCGAATGACCCAGGCTCCATCACTGAGGTATCTCCATGGCCAGTTGGTTGACCAAGATGATCGGCACTCCTGGTGCCGTGCCCACGACATCTCGCGCACAGCGAAGCGCAAACGGGGCGCAAGAGCGCAGGCGCTCTCGACTCGCAACGGTTGCGATGGATACGATGCCTGGAGGAGCTGAGGTCGACTCACAACCATCAAGTGGTGGGCTTGACTCTGTGCCGGCTGAGCCGCCACAGAATGGACTGGAAGCCACCATCACGTCCATGTCGGACATGCCGGCGGTGCGCGGAGTTCTCACCGCCGTTGATTCCACCAACCCGGCACTACGAATCCCGAAAGATCTGCAGGATTCAGTGATCGCTCTCAAGCTCAATCACAGCCAAGCCAGGATCTACTACAGCCCTAAATCGCTCGCCGCCGTCACGCCCTACTTGGGCATCATCCATTCTGCGCTTGCCGAGGCTGGGCTCTCTTCTGGTGGCCGTGAGTACCGTGCCAGCGAAGAGGTCATTCGCTCGATTCGCCTGTCTGCGCTTGACGGCGTCGGCCGCAGAGGAGGCAGCCTTGGAAAGGCGAACGAAGGAGTCGCACTCTTCACTGAGTGGACTCGCCTGGCCAAGGATGAGAAGGCCACTGACCTTCACATGCGGATTCTCGATGGCGGAAAAGCAGAAGTGATGATTCGGGTCGATGGAGGTTTGGAGCCCGTCCCGGGGTCTTCCAATGGAATCTTCTCTGAGCGCGACGTGCTCAACGCCATGAAGGCCGGGTACGAGGTCCTGTCGGATCGTCACAGCAACAACCACGGCACTTTCTCAGAAACGTCGACGCTCGCGTCGATGATCGATTCCAACTTGGGCATCCCGAACCTCAGACTGCGGTTCGCGTCAGTTCGCGGGCTGTACGGGCCAAAGGTCGTGTGTCGGCTGCTTCCAAACACACCGGGAGCGAAACCCATGTCGTTCATGGAGATGGGGTTTGCGCCGAGTCACATCGAAGTCTTCAGACGCTCCCAGCGTCTTCAGGCAGGTGCCATTGGGCAAATGGGGGTGACAGGTTCGGGCAAGACAACAGCTGCAAAGACCTTTGTTGAGACCCACCCTGGGTACGGCGAAATGGCGATGTATCAGGTGGCCGATCCCATCGAATACCCGATGTCGCACATCCATCAGATCTATGTGCAGCGCAATCTTCTGACCTTGTCAGAGGCCGGAAAGAAGGACCCGTACTCAGAGGCCATCGAGAGCCTGATGCGAACCGACCCAGACTTCGTCGATGTCGGTGAGGTGCGGGACAAACTGAGTGCACGGGCGATGGCGAACGTCGCCAAGTCGGGACACATGAGCGCATTCACGCTGCACGTGGATTCGATCGAGGGCGCCCTCAACCGACTCACGGACCCGAACATCGGATTGACCCGGTCCGAATTGACGACATCCCGCCTCATCGGAATGTTGTGCTATCAGGCGCTCTCGCCGCTGCTGTGCGCACATTGCAAGTTGGACACAGCAGCGATTCTGAGTCGGCTCAAGAACTCGAAGGACGCGCGAGAACAAGAGGAAGAGGCCTACATCAAACGCGTAGCCAAGACGCTTCGAGATCGCTTCGGCGTCGATCCAAAGGCGCTTCGCTTCCGCAACCCCGATGGCTGCCCACACTGTCGCGGTCGGGGTACGAAGGGCCTGACGATCCTGGCCGAAATGCTCATGCCAGACACGCAATGGTTGGACCTGGCTTCCCAAGGGAAAGACCGGGAAGCGATGAGGTACTGGCGACAGGAATACAGCGACAGAAACCTCTTCTCTGGAAATCAAGACGGCAAGCTTGTGAGTGAGCACGCCATCTACAAGGCGTGGATGGGGCATATCGATCCCCGTGAGATCGAGCGGTTCACTCAGCTTGAAACCATGGAAGTTCTCTCACCAAAAGGGGTGGCGAATTGATCGCGAAAGACCTGTCGCGCTGGAAAAAGCTGCGCTCCTTCTGGGGCACGCGTTCAACGTTCTATCGAACGCTGGCCAAGTCCATCGAAAAGAAGGAGCTTCTTCGGGATTTTGTCGAGGGCGAATACGTCATCGCCGTCGAAGAACGCACGCAAGACAGGACCAAGGCCTCTGGTCTGGCGTTTATGCGCGCTGTGATGGAGGCCGGCATCACGTCCTTGCCCGATGTCCTGATGGCCAGCATGCCCCGGTCGGACCACATGGCGTTGGCTACGCTTCACCAGGCCAAGGACCCTGCCGAGACGCTGCGCCACTTGGCCTCCAACATCGACCAGCAGCGAGAGATGAGCGCGATTATCCGAAAGGGAGTCATCGGCCCCATCCTGTTGCTGCCTGTCGGGTTCGCTTTCGCCTACATCCTTACCAGCTCAACGATTCCGGCTTTCATGGAGAGCGCCCCCGCGGAGATATGGGTCGGCTTCAACGCCTTCTATCGTGATTCGGCCATCTTCTTCAATAGGTGGGGCCTCGTCTTCCTGGGCGTCTTCCTGGCATTCATGACGTGGCTCCTCACTTGGGGCTTGGCCAACATCACCGGCGAGTGGCGATTCAAAGCGGAGGCGGCACGAGGCAGGCGTGGGCTTGCATGGAGCGTTCTTGTTCCTTTCAAGCCGATTCTTACGCTCTACCGCGACATCCAAGGCACTCGTTTGATGGCTGACTTGGCGTTCATGCTGCAGTCGGGGCGGCTACTCACTGATGCCGTGGAGACCTTGTCGCAGTCGGCCCAGCCCTGGATGAGAAAGCACCTGGGCAAGATCAATGACCACTTGACGCAGATTCCTGGCAACTACGTGGGTGCGTTTGGTCATGGGATTCTCTCAGCGCACTTGGCCGGGGCCATCCAGAGTCTGAACAGGGTCGATCAGAAGGCCCAATTCGATCAAGTTCTGGTCGAAGTGGGAACAACTGGTCTTGTGGAAGCAAGAGACGCTGTTTCCAAGGCAGCAATCAAGCTCAACCTGGTGCTGATGGCCGGCATCATGGGACTCATCTTGTACTTCTATGGTGGACAGATGGTGATCGTTGCAGCCATCCAAGAGGCGAACACCCCGTCGGCCATCATGAAGCGAGAGGCCGCGAGGCAGGCGCAGGTTCGCCAGGGGACTACCGCCGCCCCATCAATCCAGTAGTCATCAACGTTTTCTCTAAGGAGCTCATCATGAACGCTTTCGAAATCCACCGCAGCAAGGTCGTCCAACTCCGCCGCATGCCCAACCAGCTGAAGACCGCCCGCGGCATCAAGCAGAAGGGCTGGCTGACGATCGAGCTCGGCCTGGCCCTGCTCGTCATTGCTGTGCTGGTCGCCGTGGCTGTTCTGTTCTACCGCGACTCGCAGCGCAAGAACTCGGTGAACAACAACATCTCGGAGATCACCTTCGTGGCCTCCAATGCCAACGCCAAGTACGGCACGACCGGCCGGTATGGCGACGTGACCACCGACATCGCTGTTCGTGGGGGGGTGGTCCCTGCTCACCTGCGCGTGCCGGGTACCGATGAGGCGAACAACCGATTCGGTGGCGTGATCACCATCGAGCCCGCTGACCTCACCGGTACCAACGATGTGCTGGAAATCACCTGGCCTGCAGTCCCTACGAACCAGTGTTCGGACATTGTGACCGGCGTCCAAAGCGAGTTTCGTGTGATCACGGTGGCTGGTGCTGAGGTCAAAGCCAACGGTGCCCTGCTTGACCTGGCTGCACTGGAAGATGCCTGTGATGCGGACGCGCCTGTGGACATCGTCCTGTCTGTCGGCCGCTTCTGATCAACCTGCATCCCGAGCAATCTCCAGCTGGCCAAGCTTTTCGGAACGGCTTGGCCAGTTCCCCACCACTAAAGGAACATCATGATCACCTTTGGCAAGCGTACGATCTCCGCCCTTTGCGCCTCCGCGGTGTTGGCCGCTCTTGGTGCATGCGGTGGAGGCGGATCTGATTCGACACCAACCGCTTTGCGTGTGCACACGCTATCCCAGTCCGGCGAGGCGTTTGCCAAGCAAGGCGTTCGCCAGGAAGTGGCGGCAGTCGCCGAGGCCTTTGGCGCGGACATCACATCGATGGCCTGGCAGGTCGAGCCTCTGGGTGCGGCCAAGGGTGCCGTGTCCGTTGGTGATACATCGTGTGCCACAGCAGATCGGCGGACACGGAGCATCCCTGACTCGGACAAGAGCATCGTGACCGTCGAATGTCGCACAACCGTCGTCGTTGCCGACGCTGGATCGACCAAGGCGGAGGGCCCGTTCCGAGTGACGTCGTCAGTTCGGCTGGCCACGGGTGAGTCGAATTCCGAAAGCTTCATCCTGAACATCGTTCGGTGATCGGCCCCGCGTCCCTTCCAGCCCCATCAAAAGATGCCGATGAAAAAGATCTCAATCCCATCTTCTTTGCGTAGAAGCCAGAGAGGCGTTGGCGTCATCGAGGTGGGCCTTGCACTTGTTGTCTTCTCCGCCGCTGTAGCCTTCGGCTTGAGCCAGTACTGGAAGTTTGAAGACGGCCGCCGTGCTGAGAATCAAGCCAGCGTGATGGAGTTGATTCGCAATGCGGCCGAAACGCTCTTGATGGAGCATTACTCGGACTATCAGGCCGGGCAGCCCATTACTCGAAATGGAGTCACTTTGGCGTTCGGCGCAGGCCTCGGTGAGGCTTTGAGCCCTACGGTCGCCCAACTGAACGCCATGGCGCTTGGCTTGAACAACGCGAGTGAAACGCCTTTCTACAAGACCCTCTCCGATGGCGGATACAACATCGGCATTCAACGCGTCCCAGCTGGTTGCGAGGCATCACCGAACGGGGTCGAGTGCAACATTACGGGGTTGATCTGCTTCGATCAACCAGTAGCCGATCCCCGCCGTCCAGGGGAAACAATGGACAGCTACGCCATTGGGAAGATGTTGGACCGCCTCGGTGCGAATGGAGGGGCCAGCGTGCTCGAAGATGGCTCCACTGTTTTCGGCTTCGGGGGCGCCTGGGAGGTCGACAACCCGATCGCAGGTCAGCCTGCCGGAGTGGTTTGCTCGCGGTTTGGCTTCGGATCTGCTGGGTTCGGCAATTTTTTGCGTGTACGAGATACCCGCGATCCCCAGTTCCAGAACAACGTGTCTGTTGCTGGCGGTGTGAACATCCAACGTACCGTGAATAACGGTGATGCTTGCACCGTGGATGAGACTGGCCTGATCGTGCAAGGGGTGCTCAACGGCAACGCGCTTCTCTTTCAGTGCAACGGCACTGTGTTCGCGCCACTGACAGGATTGACGTACGCCTCCGAGGGAGCGTCGTGTGTGGGCGGAACGGAGGATGTATTTGCGCTGGACGAAGTGACTGGAATTCACCTCACGTGCTCGGATGGCATGTGGGTGCGACAGGAGGGCAGGGGAGTGCTGAACGCCTCCTACTATCAGCATGGATCCGTTGTGCCAACGCCGACATGCCCTGTAGGACATCAGCCTGCTGCTGTGGTCGCAGCCGTCTCCGCTTCGAACATCATCGGCATCAACAACCCTGGGAACAACACCGGGTCCTTCCAGGCATCCATCAACGCTGCCTGGCAGGTGAGCATCACGGGGTCTGATGGTATCTCTGTCGCCGGCAACAGTGCCCTTGCCCTCATCTTGACAAGCTGCCAGCGTGTCTGACCTGGCGTCAGTTCACTGCGCTTTTCCAAAGGAGAAATATCGTGAATCTCAAAGTAAGTCTGGCCAGGGCGGGCCTCGTCCTATCTGTCGTAGCAGGACTGCTTTCCATCCCAATCTGGGCGGCGGCCCAAGTGAACCAACCTGGGGGTGGTTGGTGGTATGACCCTGGTCGGCATGGAATGCAAGATCTCAGGACCCTCAAACCTATCGAGGGGTGCAATGTTCCTGGGGGCCTCCAGAGAATCACCTCGTCTGATGAACCTGGCCAGTCGGCCCAGTTCTGGTGCGGGCCGCCACCCTATTGCCTGACAGACGCGGCTTTGCCAGGCTCATGGAATTGCACGGTTGTGCCCTTCAGCCGGCGAGAGCCTCGTGGTGACCCGAACGGAACCCCAAGCGCCAACCCTGTCAGGGACCCAGACGACCTGCGCTGCGTCAACACCGGACTGCCGCCAATCGGCGGCCGATGCCCAATGCCTCCCAGCGTCTCTGCAACCTTCAACGGACAGGCGACTGGTACCTCTGTGCAGGTGGGGCAGAACGTCGTGCTGGCCATCAGCAGCCCACATGCCGAGCAACTGCGCATGACCTGCACTGGTGCAAACTTCGGGTACTCTCCCTTCAACCTTACGAACCTGGATGCCTACGCTGATTCAACGCACAGTTTCGCTCCGCAAGCCGTGCTCAACGCTGGCACAACGAGCTGCACGTTGACCGCGACCAATGCACGCGGCAGCGCTTCGGCCACTGCCTCGTTTGTTGCCCAGAATCCTCCACCGGCCCCGACCGTGCGAGCAACGTTCGATCCTACGCGGCCAACGGCTGGCGGCAGAGTCGAGCTTGAAACTCGGACCACCAATGCAACGAGTCTTCAGTGGTCATGCACCGGTCGGTGGACGAACTCAAACACGAGTCGCGCCACTGGTACCGTCCGATCCAACCACAATGTCCCAGGCAGTCCAGGGACTGCGAACTGTACTTTCACCGCTACCGGCCCGGGAGGGACGGCTACGGCTACGGCAAGTTGGACCTCTGTGTCTGGAGGAACAGGAGGTGGTGGCGGAGGAACTCTCGATCCGTTGGATGGATGCACAAGTCAATCAATTTCCTGGGTAGACCCCTGTCCTGCGTGTGGTGAGAATGCTTCCACCACTTGCTATGCGACGACTGGTGTCCGGGCAGAAGGCTGGAGGGGGACCATCAACCCATCCTCCATATCGGCGCCGTCCCTATCGCTGTATCGCGGCGGGTGGATTGAGCTGAGCTGTCAGGGTGGATCGTATGTGGTTCTCCGACGTGCGTGCTGGGCAGCAGAGCCTGGCGGTTGAAGTGCTTCTCTTCTTTCCATGAAAAAGCCCCTGCTAAGGGGCTTTTTGCTTTCCAGTTCGTAACCTTGTTGGTTGTCAGTCACCAAACACCATGACCGTGTAGACCCCGTTGTTGGCGATGGCCACGCTTTGGGCCAAGCCAGCCATGATGCCAAGGCAGTGACCAGGACTGTTCATCCATGCCTGCACGATGGCCTGCGGGCTTCCAGTGCCCCTCATCAGGTTCTCTGCGACCGCTGTACCTTGATAGCCGACCGCGAGGTTTCTCGCGTTGACGTCCGATCCGTCACTCCCGGTGTGTGAATAGAACCTGTTGGTTGCCATGTCATCGGCGTGCTTCTGGGCCGCCTGTTGCATCTTGGCATTCCACTTGGTCAGCGGCGCAACCGCAGGCGCCTGCACGGTGCCGCACGTCCTGGACTGTGCTCGGGCGTTGTTGAAGAGTGCGGCGTACTGTTGTACCAGCGCCGGCGCCTGGGCCAGCGGCACATCGGCCGGATCTCCAGGCCCTGCTGGAGCAGCATCACCGCCGCCACCACCACAGGCCGAGAGAAACACCAGGGCTGATACCGCTGCGAGCGACTTGAATTTGTTGTTCATCGAATTCTCCTTGTGAGGTTGATCTTCGGACCATCACTTGGCCCTTGAAAACCAAGATATCACAGGAGTTTCGAAATTCAAGTTCGAAACCGGTAGAAGTGACAGCAGCATGAGCGCCGGCGGCAATCATGCCTCGTCGGCTCACTTTCCGTCGTTAGCGCGTTGCGCCTCCAGTGCAGCTCCCAAACCCTTCAACAGCTCGGCATCTTTGGCGTTTGCTCGTCGCGAGGCCGCCAAAGCCTCCTGCCTGCTCTGTTCCTTCTTGGCCTCAGCCTCTTCCTTTTGCTTGACCTGCTCTGAGATGCCGTTGTCGCATCCAGCAAGCGTAGCGCTGGCCAGCGCCACGGAAACAACCAGTCTGAGAATCGACATCATTTACCCCTGACGAAAAGTACGCCCGTGATGTTAGTGGACAAGCGACCGCGCACTGATTGCCCGTCTATTCGAACAAGTGGTTGCGTCCGGACTCGTCGACCTGCTTCAATCGCGTCCCATCTGGGAGCCGTTCGCCGATCCGCACAGGCTTGACCTCGCTCCCAACCCGTATTAGCAGCCCACCTGGGATGGTACTCACCACAGAAAATGGCGTTTCCGAGACGGCCTCATCGGCGTGAGAGGCAGGTTTCGTGGTGACTGTATCCACTTTGGCGGGCTGCGCCGTTGCCCTTTTGCGCAATTGAACGTCAACACCACCCGTAGTGACTTTGCGAGGTGCTGGAGCTTCGCGTGGTGAACCAGAGCGCCGCGAGCGCGCTTCATCGATAGCGGCTCTCAGCTCGTTCGAGACAGCTTTCTCCTGCTCGTCTTGCGTTCCGTCTGCGGCCAACGACGCAGTCTCTTTTCGGGAGGCATGACCTTCCTCAATGAGCTTCACTGGTCCCAAGGTCGGCGGATGTCTGGGCTGGGATGCAATCAGATCGTCCAGTGGTGCACCCGGGATAGGTGAGGGCATAAGTGCAGGCTCGCTGATCGGGATCAACTCTGCAACGGGACTTCCATCACTCGCACCCTGATGGTCCTGCGCGTCATATCCACTCCCATCGGCCGCAGTTGCGCCCAGTACCGTGGGAGGCTGTGGTTCATTCGCTGCTTTCGTCGTGTTGGCTATGTGGTCTGGTTGATCTGAGGTCGGCTTGGTCAGATTCCATGATCGAACAGCCTCCACACTCGGTTGAAGAATTGTTGCGACATCTATCCACTGACTGGCAATCCATCCGGAGACCTTCTCCTGCTCGGAAGTGACAATAGACGCGATGGCGATAGCCAGAACCACAGAGGCTGCCGTCCGTCGAAGCGTTCCATTTCGCCAGGTATTGCGCCGCAGGCGGGAGAGAGCATAGGCCTCAGATACAGCAGAACTGGCCATGATGTAGCGCCGCGAAGCCCCTCGAGCACGGGCGGCCGCCTCAAGGCGGGCTGCAGCTACCAGGGTGACCTGGGGATGGGACAACTCGTGGTTCATCACACAGCCTCTTCGCGGGATCCAGTGGGCGTTGTTTCCGCCAAGTCCGCGGCCGGTTGCGGAAGTTCAACCACCTCTGCCGCTTTCGTCATCCGCTGCAACTTGAGAGCTGACCGGTCTACCAAGAGCCCTATGTGCAACTCGCCCCCATACTTGATCAGGCCTCTAACCTGGGCCGTGTTGGTGATTTCCACATCTCCAGTCGCCTCTATTTCGCCCGCGAAGTCGCCTTCAACCAAGACGTCACCACCCGAAATGCTGCATTCGAGTAGCCGGCCCAAAGCAGAGATGCATATTGGGTGGGTAGCCTTGCCTACGACGCTGACGTTGCGCATGCTCGAATCGATTTGGAGCGCGCCGCTTGCGAAGATCGTGCCGCCGTCAAACACCATGCCGCTCTGAAGCACTTCGTCTGGTCGAGTGATCAGATCGAAAACTTCTGGGCGTCTCTGTTTGTTGAAAAGCTTGAAGAATGCCATTGCCAGCTCGTCAATGAATATGTCCATCGACCATGTCGTTGACCTCGCGGTATTCCGTCAAGTAGGCTTGGACTTTGTCGTCGTTTGTGAGCGGGATGAGCCTGATCCCAGCTGCTGTGCCCATGAAGATTCCCGTGGTGTAGAGAATCGTCAGCCACCAGACGGTAGAAGACTGCGAGGCGGCCTCTTGCACCACCAACCGCATCAGCAAAAACGAGTGGGCGATTGCCAACCATCCTATGGTGGACCTCATGGACCACCACCGAATGATCGCCAGGATGCGCAGGTTGGCCGAGTCCGGCGCCTCTCCGCAGGCTCTCATTGAGGCATACAGCCGCCGCCGCGCTGCAGCGACCTGAAATACGACGTCCAGGACTACCAGCAGCCTGTAGCTCAGTGCCTGGCGCCTCGCTCGGACGTCACTTTCGCGGCGAGCGCCTTCTCTCTCTGGTCTCGCTTCATCAGGTCCTTGCTGGCCATCAGCGTCCCACAGGTGCCCAAGAACATCAGAATGAGGCCAACGAGAAACGCGATTGATGAGATGACGCCCTTCGGGGCGACGTAGCTCACCAGCATCGTTCCGATCAGCGCTTGCACCACTGATGACACGATCACCCCCTTGTGAGTCAGTGGTACTTGCGGAAAGTGATCCTGGTTGAAATTCTCCAGAAGACGCTCGGTCTCGGTCTTTTCGTGAAGGTGAATGTGAGTCTTGCTCATCTTGCTTCCTTTGGTGATCAACTGGATTGTTGAGGGTCATGTTCGATGCCTTCAGGTTGACACACAAATTCGGATTGTCAAGTCGACTCAGGGATTGGAGACGGCATCGCAGCCGGCCAGCCAGAATCCTCTCGCGTTGGACATCACGCTCGACGCCATCGTCTCGATCTGGTAGCCGGGCAATTTCTCCTTCAGTGCTGCTTCGTAGTACTTCGCACCGCCACCTGTGAGCAGCACTTTCGATACCTTGGTCCGATTGGAGTCGATGCGTCCAAGGAAGGCAGCGATCTCCCGCCTTGCAACGTCAGAAGCCACCTTCTCGTAGGGCTTCATGTCAATCACCTTGAACCCAAGATTGATCTGGCCGTGCTGGAGGCCTTCTTCAACCTGATCGAACTCCAGGCTTCCTGTCCCATGGTCAAAACCAATTCGTTGGCTGACCTCCCGCAGGACGTTGGAAACCCCGCCATCGAATGAGCCACTGAGCTTGAGTTCAGGAGACATGCCGTTACTCACGAACCAATCGAGCGTGCGGTAGCCCGGATCGATGATCATGCTCAGCTTCCCGGACTGGAAGATCGGATCATCGGATGCAGCGTTTTCGGAAGCAGCCCGAAGCCCGCCGAAAGGTTGCGGGAGTACCAGGCACTCCTTGGCTTTGACGGTGATGTTGGTCCGCCCGTCTTGGCGCATGTTTCTGGGCACAGGGATCGAACGTGGCTTGAGCGCGATCTCGTTTAGGCGACCTCCGCGGCTGGCGAACCCGCTGACCGGCAGGCCCAGAACCAGCATGTCGATGTCGCTGACGAATCGTCCCAGCTCGCGCATGGCCAGATGGATGGCAACCCGAAGTAGGACCTCATGTTGGTCGGTGTCGATGTAGTTCGGGTCCAGGGCGCGGGCCTCTACCCCCAGGGTCGCTGCAGGGCCAGCGTAGTAGGACTGGCCATTGAGTTCGATAAGCACGCGGTCGGGATGGCTGCCGATTCCGGTCGACTCTTCATCGACCACCACCGGTGGAGTGATCGATCGGAAGCAGAGTTCTCCCCAGCGAGACTTGCCTTGTTTGTCCAGGGCGTGGCTCCAGACAACCTTGGTGTTGCCGTAGCCGATGTCGATAGCGATAACAGTGCGTGGATTCATGAGTGTGCTTCTCCAGTGATGTGATTCAGTTGTCTTGTGCGTCACCCAGCGTCACCTGGAACGTTTTGAGCGCGTTGCGAAAGAGCTGTTGGCGTGCTGGGTTGTCTCGCTGTGAATGAGGTGCGTCTGAAGCTCCAACGATGTCCTGGCTACCAATAGCGGGGGCTTCAACGGATCGTGGAGTCATCGGCAGGCGGAGTGGGGTGGCGTCGGCCAGCGAACTTGTGGAGTTGGGCTGTACGTCTAAGCTCTTGGCCATGAGTGTCTTGATCCATGTTGCACGGTCCGACTCGGTCATGGAACTCAAGCGATTGATCACCCACTGCTCGCTCGGATCCGACGACGCGAGACTGATTCGAACCGTCAAGGAGCGAGGCGTTGAGGATGGATCTGGTGACGTTGGCATGGAGGTGAACCACCCCGGCAGGCGGCCTGTCTCCAAAAGCATGGGTAAGGCGTATCTGACGGCCCGTGTCCTGCGCCCCTCTTCTTGGCAGGCGAGACGAAGAAACACCGGAGTCAAAGCGATCTCGGTCCTGGTGAAAGTGATTCGAAACTTCATGAGGAGTGTTCGTTCAGGGATTGAACCAATGCCGATTTCCGTGTCCCGTTGCCGATTTCCGGTAAAAAATGCCGGGAGGCGGTGCAGCATGCCGAGTTCCGGTTGTTCTTGACGCCTTCTGGGAATGCCTACCGAAATCCGGTACGCGTTGCCGGTTTCCGGCCATGGAGACCGAGAAAGTCTCCCCTACAGCGCCGTGAGTTCACGGTTGAATGCGTGGGCGAAAACATGAGCATTCAAGCCTCGCATTCGAACTTGGCTGGTGCTAGACTCGCCCTACGCCCAAAGGGGCACTGATCACCAACGCCGCTTCTGCGGGAAGATCAGGAGGACCACTGCCGTGGTCACCGCTTTGAACCGACCCCAACCAGCTCCAACGCTGGTTTTTTTGCTGGCCCATGTGGTGCCGGCTTCTCTTGGGTCCTACAGAATTCAAGTTTAGAACCATACAGAGTGTCAAAAACATGGCAAAAAAGCTATGTGTGGCAATGGGTTACGCGATTGTGTAAGTGGCTGAAGGCATACAGAATGGTTTACTGAATGTTGGAATTCAGTGGGTTTTCTGGCGGTTGCCGAGGCTGCTTATCGTTGAACACGAGCTTTGAGTTCTGACCTGCCGGGTAGCACCGGGCGCTGGAGATGGTCACCTTGGTTGGTGGATATCCAGAGTGGGAATGGTCATCTCCGATGCGGTCGGAGCTGTGAGGTGCGTAACGCCATCTCGCGAACAAGACAGGGGGCTCATGCGTCCCCCGGCCCTCATTGGAGGGATACGCATGCGATTGGGTCGCGTGAAGGTCCTACTGGAATGGGATAGTTCTTCGGAACGCTCGTCCAACCTGGGTGCCGTGAGGTCCAGGGGCGGCAAGCTGTGGCACAGGCTTGCTGTCAAACCGAATTCGTTTAAGTACCGTGCGTTTGTGTGAGAGAAGTTGGCTGCGGCCTAGGGGCACTTTGGTTGTTCCCTAGTGCCGGTATTGGAGTGGCGAGGAATGAGTCGAGATCTCGTGCGCATCGCTGGGGTGGTGCTCCATCGCACCGTTCGCGAGGACGACCCTGATAGGTGGCAACGTCTATTGGGGAGGGCGGTGAGAAGTGGCGTGCGCCCGGAGTGCCTATGTCAGGGGCAGGCTAGGGCGTTGCCAATGGTTGTCGCAGAGATGGGTCGGGTGTTGTTCCTGAAGCGGATGCCAAACAGCGGGCAAGACCACCATCCGACCTGTGAAAGCCATGGAGGAAACGAAAGACGCGGGCCGAAGCTCGGCGACCGCCGTAACGCTCTGCAGAAGCTCGGCTCTGGGCTACTTGACGTCCATCTGGATGTTCCGTTGAGCACGGTAGTCGGTGCTGGTGGCGGCGACGGGAAGGCAGAAGGACGGCCGTTGCCACAGTCTGGTGTGCCAGGCCGTGGAGAGTTATCGCTGCTCGGGCTGTTGCACCTCGTGTGGGAACGAGCCGGACTCAATGCCTGGGGGGCCGATGCTGGCCAGGTGCAGCGCCGACTGAGCTCCGTGTACAACAAGCTGGCGCAGGAGGTTCAAGAGCTTGCGATCGCCGGCAAACCAGCCTCGGAGCGGTGGTTCGTACCTGACGCTCACCTTGACGCTACGGCGATGACGCGAAAGCGCGAAGCAATGGACATGATGTACATGCACCTTCAGTCCCAAGAGCACCATGGCCGCCGCCCGGTCTTGATGGTCTCTGGCGAGGTCCGGAACATTTTCCAGAGCGCCTACGGGTACGGCCTGCGGCTGAAGGGGCTACCCGATGACCGACCGATCTGGCTCACAACCAGTTCCATGGATCGCCTCCAACGTAGCTGGCCATCCGTCACGCAATGGATTGGCGGCAAGGCGGAAGAGTCGGCCCCGGCAGCGAAGGCATTCCTGATGGCAGGGGTGCAGGCCAGTCGCGAGGGAAACTTCAACTGGGTCTACGGTGCCTGGATGGACCTTAGCGACGACTACATCCCTGTCGATAGCCGGTATGAGCGGACCGTGGCAGAGGCTCTTGTCCGCCAGGTGAGGTCTTTCTACAAGCCGCTCAGATACGACCATTCTGCCCAGACACACCCTGACTTCGTCCTGACGGACGCAACCCCTGGCGGTGTGGTGATGGAGGTGTACGGCATGCAAACGCCGGAATACCTTGCGAGGAAACGTGAGAAGACCAGGATCTACCGTGAGGAAGGGAGGATGACCTGGGAATGGAACGCATCGCAAGGGGTCCCTATGCCAGCGTTTCCTGGGAAGCGACAGGAGCGGACAAATTTGTCCGCTCTGTGATAGCCGCAAGAAGACCTGCCACCGATGGACCGGGCCTTCTCATAATTAGTGTATTGTGCAATACAAAAGATGACTCACGCCATCCCTGAGGACACGAGTCCAACCCTGCAGAACTACGAAGAGCTTCAGCGGGCGTTCGATCATTTCAACTCGGAACTCTTCGACGGGCAGCTGCCGTCGTGCCTGATCACCCTGCAGCGAGAGAAAAGATCGTTCGGCTACTTCTCGCACAAGAGGTTCGCGAATTTGATGGGTGGTACGACGGATGAAATCGCGATGAACCCATGCTACTTCGGCGTGGTGCCACTGGTAGAGACAATGCAGACAATGGTCCATGAAATGGTGCACCTATGGCAGGCCCACTTCGGGGACGTCGGCCGCACGCGGTACCACAACCGCCAATGGGCGGACAAGATGGAGTCGATTGGTCTGATGCCATCTTCGACCGGGAGGCCTGGGGGGAAACGCACTGGAGATCGTGTCGCCGACTACGCCTTGGAAGGAGGTCGTTTCCTGCAGTCCTGCGAGCGGCTGATTACGGCCGACTTTCGCCTGAGCTGGTTTGACCGCTTCCCAGCGCCTTCGCATGTCGCCGCTGGTGGCCAGGCCGAGTCTGTTTCGTTGAGCCCCGCTGTAGGCGGTGGTGCCCCACCCATAGCAGCCTCCCCGCTGGTAGCCAGTATGGTGGTCACACAGGGCCTGACACCTGGCGTTCAGGCAAAGAAGCAGACCAGATCCAAGTTCCGCTGCTCGTGTGGGAATAACCTGTGGGGCAAGCCGTCGCTCGCGGCGATGTGCATGACCTGCGGATCCCTGTTCGTTTCCGTGGAGCAGACCTCATTTTCGGCCACGGAACCGGCCGGCGTAGCGGCCTCAGATGAGGCTGGAGGGGATCCGGAAAAGGATTAGGGGTGCTCTGGCTGTTTCGTCCTCAGTGCCACAACATGATGGTCAGGCCAGTTAGAACGATGCCTGCAACACACCAAAAGGCCGAGTAGAAGGCATATGGCGGAGGCTTGACCCCTTCAAGGACCTCGGCAACGATGGGATCGGATACCGGTGTGCCACGGCTTCTCCAAATCCGAAGGCAGCTGTAGGCGTGCCAAAGGCCTGCAGCTATGCAGCCAGCGGCGAAAAACATGGTGATGTATGGGAACCACCAGAGGACCGATAAAAGTGACTGAACTTCGACCATAGTAGCTCCGCTACATCCCTGGATTGGCCTCGAACTTGCGGCCGAAGGGTACCGCGATGGCATCGTTTAGCCGGTCAGCTTTCTTCTGCTTGGCCGCGATAGTGAAATCAGCGGCGACGGTGATGTCGTTGTTGACCTTCTGCTCGATCAGCCGCAATTCTTGCAGTCGCTCTGCACTGACGGCTGGGTATGCCCTGCGCCAGTCTTGCACGAACTCGGACACCTTGGCATCTCTTTTCGCCTCAAGGCGGGCCAGAATATCACGCTGCTCTTCGTCGAGCTTGGATTGTGCTTCATGCCGACCGATTTCCAGTGCCACATTGGCATCACTTGACAGACCGTTGGAGATGATCGACGCAACGTATACGGCGACAAGTGAAAGGAATAGCAGGCGCATGTTGATTCCCGGTTGAGAAGCTTGAAAACGGTCCAGTAATTTATGGGCTGATACCAAAAGCAGGATTCCAAATCCCTGGCAGCGACTTGCTAGGCGCAGCCTGAGGAAGACGACAGCGCCGCCGCAAAGAACTTCCTTGAGGCCTTGCGTGCCTCTCGGTGGGTTGCAAGCTCCCGAGTGACGGCGCTCCATGAGGCTCGACCAGCACGAGAGGCCACCGGCATCCTGTCGCGGCGAGCGATTGAGCGCAGGAGCTGATGTGACGCCGTGTCGAGGGGGGCCTGCTGCGGACCAGCCTCTTCATTGAGTGTCCCATCCAGGAAGCGCACAAAAGCGGCATCCAGGCGGTTCCACCGGTCCTTCATGACCCACATCAGGTAGGCCGGCCGGTAGCACTCCGGGCCAGGTTCGGTCTGGCGCTCCCGAACTGGCAGCTTTTGCCGCTGGACCAGCACGTGGCGCGGCATGGCCTGAACCACAACCGGGTCAGCCGGCACGATGTCGCAAATGTCACCAGGACTGACCCTGGCCACATAGCCGCCCGGGGATCGGATCTCCAGCTGATCCCCAACAACGCACTGGGAGAACCAGAACGGAAGCTCGATGAAACCAGGTGAGGCGATAGCCGCCTCGCGCAAAACAGCTTGGCTCTGGAGCTGGAGCTTGGAGAGTGGCGGTATGGCCAGAAGGGAAGCGAGAGACGTCATACACCTACGGTAGCAGCGATTCCTCGCAGGTCAATACGCGCGAGTGCTGCGAGATCCTGACGACTTGTGGCCCGTGGGCCCCAGGTGGCGCCGGTGTGAACCGGATGCGGGCTACTCGCCCTTGAGCTGGCGCAGCTCCTGGTTCATGCGCCAGATATCTGGGATGGCATGCCGCTTGGCCATCTCCTCGAAGCGCTGGCCGCCGTTCTCGAAGTAGAGGTGCACCTCCTGCCGCGGTTGCGCATCCATTGCCAGAACAGCCATGCAGTCGTCGAAGAGCTCGAAATCCAGTGAGCGGAAGTCGGTGAGGTCGAACGGGAACCGGTCGCCGTTGTAGCAACCCAGGAGAAAGGCGGCAACGCGCCGGCTCTGGCCGGTATCGCCTTGGGCCACCGTGAACAAGCGATGAAGAGCCTGCCGTCCTGCCGCCTCGATCGCCGGGCGAGACGCCTGGCGCTTGCGAATTTCCAGCAGCCGCTGGGTGAACGGTGTTTGCGAGGAGTTTTCTGCCACCACAGGGGCATCTTGAGGAGGAGGAAAAGAATGGCGCATGTGCTGTTCTCGACAGGACGGTTGAAGGCTACAAGCCGAAGTAACCTCGAAGGTGCTCGGCAGTGAGGATGTGCGAGTGCCCCTGGTTATCGGGCACGCGAACGAAGGGCGGATCAGCGATTGGGTGCATGGATGACACGCGGTAGGCCTGACCAGCACTGAAGGCCACCTCACCCCCGTCTTGCATCACCATCGATCGACGACAGGTGATCGTGCTCCCCTCGGTCAAGCTCCAAACCAGATGATCATCAGGAGCGTTCATGAACTGTCCTTGCCGGCGACGATTGCCAAATGACGAAGAACGTCCAGCCTTGCCCTGGTGACTGGTTGGCGATCAGCGATCTCCTTGGCCACCAGGTGCGCCAGGTAGATGGCTTCCCGCTCGATATCGGGTGCCGACTGGGCCGCCATCTGCCCGCGCCGGCCGGACATGAACTGCACGGCCAGAACCGGGGACCAGTTGTTGCCAAGTCCCGACTTGAGGGCCTGAACTGGACCGTCCAATGGATGCCCCATGGCCATGGCGATGATCACCCGAGAACAGAGTCTGGCCTTTGGGACCTCCAAGGGAGCGTTCAGTCTTGTTTGCCGAATCTTCGACTGCAGAGACTTGGACATCGGAGAGGCCGTCGGGTTGGCGCTGTCGGGATCCATGGGTAGTCTCATTTTCCCGGGACGATGCACACGTCCAGGCGCTCAGCAAGATCGAGCAAGCCGGCGTAGGTGTTCTTGTCATCCAGCAGACTGCAAGATGTGCCGGTTTGAACCAGGGTGCCCGCAGGGATGCGATCGCCAAAGAACATGTAGGCCTTCGCGTCGTCGTCCTGCCTGGAGATCCAGAATAGCCCCTGGATGTCGGGAAAAGCAGTGTGGATGGCTGCAGCCCACTCGCGGGTGTAGGGGTACTGGTCCTTTTCTGTGGCGATCAGCTGTTCCCGGGAGACACCCAGCTTGCGCAAGGCGATGCTTCGTAGATCTGCCAACTGAAGGTCGGACTTGGTAAGGAAAGTGGAATGTACCTGGCTGGCAAACTTGGCCTCGTCGATGGTCTTGAGGCCTTGGCAGAACGGTACATCATGGAACACCGTCTCCATGGCAGCACAAGCGAACGTGCTTCCTGCATACATGGTGGGAATTGCCGTGCCGCCGGCGTTCACGATGGGGCTGAAGCGGGCATTGCCTCGAAGACCCGGGTTGAACACTGTTGCTCCGTAGTCAGCCAGGTGGACTCTGTGAAGGAGGCTGCTCTTGGGCAGTTTGACGCTGGTGACAGCGGGGGCGACCGGTGGCGATGGTGTGATCCTGGTGTGCCAGGGCGCCGCCCCTGAATGAATGCCCTTAGCCATGTGCCACCGGTTCGAGCTCGTCCTGGACCGCGGCAAGGACTGCCTTGGGATCGCTGGCCAACAGGTCTTGTGGCCGCTTCCCGCCGAGAAAGCTGTTCGCTGAGGAGAACCAGTAGGCCAACCCCCAGTCGTCCTTGGCGCTACCGAAGGCCTTGATCACCTCGCCCAAAGCCTTGAGTGGCCGGGCGGTGCCTGGGTCCATCCCATAGGCTGGGTAGTAGTCCGTGCTCCGGTGCATGAGGCTGAAAATTCGCTTTTCGCGCTTCCACTTGCTGGGCTGTGCGCTCGGGTTCGATGCACTGAATTGAGCCACTTCAGCGATCTGCTTGGCGGTCATCCAGTCGCCGCTATTCAGGATCGCATTGCGCGCTTTGGCCTGCATGGCCAAGGCCCGCAGCTGCGTGGGCTCGGGCGGCCGTTTGGGCAGCAGAGCCAGCACCAGATCCTCCAAAGAGTCTTGTCGGGACAGGTTCTGGCCGACCAGTTGCACGACTTGTCCGACAGTCAGTGCGATTTCTGAGGCGCGTTCGGGCGTTGCATTGCCAAGGGGAATCACCAGCACCTGATCCGCGACCATGCCCTTGACCAACCGTGGGATGTCCCTTGGTGATCCGGTCTTGATGCTGGCCGCATCTGCGTATCCGTGCACTGCGTTCATAGATCACCCCCGGTGAAGATGAGGAAGGATAGAGTATCAATGATAACCGGTGTAACCGATCATGTCGAGCGGGTCGAGTTTGCCCCTCGCAGACAGGGGCGCGCAGGACGACTGGGCCGGTTCTGGCCAAGAGCCCGGTGGTATAACCCGCGGTTTCGCAACCAAACTGGAGAACCTGAACCATGAACCGCGCAGAACTTGTCGAGATCCTGGCCAGCAAGAACGAACTGTCCAAGGCTGCCGCCGGCGCCGTGCTCGACACCCTCATCGATACCATTCAGACCACCGTGAAGAAGGGCGATGCGGTTCAGCTGGTGGGGTTCGGTACCTTCAAGGCCGTCAAACGCGAGGCCCGTGCCGGTAAGAACCCATCGACAGGCGACAAGATCAAGATCCCGGCGACCACGCTGCCCAAGTTCGTCGCCGGCGCGAAGTTCAAGGATGCGGTCGACCCGAAGGCGGCAAAGCGTCGCGCTGAGAAGGCGAAGAAGTAAGCCAGATCGAGGATCCCAGACCTGGCATTTGCCGGCCAGGATTTGGGGCCCTCTAAGCCGCTGATATGGGCCGAGCCCGGCCTCGTGCGTAGGTGCAAGAATGACCAGTGGTGAGTGTGAGGGCCATCACTTGCTCTCAATCCACTTACGGGTGCCTGTAGCGCACAGGGGTCAAGGCGTATCCGCGTCTTCCATATGCCATCGGGACAGCAGATGGGCCACCGCGAAGGTCAACAAGCCGGCCAAGGCTGCGCACCCGAGAAGAATCGGCCAAGGGGCCTCCAGTGAAAGGCCGATGATCAAGCTGAAGCCTGTGGCGTAGATGGCCGCCAAACGACGTTCAGCTGGCGAGAAACGGAGTAGGTCTGGCAGGTTCATCTTGGCAACCTCAAATTGCGAACAAAGCGCCACATCATCATTGTGGCTCACTCGTGATCAAGCCGCCCGTACCAGTGAAGCATCGCCAGCGGCGCCAACAACGGGCGGAGAGGTCAATCCGGGAAGAACGGAGAGCGCAGGGCGCTGATAGCCGGGCGCCGAGGCGCGACGTGCAGCAATCGTGTCGCGCATCCACAGCAAATGTGCCACCAGCTGCTCGTAGGCTCCGTCTGCCTGCAGGTTGAAGACCGGGATGCCGTGGCGGGAGGCCAGAGCAATCGCAGTGCCTGTGCCTCCTGTGGCAGCTGTCCGCGAAGAGTCTTGGTTGCACCCGTCAGGGGTCCAGCAGACCACAAAGTCGACGGGACTGGCCAGGTCGGCACCGAGAATCTGGCCGACGTTTCGAGCATGCAGCTTTCGAGCTGCTGCGCTGAGGCATTGCCACTTCGGGTGCAGGTCCTGTGCAAGCGTGAAGTGCTCATCCAGCGGGAGATAGCCAGGCCCGCAGCGATCGCCAAAGCCACTCCATGGAACCCAGATCTCCTTTTGTCCTTGTGCCCTGGTGCAGCCCGTCTCAAATGCAGTATCTGCGCCCGGTGCAGCCCCCGAGCGAAGCAGATAGCCATTGCGAGCAAGGCGCCACCCGAGGTAGTCCATGAACTCAAGAACGCGAGGAGGCGTCTTGCGTGAGCCGATGCCGGCGTATGTGGGCACAAGGGAGGATGTCATGGCGGGATGGATGGATGAGAACGCCCAAAGGTGCTAGCCATCCTCGCACGAGCGTTCGGGGTTTTCAAATCGAATGCAACAGCCGTAACCCAAGATTTCAGAATGTTGAACTGCAAAGAATCGATTGGGTAGGTCAAAAGCGTGTCATTCGGTCGCAGATTGAGGACCGAAGATCGAAGAATGCAGGCTATGGAAAGAGACCAGGCCACCCAATTCATCCATCAGCTGCTCAAGCTCATGCTCTCGCGCGGTGGCAGTGATCTGTTCTTGACTGCTGACTTCCCTCCGGCTATGAAGGTGGACGGCTCGGTACTCAAGATTTCGTCCGATCAGCTGAGAGGTGCTCACACGCAGGAGTTGGCCAGGGCCCTCATGAACGACAAGCAGGCGGCCGAGTTTGAGCTGACGAAGGAGTGCAACTTTGCAATCGCGCCGGCGGGGGTAGGCAGGTTTCGGGTGAGCGCCTTTGTCCAGCAGGGCAAGATCGGTCTCGTCTTGCGCAGCATCCCGAAGACGATACCAACGCTCGACGGAATGCGCCTGCCGGCGGTGCTCAAGGATGTGGCGATGACCCAGCGGGGGCTGTGTATCCTGGTAGGAGCAACGGGCTCGGGCAAGTCCACCTCGCTGGCAGCCATGGTCGATTGGAGGAACGAGCACTCCAAGGGGCACATCATCACGATCGAAGACCCGATCGAGTTCGTGCATCAACACAAGAATTGCGTCATCACCCAACGCGAGGTGGGCATTGACACGAACGACTGGGCAGCGGCGTTGAAGAACACGTTGCGGCAGGCGCCTGACGTGATCCTGATGGGAGAGATCAGGGATCGAGAGACCATGGAGTACGCGGTCCAATTCGCCGAGACCGGTCACCTGTGTCTGGCCACGCTACATGCCAACAGCTCCAACCAGGCGCTCGATCGGATCATCAACTTCTTTCCTGAGTCGCGCCGAGCACAGCTGCTCATGGACCTCTCGTTGAACCTGCGCGGCTTGGTCTCCCAGCGTCTGGTTCCTCGACAGGACGGCAAGGGAAGGCATGCGGTTGTTGAGGTCATGCTGAACTCGCCTTTGATCGCCGATCTGATCTTCAAAGGTGAGGTGGCCGAGATCAAAGAGGTGATGAAGAAGAGCCAGAACTTGGGTATGCAGACATTCGACCAGGCACTGTTCGAAGCCTACGAGAAAGGCCTGATCAGCTACGAAGATGCGCTGCGCAATGCCGACTCGATCAACGACTTGAGGCTGCAGATCAAGCTCAATGGAAGTCGCAGCAGGGTGCGGGATCTCTCGCACGGAACAGACCACCTGGCGATCGCATGACCATGAACGCGCGACTCACAAGATTCGTTTGCATGCTGGCGCTGATGGCCGTGCACTGGCCGGCCATGGCCGCATTCCCGTCGACGATAACGGTGGGCGACACCCAGCTTCAGCTCAATGGTCAGGGCATTCGCCACCGGGTGGTCTTCAAGGTATACGAGATGGCGCTGTACACGCAAAGGCCTGTCAGCAGCGCTCAGGAGCTGATTGGCACGCCGGGGCCCACAAGGCTGTCATTTGTTGCTCTTCGAGAACTGCCGGGAACAGACCTGGGGTTGGCCTTCATCAAGGGTATGGCCGCCAACTCGCCAAGGGAGGCGGTCCAAAGGCATGTGGCGTCCACAGCCAGACTGGTGGAGGTGTTCTCAGGCAAACAGCGGCTCATGCCTGGCGATCACTTCGCCATGGAGTACCTGCCCGGAAAGGGGACTCTGTTCTACATCCAGGATGTTCCACAGGGTGCTCCTGTGGGGGATGCAGAGTTCTTCGCCATGGTGCTCCGAATCTGGATGGGGCCGGCCCCGGCGGATCAGCAGCTCAAGAATGCGCTGCTGGGAGGCAAGTAGATTCGAAAGCGTGCAAAGGCCCTGTAGATGTTCCCGTTTTACAAGTCAGATTGGCTCTCTGGCGCGTTGTTCAGGCGGCCGCCGAAGCGATGCGACGTTCGGTCACCCGAGCAGGAGGTTGAAGCCACCTTTGAGGAAAAGCACAAGGTCCACAAAGCGCTGGTGGTCAATGTGGTTCGCGAGGGGCTTCTGCGTGCAGGCGTGCTCGCGCACCAAGCCAGATTCAAGATGCTGATGCTTGATCGAGCCGGTCAAACGTACCTGGTGCTGATTGACGTCGCAGCAGATGCCGCTGCGCTGGACGCATTCAAGCAAGGCCAATGCGAAGCGTGGATCAGGCACACCGCGTCGTTGCTGCACCGCCTGAAGATAGAGCGGGTGTATTGGCGACGTGCACGCCCGCCAGGACACTCGGTTGACCAGCTACGGCCAGGGTACGCCAGGCCATCTGATCTGAGCGAGACGCACTACGCCAGTTTGGACTGACGAGAAACGGCCGGATTCGGGTGCTCGACAGGGGCCATGCTGGACTTCCACTGAACCAAGTTGGCAGGCCTGCACCGATCAGTTTCGGAGCTCACGGAGCGTCCCTTCCTCCGCACACAGGGCATGGCAGAAGGTAGTCGTTACAAGGGTCCATACCGTCTCCGCGGCATCGACTGCATTCGGCATCGTCTTCATGCCCCATGTTCGACACGACGCCTGTAGGCGTTGCGTTGGTCGAAGCTACCCACTGGTGCAAGTAGCCAGTGAAAGGTAGGCCATACTGAGCTTCGAACCATTCGGCCATTTCCTCGCCGTTAGCAAAACCGTCCGCCCTCGCCAGCGAGTCAAGGTGCTCGTGCGCCAGATGGGTCTTCTTCCCGTCGCGCTCGGTGATGCAGGCGTAGGGTTCGCTGCAGGCGTGCCGGCCAATCTCAATCGCCAGCACATCAGTGATCGTGCCCTCGCCGAGCTTGCGGCAGTTGGCGGTGCGCTGGCCGGTGTAGAGATAAGCTGTCGAACCGCGCGTCGCGCCCTTCGCAGTTTGGCGAATCGTCTGCCGCTTCTGTCCACTCTCCACGAGAGCGGCGAACCGAGGTTGGAAGTTGTAGGCGGGCATGTCAGTTCCCTTTCCCCATAGAACCTGGTGACCCAAGGGGAACTGGGCGGCGATACGGCTCCATTGCCTTGGCGGTTACCTTGGACTGCTGCAAAGCTGCCTGCCCAAGCTGTGTCAATGCGTGGTGTGCAGTCACCAATCCAGCGGACTTGAAATTGCCTTGCATCTCTCAGATCTCATCCAAGTAGCTGGCGCACCCACATGGCGGCATACGCAGCGGTGGCAACGGGAAAAAGGGCCGCGATAGCGATGACAAGATGTCGACGTGGGCGAACAACGAGAGGTAGCCGGACGCCAGCCTGGCGCTCCAGGTCCAGCAGCTGATCGAACAACTCCTTGACCTGGGTCCGGCCGTCACCTGGATACCGCTCGGCCAACCACAGCAGGTGGTGCAGCTTGGCCTGAGGGCGGCCATCCAGTTCGGGCATTAGCTGCGAACCGAGACACAATGGATCCAGCATGGGGAGGCCAGCCAGACGACGCGCGTGAAAGTGGGCGCGAAAGGTCAGACTCAGGTCGGCAGGGCCGGTCAGGTACGTGGCGCCCAGGTCCCAAGGCAACTGCGCCGGCGCGACATTGGGGAGCATGACCAGGCTGTGGACCGGGACGTCAGGGCCGAAGAGGTCGCGCAGACGCCGCACCTTGGCGATCGACTGGTGGTGGGCCGGGTCAAGCTCGGTTCCGTCTTGCGCTTGGTGGCCACCGTTTGGCCGGACATCCCGCCAGCCTTTGACCTCCAACAGGTAGACGCCGGCGCAGGTGATGAACACATCGTCGAGCTCGTGGCTGGAATCACAGCGAAGGGAAGGCGGCATGACGATCGACTGCACGCCTTGGTCAGCGGGCCGCCAGGTCAAAATGCCAGTTCCAGCTGCAGATCGAACGTCTTCAATGTAGGTAGAGACAACGGCCTCAGCTGCGCCTCCACGGCCAAGGTGAGCATCGATCCGGGAGGCAACGGCTTCCTTCTTGAGCTGTAGTGCCTTCAATCGGACCGCGTCGACCCGCGAAGCCAGCGCCAGGTGTAGCTTCGGGAACAGCCACTCGATGACCAGCTGCACACCAAGCACCCAGCGAAGCGGAGACAAAGGGGAGGGCCTGACGCGTGAAAGGCGTCGAGAGATTTCCTGGGCATCTGTCAGACCATTGCGCTCGATGTCTGTCAGAAGCGATCGCGCGCCCAGAAGGGCTTCAACAGGTGCAGACGACAGCGCGTGCTCTGCCTCGGCGCCAAGCACCTGGGGGCCCACCGGTTCGCATGAACCGTCCAAAAGAGGTCCGCAGTCAACGCGGGAAACCTCACCATAGGCAAGGGCCGTCGAGAAGGCGCTACGCGACCAGCGCAACACACGGCCGAAGAAAGAGCACAGCGCAGCCCAAGATGAACGCTTTGGGACCGCCTGAAACGCAACTGGTGCAGAGCTTCGAGAGTTCATCGAAAGCCTTTCTGGATCGGGAGTCGTGAGGCGCTCACCGAACACTGCGGGATCGGAAATACCGACTCACCAGCTTGCCGTTGACCTGCCGAAATGCAACCACGCCACCCTGAGGGAGCTCGCGCAGATGCCATTCGGTTTCGTCACTGGCTCGTGGCCTGGGGGTGAAGCTCTGGGCAGAGACGGTGGTGGGGAACGCCGTTCCACTCACCTGCATGGAGGAGCTGAGCATGGCCAGGCCAGCAGCGCCAGCCAGGACGTTGGCCACCACGGCAGGGGGAGCGAGAACTGCGGCTACGAGCAAGGCAATGCCCATCAGGTGTTTGAGTTGGATCTTCATGTGACCTCCGAGGTTGAATTTCATCTGGCGCCGCGCGGGAGAAGCAACTGCATGCGACGCAGCAGTCGGACCACCACAGGCAGGCAAGTCCAGATTGCCCTGAAAATGGCCGAAAGCAAGTCCAGATCGGTTGGGACCGGGAGATTCCCAACAACAACCAATCACCATCCTCTGTGCGAGCTGGTGTCGAACTGATCGGCTTGCAAGTTGGGCGTCTTCAGCCTGTACAGCCACCGCAGAGCCAGCGTTTTTGTCCGCTCAACCTTGCGCTCCAGTACGCCTGCCGCATGCAGTCGCTCGCACCGGTACTCGGCCCGACGCTCGGCCGGGTATGACAGGTCCATCTCGCCATGGCGGGCAGCTTGCCCAACTCGTCGGTCGAATCAGACTGCGTCGCTTCGCTCATTGCTGCTCATCTTTGGTGTTACGCATGCCACACAGGCGGCGTTGCGCCCACGCAGCAAAGTCCAGGGCGTGGCGCAGTTCGGCTTCGCCGCCGCGCCCGTAGCCCCACTGCATCCACATACTCAAAGCGCTCTCGAAGTAAGCCAACAGCGCGCCATCCGGCCCCAGCGTCACAGATCGCGCGCACCCCCAGGGCCCGTGCGGCCAGTGCGTGTCTTTGTCGGTCGTCCACATCACAGAGGTACTGCCGTCATTCCAGCGCTCAACCGTCAGCCAGCCTCCGCGTTCCGACGGTTGCCACCAGCGCCACCACGGGCGCTTCACGTCCACGCAGTAGGCCCCGGGCAGCACGCGGGCGAGTGCCGCAAACATTCCTAATCCCTCGGTCGAGGCGAGGCCGCCCGACGTGCTTTCAGTAGTCATCGTTGCTCCTTCTGTGGGCGCCCGCCTCACCTGGATCGTTCTGCAACTCAGCCTTTCCAGCCTCCCAGCCTTCATCCCATTCGCTGCATTTGCGCTCCCACGCAAGACCTCTTTGGGTCTGCGTCTGCGGTTGGTCAAACGGGTTCGATTTTTTCGGCCTGCCTCTCAATGCAGCACGCCTGCCTCTGTCAAACGGGGCCGCGCCCCTGGCGCTCTCGATCATCTGTACTCAGTTGCGGAACTCTGCGGACCAAAAGAGCCCAGCCATGCTGGATCGCTCAATCGCACAATGACGCGGCGCGCTATCGAGCGATGTGTCATCTTGCTGGGACAGCGTCGAGAGCCACTGAAGTGCCACTGCTGGCGCTGATAGAGTTTGTGCCCAGGATCGCCGCTGCGAGCAGCACCTAGGAAGTTGATTGCCGAGAGGACTAGAGCGACAACCCATATGTACTCGGAGAGCAGAGCGAGAGGTACGGACATCGAGTGTACGAATTATTAGAGTGGAGTCAGTGGTGTGTCATATGCGAGCATCAGTGGATGCTTGGGATCTCCCCCCTTTGTGAGGCCGAGATGCATGACAGGCTTTTCGCTGCGTTTGATCAGGGACAGGAGCTCGTCTATCTCCGCGTGAACGACCCGTGGAACTTTGTATCGATCACCCCAGCAGGGGACCAGAAAATCGGCATCCAAAATGATCTGCCTCAGAGCAGCCTGGTTGGCCTGATACGCATGGTCTTCGACCGGCTGCGTTTTCAACAATCGAACAGCCGTTGCCCGAAGCGGAGATACGTTGCCGACGATGAATCGACTCGCACCCCACACCCTTGCAAACCCGATCCACTTGCGAACGGTAGGATCATCTCTGATTGCATCAGCAATGCTTGGATTGATCCCGAAGAAGGCGTAGACCGGGCCAGTCAGGGCTACATCGCGCTCCAGCCTGTATCGATACCGGCCACATGCACTGATTGAGGCGGACATGACGTTGACCCCGTTGTGCTTCACGCTGCCTGCGGGTCTTGCAGGCCCCTGCGCTCCACCATCAGCGTCGCCATCGCTCGCTCGCAGCGCGCCCGGCGCTCGGCGTGCGCCAGCTTCCAGGCCTCTTCGCTGAGTACCACCCAGTGATCTCGGGCCACGCCGCTTTGGCGCTTGATATCGTTGAACGCGATGCGCCCAAACTGGATGAACCCGGCCGCGTGCCAGCGCTTCGCCAGCTCGAAGTCGTCGGCGTTCATGCGCACGCTCTCCAGCGTTCCGCCGTATTCGGAAGCCTGCGTCTCGAAGTACAGCAGCAGGCGCATTTCGTCGCGGGTCATCAGTTCCATGTTGTGCCTTTATCTGTGTGTGCGCTTCGGATCGGTGAAGCACAGCCCGTCCCCCAGCCGTCAGCTGCGCGGCGACTGATTTCGATCGTTAGGCTCTTTTTTTCCGCTGCGCCAGCAGATGGTGGGCACGGTCGATAAGACAACGTGCCTGCTCGATGATCTCAGCAACCTCGACATCGGATGACGTGGAGACGGCAGAGCTGCTGTGAAGCTCAAGCCGGGCTTGCCGGAGATGCCTTGCGGCGCTCTCAAGCTCTGCCTGGACAGGACCTCCCAGACACTTCGCGATGAACGCTTGTGCTTGTCTGGCCACTTCGTACGGACTATCAGGTGTACTCATCCTGCTTTGGGGTGGAGATGGGTTGGAAGATGCTCGCCTGAGCAGCGAACGGGACCGGGGCCTCAGGTAGCGAACGCACCACACCGCTGCTTGACGGCATCGGCCTCTTGGTTCCATTCTGCAACTCGCCTGGGCCCCCAGTTTGGCGGAAGTGGGTTCCGCTGAGCGAAGTGTGCATCCGGGCGAACATAGATGAGCATGGCATCCGTGTAGCCCGAAGCATTGAGCACGGTGTAGGCCTGAAACGGATAGCGGGCTCGGCAATCGGTCGCGCAAACGGGGACGTTCCCGAGGCCCTGGTCCATAAGGGCCTGGAGCTGTGCGTGCAGGTCCGCCACTGTCATGGTCTTGATATCGATTGTCATCGTGGTTCTCTACCTCGGATTCCCTCGGAAACGGGTGTGGTCAACCCACTGACAAAAGGATAGGCGCAGTTTCGGGTGATGCAAGTGATGAAAGAGCCACCTTGGTGGACAGGAATTGAGCTGCCAGGCTACAAGAAGCCCTGCGATGGTTATGGCGAATCCCACGCCAGATTCATCGGTCTGAATCGCTTCGTCATTCTGCAAAACAAAAGGCCTCCGACGCATGAGGCATCGGAGGCCAAACCAGGAAGTTGCTTGCCTGGAGCCCGCAGGGAGGAGAACGGGCACCGCATCGCGGCGTCGAGAATATACCAGCCCTTGCGCGAGTCAGTGAAGGCGTGAATGGGAGGGTAGCCGAGCAGCCAACCATTCGTGAACATCTGCACGGACATTGCGTCCCTGCAGCAGGAAGTCCTCGTATCGGCTGGGCACATAGGGCACGAACAGCAGAGGCATGCCAGCTTCTTCCGGGGTGCGATCCTTCTTGCGTGCATTGCATGCAGGGCAACTCGCGCAGAGGTTCCGCCAGGAGTACTGACCACCTCGAGACTCCGGGTGAATGTGTTCTGCCTGAAGCTTGCGCGGGTCCTGGAGATCTCCGCAGTACGCGCACGTGAAGCGGTCTCGGATGAAGAGCTTTCGTCTTGTCACCGTTGGCTCCACATCGAACAGGTTCACCCGGGCCTGCCCGCGCAGCGCGATGATGGGCGGGATGGCAAGGACGGACTGACGCTGCAGGAGGGCGTTGATGCCGCCGCGCAGGACCGCCAAAGGACGGCTCTCACCGATCGCCCAGGCCACATCGTCCGTACTCAGATGCAGCGCAGCTTGCTCAGGTGTGATCCAAGCTTGTGGCGTTCCCTGGATGTCGAGTTGAAGAACTTGAGGAACCATGATGATCTCCTTGATGGTGTTGCAGCCACCGGGAGACCTGTCCTCAGTAGGTCATCCCTTGACGCACAACACCTGTTTGAGGGTGTGAACAACATCGACCAGGTCGCTCTGGGCGGCCATGACTGTTTCGATGTCCTTGTAGGCACCGGGAATCTCGTCCAGGACGCCCTCGTCTTTTCGGCACTCGACGCCGGCGGTCTGGGTGGCCAGAGTCTGCAGATCGAAGAGTCGTTTGGCTGCGCCGCGGGAGTGGATGCGTCCGGCTCCGTGGCTGCACGAGCAGTAGGACATCGGATTGCCCTTGCCGCGCACGATGAAGCTCTTGGCGCCCATCGATCCGGGAATGATGCCCAGCTGCCCTTCCCGAGCACTGACTGCACCTTTGCGCGTGATCCACACCTTGGAGCCGAAGTGCTCTTCGAGCGTTGCGTAGTTGTGGTGGCAGTTCACAGCTTCCTTGGTCGTGCCAACATTGCGGCCAAGCGATGTGCGCAGCGCGTTCATAACGCGCAGCATCATCAAGTCGCGATTGAGCGATGCATAGTCCTGCGCCCAGGACAGGGCCTGGGTGTACTGCGCAAAGGCCTCTGTGCCTTCGTTGAGCCAGGCCAAGTCCTTGTCCGGCAGGTGCACGCCGGATTTCATGGCGGACTCTCGGGCCATGGAGATAGCCGCCTCGCCGATGGTCTTGCCGATGTAGCGAGATCCTGAATGCAGCATCACCCAGACGGCGCCGACCTCATCGAGGCAAACTTCGATGAAGTGATTGCCGCCGCCAAGCGTGCACAGCTGGCGCCAGATCCGCCGGGCGTCGACCTGCCCCAGCACAGACAGGATTTGCAGCCGTTCAAAGCGTTGCCACAAGGCGTCCATGCGAAGTTTCAGGGCACGTCCATTGGGACCGTCATGCGTCGGGTTGATGTCCTTGTCGTGGACAGAGAAGCCCACCGGTATAAGACTCTCGATCGTTGCGCGCATGCTTGCCAGGTTGTCTGGTAGATCGCTTGCTCGCAGATCGGTACGCACTGCGCACATGCCACAGCCGATGTCCACGCCTACGGCTGCGGGCACGATGGCGCCACGCGTAGGGATGACAGACCCCACCGTCGCCCCCTTGCCCAGATGAACGTCTGGCATGATGGCGATGTGGCCCGCCAGGATGGGTAGGCCGGCGATGTTGCGGATCTGTGCGACAGCCTCATGCTCGACGCTGAGACCTTCAGTCCAGGCGCGAACGTTTGAGATCGTAGTGAGTGACATCTGTGCTCTCCTCGGTATTGGTAGCCCCTGGGAATTCCGAGATCCCGACCGTCGCCTTGTAAGGGCGCTGCTCTGCCTCTGAGCTAAAGGGCTGGTGTGTTTTTGGTGCGGGCACATGGATTCGAACCATGGACCAACCGGGTAAAAGCCGGATGCTCTACCGCTGAGCTACGCCCGCATGACGTGGTGAAGGGTGGGGTGCTTTGCCGGGATCGAACCGGCGCCCCCCGGGGTCACATCCCGGTGCGCTGCCAACTGCGCTAAAAGCACCTTAGACTGGTTGCCGGGGCTGGATTCGAACCAGCGGCCCTCGCCTTATCAAGACGCTGCTCTACCGCTGAGCTACACGGCAATGGGTGTTGGCTCCCCGACGTGGGATCGAACCACGGGCCACCGCATTAACAGTGCGGCGCTCTACCAGCTGAGCTACCGGGGAATTGAAAGGTACAGGAGCGAGCGATGCTTTGTTACCACTCGCCGCACTCACGAACCCGTTGATCCAGGTCGCGGCGATCGGCATCCTTCCTGCGCGTTGCTGATGTGTGCTTGCCACTGCCTTTGCGGGCCAGCAGGGCGAGCGCAATCACAACGCGGTTGCGCGGGGTGATCGCTGGAAGGGAAAGTTTCCTGACATGCATGGTGCTCTCCTGGTGGCAGTGAGTCATGGCCCGCCCGGCAAGAGTCGAACTTGCATCGAGGCCTTCGCTGGCTGTCCGATTAGAAGTCGGGTGCTCTATCCGGTTGAGCTACGGGCGGGAAAAATGGAAGCGGCTGTCGGATTCGAACCGACGTGTGCTTTTCGCATGCGGACTTGCAAACCGCTGCCTTCGACCGCTCGGCCAAGCCGCTGTGTGAGATGGCATCCAGGGAGGGATTCGAACCCAATCGACCTGCGGTTTTGGAGACCGCCGCTCTGCCAGCTGAGCTACCCGGATATGGCGTTGACATTCGAACCACAACGTCGAGGGGGTGAAGATGCAGTTGTGGAGAGAACTGGCGGACAGTGAGCGATTCGAACGCTCGCGCCGGGGTTCACCCGACCACTCGGTTTTCAAGACCGGGGCAATAGACCGCTCTGCCAACTGTCCGAGATGGATGGTGCGCGAAAAGGGACTCGAACCCTTAGGTAGACCGGGTTTGAGCCGGCCGCGTCTGCCAATTCCGCCATTCGCGCAGGTGTGTGGTGCCCAGGGCCGGAATCGAACCGGCACGCCACTTGTGGCACAGCGCCCTCAACGCTGCGCGTCTACCAGTTCCGCCACCTGGGCATGTGTTTGTTTGGTGCCTCCGAGTGGGTTCGAACCACTGACGCCTGCGCTTTCAACGCAGCGCTCTACCAACTGAGCTACAAAGGCCTGGAAAATGTGGATGATCGGTATCTGGACGTATGCATTGGTGGCGCCTCGTACCGGGATCGAACCGGTGGCTTCCCGCTAGACAGGCGGGCACTCTGGCCGCTGAGTTAACGAGGCGAAAATGGTCTCGATGGAGAGGCTCGAACTCCCGACCCCATGCTCCCAAAGCACGTGCGCTACCAGCTGCGCTACACCGAGAAAGAGATATGGCCTTCCAGAGCAGCTAAGTCTGGTACGGGAACCCACGCATCACTGCGTAATCCCCAAGGCCAAAAATGGTGGAAGTGGCCGGCCTCGAACCGGCGACCATCTGCTTGCAAAGCAGGTGCTCTCCCAACTGAGCTACACCCCCGAAAAGGTCGATGACAACGGGCCTGCACCGCTTTGGCCTCGTACAGCAATCCGTCCCACAACATGCGCCGGCTGGCGTGTGTGGCGGTGTTGCTGGTTTGGTGGACGTGCCACAGTGGCCTACCACGGTCAACGGCATGCCTGCCGCCCCGTTGGGGCTCACAGCGAACCTGTCGTCATCGTGTGTTGCAGTTGATCCCTGGCTTGACGCCACTACGCTTTCATGGCCCACCGGAGTCGAACCGATGCAACCGCAACACACCATGACCCTCTGACGAGGCGGTGCAACCTGGTGGATCGTCCTGGGTTCGAACCAGGTGGTGTCCCGAGGGAGAACGGATTTACAGTCCGCCGCGGTCGCCCATGCCGCCCACGATCCATGTCTGACTGCCGCCCATTACACGATTCGAACGTGCAACCCACGAATTCGTTGGCTGACAGTCTGGTGCGACTGAGCTACGCACACATGCCTGGTTGTCCAAGGTGGGCTCGAACCACCGCACGCCGGCTTATGAGGCCGGTGCTCTGCCGCTGAGCTATTGGACAGAATGTTTGGCAGACCCTGTTGGGCTCGAACCAACGACAGCCGGAATCAAAATCCGGTGCTCTACCAACTGAGCTAAGGGCCAACAACCGAAATCTGGCGGAGCGACTGAGATTCGAACTCAGGTGCCACTTGCGCAGCCATCACGTTTCCAACGTGTGCCGATGGGCCTCTCCGGCATCGCTCCTCGTGTACTTGGCGGAAGGTACTGGGATCGAACCAGTGCGCCCATTGCTGAACGGCGGCTTAGCAAGCCGGTGCATTACCACTCTGCCAACCTTCCATGGTTGCGCCCACCGGTGACGAGTTCCGGTGCCGCCCTATTTTTGCGGCCGGTTGTCACGACAGTGGCCCTTTGAGACGGGCGCATCACTGCCGCTTGTCTGGTTGCGGGAGGTGGGAATGATCCACCGACCTCGGGCGTATGAGGCCCGCGCTCTGCCAGCTGAGCTATCCCGCGAAATTCGCTTCTTGAATGCCTTCACGCGCATTGAGGAAACGAATTCTTCTGGCATCGCGTACGGGGCTCGAACCCGTCTGACCAGCTTGAAAGGCTGGTGACCTCACCCGAAGTCGAACGCGATAGAACTGGTGCCCTCGGTCACGATTCGAACGGACGACCTACCGCTTACAAGGCGGTTGCTACTACCAGCTGAGCTACGAGGGCGGGAAATCCGTGAGGAGGCCCGACTCAGGAGCGTGGGCCCCATTGTCTTCGCCAGGCGAGACCAGCGAATAGGTCGGGCCTCCTTACGGATCTGGAAAAATTGGTGCCCCAGGGGAGAGTCGAACTCCCAGATAACCCGCTTCTGAGGCGGGCGCGTCTACCAGTTTCGCCACCGGGGCGGTGACTCCCAATTCGGCTGTGCCCGATCGCGGGGGGTGGCGCGTACACCACCCGGTGCGCCCGCTGCACCAGAGCCTCTCGGATCCAGCACATAGCGCCCACCGTTCCCGCGGCAGATCTTGGACGCCAAGTGCTCGGACACACCCGAATTGGAGCGGAAGCCGAGACTCGAACTCGGTTAGCCTGCTTGGAAGGCAGGTGCCCAACCCATGGGCCACATCCGCAAGTTTGCGCTGAGCGCTACGCCTCCAGTCGGGCGTGCTCCAGCGCGTCAAGTTTTGAAGGAACATCCTCCGTTGGGAGGTAGGCGGCGCGATCACCACCAGTGCAATGCAGCGTTTTCGCTGCGGTTGAAATACAAAAAGGCCCGGTACCTTGCGGTATCCGGGCCTGAGGGTGTTCAGGTGTTACAGCTGCGGCTACGTGGCCGTCTCCTGTCCCGGATCGGGTGTGCTGGGTTGCTCAAGCATGTCGTCATACCAGTTGGACAATGCAGAAAACGACAGCGCAGCAACGCACCCCAGGTGTGTCCTGGTGGTTTTGCTGATGGATGAGCTGATCGATTTCATGATGTCAGTGCGGTATGGGCGAGTTGCTTCGAATTGCGATGAGTTGGACTGTAAAGAGTCTTTACCCGATTGTCAACGCAGCGCACAATAGAAGAATGTCATCGTTGCAAGAAACACACACGGCCAACGTCACTGTCGTACGAAGAAGGCAGTTGTTGCAGTTGCTCTCCGAGTTCGTGCAGGAACAGGCGGCCAGAGGGCAGCCACCGAAGGGACTTGAGCAGGCATTCGCTGCACGGCTGCAGATTTCGCCGAGCTTGCTGAGTCAGATCAAGAAGTCTCGCCCCATAGGAGACAAGCTGGCGCGACAAATCGAGGTTGCGTGCAGACGCACCGCAGGATGGCTGGACGAAGAGGGCGAGGTGAAGGAGGTTCCAGATCCGGCGGAGGACGCCTTCTTGGCCCTGGCAAGCCTTGCCTGGCGCAGAGCGAATGCCCGTGGCAAAAGGGCATTGATGCACGATATCAAGCGTGCCCTTCAAAGTAGCGAGTAGTGCGTTTCAGCGGCATCGCTTCAGGGCATGGGAGTCCGGGGCAACGCCATTGGCAATTGCCATGGACCTGTAGCTTTCGTGCAGCTCACGTCCGCCATCGGAGATGCCTGCCGGGTCCAAACGCCCACGGATGATGTCCAGGCGAACGGCCATGTTGTGTTCTGCTCCACGGAGAAAGAAGCCCGCACATGTCGAGGGCCTGTTCACACCGGATTCGTGGCAGGCGAAGCGCTTGTCGGACATGTCATAGGCCGTGGCGGCAGAATGCTCGAACGCTTTCGCGGGGAAGACACCATCATTGGACTTCACCCACGGGCATCCCGCGCAAGGGCGCTTGCGGTAGGCTCCTTTCCCACCAGTGACTGTGACTACCTGGTCGAACGGGCCAGCAGAGCGAATGTCTGTGACCCTGGGTCGGAATGTGCTCATGAGTGCTTCGCCTTGGCTGTCAGGTGAGCATTGATGACCTTCAAAGTGGCTGCAGCACTGCGCTTCAGGCCCGGCGGGCACTCGTCCGGGCCCCATCGATCGGAATAGAAGGCCGCATCACTGCGCAGGGTTTCGATCTGCTCGGGGGAGCCTTCAATGGTGACGCGGCTGCCGCTGCGGCCGATTTCGTTTGCCATAGCCAACTCGGGATCGCCGTCGCATGGACACCTGTCGCAGTGGTCATCCCAGAAGCGTGCGCCGATGGTGAGCTTGATGTTTTCAGAGGACGGCTGGGTCATTCATTACCTCGCAGTTGCTTGTGAAGTGATGTTCGACCGGTGCTAGGCCGGTCATGCTGTTCGGAGCCCACATCGCCAAACCATTGACGAATGTCGGCAATGGGCTGAGTCTGCCCAAGGATGTCGATGGCCGCCAGTACCAACAGGCGCGTGTCGAGGTAGGGAACCGGCACGGACATCCCGGGAAGCAATCGGCATAGTAGATCGTCCTGGTCGAAGTTCAAGTGCGAGCGACAGACCATAGGACGCCACTCGTAGATCGAGCAGCTGTCGCTGGCAAGAAAAGGGCAGGGTGACTCGTAGCCGACGATGGACGGGGGCGGACCTAGATGCTTCGCTGCGCGCGGGCGCCGTCCGATCTGGCGGCCGATGTAGATGGCTTCGGCTTGAGTGATCTTGACTGGGATATGACAGCAGTGAGAGCAGCCGGGCCGGCAGGCGGAGTGGGTGCCGTAGGTGTCGGCCAAAGACTGAGCAGCCTTGTGCAACCAAAAGACACGCTTCCCAGAGGTAGAGCTGGCAGCTGCGTTGGCCAGCAGGGGAAGAGCCCGATTTGCGTCCTCGGAAGTCACGCGAGCTACGGCGGCTCGTGCGTGCTCTGGCGCGGTCTCTAGGCGAGCCTGGATATCGGTGGGCAGCTTCGAAGTATCCGTAGGCTGATGGCCGTACTGCCAAAGATCGAGGGCTTCCTGAAGGTTCATCATCAAGCAGAAGAGATTGAACCACTTGTGGCTGATAGAGACTCCAGTTTCCTGGCTCCATTGGTCCTCTTGCGAGACAGACGCCGGTCTGTAGCGTCGAGCCATCCAACCAGTCGGTTGATCACGTCGTCTGCGGAGGTTTGTCCGTGATTGTCGAGCACCTGGGTGGCACACCAAAGGCGCCGCTCTGCATCGTCTTGCCCCGGAATCTGCCACCAGTCATGCATGAATGTGGTCATGAGCCTCGCGGCATCCTGCGCAAATGCCTGCTCGTTAACGGATTCGCCAGCGTATTGCAGCAGGTGTAATTGCAGGGCATAGGTACGCAACTCCCGTTTGGTGGCGCTACACGTCGTGGGCTCGGTGTAATACCTTCCAAGGACCTTGACCTTGCGAGTCTTGAAGACATAGCTACCCATAAGGCATCGCTGAGGAAACGCAGCGGCCCCGAACTCGGCAGCGTGTGCAAGTTCATGAGCGAGGTTGCGAACTGTGGCACGGCCTGGACCAGCTCGGCAGCCGAAGGTGTAGTCCCGATAGCCCTCCTGTTGAAGCGAGATCTTCAAACCGGGGTGGCCAAGAACACCCAGGCGCTCGATGAAGGTCTGGATGGAGAGCACGTCACGCTCCCTTGCATGCCAGGCTTGCTACGGCGGCCACTTCTCCTGCCTGCTGATCTGTCAGTCGCTGGAACGTCTTGCCATCGTGTCCCCACAGCTGACCCGTCTCCATATCGACCATCACCCACTTTGCCGGGCAGCGACTCTTGATGGTGATGACCACCGGTTGATCAAGGCACGCAACGATGCGCTGTGAAGGTAGCAGCTGGCGCTGCTCGCCAACGGTACTAGGGTCAAGTACCAGCTCAAGAGCCTGCATGCGAAACGAATGGGACCAGAGAGAGCCTGTCTGGCGCCGCCGAGGCAAGCCATCTGCATATTCCCAATCGACCATGAAACCAGTGCCGACATGCCCCCTCATGCCCGTTATGCGCCTGATGCCATTCTTGAAGCGGAACGCAGCACCGGTGACCAGCTGCTCGTAGGGGACGGACATGGAATGACTCCTCTGGCCTTGCGAAAGGTGGTCATGAACCACCACAAAAGCAGAACTTGCCTGCCAAATAATCGTAGGGCATGAGCTGGATATTTCAACCTCCTGACATCCTCCCAACCCTGAACGGTGGGACTTGCCGCGCACCGGGTCAGAAGAACTGCGCGAGCCAGCGTCTGTACCAGCGCAGCTTTGGGAAGTGAGGCAGCGTGTGGTGCCCGTCCGCGTTCGATTGTTCCTTTTCGCAGATGAGCATCAGGGTCTTCAGCGGGGGAGGCGCCTTGGCCACCAGCCGGGCATACGCACTGTCCCAGTGCGCCGTCTTTTTGAAGTCAAGGTCTGCAACCGGCACGGCGACAATGTCGGCGACGATTCCGGCGGCCTGCTCAGCTAGCTCCTTGTGTGTTTGCTTGCGATCACCGTACCCGAACACCAATGCCAGAAGGCCCAAAGCGGTGATGGACGTCGCCAACCAGGGCAGTAGGGAGTAGAGGTGTTGCCCCATCAAGGAGGCGCCAAGAACCACTGTCGCGGACTTCGTCAGCTTGTCCAGGAGGTCGAAGAATCGCTGACGACGGCGGTGGTACCGAACTTGAACCCAAGCCCTGTGAAGGGTTGCACAGCGGGCACTCCACATCTTGCCCAGACGTTCATCTTCCGATGAATCGGCGGTGGTCAGCCCGGGGGCATCGGGTTGCATCAGGCTTATCCTTGTGTCGTCACTTCGGAGGGCGTGGGGGAGGCGGTGGCGGAGGCGTGAAATAGATGACACCTCCCTTGACGCTGCCGCCATCGCGTGTATCCCGTGGCGGTGTGGGGTTGGGCTTATGTGATGGTCTTGGAGCTGGCTTTGTCGCCGGTGGCGGAGGGCGCTTGGAGGTCATGAAGTCGTCCTGTCAGAAAGAGCGGGTCAAGAATTCAGAAAGGAGGCGTCTTGGCTACCGGCCACGCGGGACGATTCCGGTGTCCAAGTACTGCTCGTATCTGGTGCAGTGGCGCGACACCTCGGTGCGTGTTGTGTATGTGTTCAAAGTTGAGTTCGCGTCCTGCCATTCGGAGCACGATCGGCCAAGCTTTGTGCCAGTGGCATCAGCCGCACGTTGCTGGCGCAGCTGTTGCCGTCGAAATGCATCTTGATCGGCCTGTACTTGGCGGGCGCGCTGTGATGCGTTTTCGGCTGCCTTGGCCTGAGCGCGAAGGACTTTGTTGGTCTCGGCAAGAGCCTGGCGTGCCTGGTGTTCCGCATATGCACCGATGACGGCCGTGGACAGGATGTTGCCCAAAGCAACGGCCAGGGCAATGACGACGAGCCACAGGAGGTAGTTGACCTCCGAATTGTTGGACCTGCTGAATCTGGGTTCCATGTAGCTTCCCTGGGCGCTGCTGTGAACGGGAATGGCGGGGGGACGTCGCCAGTGAGATCAGGATCGTGTCGGCCACCATCCGATGCTGGTCTCATTCGCTCGTTCATCGGTTGTTGGAGACTGCCGACAGAGCGGCCTAGGGAAAATCGACCTCGATGGCTTCCTTGAACGTGAATTTGGGCATCATGGCTTTCCTGCGAGGCCAATAGGAGCCAGCAGCGGATTGCCGAATTCACGAGCGAGCGCAATGGCGCGCAGGCGTTGGCACTCAGCGCGAAACGCTCGTATCAGTGCGTCTCCTTCGGATCGCTCGTTCGGCTCCTCTGTCCACTCAAGTTCAAGGTGTTCGGCGGCCTCTTCGTAGGCGTTTGCACGCGCCCTAAGCCGCTCCGGTGTAAGTTTCTTTGCCATGCTGTAGCGTTTCAGTCAAACCCGCCCAACTCGTTTATGCAGCTGGCTCGGTGAGCTCGCCGGTGAATGGGGCATCAGGCGCGAAATCGAGACCACGATGTGAGGCAGAAAGCCCCACACGAGCAGGCTGGTTGCTGGGATCAAGAAAGACCAAGCAGGCGGTTGAGTTCACCGTTCGGGAAAATATCAGAACTGAAGCCAAAGGTGGCAAAGGTGTGAGTGACGGCACGGGGATTGACTTGGACAGCAATCTCCTTGACACGGGGGAGGACGGCACTCGCCTGTTCATCGGTGTCGAAGGGACCGGCCTCAAATCTGATAGAACGATCTTCGCGGATGCTGCTCACGTAGTAGCGACGATTGGGATTGCGCTCGGATGGTTCGTCATCCACTTCATGATGGCTGGAGGCTGCTGAGGAATCGACTGCAATCATTGCTTCTCCTAAAAAGCGGGTTGTTGATGTGTGGTGTTGAAAGGATAAATGGCCTAAAGCCTGACTAGATTTCGAAAGCTGGGTGAATTCTGCAAGGATTTGTCTACCTGCCAAGGCTGGGGCACTGCACATCTTGCGAACAGCCCCTCAGTCTTGGCCTGGCTACAGAGCGGCGTGGACTCTGAAGCCAGCAACCTCGATCGAGGCGGAATATTCCGCTGCAACAAGTACGGATGGAGTTCTGCTGGTCATGCCGATAGGCTGAACCAACAGATCCAGAAAGCAAGTTTGACAACGCGCAGGTTCAGTGAAGGTTCACACCTGAGACGCTGGGCGACTGGCTCTGAGCCACTCTCGCAGGCCTTCCAGTGAGTCCGGATCGACCTTCATGCCCAAGCTGCCATCCTCGTTCACACAGTACAGCTCGCGCTTGTTCTCGGTCAAGAAGAGGACTCTGCCGTAGAAAGGGTTGAACCGCTTTGACTTGTTGGCCGCGTCCTTGGTGCTCTCCTTGGTTTCGATGAGGCGTAGCAGCGGCGTGTCGCCGCGGAAGTGCTCAAGGAACACGATGAAGTCCGGATGAAAGTAGTGCTTGTGCTCGCCACGAACGAGGCGTACCGAATACGGCTTGCGGTCTGGATTGCGGTGCCACCACTTCACGAACGGAGCCCTATCCAGAGCCTTGGCAAAGGCGATCTCACCTTCGCCCATGGCATGACTGCCGTCATACTCGGCAAGGGCCCAGGCGCGATCGTCAAAGGCCAGGTTCAAGGGCTTGAGGAGAGACCGCACCTGCAGAGGGACCTCTTGCTGCACAGTGTCCATGTCAGCGTGGGTCGGTGGCATGACGCCATACACGTTCTTGAGCGAGTCTTCAAGGGCAATGCTTTGCGGGAACAACATGAAGTCAGGCAGGGGACTTGCATCCAGCAGCCTGGACTGTTCAGCGATGGCTGCATGCAACGCCTCAGCAAGCTCGTGCCGGGAGCGCAGAATTACCCAGTAGGCACAGTCTCTGGCCATGCGTGCGATTTCCTTGGCATCTGGCCTCTCTTCGTCGTCGATGCCGGCCAGCGAATGCTCAACAGCTTCAGACATCCGGGATGTGAGCACCTCGACCAAAATCTGTTCATCGGCCTCTTCGAACTGAGGAAGCTCACGCATGGCCGATCGAGCGGCGGCAGCCAATGCCCTGCGCTCGATCACGATCGCCACGTCCTTGCGGGTGACGCGGCCAGATAGAAGTTCCTTGTGGACCTCCGTCTCAGTCACCTTTCCTGTGGCCACTCGCAAAGCCATCGCCTTGAGCGCGTCGTCGATGTTCAACCGAGCCGCAGCCAGCCGTGTTGCGGCAGACATATCGTTGAGCACCGGGCGCTCTTCGGTCTTGAGGGCGATGGGGATGTCGAATCGATCGCGTTGCAGCGGGTAGGCCTTGATATCCAGGCTGGCAAGGTCGCCTACGGCGTCGCTGATGGACTCTGCCGCCCTGGCAGGGGGTGGGTGGCCCTTCTGCGCAACAGGATTCGGGATCGGAATATCCAGATCGTGTTCCCCAAAGAGAAAAGGCGTCGGTCCTGCAAAAGGGCGGGGAGAGGGCGGGGGTGCAACGTCTGAATGAAGGGGAGGAGGCGAAATAACACGAGGAAGGATGCTGTTTTCGTAGAACAGGCGGACCTCTGGCTCTGGTTTGTTCGACAGGTGGACTGCACCCGATGCGGTCTCACGAACCGTGAGCGCCTCAGATTGCCCTTGCAGGTTGGTACGAAGCTCACTGGCTGACCGAACGGCAGCTTCAAACCCCGGCTGCGCCTGCGCGTTGGCCAGGTAGATGTAGGCCGAGTCCAGCTCTTCTGGAATTGGGGTAGGCGCCGGGAAGGATGAGCGGATCTGGCGATGAACCCGCATGACCCGTCCGACGAACTGCATGGCAAAGTCCGGATCGTTGACCGGCTTCGTTGAGGCCAGGACAAAGGCCCGGGGGGCGTCGAAGCCGGTACCGGCCGACTGCTTGAAAATCAGCACGTCCTTGGTCGTGTCGTTGGCGATCTGAGCCATCAGCACTGGATCTGGGTCATCAGCGGAGTGCTCACCGATGCAAGTCAAGGGCACGCCGCACACCTTGATCAGCGTCTCGCGGGCGATCTTGACCGCATCGGCGCCGTTGCCCACCTGAACCAGAAGTAGCGGGCGGACGTCCACGCCGGCCTCGGACAGTATGCGGCCCAGCCGCACATTGCGGCGCCAGGCCTGCTTGAGAACGGTGGCTTGCAGGTCGGTGATGCCCTGCAGACTTTCGCGCAGGTTGTAGATCACCGCTTCGATGTAGCGCTTGTTCAGGCGCGCATCGACCACCTCATCACGGGAAACGGAATAGGTGACCAGGCCATCGTAGCCTGCGGCGCCGAGGAAGTCGTTGAGCTTCCTGTCCTTGGGGGTTGCGGTGGCCATGAGAAGGCAATCTGGGCGTAGCCAGTGAACGAATCGGCCAAACTCTGTCTGGCTCTCCACACCGATATGAGCCTCGTCGATGACAACGCCCAATCGCAGGCCTCGCGCCACCGCCAGCTCACGAAACTGGGCAAGGCTGCGTTCGAAATCGTCGACGCCATCGTCGTAGCCCTGGGTCCGGGATTTGGCACGAGCTACTGCCGCTGCCGTGGAGATGATCACCATCCCGTTTTCTGGCAGCTGGTTCCGGCCACGGTCCAAACGGATGGGGTGCAAGTGCTTCGCGTCAGCAGCAAGGGCGCCTTCGGTTTGCTGAACCAGGTTGGCAAAGGGAACGAACCAGAACCAGACGGTGGGGGCCGACTGACTCACGATCTCGATCGATCTGGCGATCATGAAGGTCTTGCCAGATCCAGTCGGGGCTCGCAGCACTGCCGGAGCCGGCGCCTGCCTGATCAATTCAGCCGCCATGCTGTTGATCAGGCGGGATTGAAATTCTTCGGGGATGACTGCCGCTTGCTGAGCAGCGATCAGGTCTTTGGCAAACTGGCCTTCGGTCACAGGGATTCCTCCGTTACGGGACGAACGCGTAGGTCGGTCTGCTCAGAGCCGGCTTGGCCGGCGCTGATTTCCTTGCCAACGGAACGGCTGTCACAGAGCTTGCCTGCCGCCGTGAGCAGTTCGCCAACAGTGTCGGGGCGGGTAGAGAAAACCAGAAGTCGCCGATGGGGAAGGGCAACGGTAGCAGCGATGGCATCCTGCGTGACGCTCGGGATATAGACCGCTGCGATGTCCTGGTTCGCGGCCAGGACGATCATAGGATCGAGGTAGGAAGAGGGTGCGATGGCTGCCCCCTGCAGGCGCAGTGAAAGCAATTGAGTGATCTGGTGCGAACCGGCATCCAACTGCGCGTCGGCTGGGTCGACCAGGTCAAGGGTCAGGTATGCAAAAGAGCCACCTAGGCCCGGAGTGCCCACGTATCCAGCCATGACGCGCCGCATCCGTTCAGCAGTGATGTCGCGGCAGATATTGCGGTCAGTATCCTTGACGTTGGATTCCGTGCTAGAGCACAGGATGAACTGCCGATTCCCGCCATCGGATGCATTTATGGCCAGCACGGCATGCCCGGTGGTGCCAGAGCCCGCGAAAAAGTCCAAAACGATATCGTTTGGCTGAGTGGCCTGTTCAAGCAATGCCTTGATCAGAGACAGAGGCTTTGGATAGGGAAATGCGTTGGTCCCAAGGATTTCATTAGCGGAATGCTCACCAGTACCGCTGCGCTGCGCCATCAAGTTGATGGTCAAGTCGTCGCTCAAGTCATCCTCGACGGCACCACGTATCCAGCTTGAAACAGGACGCAACTCGCTTTGCACGTCGCGCAGATGTCGCTTAAACCAGGGGCGACCAAAGCCGACAGGCTTGCCGATCCAGAAGTCCAGATCGGGCAAATCCATGGTCAAAAGGGGCATCTTTGTCTTTGGGCGCAAAGGAACGTCACCCGCTGCGATGGCAGCATGCAATTCGGCCTTTGTTTTCCAGACCACTACGCGCTCGGTTCTGGGGTCAGGGAAGATGACCTTATCCTCTCTGATGTATTGCTCCATGGTTTTTGCCCGCAAGGTGCTCTTGTCTTTGACCCGAGTTTCGCTTGCGAACCGCCAAACAACGGCGGGGTTGCATGGATACCAGATGCCGGTTCGCGGATTCTGAATGGGGTAGTAAGCATTGGGACGTTCGGCGCGAGTGTGACCTTTGCCGAGATCGCCCGTTTTCCAAGGTCCGCGAGGATCGTTGTCCGGGTTCTTGTACTGTGCGAAATCTTTTGCCTCACCACGAAACTTGAAGCCAGGCTGTGCATACACGAGGACATACTCGTGATCGACCGAAAATAGGGCCTGCTCATCATTTGAGCCGGAACGTGTTTTCCAGACGAAGGAGCCCAGCTTCCTGCTTGGAAACACCTCGTCCATGAGAAGCTCCAGGCGGGCTCGATTGTCTTCGTTGATGCTGACCAGGATCACTCCATCAGGTGTAAGGAGGTCACGCGCCAAGACTAGGCGCTGATAAAGAAACTCCAGCCATTGGCTGTGCCGCCACCTATCGTTCTTGCCCGTGTATCGGTCGTTGTAGACCCAGTCCTTGTTGCCAGTGTTGTACGGGGGATCAATGTAGATCACCCTGATCTTGTTGGCATGAGTGGCACGCAGCAACCGCAGTGAGTCGAAGTTGTCTCCTTCGATGATCAGGTTCTGGCAGGGCTCGGAACCGAGGTTGTGCGATAGAGCGTGATCCAGTCGGGGGAGAACGACGTTGGCGTTGATGGCCTTATCGCGATCGATGGCGCTGTGCTCCCAGACAAGACCTAGCTTCTGGCGGGTCAGCAGCTCAGCCAACTCGCGTCGCAGTTCATCCTCGGTCATTGTCGACAGCTTGGAGAGGAGGGTTCGAGTCATACGGGAATTTGTAGGGGGACACGTCGGCCAAGGGAGCCAATGGACTGTGTGTCGAGGCGGTATGCCGATGGTGGCGCTTCAACGAGGGGGGATGGAGTTGTGGGAAGGTACCGCCGCTTTCCAGAATGCACACCCACGCTCAGGTTGGGCGCGGACAATCTTGGCGTCCAGACACCAGGCGGCCGTCACGTGGGCGGGCCCAATAGGACCACCGTAGTTCGCGCAAGCGGAGCAAGGGCGATCCACTGGGGGATGTGGAGGCACGCCCTCATAGCCAGGTGATGACGTATTCATCGGGTAGCAGAGGGTGGAGACACTCGGGCGCAGAGATCAGCCAATTCGCCATGCGAACGAGGGCTCGACTGGTGTTCGCTGCTGGACGTATCGGAGGCCACAACGCGACAGTGGTCGGCACTGGCGCACCAAGCTTCGTATGCAGTGGGTTCCCGACTCCGCTCCTGCTTGAATTGCTTCTTCCAAGCATGGTATTCAGGACGCACGATTGTGGTTCTCTGGTTCATGTTCTTGTTTTATCACGTAACCGTCGCTTGTCGACTTCAGCGCCGCAACCCAATTCTGGGAGCGCTGAGCCCGCTTGCACCAGGTGGCGGCCTGCCATTACAAGACAGACACGCTGCGGCAGCGACTCAGAAGGCGAGAAATTGAGGACAGAAGGCCTTTCATGCGCGGATCATGAACGCGTGCATCCAGTCAATGTAAGCGTCGTTCGGCATTCATACTGGGTTAGAGGATGGGTGCTGATTTCGTTGACCGGAAGCTGCTTGGTCGCAGCTGCAGGCTTTCAACGATCTTTCGTGCAGTGCCGGCACCAATCCCCTTCACGCTGCACAGATCCTTCTCAGAAGCTGCAAAGACTGCACCTGCAGATCCGAAGTGCTGTACGAGTCGCCTGGCCAGCTCGGGCCCAACACCTGGCAGCCCGGACACAAGATACTGGGACATCGCTCCGTCTGGCGCCGCCCGGGGCTTTGCAACCCGAGTGGCCACCTCGTAGCCAAGACCATCTGTGAGGTGCTTGTGCATCCTGGCCACCAGCCTGGCGCTGCTTTGTGACGATGGCAGATGGAGAACCTGAATCTCCCAGAAAACCGTCAGAGCGGAAATGGCTCCGAGTAGCGATTCGTAGTCGATCGCCGACACCACGGCAGTGAGGTCTCCCTCAATCACGATCATGGGGCGGTCTGCATTTAAGCAGATTGCCTCTGCTTGCTCGAAGAGACGACCATCCAGGATCGAGGCCACCAGATCATTCGCGGACTTGCGCTCAATGAGAAATGGGCCAAGCTTGTAGTCTCCCGCCGACAACTCAGCGATTTCGAAAGGTACGCCCAGAGAGCGCAACGTGTTTGGAATGTCGCAGCGTGTCTCGCGTGAATCAACAATGAGCATGAGCTGTTCCTCAGAAGTCGTCATGGCCCATGGCCAAGCTTTCGAAGCGGGTGAGCATGTTGAGGAAGGCCAGCTTGACGGTCCCGGTGGGGCCGTTGCGCTGCTTGCCAATGATGATCTCGGCCACACCGGGCTCCTTGCAGGCATCCTTGGTGTAGTACTCGTCGCGATAGATGAACATGATGATGTCGGCATCCTGTTCGATGGCACCCGATTCGCGCAAGTCGCTCATCATCGGGCGCTTGTCGGTGCGCTGCTCGACCGACCGGTTCAGCTGCGACAGGGCAATCACCGGGCACTGCAACTCCTTGGCCAGCATCTTCAGACCACGCGAGATCTCGCCCAGCTCGGACGCGCGGTTGTCACCGTCGGACCCGCTGCCGCTCATCAGCTGCAGATAGTCCACCACGATCAAGCCCAGCTTGCCGCACTGGCGGGACAGGCGCCGCGCATTGGCACGCAGGGCGCCTGGCGTCAGGCCGGGGGTCTCGTCGATGTGCAGCGACACCTGCCTCAGCTTTTCGATCGCCTCGGTCAACCGCGGCCATTCGTCGTCGGTGAGCTTGCCGGTGCGCAGATGGCTCTGGTTGATGCGGCCGATGGAACCCACGATACGCACAGCCAGTTGGGAAGCCCCCATTTCCATCGAGAACACGGCCACAGGAAGGCCCTCGTTGAGGGCCACGTGCTCGGCGATGTTGATGGCAAAGGCGGTCTTGCCCATGGAAGGACGCGCCGCCAGCACCACCAGGTCGCCGGCCTGCAACCCGGAGGTCATGCGGTCGAGATCGCGGAAGCCCGTGGGTACACCGGTGATGTCGTTGGGGTTGTCCGACATCTCCGTCACCCGGTCCAGCAGGTCGACCACCAGCTTGTCCATGGACTGGAAACCTTCCTTCATGCGCGAGCCTTCCTCGCCGATGTGGAAGATCTTCTGCTCGGCCTCGTCCAGGATCTTGTCGACCGCCCGCCCCTGCGGGTTGAAGGCTGCGGTGGCGATTTCATCGCTGGCGGCCACCAGTTTGCGCAGGATGGCCCGCTCGCGCACGATCTCGGCGTAGCGGCGAATGTTGGCCGCACTGGGCACGTACTGGGCCAGGCTGTTGAGGTAGGCCAGCCCACCGGCCTCGTCGGCCTTGCCCAGGCTTTGCAGGTGCTCGAACACCGTCACCACGTCGGCCGGCTTGCTGGCGTTGACCAGGGCCGCGATGGCCGAGTAGGTCAGTCGGTGCTCGTAGCGGTAGAAGTCGGAATCGTTGACCAGGTCGGCCACGCGGTCCCAGGCGCCGTTGTCCAGCAGCAACCCGCCCAGCACGCTGGATTCGGCCTCAATGGAGTGAGGCGGGACCCGCAGCTGCGTCACCTGCTCGTCGGGTGGACTTGGAAAGTCGTCGGGACTTGACGTGAAGTGAGGAAAGGGATGAACAGTGGACATCGGACCAGGTCAGGGTAGGGAAAAAAAAGCCTCGCGCGATGCGAGGCCAAAAGCGAGCGCAAGGGAGGGAAGCGCTCGCGGGAGGTTCTGCTTCAGTTCATCGCTTTAGAAGGACTCAGAGTGTTCGCATTGACAGTTTGATCGTCTGGACGGCGCTTCAATGGCCTGAAGGGTACACCGATTGCACAGCGGCCGGCAACTTCGGAGAGAGGTAAGGCGACCCCCTGTAGGGCGCCTCGAAGTGATGTTCTGCGTTACGGTTCATGGCGTCCAATGTGATTCGCCTTCAGGACCGCGTATCGGGTGAGGAACAGCAATTTTCACGCGGTGCACGGCCATTGCTTCACCTCGGCGCCGTCCAGGCTGCACCCGCCGGCCGTGGCGCTCTCGCCGCCCCACTGCTTGAAGAAGAACGCCACGCCGGCCGCATCGCACTCGCGCCGCAGGCTGTCGATCCACTCGCGGTGAATCGGCCGCGCGCCGCGGCCGCTCTCGCCGCCCACGATCACCCAGTCCAGGCCGTGCAGGTCCAGGCCGCCGTGGATTGGACCGAGCATCGGCTCGACGCTCAGGAACCGCACGCTGGCATCTACGGCCAGCAGCTTGCGCACGTCACGGTCGTACTCGGCTTGGTTCACCATCGTCGCGCCCAGCCACACGTTCGGCGGCAAGCCTTCGGCAGGCGCCATGCTTTGCACGTTGCCCACGCGCTTTGTCAGCACCAGCCAGTCAAGGTGCGGGGTCGATTTCATAAGCGCCCACAGCTCACCGCGCCACTGCGGCGGCACCTCGTTGTCGAAAACGTCGGCCAGCGAAGCGCAGAACACCCGGCGCCGCCGGCCGTGCGCCAGCGCGAAATCCTCGTGGTGCTTCTCCCAATGCAGTGGCGCCTGCCAGTTCGAGGCGCTGGTCTTCTGGCGCGCTCGGCCGCTGCCCCACTGCACGCGATGCCAGCGCTTCTCCATCAGCGCCTCGGCATAGCAGTTGTCGCAGCCCGGGCCCACCTTGGTGCACCCGATCCAAGGGTTGAAGGTGCTGTCGGTCCAGGCAATTCCTGTTGTTTCGGCCATCAGGCACTCCACGATCTGCGCGCTTCGGGTGGGTGAAGCACAAACCCTCATTCCATCCGCCGTCAAGTGGCGTGGCTGGATTCGATGTTGGACTGCTCAGTCGCCCATATCGCACGACAGGCATTCCACGTCGTCGCCCATGTCGCACATGCAGCACTTCTCACTGTTGCAGTGAGGGCACGTTTCCAGCCCTTGAGGCTCGTTTGGCTTGTTCCGTTTGCGATCTTCTGCTGTTGCACCGCAGCTCGGACATTCGTCGTCGGTTTCTCGATACTCCATGAATTCCTTTCCGGGCTGCAGCCCAACTCAAGATCGATCGGACTGACCGCCGATCATCGGTGTGTCGATCGCCAGCCATCTGGGAGATGGCAGTTCTCGGGCGCAGCTTTGAACATCGGCGCAATCTGCACGTCCATGTAGCCAGCGAGGCCGCAGCCGATCCGTGTCACCGCAAATTCAAGGTGTGGATTGTCTCTGGCGTAGGCCAGGAAGTCGGTGACGTAGGGCGCAATGCACTCAAGCGGCAGCGTCCTGATCTGCTCGTCCTTGGTCGGAATCGCATAGGCTCGCCCGGTCGGGCCGACGCCAACGCCATACTTCGCGCCGTAGGTCTGTCGGGCGTGCAGAGCCGCACCCTTGCCGTGACGGCCTGCGAGGTTGCTACCGAAAACAAAAATCATGTCGCCCTCCGATCTCGCGCTAACCCTACGCGCATCGGACGCCTGAATGTCGCCGCCGGTCTCCGCGTTGGCCGACGTGCTGCTGGCCCGCGCCCGCAACTCTCCGGCCACCCATTCGACCTCGGTGATGTAGTGGTGTTCTTCCACACGGCTAGCGCCGTCACGGCGGATCAACTCCGCGTAGGCTGTCAGCATGTCTGCTGCTCGCAGCAAGATGGCATCGCCTACCATCACGCAGCTTCCGCCTCGCTGTACGCGATCAAGCCGTCGATGAGCACGAAGCAATAGCTGTCGTCAACGCGGCCAACGCTCGTGTTCCCGTTGCAATCGTCGTCCCAGCGCTCGGCTTGCTCGTTCATTTTGGCCACCAGCGTATGAGCGTCGTTCAGCGCTTCGGCGTAAGTGGCTCGCAGGACCGGGGCGCGTTCGATGATGACTTCTTCCACGATGTCAAAAAGAACGCCCTGGAACTCTTGCTTACTCATGCTGCTCTCCGGTGTGTTGCTCATAAGTTGTGCTCCTGAGGCTCGGCCTCAGTTTCGGTGTTCAGAACTTGTCTCCGACATGAGCATGTCCTGCCGCCCTGCTGATCGTCGCGGTGGCTTGTCCTACGGCGTCGCTTGCCTTGATGTACCAAGCAGTTTGGCCAAGCTGAACACCTCGACTCAGATTCAGCAAGCCAGCCGATTCCAGCACTTGCACGAGTTCTCGAAGCGAATGGAGCATTGCGGGGGCAGCACTTCGAATTGCCTCCAGGCGCTTGGCCTCCGCGGTGGCCAAGCCACATAGAAGCCCGTTGTTGTCCAGGATGGATTGCCGTCCGGTTGGTGTCCCATCAGGTGCATGTTGGGTGAACACTTGAAACCCATGGACGAAGCGGTCTGTGGCAACGTCGTAGTAGGTCGAATCCGAGTACCTGGTGCCAGGCGGATAGACCCGGCCAGGGCGATGTGGTTCATCGCATAGCTGACTGTCACGGCGGACTGCAGTGGCTTCCATCGTAGGCTCCAATTCCATAGACATGCACCAAGATGACACGGAAAACTGGGAATGCAAGTCGGGCTGCTTCAGTGGAGTTGTTGCTTTCGGGCGGGCTGGTCGACGTGAAGCTCAGCGGCGATTCTTGATCCATACAACTGGGACAGGGAGGACGAAAGCACCATGACAAGGGACACAGGCAGCGCCTCTCCAGGCTTGGACTGACACCAGGCGCTGCGAAGGTCTCGGGCCAAGGTTTCGAGTGCCTGTGCCGCTTCAATGGCCTCGTGGTCCTTTGTCGTGATCTCCACAACAGGGACGGGCCCAACCTGGGGATGGTCTTCGTGACCAACCACCACGGTGTCAACGCCAAACTCCCAGAGACCTGTGATCGCCCGGTTGATGTGATATAGCCCTTGATCCAGTCGTGCCTGAGCAACCCTGTGGGTAGCGGGTGCAACCGAAGCAAGCGTGCACAGGGGGGCCAACCACGATTCGGCGCGAGCCAAGTCGGCGCAAGCTGAGTTGAATGGGGCGTGGTCGTAGTCGTCGATGGGCAGGGGCGTCATTCGATAGTCCAGAGATGCGGTTGCAAATTGAGTAGAGAGGTCGATTGCGCCGGTACGAAGCCCACCTACACGGGCTGGCGATCATCTGGGTGTAGAACATCACCGAAGAGATCTGCAAGGCTTCTGCGGTCCTTTCCCCAGGTCGCGTCGATCTCTGCCAGTTGCTCGGCATGAGAAAAGCTCATCTTGCCGCTGTCCATTTTTCGGACCATGTGTTCCAGAAACTTGAACAGTGGGTTGTTGGGCGTCCACACAACATGGGGGCGGCCGATGTCCGAATGCTTCTTGACCCATGAGCGAAGCTGCTCAAGGTTCAGCTGGAAGCGCTCGTTGGCCGTCGTCTCGGATGACATTCGGCGACACGTTCCCTCGATTAGCGAGGTCATCACCCATCGGTTACTCCTCACCCGATAGGATCTGGAGCCTTTGCTGCTGTATCGAGCAGGTTCGATGACTGAGGTTTGATCGGCCAAGGTGACGTCATACCAAACAAGGGTGTCGCCGAACCAGGCGCCATAGCCAGCGCCTCTGCCAAAGTAGCGAGCTACTGGAGTGGCAGGGCTTGGAAGGAAGATCTTGTGCGGTTCATCATCTTGCGATGGCCAAGGGCAAGCGTGGCACAGAGTACCGCCCCCATCGGACCCTTTGAGGTCAGTGAGCCAGTAGCTACGCAGTAGCTGGCGATCGTTGTCATGTACGCCGACGCGCAAGACCTGGCCAAACAGCGCCGCACGCCGGACGAGGTCACGAAGCACGTGGTGTGACTCCCAGCACACCACAAGCGGGAAGTTTCGGTCCAGTGCCTGCGATCGACGCGATTGTTGAATGTGCAGCGCCAGGTCTTGCGGAGGCTGTCGTTCTGCCCTGGTTGTGGGAGAAAACCCGTTGAATGACAAGCCACGAGATTCATTGATCTCCGACTTGCATGGGGCATCGAAGGTGAAGTCTGCAATGCCGTCCTGGAGGATGCGCAATGCATCCTGCGCATCTTCTCTTGTGCCGCTAAGCAGTCCCTGAGCACCCTTCGATGCACGAAACCTGGCCCACCATTTGGTAAGGGCCGCGCCACCGTGAGTTTGAGTTGGCGAGTAGTGGCCATGTTCTCGATAGAACAAGACCAGTGCATGGGCGTGATCCTGGTCGGTGGGCGTTTGCTCGGCACGCGGAGATTGGAAGTCGAAGTCTGCCGCGCAAAGTGCCGCCCTTTTCCATTCCAGTAGCTTCTTCTGGTTGTGAAGAGTGCGTTGCTTTTGAACCCATTTCTCCAGCTCGTGGCCACGCGGTGTCATGCCATTCCAGCCCGAAGCCTTCAGGGCCCTGTAGCGTTCAAGAGCGGATAGCCAAGCTTGTGTTTCTTGCGCAACTCGGTTTTGGATCGGGGGTTCCTGCAGCATATTGACCTCGCGACTCATGAGAGATTCGAGGTTGACACGCGCAAGCATGGTCAGGGCGCTGAAAGCAGCGTACGGACGCGGGGCTTTCGATCACAGGTGCCTGGCAGCTGGTCGGCGAGACGCGAAGGTAGTGGTGTTGGGCAGGGGGCAGCGGCTTTTGCCTCCACGGCAGTCAGCGCGGAGGGCATGAAAGGGAGGGGGCAGGCGCCAGGTGTTTATCTCGTCGAGGCGGGCAAGCAAATGGTCTGTTACCTGAGCTTTGCCAAGGCCTGATTGGCATCCTGCTTGGACATCGCCCGGACCTCAAGGATCTTGGCCAGCTGAACGCGCCGGGGAACTGCTTTCCCGGTTTCCCACCGGCTGACCGACAGGGATGAGCAGTTCAGAAGGAGGGCCATATGCTCCTGCGACAAGCCCAGTTTCCGACGCAGGGTCACAAGAGTCTGAGGGCCAAAGTCGCGAGGCGCAACCAGCGCTGGACCACTGTTGTCATCTTGCGCAAAGGAAGCGACGTTGATGCTACCCAAGGCCTTCTTCAGCTGAGCCCGTAGTTCCTTGTTCTCGCGCTTGAGTAGAGAAAGTTCATGGCGTTGGCTGGCCAGTTGCTTGCGAAGGTGTTCGAAATCGGCCTTGGTGGACTTGCGCACAAGCCGAGCGATCTCTGCCCTCAGGGCGTCATTGAAGTTGGCCATGCCGCCTCCGTGGTCTTGAAGCCTGCATCGTAACAAACCAGTGTGTCGGGAGCGCTTGCGTCGACGGCACCGGCACGATCGGCTAGCTGCCGAGATAGGCCGTAGGCGCGTGGATGAGCGTCGTCAGAGGAGGAAATGCAGGCGGGGCGCTGTGAACGAGATCACTTCGTGTGACCTGGCTGTGGCAATGGGGCCGTATTGCGGGCAACTGGTTGCAATAGAGCTCGAATTGCCTTGTCGGCGTCATAGACGACGACAGAACGCCGCACACGGCTCATACAGTCGGCATCCAGGGGACGCTGCACATAGCCGGCAACACGCACGATCACATTTGCGCGGTCGTATAACGATGCTTGTGACAGGAGGGTTGTCAGCTGCGCACAGGACACGCCACCTTCAACCTTTGGGATCATGTCGATCAGGAATCCTCCCACCTCGTAGATCGAAATTCCTTTAGCGGCTTCAGCCAGGTTTTCTACGGTGACATCGTTGGTGCGTCGCTGAACGGGCGGAGCTGGCGCAGGGCTGATGGCCACAGGGGCGGCTCCGTAGGCGTTGACGAACTGTATGTCGGGCCTCGCATCCATGGCACGGATGGTGGATTGCAGCTCGTCCTTGGTCCACGTGTAGATGCGATCGCGCCGGTCTCTTGGTTTCACCATGTAGGAGTGGTTGGCTGCGATGGGCCATCTGGCGCCATTGCAGACTGCCTGAGCAGACTCTGGGGTCACGATCATGCCAAGCCCAGAGGTGATCACGGTTTCATAGCCGCAAGAGATGCGGGTATCGCCCTGGCTCTCGCTCCAGCGCTTGTTCAGATCGGCCAGGTACTGGTTGTTGGAACTCGACAGGTTCTCCAGCTGGGAGTTGCCTGGGATGAGCCATTTGCCGAGCGCTGCCAATTCCGATCCTGTTGAGGGCGAGCCCATGGAAATAATCAGCGGAATACGGACGCCACGAAACAGCTCGGGTTCATCGGCAAGGAGTGAGCGCAGTGCCAAATTGCCCATGGAGTGGGCGATGAAATAGATTTCCTTGTACGGCCCCTCGTTTGTGAGGCGATTGACACGCAAATCGGCCTTGAGAGATCGCCCCATTTCTTGAAGAGTCAAGTTGCTTTCCAGCAGACTCGCGTTGTAGGAAAGTGAAATGACTTTGAAGTCCCCGGGGAGGTCCTTGTCGGTCGACAGCATCTCATGCCACACGCCGCCGGACTCCGGGTTCTTCCAGGTGTCTGTTGGATGTCCGTTCAATCCATGAATAAAAACGATTGCGCGCTTCGCGTTCTCATTGGCATGTAGAACAGAGTCGGGAACATTGACCACTGAACTTGCACAGCCTGTCAGAAAGGCTACGGACAAAATTAGGCTGATCAGTCGGCGCAACAGGATCCCTCCGTTCCAGAAAACAAGTCAATGATTGGGCAAAGCGGGGCCCTCAATCATTGCCCAAAAGCACTTTGCATACCGTGATGCCAATGATAGCAGTCATTGGGTCGTGTCCGTTTGAAGGAATGCGGTGGTGGAAGCGGTAACCGGCATTGGGCAGGGAGGCCTATTGCGAATTGGCCTCAGCATCTTCTGTCCACACGGAAAGCAGCAAGGATGCCGCTTGCGCCTCTCCGATTTCATTGGCCAACCTTTGCATGACATCCGCTCGCACCAGAACCAGATCTGAGTGAGAGGTGCAATGGCGGATCTTCTCGATGATCAGGGCATCAGTGAGATTCGCCCTGTCCAGGCACGCCAGCAACTGTTGTTTCTCCCGCTTCAAATCCTGTGGCGGCGAGTCGACAGTTCTAAAGAACCGGAGCATGGAGAGGCGAAAGCGCATGTCAGTACGAACCCTGTTTGCCAAGAAGAAGATGACCCCCGGGTATGGCGCTTCGGGTGCGACCGACGCGCAGAGCCTGACCAGACCTCGCATGAAAGGCATTCGTGTGTGACAGTGCAAGTATCAAGCCGGCCGGCCCCGGTCGGGTACTCCCAAATTTGACAGCTTGTGAAGTTGGCCGACCCCTCTTAATTTCCTGCCAGTTGATGCTGTTGGTAGGAGATCCAGATGAGCCAAATGCAAGTGAGCACACATGTACCTCAGAAGACCCCGTCTGTTTGCTTGGACGCAATGTTCCGGCTCAGGTATGAGGTGTTCCACGAGAAGCTGGGGTGGGAGGTTGAGACCAGCGATGGCATGGAGCGCGACCGGTTCGATGAGCTCCCGCAGGTCACCTACATACTGGGACAGGGGGAGCAAGGCGGTGTCGATGCTTGCTGGCGTCTGCTGCCAACAACCGGGCCGTACATGCTCAAGGACACGTTCCCTGAGCTTCTGCACGGACAGCCAGCCCCTGTGGGCCCTGAAACATGGGAGCTGAGCAGGTTCGCAGTGGCTACCGCCCGCACTGCCACTGACAACGCGGCGTTTGGGCCAATTTCCATGGCGTTGATGAGAGAGTCAGCGCGATTTGCCATTGAGCGGGGGATCACCCGCTATGTGACAGTTACGACACCGCCCATGGAGCGAATGCTTCGCCAGCAGGGGCTCCATGTTCACAGGATGGGCCCATCGATCAGGATTGGGGTTGCAGCTGCTGTGGCTCTGATCATTGAGGTGGACCACCAGACGCTCAGTGCCGTTGGACATTTTGGGCCAGAGCTTCGCCTGACGAACTGAAGTGCATTCGAAGGATGGCCAGGAACGCGTTGCCAGTCTCATGCGTTCCCATGTCGTAGCCCTTTGCGTCAACCAGCATCACATTCGTTGAGACATCCAAGGGATCGCTGGATAGCGAGGGGCCATCAGCGTACAGGCGCCAGAAGCACGCCACACTCACCACACGCCCCGCGTACGAGCCGGACCATTCCGTGTACCCCAAGGTGCGGCCATCGGCGCTTGAAGGTTGGTCAGTCCACAGGTGTTCGAGGCTGATGTCCTCCAGCTCTGTGCGAGTGACTCGCAGGTAGCGGTCAAAGGAGGGATAGGCGACAGACGTCGACTGCCGAAGTATCATGGCAACTCCTGAATCTTGGGGATGGCTGACCAGCGGTATGGGTGGTTCCCTGTCAGAGGGCATCGACCTGATGTCCTCAATCATTAGCGCACAGTCGGAAGCGGACTTGCTTGCGGCGGTGTCTTCGGCCGCCAGTAGATGTGGCTTCGAGCGAGTACTTGTAGGAACCCAGTGGGTGAGTGCCCGGGGGGATCGGTGTTTTCAAGTCCTCAGCGGCTACCCGATTGACTGGCAGACCAAGTATGCCCAACGGGGCTACATGGCCATGGACCCGACGGTCAGCTATTGCCAGAATCACACCCAGTCCCTTGTCTGGAACCAGGCGCAGTTCCGCCAGGCAAATGCCATGGAGTTGTACGAAGAGGCGAGGGCCGTTGGACTGGGCTGTGGAATGAGTGTCCCCATTCACGAGGCCGCGGGTGTCAAGACCATGGTCAGTTTCGTCCGCGATCAACCCATTGACCAGGATCTGAGAGAGACAGCCCAACTCGTTAAGGCTGGGGAAATTCTGGGCAATGTGGCCCATTTCACGTTTCGAAGGCTGATCACACCGCAAATTCAAGGCGTATTGCCTAAACAGCTCACCCAGTCCGAGATCGAGGCTTTGCGCTGGGTCGCTCATGGCAAGACTGGCTGGGAAATTAGCCAGATCATGAACATTGCTGAGTCGACGGTGGTGTTCCATGTGAAGAACGCGATGAGCAAGCTGAACGTGATCAATCGTCCGCAAGCCATTGCTGCAGCGTTTCGCCTGGGCCTGCTGGAGTGAGGTCCAATGTAGACTTGGCGTGGCCAGGCGCCAACTCTCAAATGATGGAGCTATCAAATTTGGCAGTGGCCCAGCGCGACGTCATCCGGTAGGCGTCGGGTAGACGGCGTGCGTCGGAGGATCGACCGCCGCCTCTGCATGGCAAGTGATCGCTCCGAGGAAGTCGCAGAGCCCTGCTCGGGTGTGCAGCAGGGCTTTGTAGGCCAGACAGCTAGGCTGGCTGACCGGAGTTGGCCAAGCCTCCCAGGGCATCGAAAAGGCCCTGCAGTGCCTTGCCCAGTTCCCCAGTAGCAAGGCTGACGTCGGCGTCGAATGGATCGTAGTCATCGCCCTGCTGGGAGCCCCGGTTATCGAATACGCCATCCAGGTAGCTGAGCTTTTTCAGCTGCAGCGAGTCGGTCAGGACAAACTCGAGGCGGCCATCCCAGCTCAGAGCCAGTTGAGTAGGCAGCTTGCCTTCCTTGATGTGGCGCCGAACGTCATCGTTTTGCAGATGGTGATGGGTGAATTTCACCCTGGATTTGGACTCATCGCTCGCGCGAAGCTCGCACTCTCTTTCCACAGAAACGCCCTGCGGCCATTCGTCGGGCGACGCTGCAAGAAGCCATTGGGCCATCGCCGTCTGAGGGGCAATGTTGGTCTGAAGTGGGGTCAGAGCCAAGCCGACGAAGGTTCGCACCATCAAGGTGATGACGTCGTCGAGCTTGCCCTGAGAGACGGCGTCGGTCACCACCAGGTTGGAGGATGGATCGTGCCAGACGACAACCACAGCCTCTTTGGCGAACGCATCGGGAAGAAGGGATAGCTTCGCCTCATCCTGCAGTGACTTCATCTCCTTTTTCCCCGGCTTGCGGCCGGTCTCAGCCTCGATGCGATCGGCGGCTTCTTGGGCCCTTTTGCGAATCTCGGCAGCAGGGACTGTCTTTGTGGAGATCTTGAGCTTCAGGATGCGTTGACCATTGATGGACTCGACCAGAGGCCCATGGCTTTGGCCTCGTGGTTCAACGAATCCAACCGACTTCTCCTGCGTGCCCGTGCATGGTATGAACCGCGCCGCGTCCATGGCCGCCTCAAGTTCAGGCAGATCGGAAGTCCATGGAGCACCAAGTTGATAGACGGCGACATTTTTGAACACGTAGAAACTCTCTTTCCTGGGATGGAAGGCGGACTAGAAGGGTCTTCTTGATAGGGCTGTGTTGGTAGATCCCAGGTGGACACACCCGGCTCAAGGCTTCGAAGATATCGTGGGATCTCCAGTTGCCGTGGATGAATACTGGGATGCCGGGCGACGTATTCAGGATGTGTCGCTATGAAGAACGCACGGGGCGCTAGTCGAATAGGCTCGGCTGGCGATACTGAGGGCCCAGGGCTGTGGATGAGGAATTGGACTGGGCGATCCAGTGACGCAGGAAGATCACGACCAGGGCGCTTGGCATACAACTTCCCATCCAGCCACCACTCACGCTCTCGTCGATCTCAGAGAGCTCGTACAGGCATCCATTGGCACTCATGGACATGCCTATCGAGGTGGCACCACGGTTCATCTTCAAACGCCAGGCAGCAGGCTTTTCGATCCGCAGCAGGAAGGATCCATTGGGCCCCGGGGGGTGCAGTGACCGAACACGTTCCCATGTGGATGACGCGGTCGCAAGGAGCTTGCGTGGTACTTCGACAGAGCAGGTAAGGGTTTGCATGAAAGACACGTGCTGAAAAGTGCTTCAAGGATGAAGCACTACGGTCCAAATGCAACTGGCTAGTCAGAAGGAGGGAGCTTCGCCAGTGGAGAGTGGACGTGAGATCTCAGGCAGCGCAGACTTCGAAAGTCCTTGTAGCCGGACATCGCCAGGACCTTCTCAACAGGCACGCCGTCGTTTAGCCACATCACGATGCGGGTATTGCGAAGTGTGGCGGGGCCGATGTGATTGGGAACCTCAACGCCGTTGGCCACAAACGCCCGGGTGATCGTTTTTGCGGCAAGGTGGAACAATGCCCTGGGAGACATCGGGTAGCCCTTTTTTGTGACGAACAGGGATTGCGCGTGTGTTGGATTTCGAATCGAAACAGTGCTTCGTTCAAGCATCCACTGCCGAAGGGCACTGGACTCGTCATCTCCTAAGTAGAGCGTTCTTTGCTGCGCATGGCGACGGCCGGAGAGTTCCAGCAGCGGCGGCTTGAGAGTCAGCTTGAGGCTGTTGATGTCCAGGCTACATATCTCGCCAGTGGTGAGGCCTTGCTCGGTCAGCAACAACAAGATGGCCCGGTCGCGCACTGACCAGCGATCGTTTGCGTCGGGAAAGGCGTTGTGTATCCACTGCCACTGTACGCGGTTGAAGACTTGGCCATCCACATCGCCCAGAGGCAGCACGCCTTCGAGAAGAGTGCGGGCAGGGTTGTGGGCTGCCATCCCGGCGTTTACTGCGTCCTGGTAGATCCAGCTCAGAAGGCGCAAATAGCGTTGCCTGGTGACTGGACTGATGGGGGTTGTGCGGGACTTTCTTGCAGAAGAGGGCGACACAGCGTCGCGCAGAAAGCGCTCAACAGCTATCGCATCAGCCTCCAGCCAGTCGGTACCGAGACCGCCTGGACCATGGGTTTTGAGGAAGGTGTTCCAGGCGGCCCACACGTACCGGTAGAGAGACGCTGACCGCCCGGACAGGCGGTCGCCGGCAATTGGCTGCACCTCCTTTTTTCTTGACCAGTTGCTGAAGTGGTCTTCGGCGGTCAATGGGGGATGATTGCTTGTGATCATGCCGTAATGTAACTTACTTCACTGCTTACATCAGCCAAGCAACCTCGAACACTTTAGGTATTCCAACAGTCCCCAAGAGAGGGGGAGGGTATTTTCACCGGTGAAAGCGATAAGCAGTGACAAATACCGTCTTGGGTTCGGAGCGGACAAATTTGTCCGCTCCGTCCATGCTGGCCGGGGATGCTTTGGGCAGGACAAAAGCGACCATACCAAGTGCCTCTTTCCCTACATCAGCGCTCTTCGTCTTTGCGACGATTGCGGCCATATGCAATTCCCAAGGTTCATCGACTCAGACACGCCAAGCCTGCGACGACTTCTGCGCAACGTGGCGGCCATCGTCAATGAAAGAGGTCACACCAGAGTCAACGGCAAAGCAGCCTCGGTCCGAACGTTCCGGCAGACCCACGAAGTGATGGCATCGTTCTGTAGGCGCCTGCACAAGCTCGGTTTTTTTGTCGAAGACGTGGCGTTCCTGAAAGAAAAGCACATTCGAGCGGTGGTGCGCAGCTGGTGGGAGGACAGAGCATCGCCAAAGACCATGCAAAACCAGTACAGCAGGCTCAAGATCTTCTGTAGATGGATTGGCAAGAGCGACATCATCAACGGCGAGAGAAAGGGTGTCTCCTATTACATCCCGGAGGCGCCTGCAGATGCCTTCAAGGTCACCACTGTGGCCGAGCAGAGCAAATCATGGTCCGGCCGTGGCCTGGACGCCGCAGTGATCCTGAGTCGTGCCTTCGAAAACGACCACCGGCACGGCGTCATGCTGGCCATGGGCCTGGCCTTTGGGCTGCGCAAAAAGGAAATGCTCCTGCTCAAGCCGTGGAAAGCTGACAAGGGCACATTCCTTGAAATCGCCGACAGCGTGGCCAAGAACGGTCGGTACAGACAAGTTCCGATCGAGCAGGGCGATCACGGAGAGTCCCAACGCAAGGCACTGAATCTGGCCAAGCAGATGTGCTCGCGAACCAGTTCAATGTGCTGGCCAGACCTGTCCCTCAAGCAGGGTGAGAACCGATACTATTATTTGATGAAGAAGCTCGGTCTCACCAAGTCAGACTTGGGTGTGACAGGTCACGGCGCAAGGGCCGAGTACGCAGAAATCACCTTGCTACTACAGGGGATCGTTCCCCCAACCCTTGGAGGTCACGTAGCTCAGGTCGATCCACTGGTGCGCGACTCCGCTGTGATCAAGGTGGCCAATGCCATGGGGCACAACGATGCCCACACGTCCGGGGCCTATTACGGCAGCTTTACAAAACCGCAAGCCATGCACCGCCTGGGCGCCAAGATTGGCCCTGCCCTGGTCTTGTCGTTTGAGCGCCAGATCAGCGCGACACTGTGGTGCAACCCTGCTCCGAGGCCTGCCTCGGATGGGACCATCAGGGTGCCCCGCAGCAGCGTCAAGAAAACCGCTCTCACGGCTGTCGTGGAAGGGGATGGCCCCGTCCAGGAGATCACGGTCGAAGAACTCCTGAAAACCTGGCCCTCGATCGGGGACAGAGTCCAAAAGCAGCTCGAAGCTATTGGTCTGGGTGCCGCCCGTCGAAATTGAGAGAGGACGGGCTTGCTGAGCCACGTTCGACCTGTAGAGACGCATCACGCTCGACAGCGCCCATCATCTCAATCACCCTGAGGAACGCATCGGCATAGACAGGAAATGCACGTTTGAAGCTGTCAAGCGTACCGTCGTCGTGGCGGGGCCATTTGACCTTGCGCCATGTGACCACACCAGCGCGATCGACCAACAGAACATGGAAGGATGAGCTTCCATTCATGCAGACCCAGGTGACGCCATCATCATCCAACCATGAAGACGGCAGCTGGCGCCTGGTCCAGGCTGTAATCGTGTGAATGGCGGCCGATGCAGGCATGCCGACCGACCGCCTATTGAGGGCCTCGCGGTCTACGATCAGCACCATGGGCGGGAGCGCCTCAGCCCGAACAGCAATCACATAGGCGGTAGCATCTGGACTGGACTGGGAAACGTTCCTGATCACCGGTCCACGCGGACCAGAAGAGACGTGAAGAGAATGCACGCGGGTGCTGATGCAATTCATTGTGGCGGCTGCAGGCGGCTCAAGTGGTCGCCCCGAAAAGCAAATAGGGAGGTGGATCCGGACCAACGGGTGTCCAGCAGAACTAGGCTGCTGTGTACTGTGCCACCAAATTGAGACCGCCGTCGCACGAAACAGTCTCCTCAATGCACGGCTTTGACCGTTTGTGCCGAACTCTCGGCCTGCGAACCAACCCACCCCGCCTGCCTATTTACCCGCCAGTGTTTGTGCGATCGTTGAATGCAATTGAGGTCCCAGCGAGGGCCCTGCTCGCTGCAAGATCTTGGCGTATTCGCCCACGCTCAGGTGGCTGAGTTGAAACCTGTGAAATCGACAGAAATCATCTAGGGTTGCGATCTCGGGCCCGTAGAGGATAACCGGACCATCGGCTGAATCCTGCATGCGACAGCGGATGTTCGTGATCACCAGCTGCAGTTGCGCGATCTCGCTGGCCAGGCCCTTTACGACGCCGGTCTTCTCGATCGCTGCTGCAACCACGCCGGCCTGCTCAAAGTCCACAAGAGAGTGCGAAGTGCCATTGCCCGTTTTCAGCGCGCTCGCACTGCGCGTAAGGGCGCCACAGAGCACGTCCACATCGGTGGGGCTCATGAGGCGACAACGGGCAATGGCCGTCTCGATCGCCGACCGTGAAGCGCGCGTCGAGCGCGACCTGGAAGGTGGCTGGGGTGAAGTCTTGCGCTTTGCCATACTGCGTTTGGGGTGACATCAGTCTCTGCGAACCCAGCCACCCGCACGAGCCACCCAGATCGTTGCACCTCGTCGCTCCAACCGTTGGGCCTCTGATGCCCGGCAGGTGATGGAACGGATCTTCTGATGGCCACGACCAACACGTTCACAAAGGTACAGGCCGGGTTGAGAGACGGGAATATGGTTCACGATAGTCATGATTGGCTCCTAGAATGGTTCGCCCGGGATCGGGCTGCCATTCAAGGTACCTGCAGTCGACGCTAAAGCAAGTTCAAGCACCGCCCGCCACACGCCGGTCACGCAACCAGCGCAGGTAAGCCAATGTCGTTTCGTTCAAACACAACGTGCGCACTGCGCGCGTGACTGCCACATAGGCAAGGTTGACCTCTTGAGGATCCAAGTCGTTGACGATCTCACCGTCATCCACGAAAGCGGGGAAGTCATCTGCCAAGAAGACATGATCCCGCGTCAATCCCTTGCTCTTGTGTGCCGTGGTCAGCACTACCTGGGCATCCAGGTCAGTCAGCGCCCTTGAATGGATCTGCTCGACCAGGTCGAAGATCCGGTCGCCGTAGTCCTCGCTCACCCGCAGCAGCCTCAGCAACTCCAGATCCTCGACTTGATCGGCGTATTCCTGCAGCTGCCAGAGCGAGTGGAAGGAGCGCAAGAACGTGTCCTTGACCTGATCACGACAGTCATTGGCAATGTGCCGCACATCACACAACTTGGAGAAGCCATAGGACAGGACACCGCCCACAAAGCTAAGGCTCTTGCCTTCGCGCAGGGCGGTCACCGCGTGCTCGAAGAGCCCGCCGTTGGTGCGCGAAATGATCGTGATTGAAGGCACGTCAGTAGGGACACGGCCGTCCCACCGCAGCTCTGTGTTGAAGCCGCTGCCGATCACCCTTGTTGTCTCTTTTTTGAGTCCGCCCAGGAGATCATTGGCTACGCGTGCCACCTTTGGACCGAAGCGGAAGCTCTGGCTGATGTGCAGCTTCCGATCGGCTTTGAGCTCTGCCATGGCGTTGACAGCACCACGGAACGCGAAAATGGACTGGTGCGGATCACCCACGGCAATAATGGGCTGAGGCTGACGACGGATGATGTCCAGCAGGACCGGGTTGGTGTCCTGGAACTCGTCGACCATCAGGTAATCGCCAGGCAGGCGCGGCTGCGTCAGCTGGTAGAGCTTCAGGTAGCCATCGTGAGGCATAGGAACTGGCGATTGAGGATCGCACATCTCGCTCCATAGTTGCTCAGCGAGTTTGGCCAGCTGGGCTGCCCGCACCGGTGATATCCGACCGGCCAAGTTATGCAATCGAATTCGACTGGGAAACTGCATGGCGTCCGAGATACACCATTCGTTGACGGAGTCGATCAGCACCTTGGCCTCCAGATAGTCATCGACCAGGCCTGATTCTCTGATCACGTCCAATGGCTTCATGGAACGCAGCTTGTGCGCGTATTTCTGGCCGAACCTCGGGAAGGCAAGTGCATGACCTGTTTTACATAAAGCAGCGGCACCAAATCGCTTTGCTGCGTCGAGCTGGGCCGGCTTGGCGAACGCCACATACAAGCCCTTCATGCCATCCATGGCCGCATGACGCTGTGCCTTTGCCACCAGAGAAGTGGTCTTGCCGGCGCCCGCGCATGCGTACACCATGGTGACCCCTCGCAGCGGAGCGTCTAAAACAGCGTTCTGTTCTTCACTGAGCATTTCGTACCACCTCGTGTTTCTTCATCGACAAGGTAGGCCATGCCAGATCAAAAGCAAGTTTGAAACAGCCCGCGAATGGGCGCAGTTTCTTCGCATTAGCCCCAGACGCTTTCTGCTACAACCTTGGCATGTCAACACTTGAAAAAGCCATCGCCCTGGCGGCCACTCACCATGCCGGCCAGGTCGACAAGGCCGGTGAGCCTTACATCCTCCACGTTCTGCGAGTCATCCTTGCCGTCAAGTCACCACAAGCCAGAATAGCTGCGGCCTTGCACGATCTTGTTGAAGACACGGAGGTGACACTGGATGAGCTCAAGAAAATCGGCTTCGATGCCGATGTCGTTGAGGCAGTCGACGCCCTGACCAAGCGCCGCAAGGAGACGCGGCTTGAGGCGGCGAAGCGAGCAAAGGCCAATCCGATAGCCAGGGAAGTCAAGATCGCTGACAACGCGGACAACTTGGACCTCGCCCGGCTGAAGGAGGTCTCGGAAAAGGATCTGCTGCGACTGCACGAATACGTCCTGGTTCGCAGGCTCCTGCTAAGCGATTAGTGGCTGTCAACTATCAAATTTTGAGGTGTATCCTTGCCCGTGGCGCGCGGAGGATTACTAAAATCATTGCCAGAAGCAAGTAAACGTATTGCAGGCGAGCCACCCGTGACCACAAAAGTATGCCCAAACCCCGGGGGATCCATGCCTGACGGCACGTTCGAGGCACCTATCGCGATACCTGCAGAGGTCTTCGTGTCGCTTCAGTGGGAACACGTGCGCACGACACTGAGCACCCTTGGCGAAACGGCTGCATACTCTGGGTCCACTGTCTGGTCGGCAACCTATGGGGAGCGCAAGTATCGGCTCCAGTGGGACTGGATGTTCGAACCATTCTTCCAGCGGCCGTTCACCATGGACATGCAGCCGCACACGAACGCGATCTTCGCCGCCGGCGACTTTGTGGCGCATGCCTTGCCCTTGGATGAGAGAACCCAAACGCTGCGCTCCGCCATCGATCGGATCAAATGGGAAGACGCGGTCCTGATGGCCATGGAGCAGCAGGACAAGGATCACAAGGTCAAGGTCGAGCGCATCCTCAAAGGCGTCAGCCGAGATATCGACCCGGGATCATAGAATCGCGGACTGCTGGCGGTCAGCGCCCCGGCTCTAGAGCCTCATCTCGAAAAAGCACGCCTTCAAGGCCACTTTCATGTCCGTGGCGGCTTGCGAAGTAGGGGGCATTTTGGGTAACATCGCGTATCCATGAATCCGTTGTTACGGAAGGATCGGTCTGCCACTGCGAATCTTCGTGGCGGGCTCAGAAACGTACTGGCACGCTAAAGCGGCGGATCCACGCTCGCTTTTCTGCGTTTGCTCACGTCGACCGCACGCCACCAATCACAGCGAGTCCTGACGCAAGCCCCTGTTTGCGCCAGGCTTTGCCCTGTCCATTTCGAACTCCTTCACTGAGGAAATGCAATGGACATTCAAACCGCAACCGACCGCCAGCTCGTGGCCTTCGCCCTGGGTCTCAGCGGCAGCGCAGCAAACGAAGCGTATGAACAGCTATTCCCCAAGCAGGGCACACTCTTCGCCATGGACAGCTCCACCGAAGATCACCTTGCGCGCCTCAAGGCAGCCCTGGAGATTGACCGGCGCAGAGCCCAGATCGAGCTGACCAATGCCAATGACCCTAAAGGCGCTGTGGCACTCGTGCAGCGGATCATTGGACCCCAGGAATACGAATCCTTCTGGTGCATCTATCTGGATTCCCAGCACAGGGTGATTACAGCCGAAGAGGCGTTCAGAGGCACCGTTGGGCAGACCTCCGTCTATCCCAGGGAACTCGTCAAACGGGCATTGCAGGTCAACGCCTCGTCGTTGATCGTGGCCCACAACCACCCCTCTGGCGGCCTGATTCCCAGCAGGGCTGACGAGCTCTTGACCAAGAGTCTGAAAAATGCGCTAGGAAGCATCGACGTGCGGCTACTGGATCACTTCATCTTGTGCAACACGGGTTCGTACTCGTTTGCCAAGCACGGTCTTCTCTGAGCACGCCGAATTGATACCGTCCCGATTCACATCGGGCGGTTTCCCCATGGGAAAGCCCATGGGAAAGCCGATGTGGCCCCCTTTCAACAACCACCCGAATTCGGGGATGAAAGGACCATATGAAAATCACCAAGAAGAGCTTGTTGGCCACCCTGCAGGGCAGCAAGGTCAAAGCAACGATGATCGGGGGCCTGGCCGCTGAGGATTGGCCCCAAGTCGTTGCCCAAACCAAGGCAGCGCACCCCGATGCACGAGAGTCCGAGAGAGCCATCCACTTTGCTGGAGCAGAAGGCCAGGAACGCTTCATCCTCAAGCCCAGGTTCACTCGCGAACGTCTGGGGACGCTCTCTGCCGGCTCGACGAGATACGCGTTTTGCTGGGAGGATCAACAGTCCGAAGGACAGATCAAGGACCTGCAACTGAGCGCTGACGGAACAGCCCTTGAGCTGCAGATGGTTGGCGGTGCGCGCATGTGCTACGCAGTCGCGGAGGCCTAAGTCATGGGTTGGAGCTACGCAATTGACAAGCACGTCGGCCGGATGGAAATCATCCAACAGCAGGTCAACGGATTCATGCGCCAGGACAACCAATGGGGATATGTTGCCCACAAGGCGGTGGGCAACCATTTGTGGTTCGTCCTCGAGCGCCGGGACAATGGGGTGCGAGAGCCCTGCCTGGTACGAATGCAATCTGGTCGGCCGACGCACGGCTGGGGATACAAAAGCGAGTCCCACCTGGATGCTGTCGACATTCCGATGACCCTGCTTGACCTGATCCCTGTTCAGGGGATGAGCGAGACAGATCGGCAATGGAGGGAGGCCGTTATCGCCCACCATAAGAAGCTGGAGCAGGATCAACACACCTGGAAAACGCTCCAGAGCGGCGACGTGATCCAAATCGGCCAGGAGACGTATCGGTACGTTGAACGGTTCGATCTGGGCGATCAAATCGTGATTGCAAGAGTCACGGATGGCCGTCACTTTCGGCTTGATCGAGCCAATTGGCCTGAGGCGACGCTCACACGCAAGGCCACACCCCAGTCAGCACCTGTCGTACGCGATCTCTTCGAACTCGCCGATTGACCAGCTACACGAGACACCATGCCCCTTCGGGGGCTTTTCATTGGCATGAACCAACGGAAAGCCTCTGACACACGTCTTTTCAACACCGCAACTGCGGAAAGGACGAAGTCATGACGAAAGATGCGCGAACTCCCGTGATCTACGCCGCACAAGTGCGCGACATGCACACCGCCATTCACAACCTGCTGCTCTACGATCGGAAACCGGCAGCAGTGGGGGCCTTGCGCGAGGCACACAAGACTGAAGTCTGGCCACAGCGCCACATCGCTGTGAACCAGATCGAAATCAACTTTCGCCGCCCACCCACCCACCACAACGGCAGACCAGTACGAATCGTCAATGGGCACTTCAACACGCCCAGGGGCGTTCCGGACTGCTACTAGCGCTCGACCACGATAGCCGGCCTGCGCCGAGAGGAAAATCACGATGAACAAAATCACCACCAGTCCTGACCCGGTTGACCAACGAGTTGGGCGCCCGGCGCCCGAGCGCGGGGAGTACACGGGCGTGCGGTGCATGTGCGTGCTGACAGGTTGCCGCGCCGGCCCTGGATGTCCGCATTACTGCAGCCACTGCAAGGCCCACATTGCACTCGTCAGCAAGGCGTCTACCGACGCAACCCACGGGAATTGATATGGAAACCAACACGACACAGGATTCGATCACCCACCGCCCACAAGCCCTATGTCAGGCATGCAAAGCCTATCTGGAGGCCCATGAGACGATGGAACAGGCGATGAAGGACGGAGCCAACGTCCAAGGTGCTTTGGCAGGCATTCTGGCTGCCGAAGATCAACTCAGACGGTGGACCTGCTCGGACGACACTCCGGGCGAGCTGTCCGTTGGCTCTGCGCCAGCAGATGAGGACTTGCAAAGGTACCTCGAAGACAACGAGCTTTTCCCCTCCTTCCGAGAGAAGGGGGAGACCATGGTTCTGCACGACTTGGATGGCGAAAAGGTCATCGAAGTGAGCAAGAGAATCGCCGCAAGAGACCTTGGCGCTGCAATCGACTATGGTCGCCGCAGTTACCAACGTGGACTGCGAACCGGTCAGGAGATCATGAGGCAGCGCTTTCGCGAACTGCTGGGGATCAGCGGGCCGTCCATCTGATTTGTCCACTTCGGGATACCCCCTTGTAGGGGGCTTTCTACTGGAAACGACCCAGCAGAAAGCCTCTGCCCTACCAGTTCATCAACTGCCGTCTTTGCGGCAATCTACAAGGTAGGATCGAACATGAGCAAGCTGCTTTCTTGGTGGCGTGAGACACTTCTGCACGCATACCTGTGTGGCCTGTACGAGCGCACACGGTGGGGCGACGGCTTCGGCCGGACCCACGAGCTCAATCAGGACTGGAACGAAGCCTACGACGCCGGCGCCAATCATGCCGATTGGTTCAACGAAATCATGCAAGGAGTCGCAACATGACGCGAGAAGAGATCGAGAAGATGGACAGGCAAGAGCTGATCGCCTACCTGGAGGGGTGGGGCTTTCAATGCTACGACCACGAGACGACAGATGAACTGCGAGAGGCGGCTCTGGAGAACTTCGACACCGAAGGTGCCTGACCCTTCTCCGCTCCGTCAAAAACGTCAGCTTCTGAACCCCCGACTGGGGGTTTTCTAATGCCCTGTGGCATCAGAAAGCCTCATTGGCCATCCTTCGAAACACCCCTTGACTGGGGAAGGAAGGAAACCCCATGACACACAAAGTAAAGGTCCGAGTCACCTTTGAAGCCGAGGTGGCGGTTGACGCGAACACCGCATTGGACGCAATTCAGATCGTAAGAAAGTCCTTTGGTTGTGCCACCCCAGGATGGCATGACTCGGACTGCCGCATCACAGACTGGAGGGCCGACGTTCATCCCCGGGAAACCAGCGTCACGCTCATGTCCGCCTCCTTCGAGGGAGCGACATCATGAGCAGCTACAAGTGCCCCAAATGCGGCTCTCGCAAGTTCAAGCTGACCATCTCGCAAACTGCCGATGTGACGTTTGACGAAGACGGGGACCACGAGGTCACTGATGGCCCCTACGGTGATCTGGAATTCGGCGAAAACTCTCACGCGGTCTGCGGCAACCAGGAATGCTCCTGGAGTGGCGATCTGATCGACGCGACAGACGATGAGCGGGAAGTCAGGGTCTGCGGCAAATGCGGTTCGCCTCGCATCAGCTTCGAGGCCATGATCGAAGCCAACTCGTCCAGGGTTGCATCCAGTTTCGACACCCCATTCTGCTCAGACTGCTACTGCGACACCAAAGAGCTCACGGTCAGCGTGCCGCCTGGCTTCGACATGGCCTCTGACCGTGTCCCCGTCGGCACGGCGTGACTGGCAGCGTGCCTCACCCTACACAACCCCTTCGGGGGTTTTCTACTGGGACCACTCAGCAGAAAGCCCACCGGCTGTGCTTTTCTCAACAACCGCTACTGCGGTAAGGAAGACACAGTGAAACACGTCAAAGTAGCTGAAGCGACAGAAGCTCAACTCGACTGGATGCTGGGTGTGGTGGAAGGCTATGAGCTTTCCCTCTACGGCGTCGACCCTTCGATCAAGGCTCAAGTGCCTGGCCTTGGAGTCAAAGCTCCATGGAAGCCGACCCGTCTCCCCAACCAGATGGGGCCGATCATGGATCGGGAGAAGATGGACTACGAAAGCATGTGGAGTACCCGCGGATGTGGTGTGCGCACCGGCTTCCTCGGATACCGAGCAACACACCCCAAAAACCATGGCGGGCTGATCCGCTACGTTGGAATCGGTCCAAACCTCAGCATCGCAGCGGCCCGGTGCTGCATCGTCAGCAAACTTGGCGAAATAGTCGAGGTGCCGGAGGCGCTGTCATGAGCATGCCAATGCAACAGACCATCAGCCTCATCAAGCTACTTCGTGATCGTCTGGCCCTCTGGGTCGAGATCGCCGATGACGAAGACCAGCGAGAGGAAGACTGGGAGGCGCTTCGCGCAGCTGACCGATTTCTCGAAGCCGCCGGCGTGCGCGATGACGAGCAACCCACGGCACTATCCGAGGAGGGCGTCATCGCTGATCTTCCGGCTGGTGACATCCAGCACCTAGTGCAGGCCTTCCGCAAGGGGGGCATGGTGATTGAGCAGGATATCCCAGAGATCACAAAGACGCCATTTCGTGCCCAGGTGCGTGGTCAGTTCGTTCCCTTCAGCAAACGCGATGCGCTTGCCATCGAACAGGTCACGGGCGAACCGTTGTGTGTGGTACCCCACGTCGTACCCTTCGCAATGCCACTGTCATTGGCCATGACCAAGGTAGCGGACCTTCACTGGAAAGGCGCGGTCCAGGGTGGCCACACAACGCTGGGCTTGGAGGACTGGAAGCGTCAGTACCTTCTTGAGCACTCGGTGACCAGAATCATCCAGCTCGTCGAACAACGGCAGGGCTGACACGTTACCGCCTTCTGGCTTAGACCCCTGGCCAATTCAACCCGCTTCGGCGGGTTTTCTACTGGGACCGCTCAGCAGAAAGCCTACCGGCTGCGCCTTTCTCAACCACCCCTGATGGGGAAGAAAGGACATCGTGAAAACCCTCATCTATTGCGACACCGAAGCGATGCTCGATGGCTTCAGACACGGCCACTCCCTCAACGCTGACCGTTCCGCAGCCTATACGCAAAGCGTCGACACACGCGGCTATTGGCTCCTCATTGAATGCGACGGTGAGGGCGACAACCATACCTACGAACTGAGCGAGAGTGGCCTGGTCCACACCGACACTGGCGTGGAGAACTGACATGGAGAGATCACAGTCCAACAGCATGACCATTGCCCGATGTGGATGCGACATGAGTCCCGTGAAAGTCGTTGATGCGACCCCAAGCCAGCTCGACTGGCTTGTGACTTTGGCAGAGCTCAATCGTTCTGAAGACGAAGGAGACCACATCAAGGACTGGGTCAAAGAGGAGATCCTCTCAGGCGCCAGATCCAACCCCTACACGCGCGAAGAGGCCTGGATGTGGCCCATCATCGACCGCGAGGGTATTGCCCTGCGACGACTGGAGCGCCGAAACAAGATCTGGATGGCGATTCGATCCGACGATCTGGGCGATGAGCCCGGCGCATCCTGGAAGGATTTCACCTTCAAGGACCTGCCCAAGACCGCAGCGACATCCAGACGCCAGTGCTTTATCGGGGTGACAGCCTTCGAGGCTGCAGCCCGATGCCACGCCGCCTGGCGCTTCGGTGAGACCGTCGTGGTGCCAGCTCATCTGTGACGGCATCGACATACGGACTCTGAACCCGCCTCGGCGGGTTTTCTTATGCCAGACCAAGGCATCAGAAAGCCCACCGGCAACGCCTTTCACAACAGCCCTGATTGGGCAGAAAGGACACCATGACAACCATCATCTACTTCGAGTTTGCCCAGGATCGCATGATCTTCATGGAAGGACTCGCGTTCGGCAAAGCGGCTCATCAAAAACCGAAAGAGGGGTCGGATTCCAATGGCTTCTACCTCGAATTCGATGACCCGGCAGGCCATTCGCGCAAGGTGATGAAGCAGACGCCATCCGGTCTCCAGCTCGTGGAATCGCTGGAAAAGTACGCGGTCCAACTGAGTGAGCCGACGGAGGGAGAGGAAGGGCCCTTTGTGCACACGTTCGAGTGCTTCGCCGAAAGCGAATCACACGCAGTGGAACAGGCGAGGAACGCGTACCCAGAGGACGAGATCCTTGGGGCTGGCCGCACGCCACCCAGAACATCAACCCCTTCCTGGTATGCCTTCTCTGATGATCGACTGGTGCCGCTAGGACGCCACAGCACCTTCGAAGAAGCTGACGCCTCTGCCCCGGGACAGACCCACTGGCTATTCAACGAGCAGTCTCTCCAGCGGTTCGTTGAGCTGGCAATCGCCATACTGCCGGCGCCGATCATCACGTCAGTTCCGGTCCAGCATTGGTCGGTGGCAGACGGATCAAGCGAAAAGGGCGCCAACTTGCCAAACTTCAGCTTGGAAGTTACCGACCAGCGGGTGCTGAACAACTCGTTCTACGTGGACGTGATACCCAATGAGGCCGACGACATCGGTCAGATGAGAGCTGCGTTCGAGATCAACAACCTGATTGAGGGCAAAGAGCACCTGCCCTGCGCGCACTTTCATTTCAACAGCGATCACCTAGCTTTCAGCCTCTTCAAGCGTCGCGATCAATACATCGTCCGGCCAGAGAACCAGGTTCAACTCAAGCCCACAACGTTGCCTGACGGTACGCACGCGTTCGTCATCAGCGAGTGACGCTCACTCTCTACCCCCTCCACAGGGGGCTTTCTATTGGGACAGCCCAGCAGAAAGCCTCTTCCGCCTTCGGTTTTTGCAACTGCCGCATCTGCGGAAATGGAAAAACCAATGAGCATTCTTTCGTACCCTGAACGTGGCCAGTGGGGCAAATCCTCCTGGCGTGGAAACTGCAGCGGCCATGTCTACAAGGAGCTCTTCGAGCGCCTGCAGCCCAAGGTCTTTGTGGATCCGATGGTCGGTTCCGGCACCTCCGTCGAAGTGGCCAAAGAGATGAATATCGAGGCCCACGGCCTGGATTTGCACTCGGGCTTCAACGCAATCAGCGACAGCATCCTGCTGGCCGTGGGCAAGCCTGCCGACCTCTGTCTCTCTCATCCTCCATACGGGGGCATGATTGTCTACAGCGGCAACGTGTGGGGGCAGGCCAACCCGAATGACCTCTCTCGGTGCGAGTCCGATGAGGACTTTCACGAGAAGATGCAGCTGGTGCTGCTAAACCAGCGCGAGGCTACCGCCGGGCGTGGGTACTACGGCACCATCATCGGAGACTGGCGGCGCTCAGGCGTCTACACCAGCTACCAGGCAGAGATGATTGCCCGCATGCCCCGTGAAGAGCTGGCCGCCGTGCTGATCAAGGCGCAGCACAACTGCACCTCTGATCGAAAGCAGTACGGCTCGATGAAACTACCCTTCATCCTGCACGAGTACATCCTGCTGTGGCAAAAGAAGGCAACGCCGGTCCTGGTGCTCCTGAACAAGCTTGCGCATCAGCAGTACGGTCGCCTGACCAGCACGTGGAAGAACCTCGTCAAGAGTGTGCTCATGCAGCTCGGCGGAAAGGGGGACCTGGGCGCCATCTATGAGCACGTCCAGCGGGAGGCGCCACAGAAGCTGAGCGAGAACCCGAACTGGAAGGCCAAGGTTCGCCAAACGCTCAACCAGAACGCAGACCTCTTCAAGCCGGTTGATCGCGGGGTCTGGGCCATTGCCTGAACTACCGCACTCACCTCCAGCCCGCCTCGCGCGGGCTTTCTTCCGTCTCCTGTCCCGGGGCCAGTAGAAAGCTCACCGAAGCGCCCATTCAGCAACTACCGCAGATGCGGGAATGAAGGAAGGCTTTCATGAATATCAGTGACAACACACAAAGCACAGCACAGCAGAAGAACTTGGCTATCCGGGCCCGAATTCAGGCGGCTTTTGACGCCAGACCGGGCCTGAGGATTGGCGACTTCGTGCGCTGGCCCAACGGAGAGATCCGCCGCTGCAGCCACGACTGGGACGAAACCATGCAAACCAGCAAGGCTGGAAGCTTCTACATGGGAGAAAGCGGCTTTGCCAGCTTCTCCGGTGGGTTGCAGCCTCCTCAGCTGAAGGAGTTCTTCAAGTCGACCGAGGAAACCATGGACGGGGAGTTCTGGTGCTTCTCCGAGGGAATTGCGGGTGCAGGCCGCGCGTGGTACTTCAAGTTGCCATGCCGGGTGTTTCGGCTGGAACCCTTCGCCATGAACGAACAACAGGCGCGGGCCCACCCGCTGGCCCGGCAAAGCGCGGAGTTTTGGGGTGCCAAGAGTCGCGGATACAGGGAGCGCCTTCAGGAGCTCATGGATCCGCCGGTGCTGCGCAATCCCGACTTCTACTGAAACCGACTGCCTTGAAAGCGCAGGAGTGGATGCACGCATTCACTCCGTGATCGGCTTTGGAAGAGTGCAGATTGAACCCATTGCTCCCGGAAGGGGGCGGTGGGTTTTCTTGTGCCCTCCTTCATCAACAGCGGCAGATGCCGCATTTTCATCAGGAGTAAGACACATGCATAACGAAATCAGCCAGGTCGTACTGGCCGAGAAGTACCTCAAGAAAGGCGAAACCACGGCCATGCAGCTCTTCGAGCGCGTGGCTGCCGGCATCGCCAGCGCCGAGAAAGACAGCAAGAGCCGCAAGCACTGGGCCAAGCAGTTCGAGAAGATGATGCAGGATGGAGCGATCGGCGCCGGGCGCATCATGAGCGCGGCTGGGACCACAATCCAGGCCACGCTGATCAACTGCTTCGTGCAACCGGTCGGTGACTGCATCCAGGGACTGGACCATGACGGCGTGCCTGGCATCTACGAGGCGCTGCGCCAAGCCAGCGAAACGATGCGCAGGGGAGGGGGCGTCGGTTACGACTTCTCCCGCATCCGCCCGCGCGGAGCCTTCGTCAAGGGAACCCACAGCGAAGCCAGCGGGCCCTGCAGCTACATGGATGTGTTCGACGCATCCTGTGCCACGGTCGAGTCTGCTGGTTCACGCCGCGGCGCTCAGATGGGCGTGCTGCGCATCGACCATCCGGATGTGATGGAGTTCATCACGGCCAAGCGAAAGCCAGGGCGCTGGACCAACTTCAACGTCAGCCTGTTCGTGGAAGACGCGTTCTTCGAGGCCATCGAAGAAGGGCGCACCTGGGAGCTGATCCACCAGATCGAGCCCAGCCAGCGGTTCAAGGACAACAACGCCGGCGTGTACCAGCGCGCTGATGGTCAGTGGGTCTACCGCACGGTGGACGCCAGGGATCTGTGGGACACGGTGATGCAATCGAACTACGACTTCGCTGAGCCGGGCATCCTGCTAGGCAGCAACATCAACCGGGAAAACAACCTCTGGTACTGCGAGAACCTGGCAGCGTCCAACCCGTGTGCCGAACAGATGCTGCCGCCCTACGGCTGCTGCGACCTGGGTCAGATCATCCTGACCAAGTTCGTGCATCGGCCGTTCACGGACGAAGCCACGTTCGACTGGGTGACGTTCGAGAAATGCGCCAAAGTGCTGGTGCGCTTCCTGGACAATGTCCTGGATGTCACCTACTGGCCCCTGGAAGAGCAGAAGCTGGAGGCCCAGGCCAAGCGCCGCATCGGGACCGGGTACACCGGACTGGGCTCGACCATGGCCATGCTGGGCATCGAGTATGGATCGGACATGGGAGCGTCATTCGCAGAAAGGGTGACCAACCGACTGCGCGACGCGGTCTACAACGCCTCCGTGGATCTGGCCATCGAGCGAGGGCCATTCCCGGCCCTCGACAAGGACAAGTACCTTCAAAGCGCGTTTGCCATGCGCCTACCTGACGATCTGCGCGAGCGGATCGCACAGCACGGCATCCGAAACAGCCACCTGATGTCGATCGCGCCCACCGGCACGATCAGTCTGGCCTTTGCGGACAACTGCTCCAATGGCATCGAACCGATCTTCAGTCTGGCCTACAGGCGAAACAAGCGCACGGCCGATGGCGGAACGGATTCGTTCGCGGTGATGGATCACGCCCTGCGTGTCTTCATCGAGCATGGCGATGTCAGCAACTGGTGCCACGAGGAGAAGGCACAGGACTTCAAGCAGGCGCTGCTGGATGCAATCTGCAGCTACCAAGAAACGTTTGCCTTCGAGGACGGCAACTACAGCGTCAAGGAGGTGCTGCCCAGTTCACTGGTGACGGCACAGACACTGACGGTGGACCAGCACCTGGCTGTGCTGGCAGCAGCGCAGCCATTCGTTGACAGCGCGATTTCCAAGACCATCAACGTGCCGGTGGACTATCCGTTCACAGACTTCAAGGCGATCTACAAGCGGGCCCACCAGCTCGGTCTCAAAGGCGTCGCCTGCTACCGGCCAAACCCGATCCGGGGCGCGGTCCTGGAGGTAGCACCTGCCCAAGAGAAGCCGACAGCGCCCAAAGAAGAGGTCGCAAGCGAGAAGCGAGAAGACAACCAGGATCCAGCGACGATCGTTCTCACCAAGCGCCCCAAGGGTGATCTGGAGGCAGTCGTCAAGAAGGTGGCCTACATGGGGCCTGCTGGCGATGCAACCATGTACCTGACCGTCTCGTTCGTGGATGTGATGGGCATGATCGCCGGGCAAGAGGTGCAAGTCCTTCGCCCCGTCGAGGTGTTCATCACGGCATCACCTGATGGAGTTCCCTCGGAATGGGTGGCCGCGTATGCCCGTAGCCTCTCGCTGCTGGCACGGTCGGGGATCCCACTTCTGGCCAAGGCACTGCAGGACGGCCGAGGCGTGCGCTCGGACAAAGGACGTGTGCGATACGGGCACTACATCAAGGACGATGGCACCCGCGTTCCGCGGTTCCATGGATCGGAAGTTGCACTGGTTGCCTATGCTGTCCAGGAGGCGCTCATTTCCAAGGGAGTGTTGGACGTGGATGGAAACCCCGTGCCAAGCATGGTCCGCGCGAAGAAGGCCGCCAGCATGAAAGTCAGCGAGGAAACTGCTACCCGGGCTCAAGGGCCGGCGCAGCGTCTTGCGGGCAAAGAGTGCAAAGAGTGCGGCGACCATGCAGTGATCCGAAAGGATGGCTGCGACTTCTGCACAAACTGCGGAAGCATCGGGGCGTGCGGCTGACGCGACAACGTGTTGCCGTGACGTCGTCTTGCGAATAAACTACGGTTTCAACCCACTCCGCCAGGAGTGGGCTTTCTCAAAGGGAAAGCTTTGAGAAAGCCCATCGGGGTTCTCCATCAATGATCCGTTCGTACGGGAAGGAGAGCGCTGCTGAACCGGTCAGAGCAATCACACTGGGGTTTTTGACCTCCATTGTCGATCTGATCGTCCAAGGCAAGACAGTGTCAGCTGTTGCTGACAGAGAAACGAGTCCAAGTCGTTCACCCTGCGTGGACGGACTTTGAATTGGCCATGCCGTCCAGGCAGGAGCTGGAACGCGACGCCCCCAAATGATCTGCACGGGTCATTCGGGGGCGTCGTGCCCGGAACACCGTTTGGAGTCTATCATGGCCAAGACCGTACAAAACCCTCTCGACCCCCAAGTCCTCCAAGCCGCTGGCGTGCCTCTGGACGATGCCCTGTGGATTACCAAGGTACCCTCCGATCGCAAGATCGTGGCTCTGCGGCAAACCCGTGGCCAACGCATTCTCCATCAGCTGCGCATGTACTTCGGCGTCGTCGCGTCGCCGCCGGTGGCTGCGCACTGATTTCGGATGCTCGAGATGTGTTTGTTCAGACAATGCCGGGGGCTTATAGCCCCCGGCTTGTTTCTGCCTCAAGCGACTGATGCGCAAACGAGTGGGTTTCCTGCTGGTATTGCCTAGCCGAAAGCCCATTGGCCACTCCTTTGTAACACCGCAACTGCGGAAAGGAGTGCAACCGTGACAGCATCGACCAACAACCCGCTTGACCCCAAGTTGCTGAGAAGCGCCGGCGTGCCCCTGGAAGACGCCCTTTGGCTCACCAGGGTGCGTTCCGATCGCAAGACCGCGGCCCTCATCAAGCCGGGGCGAGGAACGCAAATCCTGAACATGGTGCGGGCCTACCTCGGAGTCAGCGTCGCGATCGGCTGCGCAACCCTCAAAGGCAGCAACCGCCAGGGACAAAGAACGTCTGTCTGAACCAGCTCAAGGGCCATCTGGCCCTTGGCTGGCTCCTCTACGTCAACGAGATAAGCCCTCCGTGGTCTTCCGGCTGTGCCGCCGCATCCGAAAGCCCATGACGAATCTCCTTCGCAACACCGCAGCTGCGGAAAGGAGAGCAATCATGCAAGGACAAATCAAACCGGGCGACGTGGTCTACGCGAACGCCCACTACGGTAGTCAAACAAAGGTACGCCCAGCTATCGTGGTCGAGGTCCAAGCAAGCAGGCTCTACCTGCTGCTGGGGTCAACAAAGAACCTCGTCAACGAGCCAACCACGGTTGTCATCGCAGATGACGCTGAGCTTGGTGCCATGGGGCTGCCGTACCACACCCAGTTCCACTGGGGTTCAGGCGGCGATCAATGGGTCGCGATGGCAAACATCGAGCGAATCATTGGGAAAGCACCTGACACAGTGATTCGACGCGTGGGGCAGGCATGGGCAAATGCGAAGTTTGCCCGGGTCATCTGATGCGAAACCCAGCGGGCTATGCCTGCTGGGAATTCGCTGCCTTCTCGCACATGGCCAGGAACTCATCGCGGGGCAAGCCCATGGCCTCGAATCGGCCGGCCATCACGTTCACATCCCGGTCAAGGGCAGAAGGGGCGGTCACGCCTGATGCGAAATCGGCGTCGCTTTGGGCGGGGCTTTGAGGCCGATAGCTGGGCAGCGGTGCATTGGAATTCGACATAGAGCACTCCTTGTGTTCCCTTGATGCTACGCCTTGCAGAGCGAAATTCAAGTCCTTCGAGCGTATCGCTGTGGTCCCCGCCAGAGCAATCCGCTTGCGGATCCTCGGTTTCCACCCTCCGTTGCTATACGGACAAGCTGAAGGTCGATGTAGTGACCAGAAGCACCAACATAGCCCTCACGAAGGGATTTTCAGAAAGGATCGTTATGGAAAACAAAAAACACGAAATGGAGCTTTTGGTTCACATGTTCTTCGGAACCTTGATTTTCTCGGTTCTGGCGATGCCCGCCGTAGGCCTTGACCTGGCAGCCCAGTGGGCCACCAGCATCGGTGTCTCGAAGTTCACGGCGGCAGCCTTGAGCGGCTCCTCCGACATCCTGCTGGCCATGGACTTGACCCTCTTTGCAGCGTATATTTCGAAGACCAGCTGGCTTTTTGTGAAGGAGATGTTCAAGTGAAACTCAGCGACATCCGCAGAATCTGGCGTGACAGCTTCCGGATGTTCTTCGCCCCCCTGGTGGGAGCGATCAACGGAGCTCGTCTTGAAAGCAAGGCGGTGATGAAGGAGGTTTTCGAAGGCCGGCGCTCGTCGTGACCATCGCAGACCAACGATGACCACAAGCCCGCTTCGGCGGGCTTTCTTCTGCCTCCTGCGGGGGCAAAAGAAAGTCCGATCACACCCCTTCGACCAACACCGCAGTTGCGGAAATGAAGGGAACCGACATGACACCAGAGAACCGCCAGGCACTGATCAACTGGCATCGGACCGAGCTCTATCGCCTGGAACAGGAAGCGGCAGATGCGCTCGTCAACGAGTTGGCTAACGACAGCCTTCTTGCCCAGTGCAAGCTGCTCAAGGACACCGTTGGGATCGTCTCAGCAGTGAAGCATTTTCGGGCTGGAACCGGCTCGACGCTCCTGCTGGCCAAACACGCTGTCGACCGACTGTAGTCAGTCAGTCTGCAGACACACACCACCAGCCCCCACCCGGGGGCCTTCTCATGCTCCGTGCCATGGCCCCAAGCATGAGAAGGCCTCTCAGGCGCTCCTTTATCAACCACCGCGATTGCGGGAATGAGAAAGGACCGACATGAACAGCGACCAGCGTCCCCCGGACTCCATGCAGCACCTGCCGCTGTACGCACGATGCGCCCTGGAATACCTGGAAGCCCAAGGCGAGCGCAGCATCGCCAAGCTCAACGGTTACCTGGAACACTACGCCAAGTCTTGTGGCAGCGAGATCGACGAGCACGTGCGCTTTTCCGCGCACGCAATCGCCATCCGCCGCTTCGCTCACTCGGGAATGGACTGCACCGGAAGCGTGGCCCGGTGGTATGGCGATGGCTCCAGCGCCGTCTGCCGTCGCCAGCCTGATGTTCAATCTGCTTGAGGCGCACATCCATGAGCACGAACGAAACGGGGCGCGTAACCCTCAAGAACCTCAAGCACAGCGAGTTCGCCTCGCAGGAGACCCCCTGCTTCGAGGCGACGGTCTATGTCGATGGCAAGCGCGTCGGCAAAGCCTTCAATGATGGGCAAGGCAGTGCACACCGCTACGACCCGTTCAGTATCGAGAAGACCCTCAACGAGATCGCCGCAACGCTCCCGCCGATGGACATGTCCGATTACGGCATGGACCCCGTCCAACAGGATGCCGATCTCATGATCAGCTGCCTGGTCGAAGACGAAGTCATGCGACGCAGGATCGCCCGGATGACTGCTACCAAAACCTATGTGCGCAAGCCGGGCCAGCAGTACAAGAAGGGTGAGTGGACTGTGATCAAAGGAAAGACCGATGAAGCGCGGATCAAGGCGGTGAAAGACCGCTACGGCGCCGAAGTGATCATCCTCGGCCACAACCATCAGGATCTCGAATGAACATCACCCAACCATCGACGGAGCAGTGGCAGCACTTGCCGATTTATGCGCGGCGAGCTCTTCAGACCCTTGAAGACAACATCTCCGACATTGAGGAGATCGTTGCATTCAATGAACGACAAGCGGCGCTACTCAACAACCAATCGAAGAAACCATCCATGCAACTCAAACTCACCGCCCCCCTGACCATCAAGACCTCTTCCGGCAAAACGCTGGAACTGCTGCCAGTGCCGATGGACAACGGCTTCCCCAGCGGAACCATCGCGCCATGGCACAACCTCTGGTGCAAGTTCCTGAAGGCCGGTGGCCAACGCATCCCCTGCGATGGCAAGCAGATCAACCGGATCCAGCAATTCATGCGTGAGCATGGAACCGAAGCTCTCAGCGAAGACGGCGAGGTCGCCTTCACCGTGGCTGGAAACGAGTTGGTCGAGTGCGATCCGTCTGTGTGCATGAACGCACAGGAGGAACCCTCCATCTGATCTGTATCCAAAGCTTTCCCCCTGGGGGGAGCTTTCTACTGCGCCCGACGGGCACAGCAGAAAGCGCCTCTACAAGGCCGACTCCGGTTTTTCAACACCGCATCTGCGGAAAAGGAGTCACGATGCAAGTCGAAATCACAGCCGCATCCTTCTTCGATGTGCTGAACAAGGCCGACAAGGATGGCATTGCCTATTCCTTCGAGGTCCAGAAGAGCAAAGGGGATACCACCCAACGCCTGTTGTCCATGAAGGTGGTGTCGCCGGACTGGCCCAACAACTACCCCAGCTTCAGTCAGCTCCTGCTTTCCTCCGGCGAGGTTCGTACTCAGTACTACCTGCACTACGCAGAGGACAAGTGCCATGGCCAGGCCTGAGGCAACGAAGCAAAACCGCTTCGAGACGCTCAACGCCGCATTGGCCGCCGAGAACCTGGTGGAAGCCTGGCCGATCACTAAGTCCCTGGCCTATGGTGAGACGTTCAGCTTCACCTTTGAAGACGGGTCCAAACGCGGGCGGTTTGTCAGCATCTACCGCGACGAAACCGGGCGATACGAACGGCCAATCCACTATCGCCGCTGAGAACTCACCATCCACACCAGCCCGCCGCTTTGGCGGGCTTCCCTATGCGGTTCAGGACTGCATCGGCAAGCCCACCTGGGACCCTTTCTCAACCACCGCAGCTGCGGTACCGAAAGGAGAGCACCATGGGTGCAACAGTATTCGACGCTGCCCGCGTCAAGACATGGAAAACCGCAGATGGCCGCGTTGCGTATCTCTGGGAAGAGAAAACGCACTGCATCAAAGACGGGCCAAAGCACTCTTCATGGTGCGCCATGGCATTCGGCAGCAAGGCCGACATCATCCGTCGCATCTACGGCGTCGCATCCAGCATCCCAGGAGGAATGCTCAAGGTTGGAGGACGATCAGAAACAGCCTTTGTTGATGCCATGCTCAGGGTGCTTGAAGCCCCTTTGCAGTTGGCATCCGACAAGGTTTTTCTGGAGAACGCTCACAAGGGCTTCTACGCGGCCATAACCGATGAGAATCGGGCGGCGATCCGTCGGCACCTTCAGGACAGCGGTCGTCTCGATCTGGCCCACAAAATCCTCGACCCGCAGAGCAAACCGATGCAAGTTGAGTTCTCGCTGGCCACGGACTTTGACGCGATTAAGGCGATCATCAACGACGTGGAGTACGACGGACTGGACTTCAACGATCGCAAGTCTCGACTCAAGGGGATCTCTGTCTGGAGAGCTTTTCAGCACCCGAACACGACAACAGGCGGGCTTGGCGGCTCGGCCGAAAGCACCCTGCCGCAGGCGCAGAAGCCGGCGCTGGAGTTGCGAATCTACCGGACCAACATCAACATGGCCTACCCAGGCAGCCCATCAGAGGTGCTAGCTCACCTGGCCACCTTCAATGGGAAGCTGATCTGGATCGGAGAGGCAGACGGCTACGATCTTCCTGCTACGGTGATCAAAGTCGCAGGTGACATCCATTCCAGCACTGGCCACAAGGTTCTGAGGCCTCTCCTGCGCGAGGTGGACGCAGGCCTGAAGCAGCCCCTGCCTTGTAGCGACAGCGCAAGCTTCTCGTTCACCAAAGACGATTGCCAGTGGTTCGCCAAGAACCTTGAGGAAGTGCGCATCAAGCTTCAAAAACCAGAGGGTCCGTCAATGGAAGTCAGTTCGCAAGAGCTGGCGTCGATCAGCCGGCCGGGCTTCAATGCACTTCGGTATCTCCTCGACTCATCCGTTCATCGTTCGCGACTGGTAATCACAGGACAAGACGAGGCAACCGAGCGTGAAGAAGCACAAGAAGAGCAGAGGGGCGCCTCCTGCCCCGAGTTGTTCTGAGCGTGCTCAAGCGCTTTGACGCCAAGCCCCCAAGGGGGCTTTCTCATCTCGCTCCGAAATGGAACAGATGAGAAAGCCACTTCGTTACACCTTTCTCAACCACCGCGCTCTGCGGAAATGAAAGGTCAACATGAACAAACACTCGTCCGGCGAATGGGCATCCGAAACCGCTCTGTCATCGGATCTGCACCATGTCCGCTACATCACTGCCGACGGCCGCCGAATCGCCAGCGTCTGTCTTCGAAACGGAATGCCTCAGGAAGAGGCCATCGCCAACGCCACGCTCCTGGCCTCGGCAAACAAGATGCTGCAAGCTCTGGAGGAGGTCAGCACCATGCTCTCCCAGCATCCGGACTTCAAGGTGGGAGACAGCAAGGTCCATTACCTGGCTCACAAGGCTGCCAGAGTTCTCGCCCAGGCCAAGGGTCAAAGGCGATGAAACCAATGCCATGGGGGAAGGGCGAGTTGCCAGTCCTCAGCGACATCGAACACCATGCTCAGCAGCTGGCTAGGAACAACCAACCCTCCACCATCCGATCGGCTTTGATGCTATCGCGCACGGGGGCGAAGTTCCTGATCAGCGGCGCAAGAGGCGCGGGCATCAACAAGCGCGGCGACTGGCGGGACATCTTTCTTGTCCTCAGGGAACACCGCCACAACGTAAGCGTGTATGTGAGAGCCTTGAAAAAGATGGAGGAGCCCACTCACGCACAGTGGCTGGCACGATCCTGATCGTGCCGAAACAGGCCAAAGCCCCCTTACGGCGGGCTTTCTGGTGGGTAAGCCCAGCAGAAAGCGCACCGAGCGTCCTTCTCTAAGCAGCCTCCGACTTGAGGCAGAAAGGACCCCATGTACAACATGACCGATTGCGTTCACCCATTCCACTGGCGTGTTGAAGATTTCGAAGCATTTCCTGGATTGAGCCCTGAACAGGAATTCGATGCAATTGCACCTGTGGCCATCTACTTTGCGGCCGATGTCTGCTACAGGGAGAAGGCCAGATTGGCGTGGAATACGCTCAAGGCCACCAGTCATCCCGTGGTGACCGACATGACAGCACAACAGATGCTCAAGGAACGCACCGCTCCCGAAGGTATCAACGAGCGCTACAACGCTCTTTTCATGTACCTCTGCTGCCAGACCTGGACCAGCGCTGTGTTCGATCAGGACCAGTGGGGAGCGCTGACCGTGGCTGAATCAGGTGATCGCGACGCGGAGCAGCTGGCCGGCGCGTGTCACGGACAGTTTCCATGGTACGCAAACAGCAGCATGCTCAAGAGGCGGCTTCAGATGACCAAGGGCGCATCGTGCGCCCTGTCGTCATAACCAGGCCGAACAGCAACTGACCCGAACTGGTAGCAAAGTCTCCGCTTCGGTGATTCCAAAGCCCCGTTCGACGCGGGGACCGCAGCCCCCAATGGGGGCTTTCTTCTGGGTGCAAAGCATCCAGCAGAAAGCCTACCGGCTTGCTCCTTCTCAACCCGCCACGCATGTGGCATTTCAAGAAGGAAGCAAAACCATGGAAACGACAAACGCAACCACCGAGCTGCCCACAAGCACAGCCGTGCGTGCCAGTATCAATGAACGCAAGTTCTTCGAGTCGATGAAGCACCTGTTCGCCACCAGCTTCTCAGTTCTTGGCGAGCTGATGCAAAACGCTCGCCGGGCCGGTGCCACCAGAATCGACTTCGAAATCGACATCGAAGGCAAGAAGGCATGCATCGTTGATGACGGCAGTGGTATCAGCGACTTCCAATTGGTGATCGCCCTGTGCGACTCCGGATGGGACGAGCAGGTCACCCTGACTGACAAGCCATTCGGGATGGGCCTCTTCAGCCTGTTCTTTGCGGCCGAGAAGGTGGTCTTCCGCTCCGGCGGCCGGCGCCTTGAGGTCAGCCTCGATGACGTCATCCACAAGCGAAGCCTGGATGTGCGTGCCGATTGCGAAGGCGCCATCACCCAGGGGACGCGCGTCGAGCTCATCGGCCTCAAAGAGAGCATGCTGGGCAAGGGCTACTACGGGCGCTCCGGCCAGCAGGACTACGCCATCGTCAACGAGATTCAGGCACGAGCCAAGGGCTTTCCGATCCCGGTGTCCATCAATGGACAGGAATGTCCACGACCCGACGCACAAGACCACCTCCAGGGAGTGATGACGCCGGTTGGCTTCGTCAGCTATCCAGGGGTGACCACCGACGATCCGCGCATTCCCGAGGTTCGCCAATATCGGCTGTACCTGCAAGGCCTTCCGATCGGCAGCCGGCGAGGGGAGAACGGACCGATCGTCGTTCATCTGGACTCGACTCAGTTCACCGCAAGGATGCCCGATCGGTCTGACCTTTTCGACCCCACTGAGCAAATGCAGAAGGTGGAAGTCGAGCTGCGCAACCTGGTGAGCTATCGCCTGGCTACGCTCAAGGCCAACATGACGGGCGAAGACTTCGTCCGCAAGCACTGGGAGAACTGCAAAACCCACCACCTCATGCGGCTCATGGATGACATCCCGTGGGTGCCGCAGAAGGTGCTGTGGAGCGTCAGTCAAGTGGCCAAGGCAACTGAGGATGTGTGGACAACCAGCAGCAAGGAAGATCTGATTCCCTTGGCCGATTTCTCGGAAGGAAAGGTACTCGTCTGGTTCGATGGCCCGCAAAGCACCGACTGGACGCCGCACGCAGCCCTGGTGCTCAAGGTCATGCAGCGAATGAACATCGCGGTGCCCGAGGACCTTTCTGGTGACCATTGGCTGCGTCACATGGCACCTTCAGTCGATGATCTTCGTTTCACATGGGTACCTCACGGCGTCCATGGCGACTCGCAGTTCTGGGGAGACATGGGCGCATGCACCATCAGCTTGTGCGATCAGATCACTGTCGAGGTGACCAGCACAACCGAACCGGCCTACCGCCTGTCCACCGTCTTCAAGGATGACTGGCTGTTGGTGCCAAAAGGCGACGCTACAGCACCCTTGGAAGGCGACGAGGACGTTCACTGCGGCGAGATGGACATGCAGTGCTACGTCATCGGACATGGCAATGCTCCCGACCATCCGGTGGATGCCATGAGCAGCTTCAGGGACGAGGGCGATGCGTACCGGCAGGAATGGCGCGACGAAGCAGCCAAGGACTGGTCGCAGAAGGTCAGGGCCATGAAGGGGGTGAGTCTGTGCCAGATGGCTCAGACCGTGCTGCGCGAGGAACTGACCAACCTGGACCTCAAGCAGGCCCAGCACATGGCGCTCATTCGCACAGTTCAGCACCGCAGCGGCGATGGATCTCTGCGTAACCCAAAACCGGATGTCATCGATCTGATGGACGCTGAGTTCTGGGCCCAGCTGGCGAAAGCCATGGAGCAGGGCACCAATGACGGTCCGCAGGAGATGGCAGAAAGGCTGCGTTTGGCGTTCACCACCGTGGTTCAGCCAGGATGGCAGGAGCCAGAGACGGCGCAGCAGGCCAAAGCGGCGAAGGACTGAGCCATGGTGACCTTCAAGCTCAACGGCCACGAAAACGGCAAGCCGGCGTACCTGGCACAGCGTCGGGCGGTCGGAACGAAAGTCACTTTTGCATCGATCGTCTTCGACGGCCGTGAATGGTTGCTCAAAAAGCTGCCCAACGGCCGCGTGGACCGGTTCGAAACGGCAAGAGACGCCAAGGAAGAAGCCCGCAAGGGTTGATGCCTTTCAACTCCCCTCCGCTTTGCGGACGGGGGGTTTTCTGATGCCACTTCCACCAGAGAAGTGGCAGCAGAAAGCCCACTGGGCGCTCCTTTCACCAACCACCGCATCCTGCGGGACCGAAAGGAAAGATCATGACCAAGACCATGACGCTGGCCGTCGACGTTGCAGCCTACTGCGAGGTCGATCTGCCTTATGACACGGTGATGACCGAGTCCAATCTCAAGGCCATCGCCAGACAAGTCTTCTCCGACTACACCTATAAGGGGGTGAGCTACTCGTTCGACCCTGACTGGAGCACTGAAGGCGCCCTGCGCATCGTGTCCGCCAAACAAGGTCGTGACGTGGTGGCCGAGGGTGTCCCCGTTGAGCCCTGCCACCACGACGCCGGCACCGAGTTCGTGTCCTGGCTCAACGGGAGCCAAAGCCTGGAGCAAGCGATCGAGGCCAGCGAAGCCATGCTCAATGAGCGTGATCGAGGCGTAATCGAAGCGCACCGAGGCACGTTCAAGCTCCCGGGTGCCGAGGCCATCGAGGTGGACTTCGAGTGCCGCAAGGGTGCCACCAAAGAGGAAAAGGACCTTGCGTTCTTCTCTGCTCTGGCGGATCTGGGCACAGTGGACTACCTCTGCATCGGTGAGATCAAACGCGACTATGTCGTCTGCGTTGGCGGGACCCCGGGCGAAGGCTGGCTCACACAGCCCAGCGATGAGCAACACCCGGACACTGTCATCGTCACCACCGACTCCGACATGGTGGCTCGCTTTGACACCCGGGAGCAGGCCTGCGAGCGTCGCGATGCCCTGGCGGCCGCGCATCCCAGCAGGGAGTTCAGGGTTGCCACCCTGGACTGCTAACCGGCCATCTTCCTTCGACCAGAAATGGAGATGACTCAAACCCGCCAAATGGCGGGTTTTCTACTGGGCCCACCCAGCAGAAAGCCTACCGGCTGTGCCGCTTCATCAACACCGCTTCTGCGGGAAAGGCACACACATGGAATCGAAACAAATGCTCGGACAGATCTCGAACTTCGCAATCCGTCTGGTCAAAAGGGGGGAAAAGTACGGCCGCGAAGACTGCCTCACCTGGGACAAGGATGAGCCGGCCGTCGAGTTCTACTACCTCAACAACGAGGTGTCCAAGTCGTTCGAGCTGCGCGGGTACTTCGTCTCGCGCTACTACTACACCACTTTGCGCTTCTCCAGCAAGAACAAGGTCACCGAGAGTGGCTTGTGCCTTGATGGTGGAGACCCCTATCGTATGTCGTTGTCAGCCGAGGAAATGCAGCAGGTCATGGCCCTGGTAGACGCTGCAATTGCAGGGTTTGCAACGCCCGACCAGATCCAAGGTTGGCGCAACGCCTGGAAGATCCGCGCATGAACTGGATGGTGCAAGCCCAACAGCGTGCCGCCAAGCATCCGACCATCGTCAAACTGCGATCCAGTGCCAAGAGGCATCGCCAGGAAAGTTCGAACAACCTGGCGCACAGCGCCAGCGACATCCGTGAACACGCGATGTGGGCGCAACAGTTCGATGCCACAGCCAACCGCCTGGAAATGGAGATGGTGGCCAAGGCCGGGGTCGAAGCCGGGGAGTGGAAAAGCTACCTGGTGGGCCACAACCGGGAAGTCGGGTCGTACATCCAGGTCATGACCGACCAAGGGTGGAACCCGGACTACTTTTGGTGCGAAGACCCTCAACCGGTGTCGGCCGAAAGCGCAGCGCTAATGTAGCTCTGCGGCGCAGCACAACCACTGACATCTGTCATTCAACCAACCAGCAGGCCCTTCGAATTGGCCTGCACTCTTTCAAAGGAACCATCATGGGAGAACGTGCCATGAACTATCTGGCGCTGCGCTCCAGCGCCATCACCAAGATCAGCATCGAGGTCCTCTCGCGGTTGGTCGAGCAAAGCGGCTTCAACCGCGCTCATGCAGAAGGTCGTGTGTTCGTCTTCGAGACGAACTTCGCGCCGATGTACGCCCGCAAGGGGCCCGGATCGACCTACGACCTGGAGTGCGAGCTGGACCTGCAGCGCTACCTGAGCGGTCTGCGCGAAGACGAGTTCCGTCTGGTGCGCGTGACCGAAGCTGGAGAGAAGGTGGACCACCGCGGTGAGTGGACGGATCACCCGTTCAACACCCTCGCGACTGTCGCCTCGATTCAGGCTGACTTCGATGCCGTCATGAACAGCGCCGCCGGTGAGGCAGCACATCCGGCATGCAAGGCCGATGTGCGCGTCAACAGCGGTGCGCTCACCCTAGCGCTCAACGTCCTGCGCCGCGCCGGCAAGCACGAGGTCGCGGACGCTCTGGATGCCACCGCCCAGCGCGAGAACGGCACCGAGAAGGAACTGATCGAAGAGATCAACCGGCTGGTGCAGCAAGCACGCAGCGTGGTCAAGGAGCCGTTCTCGATCCAGATTGACAGCGATGTCGATGTGGAGATCAGACCGGCAGAAGAAGGACACCGTGTCAACGTCGGCCGCAATGGCTGGGGTTTCACAACTGTGAACTACAGCAACGAAGGCCTGGTGCTCGACGTGTTCGCAGAAGAAGACATCGATCCGACCCATACGGCCTGCTTCCACGAGTCTGACCTGTGCATCCAGTTCGAAAAATGGGTTACCCCGTAGGAACAAGCGCATCACCGGAAGCCACAGCAATGTGCTCCCGGTGACGGCGCTCCATCAATGAAGTCACTTCCACAGGGGCCTTGCCAGGCCCCTGTGACAGGCACAAACCCCCTGGAGGGGGTTTTCTGACGGGACATCAACCCGACAGAAAGCTTTCCTGCCTCTCTTTCATCAACACCTCAACTTGAGGAAAGAAAGGGAAGACATGCAAACGACTGAAAATCCAAGTTTTGTGCAACTCACCCACGTGGTGTACCTCACCAATGGCTGCGGCGAACACACCGGAAACGGGACCATTGAGTTGACCGAGGAGCACTTCCGCAAGGTCACCTTCGAAGAAGGTCCTGGCGTGCTGCGCACATACATCGGCGAGATCAACGGTAGGGCATATGCGCTTGCCGTCCTTCCGCAGGCGTACGAGGACCCCGTCTGGCCAGACGATGAGCGCTTCGAACCGAGAGAGTCGGCGCAGAAAACGGCCATGAGCATCGGGAGTCAGGTTCGCATCAGACTCGACAAGATGTTCGACCACGGAGACTTCGATGTCATTGTGGAAGAGGGCAGTGGCTACTTCGAAGTCGTTGCCGCAGTCGCCTTGGACAAGCTCACGGACTGCCTGCACACCAGGCAGACATTCCGCACCGCTTTTGGCGAAGTGTGCGAAGTTCCTTCCAAGGATGCGATGGAGATCGAACGCCAGCTTCCAGAAAGACTGTTTCTGATGGACACGGGATCCAACGGCGCTGCACCCAACGGGTGCGAGTTGGTACTGGATGATGTTGACGGTGGAAACGAAGAGCGAGACTACTACCTGATCAGCGTGGTTCATGGGGATCCTGAAGTACTTGACCGGATGGCTCGGCGCGTGCGCTCGGCCTGGCAGATCTGCAACGGCATCGACACGGATCGCCTGGATGCCATGGCTCTTCGTGGCGAGGCATTCGTCAAGCAGTCTGAAAAACACCAGGAACGCATCGAGCAGCTCCAGCAGCTTGCCGCCCAAGCGATTGCTGCCGCCTGCGACTTGTCCAACGGATACCCCGAGCGCGAGCTCAGTGTGCCTTTGGATCAGCTCAAGGCCGCGGCATCCGAACTTGGCGTCAGTCTGGACAGCTGAGCGCTACCTCCCACCAGTCCCCCTCACGGGGGGACTCTCTCATGAGCCTGCCCGCGCGGGCCCACGAGAGAGCCCTAACAGGCTGCTGAAATACCTCATAGGCAAGTCGCTCGAAACGGTGTGTCGTGGCACAGTAGGGGCACATCCCGTCACCTCGAAACGACTCCCTCATGCGCGGCGCTGACACCTACACCGAAGGCCTGTTCACCCTCAAGAAGCTCGACGACTTCGTGCCAGGGAATCACCCGTTGCGAGTCATCCGCACGATGGTCAACAAGGCGCTGGCCGAGATGGGCGGGCTGTTCGCCCGGATGTATGAAGACGACGTCAAGGGCGGACGTCCCAGCATCGCACCCGAGAAGCTGTTGC
>JAGXSV010000082.1 GCA_018333605.1 Hydrogenophaga sp. | reverse complement strand
CAGCGGCCAGCAGCACGATGCGTGCACGCTGCACCAGTCTCACGCTGGTGAGCTTGGAGCGAGCCAGCCGGGTCAACTCGGCTCGCTCTTCGTCGGTCAACACAATCTCGGGGGCAACTCGCACTGGCTCTCTCCATTTGCTCGTAGTAGAGCATTGGAAATGCACTCGTAATATAAGTTCCACCAAGAATCAAACACTACACTAGGCTCACATCGCGCGGCGGCCACGTGACTCGGGTGATGCAGCGGCAGTGCATGCACCTGCTGCGGCCTTGGTGGTTGCGCTGGCCGGCTGATGTGGGCCGTTCAACGCGGGATGCACCTATGCAATCGACTTCCGTACCAGACTTGAACAGCCTGTGGCACAGGTGTCGTGCTGTGTGACACATTGCCCCGGAAACCATCAAAATAAAGAGCAAAAAATGCAGCCATGACGGTGTTTCTGGCGTGGCATGGAACTTGAGCATGTGTTGTTGCCGTCAAGGCCTATTCAAGTTCCACACCCATTTTCAGAGGAAGACACACATGCTTTACGCAGCACCCGGCACCCCCGGCGCCAAGATCGCCTACAAAGCTCAATACAACAACTTCATCGGCGGCCAGTGGGTGGCCCCGGTCAAGGGTCAGTACTTTGATGTGATCTCGCCGGTCAACGGCAAGGTCTACACGCAAGCCGCACGCTCCACCGCCGAAGACATCGACCTGGCGCTGGACGCCGCCCACGCTGCGGCCGATGCCTGGGGCAAGACCGACGTGACCACGCGTTCCAACATCCTGCTGAAGATCGCCGACCGCCTGGAAGCCAACCTCGAGTTGCTGGCCTACGCCGAAACCGTGGACAACGGCAAGCCGATCCGCGAGACGCTGAACGCCGACATCCCGCTCGCTGTGGACCACTTCCGCTACTTCGCCGGCTGCCTGCGCGCCGAAGAAGGTTCCATGAGCGAAATCGACGGCAACACCGTGGCCTACCACTTCAAGGAACCCTTGGGCGTTGTCGGCCAGATCATTCCCTGGAACTTCCCGATCCTGATGGCCGCCTGGAAGATCCCGCCGGCCCTGGCCGCTGGCAACTGCATCGTCTTGAAGCCCGCAGAGTCGACCCCCATCAGCCTGTTGATCCTGATCGAGCTGATCGCCGACCTGCTGCCCCCGGGCGTGCTGAACATCGTCAACGGTTACGGCCGCGAAGCCGGCATGCCGCTGGCGACTTCCAAGCGCATCGCCAAGATTGCCTTCACCGGCTCCACCACCACCGGCCGCGTGATCGCCCAGGCCGCCGCCAACAACCTGATTCCCGCCACCTTGGAACTGGGCGGCAAGAGCCCCAACATCTTGTTTGCCGACATCATGGACAAAGACGATGCCTTCCTCGACAAGGCGATCGAAGGCCTGGTGCTGTTCGCGTTCAACCAGGGTGAGGTCTGCACCTGCCCGAGCCGCGCCCTGATCCAGGAAAGCATCTACGACAAGTTCATGGAGCGCGTGCTCAAGCGCGTGGCCGCCATCAAGATGGGCAGCCCGCTGGACACCGACACCATGATGGGTGCGCAGGCCTCCAAAGAGCAGCTGACCAAGATTTTGAGCTACCTGGAGCTGGGCAAGGCCGAAGGCGCCGAGGTGCTGATTGGTGGTGAGCAGGCCAAGATCGGTGGCGATCTGGACGGTGGCTACTACGTGCAGCCCACGCTGTTCAAAGGCCACAACAAGATGCGTATTTTTCAGGAAGAGATCTTTGGCCCGGTGCTGGCCGTGACCACGTTCAAGGACGAAGCCGAGGCGCTGGAAATGGCCAACGACACGCTGTACGGCCTGGGTGCCGGCGTGTGGAGCCGCAACGGCAACGTGGCGTACCGCATGGGCCGCGCCATCAAGGCCGGTCGTGTGTGGACCAACTGCTACCACGCCTACCCGGCCCACGCCGCCTTCGGTGGCTACAAGGAATCGGGCCTGGGTCGTGAAAACCACAAGGCCATGCTGGGCCACTACCAGCAGACCAAGAACCTGCTGGTTTCCTACTCGGAAAACAAGCTGGGGTTCTTCTGATTCACCCACGCGCCGCGCCTGCGGCGCGTCACCCCCTCAAGGGGGCAACGCTGGCGGCCCGGCAGAGCCGGTGCCGCTGCGTTCTGGGTTGAGACATTGCGCGCCGGAACGGAATTTTCGTTCTGGCGTTTTCCGTTGAAGAACAAGGAGACCGTCATGGTTGAAAAAGTCATTGCCACCCCGGCCGCGGTCGAACTCATCGCGTTCCTCAAGACCAAGCACGGCCCTGAGCTGATGTTTCACCAGAGCGGTGGCTGCTGCGACAACAGCGCGGCCAACTGCTACCTGCCCGGCGAGATCACCATGGGTGCAGGCGACGTGTACCTGGGCCATATCGGTGGCTGCGCGTTCTACATCGGCAAGGCGCAGTACCAGTACTGGCGCCACACGCAGCTCATCATCGATGTGATCGAAGGCCACGGCGGCACCTTTTCGCTGGAGGGGCCGGAGGGCAAGGCGTTTCACACGCGCTCGCGTGTGTTCAGTGAGGCCGAGATGGCCGAGCTGGATGCCGAGGAAGCCGCCGCAAAGGCCAGCCTCTGAGCCGGATCAAAGCGTGGTTTTTTCCAGCTGCCGCAGCACCTCGGCCTGGAAGTCTTCGCTCTGTGCGGCCTGCATGAAAGCGTCGATGCTGCCGTCAAAACGCACCGAGCCCTGGTGCAGCAGCAGCAGGCGGTCGGCCACCTTGGCTTCTTCAATCAGGTGGGTGGCCCACAGCACCGCCATGCCGCGGGTTTTGCACAGGCCACGCACGGTGTCCAGCAGGTGCTGGCGCGAGGCCGGGTCCAGGCCCACGGTGGCTTCGTCCATCAGCAGCACCTGCGGCTGGTGCAGCAAGGCGCGCACCAGCTCGACTTTGCGCCGCGTGCCGCCTGAAAGGCTGCGCACCACCGCGCCAGCCTGGTCGCCCAGGCCCATGTCATCCAGCCCGGCGGCAATGCGCTGGCGTGCCATGGCGCGCGGCATGCCGTGCAGGTCGGTGTGAAACAGCAGGTTGGCCACCACGCTCAGGTCCATGTCGAGCGCGCTCTGCTGAAACACCACACCCAGCGAAGCCAGTGCGCGGCTGGGCTGGCGGTGCATGTCGTGGCCCATCACGGTGATGCTGCCCTGGTCGGGGCTGAAGAGGCCGGTGAGCAGTTGCAGCAGCGTGGACTTGCCCGCGCCGTTGGGGCCCAGCAGGGCCAGCATCTCGCCCGGGTGCAGTGCCACGCTGACCCCCTTGAGTGCGGGCTTGCCGGCATAGGCTTTGTGCAGGCCCTGGGCGCTCAGCAGAAGGTGTTCCGTCATGGGTTTCAAGCTTGTGGGTTCGGTGTGGGCAGCGGTCAGCTGATGGGCTTGGCCAGCAGGTTCATGCGTTTGAGCAGGCGCCGCTCGCGCTCCACCGTGGCTTGCACGGCCTGGCGGTAGTCGCCCGTGTTCAGGTAGTCCAGTTGCTGATCGTAGCGTGCCAGCGCCTGCTGGTGCCGGTCGCTGAACATGGCCTGGCGAAACGCGTCGTGCAGCCGTTGCACCACCGCCTCGGGCGTGCCGTGGGGTGTGGCCAGGCCCCAGGGCGATGTGTACACCGCGTGTTCGTACCCGAGCTCACGGAAGGTGGGCACAGCGGGCCAGTGCGGGCTGCGCTGGGCGCTGAAGGTGGCCAGCAGGCGAATCTGGCCGCGCTCCACCCAGGGCGCAAACCCGGTGGAGTTGACCCCGGCCATGAGTTGCCCGGCGGCCACGGCGAGCATCTGGTCGGCGGTGCCTTTGTAGGGCACGTGCACATAACGCACCTGGTGCTGCAGCAAAATTTCTTCCATGGCCAGGTGGGCCGTGGTGCCAATGCCGGTGGAGCCCAGAATCAATTCGCCAGGGTGCTGCTGTGCCCAGGCCACCAGATCGTTCAGGCTTTTCCAGGGGCTGCCGTCGGGCACCAGCACGCCAAAGGTGACGCCCGACACCTGCACGATGGGGCTGAGGTCGGTCAGGGGGTTCCAGGGCACGTGGTTCATGAGCGCATGGCGGTACACGGTGATGGGCACCTGGCCGATGGTGTAGCCGTCGGGTGGGGCCATCTTGAGCATCTGCGCGACCAAGGTGCCGGCCGAGCCTGGCCGGTTGATGACCACGATGGGTTGGCCCAGCAGGGGCTGAGCCTCTTCACACAGAACGCGCAGGGTCATGTCGGTGGCGCCACCCGCCGGCCAGGGCACGATCAGTTGCAGCGGTCGTTCGGGCCAGGCGTGCGTGCGAGCGTGTGCCGCAGGCATCTGCAGCGCAGCGAGCAGCCCTCCCGCCAGCACAACGCGGCGAGACATGCGGGTTTCCCCTGTGTCATTTCGGAGCGGTGCGGCGCGTTCGCGGTGTTGCATACTGATTCAGAAAAGGGTCCAGCGGCCACCGGGCGCCGAAAGCCTGTGGATCAGGCCGGGTTTGAGGACGGGCAGGGCGGGTAAAGCCCGTGTTTGCATGGAAAAACCTGCAAGAAGCGTTCCCATCGAGGTGGCACCGAATTTGCTGTCAATGCTCACGCCTGCCCAGATGCACGGGTGGTGAGCAACGTCATCGATCGAACCTCAGGAGACACACAATGAACTTTCCGAAACGCGCTGCACCGTCTGTTGGCCGCTTGTTGGCCTCGGTGCTGCTGGCTGGTCTTGCCCTGGGTGTCCAGGCGCAGCCGGGCAGCACGGTGTACGTGTCCAGCGAGAAGGACAAAAAAATCTACATGTTCAACGCCAAGGGCGACCGTTTGGGTGCCATCGACACCTGTGAACGGCCTCGCCACATGGTGTTGAGCCTGGACAAAAAAACCATGTACGTGTGTTGCGGCAACAGCAACGAGTTGGGTGTGATCGACATGGCCACGCAGAAGATGGTGCGCACCATGGAGCTGGGCGAGAGCCCTGAAATCTTCGATTTCAACAGCGACCAGAGCACTGTTTACGTATCCATCGAGGACTCCAACGTGATGGCGGCCTACGACATGGCCACCGGCAAGGAGCTGTTCACGGTGGCCACCGGCGGCGAGCCGGAGGGCATCTATGTCACGAAGGACAACAAGTACGCCTATGTCACGTCCGAGGTGGCGAACGTGGTGCACCTCATCGACCTGAAAAGCCGCAAGGTGGTCAAGGACATCAAGGTCGGCAAGCGGCCTCGCCGCTTCATGCCGGCGGCCAACGGCAGCGAGCTGTGGGTGAGTGACGAGCTGAGCAACTCGGTGAGCGTCATCGACTTGGCCAGCCACACGGTCAAGCACACGGTGGTGTTCAAGGTGAAGGGTTTCCGCGATGCCGACGTGATGCCGGTGGGCCTGGTCTCCAGCCTGGATGGCAAGAGCATGTGGGTGGCCCTGGGCCGCGCCAACCATGTGGCCGAGGTCGACGTGGCGACGCGGCAAGTCAAGCAGATGGTGCTGGCGGGTCAGCGCGCCTGGGGGCTGGACCTCAGCCCGGACGGCAAGACCCTGTATGTGGCCAACGGCTTGTCCGATGACATGACGCTTGTCGATGTATCGGGCACCAAGGCCAAGCCCGTGCGCACGGTCTCTGTGGGTCGCGTGCCGCACTCGGTGCTGGTGAGCCGATGAGGGCCGGGCGCCGTTGGGTGCTGTCGGCCAGCCTTTCGTTGGCCAGCATCTGGCCGGCGGTGCAGGTGTGGGCGACTACGCAAGCGCCGGTAGCGGTGGTGTCGCTGGAGCGCGACCCCCGCCACGCCCCACGCCGGGCCGAGCGAGCTTATCCGGGGCATCCCACATCGCCAGCCATCGAGGGCGTGCGCCTTGGCGCGTCAGACTCGGCCTACGAGCTGGGGACCCAGAATTTGGCGCTGGATGTCAAAGAGTTCAAGCTGGACGGAGCGCAAGGCATCGCAAGGCTGCTGGATCAGATGAAGGCGGCCAAGGTCAAGCACGTGGTGGCCGATCTGCCCGTGCCGCTGCTGCGCGAACTGGCCGCCCAGGCGCCGAAAGCGCTGGGCGGTGCGCTGGTGTTCAACGCTTCGCAGGACGCCGACACCCTGCGCGGCGCAGACTGCCAACCCCACCTGCTGCACACCTACCCCAGCCGCGCCATGACCGGTGATGCCACGACGCAGTACCTGGCTTCGCGCCGCTGGACCAAGGTGCTGGTGCTGCACGGGCCGCTGGAAGAAGACGCCGTGCAACTGGAGGCCTTCCGGCGTTCAGCCAAGCGCTTTGGTGTCCAGATCGTGCAAGAGCGGCCGTTCAAGATCAGCGGCGATCCGCGCGAGAAGGACCTGGGCAACCTGCGCCTGCTGACCGGGGACCGGCAGCATGAGGTGGTGGTGGTGGTGGACAGCGACGGCGAGTTTGCGCGCACCGTGCCTTACGCCACGCAGTGGCCGCGGCCCGTGGCCGGTGCCGCCGGGCTGGTGCCTTTGGCCTGGCACCCGCAGTGGGAGCGGTATGGCGCGCCCCAGCTCACCCGGCGTTTCTTGCGTCAGACGCAGCGTGCGATGCACGGGCACGACTGGGCCGCCTGGATGGCCGGCCGTGCCATTGCCGCTGCGGTGCTGGCCCAGCCCAAAGGTGGGGTGGCGGCGCAGCTGCAGGCCTTGCGAAGCGGGTCGGTCACGCTGGACGGCTTCAAGGGCAAGGCTTTGAGCTTCCGGCCGTGGGATGGGCAGTTGCGCCAGCCCGTGTTTCTGACCCATGGCGATGGCGTTCTTGCCATGGCACCGATGGACGGTGTGCTGCACCCCACCGAAACCCTGGACACGCTGGGTGTGGACCGCGCGGAGAGCGCATGCAAAAACCGACCATAGGACTTCACCTGTTGCGAGCCCTGCGCGCCGTGGTCGGGCGCGAGGTGTCCCGCTTTTTGCGCCAGCCCTCACGGCTGGGCTCGGCGTTGGTGAGGCCCTTGCTGTGGTTTGTGGTGTTTGCGGCAGGGTTCCACAACGTGTTCGGGGTGGCCGTACAGCCGCCCTATGAAACGTACATTGAATACAAGGAATACATGCTGCCGGGGTTGCTGGGCATGATCGCCCTGTTCAACGGCATGCAGAGCTCGCTCTCGATGGTCTACGACCGGGAGATGGGGGTGATGCGCCTGCTGCTGACCGCACCGTTGCCACGGGGCTGGTTGTTGGCGTTCAAGTTGCTGGCGGGTACCTTCCTGTCGCTGCTGCAAATGGCGGTGTTTTTGTTCATCGCCTGGCTTTTCGGTGTGGACGTGCTGCCGTGGAATTTGCCCTTGGTGCTGCTGACCATGGCTTGCTGTGCGGCCATGTTGGCTGCGTTGGGGCTGGTGCTGTCGGTCTATGTGCGTCAGCTCGAAAATTTTGCCGGCACCATGAACTTCGTGATCTTCCCCATGTTCTTTATCAGCCCGGCGCTGTACCCTTTGTGGAAACTCGAAGAGTCGGGTGCCTGGTGGTTGCATGGGGCGGCGCAGATCAACCCGTTCAGCCATGGGGTGGAAGCGATCCGGTTTGCGTTGCACGGTCAGGTGAACACGCTGACCTGGGCGGTGATGCTGGGCTGCACCACCGTGTTTTTTGTGCTGGCACTCTGGGGCTATGACCCGCAGCGCGGCTGGATCCGCCAGCGCGGCGCAGCCTGATTCCCAACGACAGGAGACAAAACCATGATCAAGCTTGTGCAACGGCGCCAGTTACTCGGCTGGGGACTGGGCGCGGGCCTGCTGTCGTCCCGGGGCCTGCGAGCGGCCGAGGACCACACAGGCGGTGATCCGCTGGGGTCGATGCAATGGCCCGGCTTGCGGCGGCATTTCCTGGGCGAGGCGTCGATGCGCTTTTCGGACCAGGTGGTGGTCAAGGGGCCGGCCTTTGCCGACGATGCCATGAATGTTCCGATCCAGGTCGATGCCCGGGCACTGGCGGGCAGCGCTGGCGGCATTCGGCGCATGCTCGTGGTGGCCGATCGCAACCCCGTGCGCGAGGTGCTGGACTTCGCGCCAATGCGGTCCCTGCCGGTGCTGGCGTTCAGGCTGCGGCTGGAGCAGGCTTCGCCGGTGCGCGCCCTGGTGCAAACCGCCGATGGCCAGTGGCATGTGGGCGGCACCTGGGTGCAGGCCGCCGGTGGCGGTTGCACGGTGCCCGGGGCTACCCGGGCCGACGGCAGCTGGAGCCAGACACTCAACCAGGTGCAGGCGCGTTTCTTCAACAACGTGCTCGAAGGCAGCAGGCGCTTGCGGCTGCGGGTGATGCACCCGATGGACACCGGTCTGGTGGCGGGTATCCCAGCGTTTCACCTGGAGCATCTGGAGTTGCAAGACGCGACCGGGCAAGCCTGGTGGAGGCTGGGCCTGCACGAGCCGGTGTCTGAAAACCCCGTCATCACGTTTGAAATGCCGCCCCAGGGCGTGGGCCATCTGCGGCTGGTGGGGCGCGACAACAATGGCAACCGCATCAACGTGGAGCTGCTGTCATGAAGGGCGTGTTGCTCGCGGGTTTTGCCGCCGCAGCCTGGCTGGTGGTGCCACCCCTGCAGGCGCAGGCGGTGGCGGCAGCACCGGCGCACGTGCCGAGGCCCGATATGGCCAAGCTCGACTACGACCTGCAGGCGCGCCAGATCGCGCCACGCACCTGGGTGATTGAAGGCGCGGTGGACGACTTCAGCCGACAAAATGGCTGCAACATCATCAACACCGCCTTCATCGCCACCGGTGCCGGGGTCGTGGTGGTCAATACGGGGCCGTCCCGTTTGTATGGCGAGCAGCAGCGAAAGCTGATTGAACGCACCACCCAGGAAACGGTGGTGCAGGTGCTCAACCTCAACCTGCATCCGGACTATTTTTTCGGTAACCAGGCCTGGGCCAACCGGCCTGTGCAGGCGCTGCCCGGGAGTATTGCCGGCATGCAGGCCGAGGGAGCCGCCTATGCCGACAACCTCTACCGGCTTTGCGGTGACTGGATGAAGCAGACCGAGTCAGCGCCTGCGGCGCAAGCGTTGGCGCCAGGGGTGCGCACGCTGGGGCAGCACCGGTTGGAACTGATCCGGCTGTCGGGCCACACGGCAGATGACCTTGTGCTGCTCGACCACAGCACCGGCGTGGTGTTTGCCGGTGGGCTGGTGTTTGCCGACCGTGTGCCCACCACGCCGCATGCCGACTTTGAAGCCTGGCAGGCCAGTCTGAACCGTCTCGAAGGCCTGCTTGCCACTGGCGGGTTTCGCGTGGTTGTACCCAGCCACGGGCCGGTGCACGAGGGCCGTCGAGGCATTGCCCAGACGCGCGACTGGATCGACTGGCTCAACGCCCACATGAAGACGCAGGCGGAGGGTGGCCTGGACCTGTTGGAGGTGCTGGCACTGCCAGTTCCGCCACGTTTCGCAGGCTGGGCGGCGCAGCCTGTGGAGTTGTACCGAACGCTGACGCAGTGGTACCCCGGCTTCGAGCAGCGGGCCTTGACAGGGCGCTGACCCGCACGGCAGCTGCCCCTGGTTGTGACGTGCCAGCGGGCACCTGCCAGGTGTCACAAGCGATACACCGGCACTGCGCCATTTTTGAGCAGTGTCACCGCCATTGAAGCTTGAGAGCTGTGCAGGCTGGGGCAATTGCGCCCGTCCTCCCGGTTTCAAGGCGCGGTCTCCAGGCAAAGGTGTCACCGGAAAGCCTGGCACAGATGTTGCGCAATATGGGTGTGCAACCTGGGAGCTGGAGGCCTGGGAAGTTCGCCACCGGCCGGGCATCGCGCTCGGCTTCAGTCATCAACCTCGTGAATGAGCAGGAGACAACACAATGAAACGCAAGCTACTGAGCCTTTTGATCCTGGCCGCCACCGCCCACGCCAGTGCGCAGGTGACCGATGCCATGATCGCCGACGATGCCAAGACGACCGACAGCGTGCTGAGCAATGGTCTGGGCACCCAGCTGCAGCGCCACTCGCCTTTGACCAACATCAACGCCCGCAACATCAACCGGTTGGTGCCCACCTGGTCGATGTCTTTTGGCGGTGAGAAGCAGCGCGGCCAACAGTCGCAGCCGCTGATTCACAAAGGCAAGATGTTTGTCACCGGGTCGTATTCGCGCATCTTTGCGCTCGACTCCAAGACCGGCAAGAAGCTCTGGAAGTACGAGCACCGTTTGCCCGAAGGCATCATGCCCTGCTGCGACGTGATCAACCGCGGTGCTGCCCTGTACGACAACCTGGTGATCTTCGGCACGCTGGACGCGCAGCTGGTGGCGCTGGACCAGGAGACCGGCCGTGTGGTGTGGCGTGAGCGCATCGACGACTACAGCGCGGGCTACAGCTACACCGCTGCACCGCTGATTGCCGAAGGCTTGTTGATGACGGGCGTTTCTGGCGGTGAGTTCGGTGTGATCGGTCGCGTCGAAGCCCGTGATCCCAAGACCGGCAAGATGGTTTGGGTGCGCCCGGTGGTCGAAGGCCACATGGGTTTCAAAGACGGCAAGGAAAACGGTATTTCCGGCACCACCAACGCCACATGGCCTGGCGAGATGTGGAAAACCGGCGGTGCGGCCACCTGGATGGGTGGCAGCTACGATCCCAAGACCGGTCTGGCCTATTTCGGCACCGGCAACCCCGGTCCTTGGAACAGCCACCTGCGCAAGGGTGACAACCTCTACTCTGCGTCGACCGTGGCGATCGACCCCAAGACGGGCAAGATCGTGTGGCACTACCAAGGTACGCCCAACGACGGGTGGGATTTTGACGGCACCAACGAGTTCATCACCTTTGACATGGATGGCAAGCGCGTGGGCGCCAAGGCTGACCGCAACGGCTACTTCTATGTGAACGATGCCGCCACCGGCAAGCTGGTCAACGCCTTCCCGTTTGTGACCAAAACCACCTGGGCAACCGGCATTGACCTCAAGACGGGGCGTCCAAACTTTGTGCCAGAAAACCGGCCAGGTGACCCGGCAGGCACGGGTGGTGATGGCAAAAAGGGTGCGTCGGTGTTTGCAGCCCCCGCGTTCCTGGGTGGCAAAAACCAGATGCCCATGGCTTACAGCCCCAAGACGGGTCTGTTCTACGTGCCGACCAACGAGTGGGGCATGGAGATCTGGAACGAGCCGGTCACCTACAAGAAGGGTGCCGCCTACCTGGGCGCTGGTTTCACCATCAAACCGCTGTACGACGACTACATCGGCTCACTCCGTGCGATCAACCCCAAGTCCGGCAAGGTCGAATGGGAAGTGAAGAACGAGGCGCCGCTCTGGGGTGGCGTGTTGACGGCGGGTGATCTGGTGTTGTGGGGCACACCCGAGGGGTACCTGAAGGCAGCAGATGCCAAGACCGGCAAGATCGTCTGGCAATTCCAGACCGGTTCCGGCATCGTGGCACCGCCGGTGACCTGGATGCAGGACGGCGAGCAATACATCAGCGTGGTTTCTGGCTGGGGTGGCGCCGTGCCGCTGTGGGGTGGCGAGGTGGCCAAGAAGGTCAACTTCCTCGAGCAGGGCGGTTCCGTCTGGACCTTCAAACTGCTGAAGTGATTGGCAGTCTGTGCCGCTCAGCGGCATCCCCTTGAGTGGGGGCCCCACCTCGGACCGGCCAGGCTGGATCCTTGGTGCGGGCTGGTTTGGGGTCTCTTCGCATTTTTTGCAGCGACAGGACCCCCATCCTTTTTCATTCTTTCTTTGGTGTTTTTGATATGCGTACTTTCTCTATCTTCACCGCCGGCTTGCTTCTCGCTGCGGGCGCCGCGCATGCGGTGGACGAAGCGGCAACCGTGGAACTGTCCAAGAACAATGGCTGTATGTCCTGCCACTCGGCCAAGGAAAAAATTGTGGGCCCGTCCTTCAGCGCCATCGCTGAAAAGTACAAGGGTGACAAGGACGCTGCGGCCTCGCTGGCCCAATCCATCCAGAACGGCAGCAAGGGTAAATGGGGCCGCATTCCGATGCCGGCTCACCCAAGCATGAGCCCTGCCGACATCAAGACCCTGGCCCAATGGGTCATGACGGCCCAACACTGATCGCGCTGGCCGCTGCGCTCTCGCTGAGCACTGCCGCGGCACAGCCGGTGCTGCCCGAGGGCGAAAAATCCCTCGTGGCCGTGACGCGTGACGGAAATCGAACCCCGATTGGCAAGGTCGTTTTCACAGCGCTTGATGGTGGGCAATCGGCGTTTCGTGTGCAGATGGACCACACGGTGATGCGGGATCACTTTCTCTCCATGCGCGAATTCAAATGCCTGCCCGCCGCGCAGGAAATCAGCTGTTTCGTGCCTTACCCCTACCCGCAGCCGGGAACCGTGAGCGCCGCCAACTTCGCCTGGCTGGAGCACAGCCTGCTGTTCTTTTACAAGCAACCCGCTGACTTTGGCGCCAAGCTCTGGAACGGCATGATCTTCAGGTTCAGCCTGACACCGGCGGGCCTGGTCGGTACGCCGCAGGCGGTGGATCTCAACCGCATCGGTGCGCCGCCGGAAAATCCCAACCAGCCGCCTTTCGGCGCCATGGATCGCGACGATTTCACCCCCGGGGCGCGCTGGGTGCAGGAGCTTCGGATCGAGTGATCCGGCAGCACGCCCCATCTCACCGGTACCCCTCATGCTCCCTGCACGGTTCACAACGCTCCCGGCTTGGGTCTTGGCGGTCTTGCTGGCGAGCGCCACAACGGGCGCTATTGCGCAGGACAGCGACCGCGCCGACTGGTTGCGCAACCCGGCCATGGGCAACTACAAAGCGTATGCCGAGTTCAAAATGGCCAACTACGCCTTTGCTCGCGAGGTGTGGGAAACCTTGGCCGAGGTAGGCAACGGCGATGCGCTGTTCAACCTGGCCATCCTGGCCGAAGATGGTCTGGGCGAGCCGCGCAACATGCGCAAGGCCGAGGCGCTGTACACCAGCGCCGCTCAAGCGGGCAATTTCAAGGCCCAATACCGGCTGGGCATGCTGTACAGCGCAGGGGTGCAGCTCCCGCGCGATGTCGAAAAAGCCCGTGTTTACCTCACGCTCGCAGCCCAGGGCGGCGACAAGGATGCCTTGAGCACGCTGGCCACGCTGGGCCAACCCCCGGAGAAGCTGAGCCCCTACCAGCGTGCCGAATGGCTGAGCGCCAGCGGGCAGCACGCAGAGGCTGCCGGGCTGTACCGCCAACTTGCTGAGGGAGGCGATAGCCGCGCCCAGACCCGTTTGGCCTGGATGTACGAGGCCGGTCGGGGAGTCGACCGCAGCTTGCCCGAAGCGGCCAGGCGCTTCGAGCAGGCTGCAAGGGCGGGCAACGCAGAGGCGCAATATGCCCTCGCCGTGATGCACCGAACCGGCCGTGGCCGCGAACGCGATCTGGCGCAAAGTGTCACGTGGTTGCGTCTCGCCGCTGCACAAGATTACCCGGCGGCGGTGGCGGCGTTGGCCTCGACCGCGGGGGCTCAGTCAACGGGGCGCTGACGTGTCATGGCCCGCCGCGTTCGCTGGGCCGCACTACCTGGCCCATTCAGCGCGGAGCAGCCCGCCGACCAAAAAGCCGCTGGGCACTTTTTCTTCGCGTTCCAGTTTCACCAGGCCCAGGCCTTTGCAATACCACTCGCGGCTGATCAGTGGCACGTCGGTGAAGCCGTTCACCGGGTCGGTGTAGAGGTTCAGGCGGGCCTCGCCCCTCACGCGAAGGCAGGGGCTGAGTGTGCTGCCGTCGGCAAGCTTCACCACATCGTCCACCGCCTCGATGCGCCAGATCATCTGTGCCTTGTGGGTGTATTTGAGGTCGCGGGGGTGCTCGTTTTTGCGCTGGAGCAGGTAGGGCACGGTGGGGGTGGTCCATTCGGTGCCCACCTGGTACGGTGCCTTAAGCACCCAAACCGGCTCGGCGTCTGCGGTGGGGTCGTTGTCGAGGTCCGACTGCGTCGCCACCCGACGGATCCCCTTGGTGTCTGCCAACAGAAAGTAGCTGATGCCAGCCGAGTGGCGGCGCACGGCCACCGGTTGTTCCTGGAAGGTGGCGTGCGCCTGCACGCGCAGCGTCCATTGCTCGGCCTCGCGCGGCTCGTCCATCGCGTAGGTGACCGCCAGAGTCTGCTCATCGCCTTCACGCAACGGAAACCATTCGTTGCCCCTGTCAGGGTCGGCGCACCCCGAAAGCAAGGCCAGCGCCAACCAGACTGGCGCGAGGCCGCAGACGCGACCCCCTTCAGGCTGAAAATGAGGCAGGGGGAAGACGCCAGGCGGCGCAAGGGCTGCCTTCATTTTTCGGGCAACTGCGCACGCGGCAGGTCGCTGAGCTTGATCTGCAGCTGGTCGTTACCTGCGGGGCGCAGCCAGGGCAAACCGCGGGCACCGCGCACGGGCTCCACGGAGCCCATCTGGCTGTTGCCGTCCCGTGCTTTCTTCAGGCCATCGTTCAAGATGCCTTGCAGGTCTTTCTGGTAGGGCAAGCGGAAAGCCCGGGGCATCTCCACCGGCCGGTTGTCCTTCATGGGGTGCACCCAGATATGGATGGCACCTGCATGGCCGCGCGCCGGGCTGGGTTCATCAAAAACAGCGGAGAGCAGCAGAAATCGCTCGGGGAGTTGGTCTTCGGATGGCCATCCCGAGAGACCCTTCAGGGTCTGCTGCCCCAAGGGGTAAAAACCGCTCACCATGACCACCATGGCCAGCTTGACGCCCCAGTGCCAGCGGGTCGACAGACACAGCACCAGCAGCAAAAAAGCCAGCAGGGCGTACACCAGCCCCAGCCACAGCAGCTCGGAAGAAACAGCAGGAATCATGGGGTGGGCTTTTCAGGGTCAAAGGCCTGCGCGCTGGACGATCTCGAGCGGCCGGGTGTTGAGGTCGGTCACGCGGCCTGCGTCGTCAATGGAGAAACGAACCATGGTGCGCTCGTCTCCCGGTGAGGGAAGGCGCTGTGTGCCGGTGAAGACGATTTCCGCCTGGGGGTTGACCTTGATGATGGTGGCGGTGACGTCCACGGGACTTTTGTCGTTGCTTTCGTAGTAGTGGGCGTTGACCACATACTCGCCCGGAACCAAACCGCGCAGTGTGACGATTTCCTGGCGCACGGTGCTCTCGATGAGGCGACCGTCGACAACGACACTGCTGTTCTTGGCGCCGCGGTCGTCGCGGTCCAGATGCAGCATGCCTGCGTCGCGCTGGCGGAACCACAAGGTTTTGCCGCCGGGCTCCAGCACCCAGGCGTCCACATCGTTGGGGTTGTTGTCGGGCCAGGAGATGGTGACGATGAATTCGGCCTTGGCCGGCACATCGCCAGCCTTGCGGGCTTTGGGGTTGAACGCGAGCAGGGCGATGACAAAACAGAAGACGAAGGCGATCAACATGTTGAACAACATGTCGTAGAACGGATCGGTCTCGGTGTCACGAGCCGAGCGACCGATCGCCATCGGGGGACTCCTGCGGTGGGTGGGTCGTGGGCGCGGGGCTGTTGGACAGCGTGTCGGCCACGAGGGCATCGGCAAAGCGGTCGAGCCGCATGAGTTGCAGGCCGAGCAAGATGTTGCCGGTGAGGCCGGTCACGGTGGTGAGCAGCGCGATGCCCAGACCGCCTGTGAGGTTCTTCAGCAATTGCGACGACTGGCTGGCGTCGAAGCTGTCCATTTGCCCAAGTTGCAAAGCGAGGATGGAGAAGCCAATCACCTTGCCCAGCAGCCCGAGCTTGAGCTGGATGCCGTTGAGCCACCAGGCCATTTCGTGTGGGCCGTGGGCGCGCTCCCCCAGCACCTGCAGCCAGATGGTGTGGTCGGCGCCGGGCCGGGTGCAGCCCTGGTGGTACTCAGCGCTCCAGCCGGTGGGTAGCGCAGTAGAAGATGCTGCGAGTTGTGCGTCCAGCAGCAGGCGCTGCTGGCCCAGCACCCAGGCGCGCCGTCCAGCCCAGGCCGAGCAGCCCGCAAAGAGCAGCACGATGGCCACCGTGAGCCCCGTGGGGTCGGCTTGCACCAGGCGGTGCCAGGCGCCCGCTTGCCACAGCAGCCAGGCGCCAAACACGAGCAGGCCCATGTAAGCCAGCCAGAGCAGGAACAGGCCGTACGCCATGCGCTCCAGCGCCATCGGGCGCAGGCTTGCGCCAGGAATGCGGCTGGCCAGCGCGGCGCCAAGCATGCGGTGGTGTTGGGCGCTGGCGGGCGTGGTTGCGGGCATGTTCAGTTCGAGGGATGCAGCAGGCGCGATTCGTCGTCGCTGCGGAACACGATAGGGATGCTGCGTCGCGTGGGTGCCTGCATCACCAGCTGCACCACCTTTTCGTGGTGCGGTGACTTGCTGCACACCGGGTCGGCCTCGGTGGCGTCGCCGGTGATCAAAAAGGCCTGGCAGCGGCAGCCGCCAAAGTCTTTGTGGCGCTCATCGCAGGTGCGGCAGGGCGCCTTCATCCAGCTGTCGCCACGGAAGGCGTTGAACGCGTTGCTGCGTTGCCAGATCTCCGCGATGGGCGTGTCTTTCACATTGGGCAGTTGCAGGCCGGGCAGGTCGCGCGCGTTGTGGCAGGGCATGGCCAGACCGTCGGGTGCGATGGACAGGAACACCGAGCCCCAGCCGTTCATGCAGGCTTTGGGCCGCTCTTCAAAGTAGTCGGGCACGACAAACAGCACGCGGGTTTTGGGTCCGGTCTGGCCTTCCTGCTCGGCGCGAAAGCGGTTCACCACGGCTTCGGCTTCTTGCAGCGCCTCGCGAGTGGGCATGAGGTGGTCCCGGTTGACCCAGGCCCAGCCGTAATACTGCGTGTTGGCGAGTTCCAGGTATTCAGCTTCCAGCGCCACCGCCATCTCGATGATCTTGCCCACGTGCGGCAGGTTGTGCCGGTGCAGCACACAGTTCATCACCATCGGCCAGTCGTGCGTCTTGATCAGCTTGGCCACGCGCTGCTTGAGCTCAAAGGTTTTGGTGTGGCTCAAGAAGTCGTTCAGCTCTTTGGTGGAGTCCTGGAACGAGAGCTGCACATGGTCGAGTCCGGCGTCTTTGAGCTTTTGCGCACGGGTGGGCGTGAGGCCCACGCCGGAGGTGATGAGGTTGGTGTAATACCCCAGGCGGTGGGCTTCTTGCACCAGTTCTTCCAGGTCGTCGCGCAGCAGCGGTTCACCACCCGAAAACCCGAGCTGCGCCGCGCCCAGCTTGCGGGCCTGCTGCATCACGTCCACCCACTGCTCGGTGCTCAGTTCGCTCTTGACGCGGGCGTGCTGCGTGGGGTTGTAGCAAAACACGCAGTGCAGCGGGCACTGGTAGGTGAGCTCGGCCAGCAGCCACAGGGGCTGCCCGATCGCGGGGTCAGTCAATCCAGCCACGGCGCTGTCCTTCTTCGAGGAGCGAGCTCACCTCGGGCGCGATGCCTTGGGCGTTGAACGCGGCTTCAAGTTCGTGCACGATGGCGCCAATCGTTCGCTCGCCGTCGCAGCGCATCAATATCTCAGCAGCGCTCGGGTTGAGCTGCACCATGCCTTCGGGGTACAGCAGCACCCAGCGGTTTTGTGTTTCCTCAAACTGCAGCCGGAAGCGGCGCGACAGCTTGGGGCGTTCGGGCAGCGTGCTCATTGCTGGCTGGCCTTTTCAATGGCATCGAGCATGGTCCACAAAATGTCCAGCTTGAACTGCAAGATGTCGAGCGCGCGGTGCTGCGCAGCGCGGGTGGTGAAGTGGGCGAGCGTGACCTGCAGGCCGTGTTCCACGTCGCGGCTGGCCAGTGGTATGCGGCTTCGAAAATAACCCAGTCCGCTGGGCTCGATCCAGGCGTAGTGGGTGGGCCAGGTGGCCAGGCGGTCTTTGTGAATCTGCGGCGCGAACATTTCGGTGAGGGACGAGCAGACCGCTTCCTGCCAGGGCGCTTTGGCCGCGAAATTCACATAGGCGTCGCAAGCAAAGCGCACCGCGGGCACCACGTGTTGCAAAGACCAGAGTTCTTCACGCGAAATGCCCACGGCCTCACCCAGGCGCGTCCAGGCTTCAATGCCGCCAGCGGCCGAGCCCTCAAAGTCGCCGTATCCGTCGTGGTCCAGAATGCGCTCGGCCCACAGGCGGCGGTGCGCGCGGTCGGGCATGTTGGCCAAAATGGCGGCATCCTTGCGAGGAATGCAGATTTGGTAATAAAACCGGTTGGCCACCCAGCAGCGCAGTTCGTCGGGCGTGCAGCCGCCGGCGTTCATGCGCACATTGAACGGGTGGTGGATGTGGTAGCTGCGGCCTTTGTCGCGCAGCTGTGCTTCAAACTCAGCGGGGCTCCAGGCGGGCAGGTGGTTGTCGGGGCGGATGGCTTGTGCGATTTCCATGGCCGGGCTCTTCAGAACGTGATGTCCATGCCATCGTGGGCGACCTCGATGCCGTGAGCCGTGAGCTCGGCACGCTCGTCGGAATCTTCCACCAGCATGGGGTTGGTGTTGTTGATGTGGATGAGGATTTTGCGCACGCCAGCGGGCAGCCGGTCCAGCTGTTCGATCATGCCCCCATGGCCGCTTTGCGGCAGGTGGCCCATGTCGAGCGCGGCCTTGGTCGACAGGCCCAGGCGCTGCATTTCATCGTTGGTCCAGAAGGTGCCGTCCACCAGTACCGCACTGCACACAGACATCAGCTCGATGAGCGCGGGTGTGACTTCGGCCAGACCCGGCGCGTAAAACGCGCGCTGCCCCGTGGCGGGGTTGCGCAGCAAAAGGCCAATGTTGTCACCCGGGCGGGGGTTGCCTCGAAACGGAGAGTACGGAGGCGGCTTGGACGAGAGCGCCACGGTCTGCACCTGCAGGCCGGGCATGCCCGGCACGTCGACCGTGCTGCCGTCAATCGGCAGATCGTGGGTGTTGACACCGCAGTAATGCGACAGGATTTTGGTGATGGGAAAGCCGGCGGAAATGTCCGAAAACACTTCGGGCGTGGCCAGCAAGGGCAAGGGCGTTTGCCGCTCGCGCAGCATCAGCAATCCGGTGACATGGTCGATTTGTGCATCCATGAGCAACACGGCGGCGATGCCACTGTCGCGGATGGCGCGGGCGGGCTGCAAAGCGGGTGTGGCTCGGATCTGGGTCAACACGTCGGGAGACGCATTCACCAGCAGCCAGTCGGCCTCGTTCACGCTCACCGCGATGGACGATTGCGTGCGGGCGCTGACCTTGAGGGTGCCGCGGCGCAGGCCGTCGCAGTTGGGGCAGTTGCAGTTCCACTGGGGAAAACCACCGCCGGCCGAAGAGCCCAGGACCCGGATGCGCATAGACTGACCTGTCACAAAGGGAAAAAAAGAGGAAGAAAAAAGCGCACGCGTTGTTCACCCGTGCGCCTGGTTGCAGATCGGTGCTGGATCAGCGGTTGGCGATGTACATCGTGATCTCGAAACCGAAGCGAAGGTCGGTGAAAGCGGGGGTGGTCCATTGCATAGTCAGGTCTCCAAAAGTGGGTTGGCATGAAACATGTCTGCAAACTTGTCAGCACCACTGCACATCAAGCCGCGAGGTTATTAAGCAATATAAATGCCATGAAAGTCCAACCTAGGGTCAACCCTGAGCCTGCGAAGCAGGCCGTTCGCGGCAGTGCCTGGCCAGCGCCGCACTACCTGTCGGTGGGTCGGGGGCACCACATGGCATGGCGTGCGGTGGGCAACCCCGCCGGTGAGCCCTGGTTGATGCTGCATGGCGGCCCGGGCAGCAGTTGCCAGCCCGGCATGCTGGCGCCGCTGGACCTGGCGCGCCAGTGGGCCATTGCGCCCGACCAGCGCGGCTGCGGTGCCAGCCGCCCACAGGGTAAAACCACCGCCAACACCACCCACGCCCTGGTGGCCGACCTGGAGGCGTTGCGGGTGCATTTGGGGGTGGAGCGCTGGGCTGTGCTGGCCGGTTCGTGGGGCACGGTGGTGGCCCTGGCTTATGCGCAGGCGCATCCCGAGCGGGTGGAGCGGCTGGTGCTGCGCGGTGCCTTTGCGTTGCGGCGCTGCGAAGTGGGGGGCTTGTTGCAGCCCAGCCCCGGCGTGACGCGCAGCTTGGGCGCGGAGCCCCACTGGCCCACCGCGGCGGGCCACGCTTTGCCGCCTTTGCTGGCGCGGCTGAAGCAATTGCTTCAATCTGGTACACCCAGTGTTGCATCGTTGCGCGTGTTGCGGCGCTGGAACCTGCTGGAAACCGAGGCGGCGGGCCGGGGCATGCGGCGCAGCTTGCGCCACGCCATGCAGGCGCCGGGCCTGCAACAGCCTGTGCTGGCTGCCGCCATCAGGCGCGGCTGGGGCGCCCTGCAGCGCCAGCAGCGGCGGGCCCAGGCCCAGGTGAAGCGTCTGCGCATGAACCAGGCTGACCGGCGGGCTTTGAACAAATTCCGCATCCAGTCGCATTACTTGTTGCATCGGGGCTTTGTACGGCCAGGCGGGCTGGACCGGGCGGTGCTGAGCCTGGCCCAGCAGGGCGTTGCGGTGGACTGGGTGCACGGGCGGTTTGACGCCATCTGCCCGCCCGCCAACAGCCGCCGCTGGGTCAGCTTGGGGCAACACACAGCGCCCGGGTCAGCGACCTTGACGGGGCCGTGTAGCGGGCACCTGGGGCATGAGCCCGACATGCTGAGCGCTTTGCGCGCCCGGGTCCGGAGCAGCGTGTGATGGGGTTCAGGCGCTCGCGCTGGGGGGCCAGCAGGCTGTGGGCCTTGGGCCTGTGGGCTGCGGCTGCCCTGTGGCCCACGGCACACGCCCGCACGCCTACCGACGGCTGCGAGGCTTCCCCGGCGGTGCCTTGGCAAGCCCTGGCCCCCGGTGTGTGGGTCTGGCACCCATCGGACCCAGGAGAGGTGTCGGCCCTGAATGGTGGGCATGTCGCGCCCACCACCGCGCTGGTGGCGGGCGCAGACGCACTGGTGATCGACCCGGGGCCGAGCCACCGCCATGGCGAGCGGGTGCGCAGCTCGTTGGCGTGCCGTTTCGGTGCCGAGGTGCGGTGGATCGTCAACACCCACGCCCACGCTGAAAACGTGCTCGCCAACTCAGCGTTTGCCGATAGGGGGGCCGCTGGACAACTGACGGTTTGGGCCAGCGAAGCCACCCGCGCGGCGATGCAGCAGCGCTGCCCGGGTTGCCTGGCCAGTTTGACGGCGCGTGTCGGGGCTGAAGCCATGGCGGGTACCCGCATCGTTTTGCCCACCCACACCTTGCAAGAGGGTCAGCGGCTCACGTTGGGTCCCATGGTGCTGGAGGTGATGCCGGTTGAGCGGGGGCACACCGAGGGGGATCTGGTGCTGTGGAACGCCGAACACCGCCTGTTGTGGGCGGGCGGCTTGGTATACGGCGAGCGCATTCCGGAGCTGGCGCAGGGCCGGCTGGACGGCTGGCTGGACGCGCTGAACCGTCTGCAAGCGCTGGGCCCAACCCAAGTGGTGGCTACGGTGGTGTCGGTTGGTGCAGAGCCGGGGCAGGTGCCTTCAGCGCTGCTGGGCACGCGGGCCTATTTGCTGGCTTTGCGCCAGGGTGTTTTGCGCGCCATGGACGAAGGCCGCCAGCCGCAGGAGGTGGGTGTGGTTGACTTGCCTGCTTACCGCTCGTGGGTGGGCTACGCCGAGCGCCATGCCTTCAATGTGCAGCGCGCCTGGCGCGAGCTGGAGCCTGTGTGGATGGAGCAGGGCGCTCCCAGCGCCCTGCCGCTTCCGGGGCAAATGCAGCCCATTCAGGGGCAGTGAGTTCAGCCCTGCGGGTACACCCGGTGGCTAGCCCAGCACATCGGGCGGTAGCTGGTCTTTCTTGCGGTAGATGGTGTTGCGAGACACGCCCAGCGCCTTGGCGGCGGCCGACACATTGCCCTTGTGCAGCCGCAGCATTTGCGCCATGGCGCCCAGCGCCACGTCTTGCAGCCGGTGGCCTTCTGGCTCGGGCATGGCCGTGGTGTCTGAAGGGCTGGCCTGCAGCGCCTCAGAGGCAAACATGTGCATGGGCGGGGTCAGTCGGGTTTCGGCCGGCCCTTGCTCCAGCTCTTCCAAAAAGTCGTCGGGCAGGTGGTCGAAAGCAATCTCGCCCTGGCAGCCCACCATCACCACTGCTGTGCGCAACAGGTTGTGGAGTTGCCGGAAATTGCCGGGCCAGTGGTAGCGTTTGAACACGCCCATGACCTCGGGCGAGATGCCCACATGCTCACCGTTTTCACACAGCGACTTGAGGATCTTTTGCACCACCAGGTCGAAGTCGGACCGCTCGCGCAGCGCCGGCAGCCGCACCACCAGCCCATTGAGGCGGTAGTAGAGGTCTTCCCGAAACTCGCCCCGGGCGATCATGTCTTTGAGATTTTTGTGGGTGGCGCTGACCACCGCCACGTCCACATCCACCTCTTTGCCCGCGCCCAGCGGGCTGACCTTGCGTTCTTGCAGCACCCGCAGCAGCCGCGCCTGCAGGTGCTTGGGCATGTCACCGATTTCGTCCAGAAACAGCGTGCCGCCATGGGCCTGCAAGATCTTGCCGATGGAGCCTTTTTTGCGCGCACCGGTGAAGGCACCTTCTTCGTAGCCAAACAGCTCCGACTCGATCAGTGTGTCTGGAATGGAGGCGCAATTGACCGACACAAAAGGCTGCGCAGACCGGGTGGAATCGCCATGAATGGCTTGCGCCAGCAGGTCCTTTCCGGTGCCGGTTTCACCCAGAATCATGATGGGAATGTCCCGCCCCGAGACCATGCGCAACTTGTGGATCACCGACGACACCTGCCGGTCACCCGTGTCGAGGTAGTGCAGGGAGGAAAACTGCATTTTTTTACCTGTTTGCTTCAGGGGCGCGGGTACCGGCACAGCTGTGCCGGGTGCATCGCCAGAACGCATGTCTGCGGGGCTGGACGTGCCTTGTGCGGGAGCGCTGGTCACCGAGCCTGACCATGCGTTGGCCGCCTTGGCTTTCATGCGGCACCACACCGACACGCCGTTGTGCAAACAGAGTTGTTTCGGGTTGGGCAGCGCGCCGCTGAAGCGTTCGAAGAGCGCCGACACCGACATGCCGAACAGCGACGAAAACGTGTGTGCCTTGAGCGCGCTGTAAGGCAGCCCCATCTGGAACTGCGCGCTGCGGTTGGCCGACAGAAACCGCCCCTCGGGTGAGAACACCGCGATGCCTTCCACCAGCGTGCCCAGAAATTCCGATCGCGTGTGAAAGTGGATGCGGATGGCTTTGGGGAAGATGTCGGCAAACATGTGGTTTTCGATCATCTGCGCCGACATGCGCACCAGCGCCAGCGTGTGCTGGTGCACGCTGCGGTGGTCTCCGGTCACGTCCAGCGCGCCAATGACCTGGCCATAGGGATCAAAGATGGGGGCTGCTGAACAGGTGAGGAATTTGTTGGCGTTCAGGTAGTGCTGGCTGCCGTGCACCGTGAGCGCTTCTTGCTCGGTCAGCGCTGTGCCAATGGCGTTCGTCCCTTTGTTTTTTTCGGACCAATCCATGCCCGGGGTCAGCGCCACCTGGGAGGCTTTTTCCAGGAAGTCGGTGTCGCCCAGCGAGTGCAGCACCATGCCCCGTGCCGACGTCAGCAGCACCATGCTGTGGGTGTTGACGATCTGGTCGTACAGGGTCTCCATGACGGGCGCCGCATGCTGGAAAAGAAACTTGTTCTCCTCCAGCACGTCGGCCAGGAGTCCGCGTCCGGGGCTGGAAAAATCGGGTTCGTCCTGTGCCGACAGGCCGTGCGCAAGCGAGCGTCGGTGCGACTGAGAGATCAAGCCTGCATCCGTGCCTTTTAAGTCATTCGACATATGGCCACCCTTCGGGCGGCCCATGCCGTGCATCTGCATCCCGCCGTTCATGTCGTCTCCTGCTACCGGGGTCAAGGTGTCCCAGGGATCCATTCCCCAAGGCACCATCTCATGCGATGGGCCCGTCGAAGACGGATCGACTTTGTTGATTTCTTGCATTTCATTGTCCTCGCATCTGTGTCAGGGATCAACACAGGCTTTCCCTTGGTTGCTCCAGTCCGTGACGCTGGAGTGTTCCAGACATAGCAAATTGCTCGCCACAGGCGCGCTCACCCCATGGGTTGGCCTGTGGCAGGCTGCGTCTGTACCAGGGGGGATCTTTCTGCTTCAAATTGCAACACTGGTGTTGCGCGATGGCTCTTGCCCGGCGCGCAACTGAAGGCTTCTCGGGGCGCTGACAGGGCGTTGCTTCGGCCCAAAGCGTGCCTGGCCTGCATATTGCTGAGGATGGTTGCGTACCCGTTTTTCAGCTTTCAGACTTCGGAGACAAACCCATGAAATACCCCACCCATTTCCGTATCCCACTTCTGGGCCGCTGGGCCGTTGGCTTGGCCGTGTGCGCAGGTCTCGCCGCGGTGGTCCATGCCCATGGGGATGTCACCCCCCAAGCAGTCGACACCAGCTCGCTGCCCAAACTGGGCGAAAAATGGCTGGACAGCAACCCTTACACCACGGGCGCACCGGAGTACAAGGAAGCCTTGCGCATCGGTTCCTCGGCCTACAACCAGAATTGCGCGCGTTGCCACGGGCTCGAAGCCATCTCAGGGGGCATTTCTCCCGATTTGCGCAAGTTTGACCAAGAGTGCACGGGCATGGCAGATGAAGCCAAGAAGAAGGCGTGTTTCAAAGAAATGGACGAGTTCTATGTGGCCACTGTGCGCCGCGGGCGTGTGCGGGATGGACGCGTCTACATGCCACCCTTTGAAAGCACCTTGTCGCAGGAAGCCATCTGGACCATCAAGGCCTACCTCGAAACGCGCCGTGAGCCCTGATGCCCTCTGAGGCTTTGCCTGAGGGCGGCGGAGGCCGCCCGGGCAGACCAGAGCGCCACCCACACGGCGACGATTTGCCCAACCGGCACAGGAGACCAGATTGAACCAGCATGACATCCCCGCCACCCCATGGCCCAGCGGCGCCCCGGCCTACCCGAGCCGCCGTCAGGTGCTCGCCGCGGCCCTGTGCTCCACCGTGGCGCCCTTGTCATTGGCCCAGCGGCCTGACGATGGTGAGCCTTCTGAGTTCGATGTCATCAAACAGCGCGGCTCCCTCATCGTGGCCGTCTACAAAGACAACGAACCCTATTCATACGGCCCGCCCGCCAACATGCAAGGGCTCGACATCGACATTGCCCGCGCTTTGACGCGTGAGATGGGTCTGGGCCTCTCCCTGCTGCCTTTCCAGGCGGCTGAAGACATGCATGGCGACCTGCGCAACATGGTGACCCGAGGGCATTACCTGGGCCACGGTCCCGCAGACCTGCTGATGCGCGTTCCTGTGGACATGCACCTGATGATGGCCGATCGCCTGGCCTTCATTTTCGGCACCTACCAGAAAGAGGTGCCCGTTTTGCTGGTCGACCGTCGGCGCGTGCAACGCGTGGAGACACCGGACGACCTCAAAGGCCTGCCTCTGGCAGGGGAGAGCGGCATGGGCCTGACCTCTGCGATGTTGGGCTACGGGGCCGGCATATTGAAAGATCAGGTTCGTTTGTTCGACACCGGTTTGCTGGCGGCGCAGGCGGTGGTGGATGGCACGGTGGCCGCCGCCTACGTGACCCGTGCCCAGGCCGAGTATGTGCTGGCCCGCCTTGCTGCTGCACCTGCCCACCTGGGTATCGAGGAAATCAAGCTGGGCAATCTGGTTGACCGTGGCTGGCCGGTGGGTGTTGCGATCAAGTCGCGCAACCGCCAGCTTCGGCTGCTGGTGGAAGAGGCTTTCCGCCGTCTGCACGCGTCTGGTGAAATGCTGGCCATTTTTCGGCAGAACAAGCTCACGCTCACCACGGCCTGAGGGGCAACCCTGTCAGATCAGGCGGGTCCGCCGGGGCGCTTGCTACCCAGCTTGCGGTACACGGTGGCCCGGCTGATGCCCAGCACGCGGGCCGCTTCCATCACGTTGCCACGCGCATCTTCCACGGCTTTTCGTATCAGCGCGGTTTCCACGTCTTTGAGCGGTACCGCGGCGCGCGCTGCGGGGCGCTGGGGCGTGGCTCTGCCCCGGTCGGTGTTCAACCGGGCCGAGACCGCCAGCCGCAGGCCGGACCACAAGGGCAGTTCGCGGGCGGCGCGTGCGTTGCGGGCGTCATCAAACAGGGTCTCAAACGGCACGGCAAACACGTCGCTGCAATGGGGCCATGGCACACCGGGTGTCAGCGTCAGCATGTCGGCGGCAGCGCGGTTGGTGCCGCTCACAAAACCGTCGGCGTCCACGCAGACCAGGCCCGCGCTGTCTTCGTCGGGTGAGCAGCCGGGCCAGTGGATGCGCAGCAGCAGCTGGTGGGGCTGCGCCAGCGTGAGGGCATTTTCAATGTTTCTTGCCGACTGCGCCACCAGGTGCTTCAGGGCCGGTCGTTCGGTCACGTGGATGCCCGTGAGATCGAGCATGCCGACGCAGCGGCCGTCGGGTCCAAACAGCGGTGCACCTGCGCAGCTGTAGATGCCGGTGTCGTCAAAGAAGTGCTCTCCGCGGTGCAACCACACGGGCTGCAGTTCGGCCAGGGTGGCGCCAATGGCGGTGGTTCCCACCGCCTGTTCAGACAGGTCGACACCGATGCGGGCGATCAGGCTGGCCTGGGGGTTGTGGCGGTCCACCGGGCCGTTCACGTCAATGACCACGCCGTGTGCGTCCGTCAAGATGGCGAAATAGCGGGTGTCTGCCATGGCCCTCGCGAGCGACTGGATGACTGGCGCCGCCGCTTGCAGCAGCGGACGGCTGGCTTCGATGGCACGGTGTGTGGCGGGCGCCGACACCGCCTGAAAAGCCAGGGCCTGCTGGGGGCGAAAACCGTGTGCCAGGCAGCGCCGCCAGGAGCGGTCGATCCAGGGTTCCACCCAGGGCGCCGCGTGCAAGCCGCCTTCATTCAAAACCGCACGGCGTGCGCTTTCGATCAGCGCCAGGCGGTCGGTGGCGGTTGCTGTGCCGGGCTGTAGCGGACTTGTGTTCATGCCGTGTCTCTCTTTGTTGTTCGGTCGTCTGCGACACCATTCAAAGCAGCATCAAGTATGCCAACTCGGGTTTGTTTCATTTTGAGAATTTCATGAGAACCGCCTTCGTTGACTAGGGATAACCCTGAATTCAAAGTGGCCTAAGCCTTCAACAATGCTTAGGCAATTCCTTTCATAGGCAAGGCGCTGCACCAGCAGCGCCGCTACCCACCAGGAGACCTCACATGCAGAAAGTCCTGCACATCAACCCGGACAAATGCACCGGATGCTTGCAGTGCGAAATGGCCTGTTCTTTCGAGAACTACGGCACCTACGCCACGTCGAAATCGCGCATCAAGGTGTTTGACTTTCACCATACCGGCAAAAAAGTGCCCTACACCTGTACGCAATGTGACGAAGCCTGGTGCCTGCATGCATGCCCGGTGGAGGCCATCACGGTGGACAAGGTCACCGGCGCCAAGGTGGTCAACGAAACCACCTGCGTGGGCTGCAAGGTCTGCACCATCGCCTGCCCGTTTGGCACCATCAACTACGTGCAGGAAACCGGCAAGGTGCAGAAGTGCGACCTGTGCGGCGGCGACCCGGCTTGCGTCGAGGCGTGCCCCACTGCCGCCATCACCTTCATCGATGCCAACTGGACCGGCATGGACAAGATGAAACAGTGGGCCGACAAGCTGGGCAACCAGCCTTCGGCAGCTTAAGCCTGCCGCTTGAACCCACACTCACAGGAGACTCAATATGTCATGGGCTGGAAAAATCCTCCGCGTCAATCTGACCGAGGGCACCGTGAAATCCGAACCGCTGAACATGGAGTGGGCGCGTGCCTACATCGGTTCGCGCGGCCTGGGTAGCAAATACCTGATCAACGAAGTCGATCCCAAAGTGGATCCGCTGTCGCCCGAGAACAAGATCATCTGGGCCACCGGCCCGCTGACCGGCACCATGGCCTCCACCGGGGGCCGTTACACGGTGATCACCAAGGGCCCACTGACCGGCGCCATCGCCTGTTCCAACTCGGGCGGCTACTGGGGTGCCGAGTTCAAGATGGCCGGCTGGGACATGGTCATTTTTGAAGGTCGCTCGGAAAAGCCGGTGTACCTGTACATCAACGACGACGAGGTGGAGCTGCGCGACGCCAGCCACCTCTGGGGACAGAGTGTCTGGAAGACCGAAGAAATCCTCAAGTCCAGCCTGCAAGATCCGCTGGTGCGGGTGTCCAGCATTGGCAAGGCCGGTGAAAACGGCGTGCTGTATGCGGCGGTGGTGAACGACCTGCACCGCGCGGCTGGCCGCTCGGGTGTGGGTGCCGTCATGGGCAGCAAAAACCTCAAGGCCATTGCCGTGCGCGGCACCAAGGGCGTGGGCAACATCCGCGACCCGAAGGCCTTCATGAAGACCACCTTCGAGAAAAAGAAGATCCTGGCCGAAAACGCGGTCACGGGCCAGGGCCTGCCGGCTTACGGCACGCAGGTGCTCATGAACGTGATCAACGAAATCGGTGCGCTGCCCACCCGCAACCACCGCGACGTGCAGTTCGAAGGCGCCAAAGACATTTCGGCCGAAGCCATGGTGACACCGCGCGAAAGCGACGGCAAGAAGCACCTGGTGACCAACCAGGCCTGCTTTGGCTGCACCATTGCCTGCGGCCGCATCAGCAAGATGGACGAGGGCCATTTCACCGTGGCCAACAAGCCGCAGTACTGGGGTGCCAACGGCGGTCTGGAATACGAAGCCGCCTGGGCGCTGGGTGCGGCCAACGGTGTGAACGACCTGGAAGCGCTGCAATACGCCAACCTGCTGTGCAACGAAGAGGGCTTTGACCCGATCAGCTTCGGCGCCACCGTGGGCGCGGTGATGGAACTGTACGAAATGGGCGTGCTGACCGCAGAGCAACTGGGCATTGATGCCAAGTTTGGCTCGGCACAAGCGCTGGCCCACTTTGCCGAAATCACCGCCCGCGGTGAAGGCTTTGGCAAAGAAATTGGCATGGGCTCCAAGCGCCTGACCGAGAAGTACGGCCACCCTGATCTGTCCATGAGCGTCAAGGGCCAGGAATTCCCGGCCTACGACGGCCGTGCCATCCAGGGCATTGGCCTGGCTTACGCCACCAGCAACCGGGGCGCCTGCCACCTGCGCGGCTACACCATTGCTTCTGAAGTGCTGGGTATTCCAGTCAAGACCGATCCGGTCGAGTCTGAGGGCAAGCCCGAACTGGTGAAGGCGTTCCAGGACGCGACCGCCGCGTTCGACTCGTCGGGCCTGTGCGTGTTCACCACGTTTGCCTGGGGTGTGGCCGACCTGGCACCGCAACTGCAAGCCGCTTGCAACGAGGAATTCACCACCGAAGAGCTGGAGAAGATCGGTGAGCGCATCTGGAACATGGAGCGAGAATTCAACAACGCCGCCGGCTTCACCGCCAAGGACGACAGCCTGCCCAAGCGCCTGCTGACCGAAGCCGCCAAGACCGGTGCCTCCAAAGGCATGGTCAGCAAGCTGCCTGAGATGCTGCCCAAGTACTACGCCGCGCGCGGTTGGGACGCGGAAGGCCGCCCGACCGCCGAGACCAAGGCCCGCCTGAGCCTCTGAGATCGGTTTCAGGATCGCCTCCGCGACCCGTCAACTCAGCGGGGGCAGCCAGAACAGCTGCCCCTTTTTGTTTCGCAGGAGAACCAGATGCACCACGTCATCCTCGGCGCCGGCCCGGCCGGTGTCATTGCCGCCGAGACCCTTCGCAAGCACGCGCCCCACGACCGAATCACCATCGTGGGCGACGAAAACGAAGCACCGTATTCGCGCATGGCCATTCCCTACCTGCTCATCGGCAAGGTGGGCGAGGAGGGCACGCACCTGCGCCACTCAGCGGGACATTTTGAAGCGCTGAACATCCAGGTGTTCCGCGGTGTTCGCGCCAAAGTGCTGGACTCGGCCAAGCGCACGCTGGCGCTGAGCGACGGCAACACCCTGGCTTTTGACAAGCTGCTGATCGCCACCGGCTCGTCGCCCGCCACGCCGCCCATTCCCGGCATCAACGGCCCCGGTGTGCACAGCTGCTGGACACTGGCCGACGCACGCGCCATTGCCAACCTGGCGCAACCCGGCGCCAAGGTGTTGCAAATGGGCGCAGGTTTCATCGGCTGCATCATCATGGAAGCGCTGCAGCAGCGCGGGGTGGACCTGTCGGTGGTGGAAATGGGCGACCGCATGGTGCCGCGCATGATGGGCCCCACGGCGGGCGGCATGATCAAAGACTGGTGTGCCACCAAGGGTGTGAAGGTGTACACCGGTGCGCGGGTGGAAGCGATTGAGCGTGACGATGGCGCCGAGCCCGGTTTGCTGGGCAAGATTGCTGAAATGGTCGGCATCGGTTCGACCGAGAAAGCCAGCGGCAAGATGCGCGTGCGGCTCTCAACGGGTGAACATCTGGAGGCCGATCTGGTTATCAGCGCCACCGGTGTCAGACCCAACATCGGATTCCTGGAACACAGTGGCGTGCGCTGCCTGGTGGGTGTGTTGACCGACGAAACCCTGCAAACCAATGTGCCGGGCATTTATGCAGCGGGCGATTGCGCCGAGGCCTTTGACAAGGTGAGCGGAAAAACCATCGTCAGCGCCATCCAGCCCAACGCCGCCGAGCAAGCCCGCGTGGCAGCGCTCAACATGGCGGGCCAGCGGGCCGACCTGAAGGGCGTGACGCAGATCAACGTGCTGGACACGCTCGGCATGATTTCCACCAGCTTTGGCAACTGGGAGGGCGTGCCTGGTGGTGAACACGCCGAGCTGACCGACAAGGCCTCGGGCCGCCACCTGAGCCTGCAGTTCAAAGACGATGTGATGGTGGGCTGCAACTCGGTGGGCTGGACGGACCATGTGGGCGTGATGCGCGGCCTGGTGGAAGGCCAGGTGCGCCTGGGCGAGTGGAAAGACAAGCTCATGCACGACCCAACCCGGCTGATGGACGCCTACCTGGCCAGCGCGCAGGGCCAGGGCCATTGGAGCGGCGCTGCCGACGAGCGCCGCCGTTGACCGCATCGCCACCCGCCCCATGGCTCCGCTGTGCCTGGGCACCGTGTGCGGTCATGCGGCCGGTGGTTCTCCCGCATTGTGTTGGCCACCGAAAATGGCACCCATGAACATCACGCTCAAACTGTTTGCCACGCTCACCGACTATTTGCCCGCCGACGCCCGGCGCAGCAACCAGATCGCGCTCGAAATCGATCCGGCCTTGCCCATCAGCAAAATCATTGAACCCTTTGGCTTGCCGCCCAAGCTGGTGCATCTGGTCCTGGTGAACGGCAAGTACATCGAGCCCGAAAAGCGCATGACGGCCACGCTGATGGAGGGCGATGTGCTGGCCATCTGGCCGCCCATCGCCGGTGGCTAGTGGATGAACCACCCCCGCCGCGCTGCGCGCGACCCCCTAAAGGGGGCGACACCAGCCGTCTGGCAAAGCCAGCCCGGCGATGTCCCTGGGGTGGTCCTTTCGCGCCGGAGCGGATCATTGTTCGCGAGGTTGAAACGCTGACATGCAATCGAGCTACGCCGAAACCTTTGAACGCGACATGGGCTGCACCGAAGCCGAGTGGCTGGGCTGGCTGCCTGCCGCTATCGGAAGCTGCGCCTGGCAGATGCAAGGCCAGTCGGCCCAGGTGAGCGTTCCGCCCGGCGTCTTGCAGTTGCGCTGGCAGACCATGCCGCCTCGCGTGATAGCGCTCATGCGCATGCCGGTGCTGCGCGTGGGCTTTGCGTTCGACGGGTTGGACAGCGAGCAGCGCTATGCGTTCATGAAACGGTTTGACCTGTACATGCAGCGCGGGGGCGGCTGAAGCAGCGTTCAGCGCGCGCTGCGCCGCGGCGATATCCAGCCCATGACCGTGTAGGCCAGCACCACCGTGGCCACCAGGCCCACGCCGTACACCAAGGCAATCAGGAACCAGTCGGCCGGGCCGCCCGCATCGGTAAAGCCCGACGAAGACACCCGGGCCATGATGACCAGCGCCACGGCGCCACCGAAAATGCCCAGCAACTCGGACTGCACCAGCCGGCGCGACACCAGGCCGCGTTCGCGCACCAGCAAGGCGACAAACGCCACCACGCCCACCACCGCAGCCGCCAGCATGATCCAGAGCCAGAAGCCGAGCATTTCCTGAAACACGGACAGGAAGACCAGCGGGTCGAGTTCTTTCATGGGGTTCTCCTTGGCGGTCAGGCGCGACCGCGCAGCATGCTGATGTAGGTGGGCTTGAGCGCCATGGTCTTCATGACCCAGCTGATCCACAGCTCTTCCAGCGGCGCAATGACACCGGGGAAGGACATGATGAGGTTGTCCTTGTAGTCAAATTCGATCAGCATGGCCTGGCCCAGGCGCGTGATCAGCGGGCACGAGGTGTAGCCGTTGTAGACCTCGGCGGAGGCTTTGCCGGTGATGTCGCCGATCAGGTGGTCAATGGCCACGGGCACCTGCCATTTCACACTGGCCGCTGTTTTGCCCTTGGGCACGCCGGCAATGTCGCCCACACCGAACACATTGCGGTAGCGCTTGTGGCGCAGCGTGTCGCGGTCCACCTCCATCCAGCCGTCGGCGGCAAACGGGCCTTCGGTCCAGGGCAGCGGGCTGTTGCGCACGGCTTCGGGTGCGCGCATGGGCGGCACCACGTTGATGAAATCGTAAGCCTGTTCGGCCGTGCCGGTGGGGGTTTTGTACGTGGCCAGGCGCTTGTCCAGGTCGATCGACTGGAGCACGTGTTCGTGGTTGACCTTGACCCCACGGTCCTGGAAAAGCATGCGAACCTTTTCGGCCACGATGGGCACGCCAAACAGGGACTTGCTTTGTGCCATGTAGATCAATTCCGCCTTGCCGCGGTTGCCCCGGCGGCGCAAGTGGTCGTCAGAAATGAAGGCGTATTTCAGTGGCGCGCCTGCGCACTTCATTTCACCCGCCGGGCGGCCAAACAGGCCCACGCCACCGGAGTCGGCAAACTGGCTCAGGGCGCCCCAGGTGGCCGAGGCGGCTTGCGGGCTGTGGTAGATGCTGCCCAGGCCGTTTTGCCCAATGCGCGCCGTGTCCATGCCTTCAATGCCTGCGTAGTGCAGCTCCAGCCCAGTGGCCACAATCAGATAGTCGTAGGGGACCGCCTTGCCGCTCTCGGTGACCACCTTGTTGCCTTCGGGGTCGATCTCGGCCACGCGCTCGTTCACCCATTCCACGCCTTTGGGGATGTAGCTGCTGGTTGGCGAGGTCACATAGTCTTGCGGCTTGATGCCGGCGGCCACCAGGGTGAAACCTGGTTGGTAATAGTGTTCCTTGCGCGAATCCACCACCGTGATGCTGGCGCCCTGCAGCGCAGCCGCCAGGCGAGACGCCGCTGTGAGGCCCGCCGCGCCGCCACCGGCAATGACAATACGGACGCTGGTTTTCACCGTGGTGGCTCGGGCTGCCGTGCTGGTCTGCGCCACTGCGGCGGCCAGGGGCAGTGCAGCAAGACCCGAGAGAAAGCGCCGCCTGGCCGGCTCGGGCAACATCGGCATTCTTGCCTTGGGGAATTCTTGGGGCATGTTTGTCTCCTGTGATGTGGTACCTGTGTGCCAGCTGCCCAGTGGTTTGGTTTTTGGCTTTATACCCCTGGGGGTTTGTTACTATAGGTCCAGATGCCTTGGAAAAACCTTGATATTTGTCAAGGCTCCATGGTGTTCCCGGTATCTTTTGCCCTATTGAGGCGGGTCAATGGCTTGCCTTTTCACCCACAGGAGTCCCCATGAGCGACAACGCGATCGTCACGATCACCCGGCAATCCGGTTACCAGTTTCTGGTGGATTTCGGCCCCAATATCGCCACGATGCTGGCCGACGAGCCCGAGCCGCTGGGGCAGGGCAGCGGGCCAGCGCCCAACCACATGCTGCTGGCAGCGGTGGCCAACTGCCTGAGCGCGAGCCTGGTGTTTGCGCTGCAGAAGTTCAAGCAAGACCCTGGCGAGCTCAAGGCCACGGCCACGCCCGAAATGGGGCGCAACGCCGACAAGCGCCTGCGCATCGTGGGGATCAACGTGAAGCTGGAACTGGGTCGGCCCGCCGCCGAGCTGGAGCATCTGGACCGCGTGTTGGCTCAGTTCGAAGATTTCTGCACCGTGTCGATGAGTGTGCGCCAGGGCATCGCGATCAACGTGCAGGTGCAAGACGCCTCCGGCGCCGTGCTGAAGTAGTTCAGACGCTCAGCATCAGCCGGCGGTGAACCACACACTGGCGGTGCGCATGCCGGCCCAGGTGAGCAGCAGCGAGCCCAGCAGGTGCAGGCTGGTGGTGCCGGCAGCGAGCAACCAGCGGCCGTGCTGCAACATGCTCACCACCTCCACCGAAAACGTGGAAAACGTGGTGAGTGCGCCCAGCAGCCCCGTGACGATGGCGAGGCGCCAAGCCGGGTCCAGCTGGGTCTGACTCTGAAACACCACCACGGAAAAACCCACCAGGTAAGCGCCCACCCAGTTCGCCGTGAGCGTGCCCCAGGGCAGCAGGGCCGTGCCTTGGTTGAGCCACAGGCTCAGCCGCCAGCGGGCAAGCGCACCTAGGCAGGCACCGAGGCAAATGGCGATGACGCTGGGCAAGGTGGGCGTGCGGTGTCAGGTGGGAGGATGTCAGAACGGCGGGTCGCCGTCGTCGCCCACAGCCGTGACGGCTGCTTGACCCCTGCTGGCGCTACTGGCGGCGGGTGCATCGGCTGGCGCAGCGCCAAAGGCCATTTCACCACCCAGCGCTTCGATCAGCTCGGGGATCAGCTGGGTGAGTTCCCCGGTGGTCAGCGCCACATCGGTGTCAAAACCGCTTTCATCGTCGCTGGCGCGATCGTCGAACACACCCTCCAGGAACGTCAGTTTTTTCAGTTGCAGCGATTCGGTCAGCACAAAGCCAATGCGGCCTTCCCAGCTCATGGCCAGGCGCGTGGGCAGCTTGCCCTCGGTGATGTGCTGGCGCACCTCGTCGGTGGCCAGGTTGTGGCGGGTGAATTTCACCACGCTCTTTTCTTCGTCGCCCGACTTCAACTCGCACTCGCGCTCCACGCTGAAACGGCCGGGCCATTCGTCGGGTGAGGTGGCCGACAACCACTGTGTCATGGCGGTCTGTGGCGTCACCTGGGTTTGCAGCAGCGTCAGGCTCAGGTCGTTGAAGGCGTTCACCAGCGCAGTCACCAACTCGTCGAGCTTGCCCTGGCTGCTGGCGTCGGTCACCAGCCAGCCGTTGGCCAGATCGATCCAGACCCAGGTAGCGCCGCGGCGCGGAAAGGCCTGAGGCAGCAAGGCCAGCAGCGCGTCTTCACGCAGGGCCTTGGTTTCTTTTTTGCCCGGTTTGCGGCCGGTGGCGGCTTCAATGTGGTCGGCTTCTTCTTGCGCCTTTTCGCGCACCACCGAACCCGGCACGCTTTTCGTCTCGATCATCAGCTTCAAAATGCGCTGCCCCGCCACCGACTCCACCAGCGGGCCGTGCGGTTCGCCGCGCGGCTCTACCCAGCCCACCGACTTGTCTTGCGAGGCCCCGCAGGGCACAAAGCGCGCCGCGTCCAGCGCGGCTTCCATCGCTTCCAGCGTCACGTCCCAGCCGGGCGCGATGCGGTAGATCGTTACATTCTTGAACACGGATTTCCTTGGGTTGCGCCGGTGCGTCTGGGACCGGCTCCCGCTCCCGCCAGCGGGAGGGGGGTGAAGTGAGGGGCTTTGATGATACCCAGCCCAAATCCGGGGTTCAGGCCAGCGCGTTCAGCGGTGCCAGCCGGTAGCCAGCGGCTTCCAGCGCTGCGCGGAGTTGCTGTGCCGAAGCCACGGCGTCGGGTCCGTCACCATGCACGCAGATGCTGTCGATGCGGGTGGGCAGGCGCTGGTCATCGGTGGTGACGATGCCTTGCGCGTCGAGCATGCGCAGCACGTGTTGCACGCAGGCCTGGGCGCCGTGCAGCACGGCGCCGGGCTGCGAGCGCGGGGTAAGCTGGCCGTCGGCCTGGTAGGTGCGGTCGGCAAACACCTCGCGGCCCACACGCAGGCCGGCCGCCATGCCCGCTGCTTCCAGTGCCGAGAGGGCGGGCGCGAGCAAGATGAGTTCGCGGTCCAGCGCCCGCACCGCCCGGGCCACGGTGGCGGCCACGGCGGCGTCGGCGCAGGCCATGTTGTTGAGCGCGCCGTGCGGCTTGACGTGGGTGACCCGGCCGCCTTCGGCTGCCGCCATGGCCTGCAACGCACCGACCTGGTACAGGATGGCGGCTTCCAGCTCTTTGGCCGACAGCTGCATCGCGCGCCGGCCAAAGCCTTGCAGGTCGGGAAACGCCGGGTGCGCGCCCAGGCTCACGCCTTGGGTCAGTGCCAGGCGCACCGTGTCGCGCATCACCACCGGGTCGCCCGCGTGGAAGCCGCAGGCAATGTTGGCGCTGCCAATCACCTGCAGCAGCGCCGCGTCGTCGCCCATGCGCCAGGCGCCGAAGCTTTCGCCCAGATCGGCATTGAGGTTGATGGTGGGTTGCTTCATGGGTGCTCCTTGTCAGGGCGTGGCGTGCAACACGCCACTGATCAGGTTGGCGCCATACAGGGCGGTTTCGTCCACGGTGCCGGGCGGCAGGTAGGTCTCAAGGGTGGTGAGCCAGCGTTGCCAGCGGTCGCGCTCGCTCAGCAGCGCGCGGTGCGCCGTTTCCAGGTTGACGCTTTCAAAGCGCACCCGTGTGCCGGGCCGCAGGTGCGCCAGCCGGGGCAGGTCGGCACTGATCACAGTCGCAATTTTCGGGTAACCGCCCACGGTCTGGCCGTCGGCCAGCAGCACCATGGGCTGGCCACTGGCCGGCACCTGGATGGCGCCGGGCGCCACGCCGTCGGACACGATGTCGGCAGCGGCGGCATGGATGTGCCGCAGCGGCTCACCCAGCAAACGCAGGCCCATGCGGTCCTGTGCGGCGGTGGCTTCCCAGTCCTGGCTCAGAAGCTGCGCGATGGTCTCGACGCTGAAGTGGTCGTGCTGGGGCCCGAGCAGCACGCGCACCGGGCCATCGCCGGCCGTCCACGGCGTGCGGCACCGCCACTCCCTGGGGTCGGTTAGCGTCCAGGCGCCGCAAGGCAGTTCGTCGCCCGGGCGCAAAGCCCGGCCGAGCACGCCGGGGAGCCCGGCGCGCCAGTAGCTGGATCGGCTACCGAGCTGCGGCGGCACCAGCAGCCCGCCCGCCACCGCCAGGTAAGCGCTGCCGCTGTCTGCTGAGCCCAGATGCAGGCGATCACCTTCTTGCAGCGTGGCGCTGTGCCAGGCGGGCAGGGTGCTGCGGCCGCCATCGGTCCGCAAGCAGGTGGCGCTGATGCGACCTGTGAGCGCGACCCTCACCGGCCCGGCCTTCACACGCAACACCGTGCCCATGCCGCGCAGCTCCAGCACGGCGTGGTCGAGCGGGTTGCCCAACAGCGCATTCGCGGCTTGGGCCAATGGCCCATCCAGCCAGCCGGAGAGCGGCATGCCGTGGTGCCGGTGTCCCACCCGGCCGCTGTCTTGCACGGTGGTGGCGATGCCGGGCTGAACGATGTCGAGGAGTCCGCTCATCCGTGCAGCGCTTTCAGAAACGTCTCGCGCGGCAGGCCTTGTGCAATTTCGGCAGCGAGCGCATCGTGGGTCTGACGGTCCACCGCGTACCAGCGCACCTCGTCACCAGCGCCGAGCATGGCGGGGTGGTCGGCATAGCGCAGGTCGAACAGCACCACCGGGGTGCGACCCACCAAATGCCAGCCGCCCGGACTTTCCCAAGGGTAGACCGAGCACATGGCGCCCGCCACTGCCACGGATTGCGCAGGAACCTTCTGGCGCGGGACGGGCAGGCGGGGCATCTGCAGCTCGGATGGCACGCCGCCCATGTAGGGAAAGCCGGGCTGGAAGCCCAGCATGTAGACGCGAAAGCGGGCGTCCAGCAGGCGCTCAATGGCGTCGCCAGGACTCAACCCCTTGGCCTCGGCCAGGCCCGGCAGGTCGGGCGCGAAGTCGGCGTCGAAACACACCGGCAGATGCCACAAGCGGCCTGGCTGCGTGGCGGGGCATGCTTGCCGGGCGAGCACCAGCAAGCGCTCTCCCAAGACAGCAGCGTTGGCTTCCACGGGGTTGTAATGCACCGTGAGCGAGCGGAAGGTGGGCACCACATCGGTCACGCTGGACAGTAGCGCCTCTGTGCCACGGGCCAGCGCGAGCTGGTCGGCCAGGCCCATGACCCGGGCGTTGATGGCGGGGTCGATGGCGTTGCCGAACTCCAGCGTCCAGGCGCTGTCACCGAGGGCGAGCAGGCGTGGGGCGGTCTTCACAACGATGCGGCGGAGCGAGCCGCCTGGTCGTACATGCCGGACAACACACGCAGCAAGCGCGCGAGTTCGCCAATGTCTTTGTTGAGCGCATCGTCGGCATGCAGCGCTTGGATCAGGCATTGCTCACGGATTTCGCGGTAGCGCTGCACGGTGGCGCTGCCCGCTTCGGTGGCGGCGTAGGTGACCTCCTTGCCCGACTTGCTGGAGGCGACCACACCCAGGCTCACCAGCTTCTTGAGCGAGTAGTTCACGAGGTGGGTGTCCTCGATGTTCATGATGAAACAGATGTCGGACAGCCGCTTGTTGCGTGTCCTGTGCGAGACGTGGTGCAGCACCAGCACGTCCAGCGGCATCAGGTCTTTCAACTCCGCGGCCGCCATGCAGTGCACCACCCAGCGGTGAAAGGCGTTGCTGGCCACGATCAGGCCGAACTCGAACTCGCTCATTTCCGCGCTTTGTGGCGAGACCAGGTGCGCCGAGGACACGATGTGTGTACCGGTGGCCTTGGGGATGGGACCGACAGTTGCTTTGGGCGTCTTGGCCATGTGTTGTCCTTCAGGGTGGCTTATTCTAAAATTTTTTGCCGATAAATTGTCAACAAAATATTGGTGATTAGGGAAAATACCGATCACAATTTAGTGGCTTGATATCTACAGTCCGATCAGCTTAGCGCAGGATTGACCTGCAACCGGTTCCACCTCACCCTTAGGAGCTTCCATGAAACGTCGCGCTTTCCAACTCTCGGTCGTCGCTGCTGCGTTTGCGCTGTCGCAACCCTCCTTTGCCCAAGTCCAGTGGGATCTGGCCACCGCCTACCCGGCCAGCAACTTCCACACGGTCAACATCAGTCAGTTCGCGGTCGACGTGGACAAGGCCAGTGGCGGCAAGCTCAAGATCACGGTGCATGCCAACGCCGCCCTGTTTAAGGCACCCGAAATCAAGCGCGCGGTGCAGGGCGGTCAGGCACAGGCCGGTGAGATCATTTTGGTGAATTACCAGAACGAGTGGCCGATCTTCGGTGCCGATGGTCTGCCGTTCCTGGCCGACAGCTACGACGAGGCCGCCAAGCTCTGGAGGGCGCAGCGGCCCGTGCTGGAGAAAAAGCTTGCCGAGCAGGGCATGATGGTGTTGTTCGCCGTGCCATGGCCGCCACAGGGCCTGTACAGCAAGAAGCCGCTGAACAGTGCGGCCGACCTCAAAGGCATCAAGTGGCGTGCTTACAGCCCGGCCACCGCGCGCATTGCAGAGCTGGTGGGCGCTCAGCCCGTCACGGTGCAAGCGGCAGAAGTGAGTCAGGCCTTCGCCACCGGCGTGACCGAAACCATGATGTCGAGTGGTCCCACCGGTGCCGACGCCAAGCTTCACGAACATGTGAAGTACTGGTACGACACCCAGGCCTGGCTGCCCAAGAATGCCCTGTTGGTGAACAAGCGGGCCTTTGATGCGCTGGACAAGCCGACCCAGGCCGCCGTGCTCAAGGCCGCTGTCGATGCCGAAACGCGCGGCTGGGTCGAGAGCCGTAAGGCCAACACCGAAAGCCTGGACAAGCTCAAGGCGGGGGGCATGCAGATCTTGCCCTCACCTGCGGCGCTCAGCGCCGACATGAAGAAGGTCGGTGACACCATGCTCAAGGAATGGCTGGCCAAGGCCGGTCCCGAAGGCCAGGCGATGGTCGACGCGTTCCGCAAATGAAGCACGGACAACACCATGCGACGCACGCTCAATGCTTTGTATGACGGCTGCGCCTGGTGCGCAGCGGTTTTCATGATCGGCGTGCTGGTCATGGTTCTGCTGTCGGTGCTCGGTCGACAGTTTCACTTCCACGTCCCGGGAACGGACGCCTACGCGGGTTACGCCATGGCCGCAGCGGGGTTCCTGGCCATGGCGCACACCCTCAAGCGCAACGAACATATCCGCGTCACGCTGCTGCTGGGCAAGCTCAGTGGGCCCGCACGTCGGGGTCTGGAACTGTGGTCGCTGACGGCGGCGGTGGCGTTGGCGGGGTTGTTGGCCTGGTACGCCTTGCGCTTGGTGTGGCAGTCGCATGAATTCGGTGACGTATCCACCGGGAATGACGCCACGCCCCTCTGGATTCCCCAGTTGGCGATGGCCCTGGGCGCCGTGGTGCTGCTCATCGCCTTTGTGGACGAGTGGGTGCTGGAGGCTACGGGTCGTCGGCAACGCACAGAGGGCACGGAGACCCGTCATGAATGAGATGTTCGTCGCAGTCGTTTTAGCCGTGACCCTGTTTGCCTTGCTGGGCAGCGGCGTCTGGATTGGTCTCACACTGGCCGGTGTGGCCTGGATCGGCATGGAGTTGTTCTCCGCGCGCAGTGCGGGCGACGCCATGGCGGTCACCATCTGGGGATCGGGCAGCAGCTGGACACTGACCGCTTTGCCGCTCTTCATCTGGATGGGCGAAATCCTGTTTCGCACCAAGCTGTCTCAGAGCATGTTCAAGGGCTTGGCGCCCTGGGTGAATTCCTTGCCCGGCGGGCTGTTGCACACCAACATCCTGGGCAGCACCATTTTTGCGGCCGTGTCCGGTTCCTCGGCCGCCACCTGCGCCACCATCGGCAAGATGACGATCCCCGAGCTGACCGCGCGTGGCTATCCGCCCGAGCGGGTGATCGGTTCACTGGGTGGTGCGAGCACGCTGGGTCTCTTGATCCCGCCGTCCATCATCATGATCGTTTACGGCGTGGCTGCCGAGGTGTCGATCGCCAAGATGTTCGTGGCCGGGGTAATCCCGGGGCTGTTGCTGGGCGGGATTTTCAGCGGCTATCTGATCATTTGGGCCCTGATGAATCCGGACAAGGTTCCGAAGGCCGACGCCACCATGCGTTTTGTGGACAAGCTGCGCGCCTCAAGCGAACTGATGCCGGTGGTGTTCCTCATCGGTGGCGTGATCGGCTCGATCTACACCGGCTTTGCCACCGCCACCGAAGCGGCTGCGCTCGGCGTGGTCGGCGCGTTGTTGTTGTCGGCCTATCAGAAATCGCTGACCTGGAACAACTTCAAAGATGCGCTGCTGGGCGCCACCAGGCTGTACTGCATGATGGCCTTGATCTTGGCCGGGGCCGCGTTCCTCACCTTGTCCATGGGTTATCTCGGCCTGCCACGCCACCTGGCCGAGTGGGTGGGCTCGCTCGGTCTGTCCCCGGGGCTCTTGCTGGTGGCGTTGGCACTGTTCTTTATTCTGCTGGGATGTTTCCTCGACGGCATCTCCATGATCGTGCTGACCATGGGCGTGTTGATCCCGACGGTGCAGGCTGCAGGCATCGACCTGATCTGGTTCGGCATCTTCGTTGTCATCGTGGTGGAAATGGCGCAGATCACACCGCCTGTGGGCTTCAACCTCTTTGTGCTGCAAGGCATGACCAAACGCGAGATCAACTGGATCGCCTGGGCATGCCTGCCCTACTTCTTTTGCATGGTGCTGGCCGTGTGTTTGCTGTGGTGGTTCCCACAGTTGGTGATGTGGCTTCCGGGGAAGATGTGAAGACTTTCCTGGGGCAGGCAGACAAGGCCTTTGGCCAGTATGGCGGTGGTTGCGGCCATCGGCTTTCCGGGCACGGGTTGCTCCATGCGCTCACTCCGGCGAATGTGAGCCGATAGCGCATGCGCTGGTGGCCCAGCCAGCCCGTGGTGAACGTGACCCCAGCCGTCGTTGAGCCGTGGTCGGCTGGGTGGCGAGCTGGAAGCTGTCCACCCCCTCCGGTCGCGGCGCATGCCGTTCTGAGTGCGCCAGCGTCAGGGGCTGGACCTCAAAGCTCTTCGACGCGACGGGCCGGGTAACTGTCCCAGGCCTGGCAGCCGGGGCACTGCCAAAAGTGTTGCCTGGCTTCGAAACCGCAGGCCGCGCAGCGGTAGCGTTTGAGAGGGGCGCTGGCTTGTTCCAGTGCGGCTTGTACCCGCGTTTTGGCGTCGGGTTCCGAGAGGGGTTCGCCCGCCAGCCATTGGGTGGCGATCACCAGCGAGGGTTCGCGCTCCAGGTGGCTGAGGTAGCGCGAGCGGGCCGTTTGCGGGTCTGCGCCCAGGCTGGCCAGGGCTTCGGTCACATCCAGCGACGGTGCCCGGTCATGGCAGGCCTGCAGCAGCGCCAAGGCTTGCGCTTGGCGATCGGTTTGCTGACCGAGGTCGGCCAGGGCGCGTGCGGCCAGCGGCATGCCTTGAGGGGCTTGTTGGCTGAGTTGAACCAGCGCGTCAAATGCGCCCGTGGGGTCGCCGGTGTGGATTCTGAGGCTGGACAGCGCCATCCATCCCCGTGCCAGCTGCGGTGCTTTTTCTACGGCTTCAGCCAGCAGTCGTGCGGCTGAGGCGGTGTCGCCGCTGCGCTGCGCTTGTTCAGCTTCTTCGCACAGGTAGTGCGCCAGCCGTGTGGTGAAGCTGCCTTGCTCGGCGGTTTCGAGCCGCTGCGCAATGCGTTTGGCTTGGGTCCAGTCGCGTGAGCGCTCGTAAATAGCCAGCAGGGCCAGCAAGGCTTCGCCTTCAAAGGCCGAGCCTTCCAGCTTGTGCAGAGCGGTTTCGGCGCGGTCCAGCAAGCCGGCTTTCAAAAAGTCCAGCGCTAGGGCGTGTTGGGCCCGGTCGCGGTCTTTGCGGCTCAGGTCGGCACGGGCCAGCAGGTGTTCGTGTACCCGCACGGCGCGGTCGTAGTCGCCCCGGCGGCGAAACAGGTTGCCCAAGGCAAAATGCAGTTCGGCGGTGTCGGGGTCGCCTTGAACCGCTTCAATGAACGCATCGATCGCCTGGTCTTGTTGCTCGTTCAGCAGGTAGTTCAGGCCCCGAAAGTAGGCTTTGGGCGCTTGCCGGCTCTCCAGGCGCCACTGGCGCAGGTCCAGCCGGGAAGCGCCCCAGCCCAAGGCAAAGGCCAGAGGCAGGCCCCACAGCGCCCAGGTCAGGTCATAGTCCATGTCGCGGGTCGTTCGGGCCGGACATGAGCATCGACTCTGCGCCAAATTCCGTGCTGGCGGTGGCGATCTGGCGGCGTGCCTTTTTGGCCCGCAGCCACAAGGGCAGCATGACGGCCACACCCAGAAACACGCCGAGCACCAGCACCATCAGCAGGACGAGCACCAGCGGTGCCTGCCAACTGGCGCCGAAAAACAGGCGCAGTGTGACGGGTTCCTGGTTGTTCAGCGCGAAGGCGAACAGTACAAAAAAAATGGCTGCATTGAGCAGCCACATCAGGTATTTCAAATCATCCCCTTTGTGGAGGCATGATTGTAGCGATCAGGTCGCTGCGCGGTGCAGTCGCCTTCACGCCGGTTTTTGGGGTTCGCGTCTCAGTATCTCCGCGGTCTTGGCGTCCACCTGTTCGCGCAGGGCTTTGCCCGGCTTGAAATGCGGCACGCGCTTCTCCGGGATCATCACGCTCTCTCCCGAGCGTGGGTTGCGGCCGATGCGCGGTGCGCGGCGGTTGACAGAAAAACTGCCAAAGCCCCGAATTTCGATCCGGTGACCCTTGACGAGGGCGTCGCCCATGGCGTCGAGAATCGTCTTGACGGCGAATTCTGCATCACGGTGGGCGAGTTGGCCAAAACGGCCGGCCAAGGCTTCAACAAGGTCGCTGCGGGTCATGTCGGGGAGGGGGCTCGATCAGGCTGTTGGACTGAAAAGGGTGGATGCGACGCATCCACCCGGATTCAGTCGGTTCAGTTGTTGCTGTCGAGCTTGGCGCGCAGCAGAGCACCCAAGCTGGTGGTGCCAGCGTTTTCACGGGACGACTGCTGGCTCAGCGAGGCCATGGCTTCGTTCTGATCCGCCATGTCTTTGGCTTTGATGGACAGCTGGATGTTGCGGGTCTTGCGGTCGATGTTCACCACCACGGCGCTGACTTCGTCGCCCTCTTTCAGCACGTTGCGTGCGTCTTCCACGCGGTCACGGCTGATTTCAGAGGCGCGCAGATAGCCCAGCACGTCTTCACCCAAGTCGATCTCGGCACCCTTGGCGTCCACGGTCTTGACCTTGCCGGTCACGACGGAACCTTTGTCATTCACCGAAGCAAAGGTGGTGAATGGGTCGCCGTCGAGCTGCTTGATACCCAGGGAAATACGCTCGCGCTCCACATCGATGGCCAGCACGATGGCTTCCACTTCCTGGCCCTTCTTGAAATTGCGCACGGCGGCTTCGCCGGTTTCGTTCCAGGACAGGTCGGACAGGTGCACCAAACCGTCGATACCGGCAGCCAGACCCACGAACACGCCGAAGTCGGTGATCGACTTGATCGGGCCCTTGACCCGGTCGCCACGCTTGGTCTGTTCGGCAAACTCGTGCCATGGATTGGCGCGGCATTGCTTCATGCCCAGGGAAATGCGGCGCTTGTCTTCGTCGATGTCGAGCACCATGACTTCAACTTCGTCGCCCAGCGACACCAGCTTGGAAGGGGCCACGTTCTTGTTGGTCCAGTCCATTTCGGACACGTGGACCAGACCTTCGATGCCTGGCTCCAGCTCAACAAATGCGCCGTAGTCGGCGATGTTGGTGATTTTGCCGAACATGCGGGTGCTTTGCGGGTAGCGGCGAGCAACGCCCATCCATGGATCGTCGCCCATCTGCTTCAGACCCAGCGAGACGCGGTGCTTCTCGGTGTCGAACTTCAGGATCTTGGCGGTGATTTCCTGGCCAGCCGTCACCACTTCGCTTGGGTGACGGACGCGGCGCCAAGCCATGTCGGTGATGTGCAGCAGGCCGTCGATACCGCCCAGGTCCACGAACGCACCGTATTCGGTGATGTTCTTGACCACGCCGTGAACGATGGCGCCTTCTTTCAGCGTGTCCATCAGCTTGGCGCGCTCTTCGCCCATGGAGGCTTCCACCACGGCGCGACGGCTCAGCACCACGTTGTTGCGCTTGCGGTCGAGCTTGATGACCTTGAATTCCAGGGTCTTGTTTTCGTACGGGGTCAGGTCCTTGGTTGGACGGCTGTCCACCAGCGAGCCCGGCAGGAAGGCGCTGATGCCGTTGACCATGACCTTGAGGCCACCTTTGACTTTACTGGAAGTCGTGCCGGTGACGAAGTCGCCCGACTCGAGCGCTTTTTCCAGCGACATCCACGAGGCCAGGCGCTTGGCCTTGTCGCGCGACAGCAGCGTGTCGCCGAAGCCGTTTTCCACGGAGTCGATGGCGACCGACACAAAGTCGCCCACCTGGACTTCGAGTTCGCCCAGATCGTTCTTGAATTCGGCCAGAGGCACATACGCTTCCGACTTCAGGCCAGCGTTGACCACCACGTGGCTGTGTTCGATGCGAACGACTTCAGCGGTGATGACTTCGCCCGAGCGCATTTCAGCGCGTTTCAAGGACTCTTCGAATAGGGCGGCAAAAGATTCAGACATTGAATTTCCTAAAACCACTCAAGCAGTCGGGATGCAGCCAGCCTTGCGGCGGTTTGCATGGAGATCGACGGATGGGCGGCGTTGACATTGCGGTGCGCAGCACCGCGGGGTTAAGTGAAAGAACCATAAGGCCTGCGGGCTGTGAACGCCCGGCTGTGCCGTCTGGGCCATCAAGGTGGTGCTTTCAGCTGCCTGAAAACACCGTTTTGCCTTGCCACCAGTTCAAAACCTGTTGCACCGATTGCTCGACGTTGAGTTGAGAGTTGTCCAGTAACAAGGCATCTGCGGCGGGCTTGAGCGGTGCGTGGGCACGGGTTGAGTCCCGCAAGTCACGCGCTTCCAAGTCCACTAAAAGATCTTCGATGTTAGCAGCAATCCCTTTTGAAATCAATTGCTTATGCCGCCGTTCGGCGCGCTGTGCTGCGGTGGCGGTGAGGTACACCTTCAGTCGCGCATCGGGAAAAATCACGGTGCCCATGTCGCGCCCGTCGGCCACCAGGCCTGGCAACTGGCGAAAGGCGTGCTGCAGGGCCAGCAGCGCCGCACGCACTTCGGGCACGGCCGAGACGCGTGACGCGGCCATGCCGGCGGCTTCGGTGCGCACCGCCGGGGTCACGTCCTCGCCATTGAGCAGCGTGCGTTGGCCGGTGAACCGGACTTGCATGCCGGCGGCCAGTGCGCCGAGGCGCTGCGCCTGGGCGGGTTCGCGCAGAGCGGCTTCGGTGGTGGACAGGCCTGCGCGTTCAGCCGCCAGCCCGACCAACCGGTACAGCGCGCCCGAGTCCAGCAGGTGGTAACCCAGCTTCGCCGCCACTTCGGCGGACAGCGTGCCTTTGCCCGAGGCGGTGGGGCCGTCGACGCAAATCACGGGAATGCGCACTGCGTCGGTTTTGCAGACGCTGAACAGCGTTTCGAAATAGTCCGGAAATGTTTTGCCCACGCACTTGGGGTCTTCAATGCGCACCGGCAGCCCGGCCGGGTTGAAGGCCGCGAGCGAAAAGCACATGGCCACGCGGTGGTCGTCGTAGGTGTGGATGCTGCCGGTGGTCCAGGCGGTGGGCGGCGTGATGCGGATGAAGTCGGCGCCTTCTTCAACCGTTGCGCCCAGTTTTCGGCATTCGGTGGCCATGGCGGCAATGCGGTCGGTTTCCTTCACGCGCCAGCTGGCAATGTTGCGCAGTGTGGTGGTGCCGTCGGCGTAAAGCGCCATCACAGCCAGCGTCATGGCTGCGTCGGGGATGTGGTTGCAGTCGAGGTCAATGGCTTTCAGGGGCCAGGCGCCGCGCCTCACGCGCAGGGCGTTGGCGTCACCGGTGATGTCAGCGCCCATGAGCCGGGCGGCTTCGACGAAGCGGATGTCTCCTTGGATCGAGGCCAGGCCCACGCCTTCAATGGTGATGCCGTCGGTGCCCGGTGCGGCCGGGGCAATGGCGCCCAGCGCAATGAAGTAGCTGGCCGACGATGCGTCGCCCTCCACCGGGATGCGGCCGGGCGAGGCATATCGGCTGCCCGCAGGGATGGTGAAGCGTTGCCAGCCGTCCCGCTGAATGTGGACCCCGAATTTTTCCAGCAGGTTCAGCGTGATTTCAATGTAGGGACGGGAGATCAGTTCCCCCACCACGTTGATGACGATGGAGCGATGCTGAGCGACCAGGGGGAGCGCCAGCAGCAGGGCGGTCAGGAACTGGCTGGACACGTCACCGCGAACACGGATGGGCTGGTCGAGGGACAGTGTTTGCGGCACACCGTTGCCCAGCTTGAGCGGGGGGTAGCCTTCGCTGCCCAGGCATTCCACCGGGCAGCCGAGTTGGCGCAGTGCGTCCACCAGGTCGCCAATCGGGCGCTCGTGCATGCGGGCGATGCCGCTGAGTTCAAAGGCGCCGCCATGCTGCGAAGCCAGCAGCGCGAGCGCGGCGGTGAGGGGGCGCATGGCGGTGCCGGCGTTGCCCAGGAACAGTTGGGCTTCCCGCGCGGCCAACTGACCGCCCAGGCCGTGTACACGCAGCGCACCGTCGGGTTGGGGTTCGATGCGGCATCCCAGTTGGGTTAGCGCGGCCAGCATCACCTGCGTGTCGTCGGAGTCGAGCAGGTCAACAATGTCGGTCTGGCCCATGCTGAGCGCAGCCAGCAGCAACACCCGGTTGGAGATGCTTTTAGAGCCCGGAAGCCGGACCGTGCCGCCCGCACTGGCGAGCGGTGGAATGTCGAGGTGATCGATGGAGAACATGCTTCAGTAGATGGGAGCAACGCCGCCGGCGCGCTCAGCTTCGGGGCTTGATGTCGGCCATGCGCCAACGGGCGCGCGTGCTGCTGGCTTGTTCAATCAAGGTTTCCAGCGCGTCGGGGTTGCCAGAGGCGATGGCCACTTCGAAAGCCTCCAGGGCGCGCTGGAAATGTTTGGACTGCGCGAGCAATTCTTCCCGGTTGGAGATCAGGATGTCGCGCCAGACGCTGGGATCGCTGGCAGCGATGCGGGTGAAATCCCGAAAACCAGGGCCAGCAAGCGACAAAAATTCCTCGCCCTGGGTTTGCCCCTGAATGGCGTTCATGAGGGCAAAAGCAATCATGTGCGGCAGGTGGCTGACCGCTGCGTAGGCCGCGTCGTGCGCCTCGGGCGACATTTCCTTGACATGGCAACCGAGTGCGGTCCACACGGCCTTCGCTTTGTTGAGTTGAGCGGTTAGGGTGCGCTCAATAGGCGTCAGAATGACCTGGCGACCGGTGTACAGGTCGACGTCGGCGTGCTCCACGCCCGACAGTTCCTTGCCGGTAATGGGGTGGGCCGGCACAAATACACCCACCTGATCGCGCAGCACCCGACGAGCCGCATCAATCACCTCCCGTTTGGTCGATCCCACGTCCATCACCAGCGTGTCGCCACGCACCAGGTGGCGAATGGCCTTGAACGTGGCTTCAGTGGCGGCGACAGGCACGGCCAGCAGCACGAGATCGGCCCCGGAAACCGCGAGCAAGGCTGAGGGCGCCTCCACGTCGATCACGCCCATCTGGCGCGCGCGCTCGGTGGTGGAGGGCGACTTGCTGTAACCCACCACCCGCTTTACGAGGCCAGCGCGTTTGAGCGCGAGCGCAAACGAGCCTCCCATCAGGCCGCAACCGATCAGGCCGAGTTGTTCAAACATAAGATTCCATCCGGAGTGCCATCTCGGCAGGCCAGGCTGCGGTGTGTGCCTGGGGCGGTGCGGTGGGGTTGATGGCGGGAGCTCGGCTCATTCGTTCACCGGGTAAGCGCCCAGCACCTTGTAAAAGGCACAAAGCCCTTTGAGTTCCTCAAGGGCTGCTGCCACATGGGGCTGCGAGGGGTGACCCGCCAGGTCGATGTAGAAATAATATTCCCACTGTCCCGACTTGGCGGGGCGCGACTCGAACCGGGTCATCGACACGCCATTGTTTTTCAGTGGCACCAGCAAGTCATGCACGGCCCCTGGCCGGTTCGGCACCGACACCACCAGGCTGGTGCAGTCTTTGCCCGACGCGGGCGGCGTGGCCAGGGTTTGCGGCAGGCAAATCACCGCAAAGCGTGTACGGTTGTAGGCCTCGTCCTGGATGGCGTGGTGCACGATGTGCAGACCAAACTGGCTGGCCGCGCGCTCGCTGGCCAGCGCGGCCCAGGTCGGGTTGGTGGCGGCCAGGCGTGCGCCTTCGGCATTGCTGGACACCGCTCGGCGTTCGGCCAGCGGCAGGTGTTGGCTCAACCAGCCCTGGCATTGGGCCAAGGCCTGGGGGTGCGCCATGACGACTTCGATGCCGGCGTCGGAATTGGTTTGGCGCAGCAGGTTGTGGCGGATCAGCAGGCTCACCTCGCCCACCACATGCACCGGCGAGCGCAAGAAAAGGTCGAGCGACCGCGCCACCACGCCTTCGGTGGAGTTTTCCATGCCCACCACGCCGTACTGCGCCGTGCCGGCGGCCGTGGCATGGAAGACTTCGTCAAAGTTGGCGCAGTAAATCAGGTTGGCTGCGCTGCCAAAAAACTCAATGGCCGCTTGCTCGCAAAAGGTACCCTGTGGTCCCAAAACCGCGACGCGCTGGGGCGCTTCCAAGGCCAGGCAAGCCGACATGATTTCGCGCCAGATAGACGCCACGTGCTCGTTCTTCAGTGGCCCCGTGTTGGCTTGGGTGATCTTGTCGATGACCTGGGCCACGCGATCCGGGCGGAAGAACGGCGAGCCCTCGGCCCGTTTGATTTCGCCCACCTGTTCGGCCACATGGGCGCGCTGGTTGAGCAGACTGAGCAGTTGTTTGTCGATCGAGTCGATCTGCACGCGAAGGCCCGCGAGGGCTTCAGACTGAATGGGGTGTTGGCTCATGGTCCTGGGTGCGGCTTAGGCCTGTTTTTGTTCAAATTCGCGCATGTACGCCACCAATGCCTGTACACCCGCGAGCGGCATGGCGTTGTAGAGGCTGGCACGCATGCCACCCACCGATTTGTGGCCCTTAAGTTGCAGCAAACCACGCGCCTTGGCGCCGACCAGAAAGGCATCGTTTCGGGTTTCATCGCGCAGAAAGAACGGAATGTTCATGCGTGAGCGGCAGTCTTTGTCCACCTTGTTCAGGTACAGCTGCGAGTTGTCAATGAAGCCGTACAGCAGTTCGGCTTTGGCCATGTTGCGTTGTTCCATGGCCGCCACACCGCTCAGGCTGCCCTCGCGCTGGCGCTTGAGCCATTGAAAGGTGAGTCCGGCCATGTAGATGGCGTAGGTGGGTGGCGTGTTGTACATGGAGCCGTTGTCGGCCACGGTCTTGTAGTCGAAGGCGCTGGGGCACACAGACAGTGCATGGCCCAGCAAGTCTTCGCGTACCACCACCAGCGTGAGGCCGGCCGGCCCCAGGTTTTTTTGCGCGCCGCCAAACGCCAGCCCCACGCGCGACCAGTCAACACTGCGCGAGGCCACATGCGAAGAGAAATCGATCACCAGCGGTGCGTCGCTGCCCAGGGCCTTCAGGTCTGGAAGCTCGTGCACTTCAACGCCATGGATGGTTTCGTTGCTGCACAGGTGCACATAGCGCGCTCCCCCGCTCAGTTGCCAGCTGCTGGGTGTGGGCAGCGTGGTGTGTGCGCTGGTTTCGTTGCTCGCGACCAGACGGGGTTGGCCATATTTGTGCGCTTCTTTAAATGACTTCTGGCTCCAGCTGCCGGTCACCACGAAGTCCATCACGCCACCTCGCGACAGGTTCAGCGGCACGATGGCGTTTTCAGCCAGGCCGCCGCCCTGCATGAACAGGATCCGGAAATGCGAGGGTACCGACAGCAGCTCACGCAGGTCGGCTTCAGCCGCTGCGATGATGGACATGAATTCTGTGCCGCGGTGGCTCATCTCCATCACGCCCATGCCGCTGCCCTGCCAGTCCAGCATGTCGGTGGCCGCCTGTTGCAGCACCTCGGCGGGCATGGCGGCAGGGCCGGCGGAAAAGTTGTAAGGGCGGTTCATGGTGACAAAAATCAGGTGGTCAAGCCACGCTGCACGGTGGCCAAGGGCTGCAGGAAACACCGTGCGGGACGGGTATGAAGCGGCCGCACGGTGGGTTCATCAAGGTGCAGGCATTCCTTCGGGCTCGTTGCCGTTGTTGTCATCACCCGGGTCAACGTCGTCGATCGGGGCGTTGGCATCGTTTTCCACGATGCGCTGCAGGCCCGAGAGCTCGGCGCCCTCATCCAGCGCGATCAGGGTCACGCCCTGCGTGGCTCGGCCCATTTCGCGGATCTCGCTGACCCGGGTGCGCACCAGCACGCCCTTGTCCGTGATCAGCATGATCTCGTCGTCGGTGTGCACCAGTGTGGCGGCTACCACCTTGCCGTTGCGTTCGCTCTGCTGAATGGCAATCATGCCTTTGGTGCCGCGGCCATGACGCGTGTATTCCGCAATCGGGGTGCGCTTCCCGTAGCCGTTGATGGTGGCCGTCAGCACGCTCAAGCGAGCCGATTCAGGCGCCAGGCCAACGGTTGTGTCATCGCGCTCGGCCACCAGCATGGCGATCACGTTCTGACTTTCTTCGATGAGCATGCCGCGCACGCCGCGGGCATTGCGGCCCATGGGGCGCACATCGTTTTCATCAAAGCGCACGGCCTTGCCGCCGTCGCTGAACAGCATCACGTCGTGCTGGCCATCGGTCAGCGCGGCACCAATCAGGTAGTCGCCTTCGTCCAGATCCACCGCAATGATGCCGGCTTTGCGCGGATTGCTGAATTCGTTGAGCGCCGTTTTCTTGACCGTGCCCATGGACGTTGCCATGAACACATAGCGGTCTTCGGGAAAGCTGCGTGCCGCGCCGGTCAGCGGCAGCACCACGTTGATCTTTTCGCCTTCCTGCAGCGGGAACATATTGACGATGGGGCGACCGCGGGAACCGCGCGACCCGGCAGGAACTTCCCACACCTTGAGCCAGTACAGCCGGCCCCGGTTGGAGAAGCACAGGATGTAGTCGTGCGTGTTGGCGATGAACAGCTGGTCGATCCAGTCATCTTCTTTGGTGGCTGTGGCTTGCTTGCCGCGACCGCCCCGTTTTTGCGAGCGGTATTCAGACAACGGCTGGCTCTTGATGTAGCCACTGTGGCTCAGCGTGACCACCATGTCGGTGGGCGTGATCAGGTCTTCGGTGCTGAGGTCTTGCGCGCTGTGCTCAATCTCGCTGCGGCGTGCGCCCAGTTTGGTCTGACCAAACTCCATCTTCACTTCGCTCAGCTCTTCGCCAATGATGGCGGATACCCGCTCAGGCTTGGCCAAGATGTCCAACAGGTCGTCGATCACGCCCATGACCTCCTTGTACTCGGCCACAATCTTGTCTTGCTCGAGCCCGGTCAGACGCTGCAGACGCATTTGCAGGATCTCTTGCGCCTGGGTTTCGGACAGCCGGTACAGGCCATCGCCGCCCATGCCGAATTCCTTTTCCAGGCCGTCGGGTCGGTAGTCGTCGGCATTGATCACGCCGCCGTCCTGACGCGAGCGCGTCAGCATTTCGCGCACCAGCTGGCTGTCCCAGGGGCGGGCCATCAGTTCGGCCTTGGCCACCGGAGGGGTAGGGCTCTCGCGAATGATTTTTATGAATTCGTCGATGTTGGCCAGCGCCACGGCCAGGCCTTCAAGCACGTGGCCGCGCTCGCGCGCCTTGCGCAGGTTGAACACCGTGCGCCGCGTCACCACCTCGCGGCGGTGTTCCAGAAACACCTGGATCAGCTCGCGCAGATTGCACAGACGTGGCTGGCCGTCGATCAGCGCCACCATGTTGATACCGAAGGTGTCCTGCAACTGGGTTTGCTTGTACAGGTTGTTCAGCACCACCTCGGGGACTTCGCCACGCTTGAGTTCGATCACCAGACGCATGCCCGATTTGTCCGACTCGTCCTGAATGTGGCTGATGCCCTCGATCTTCTTCTCGTGCACCAGTTCGGCAATGCGCTCCTGCAGCGTCTTCTTGTTGACCTGATAGGGAAGCTCGTCAACGATGATCGACTGGCGCTGGCCCTTGTCAATGTCCTCGAAATGGCACTTGGCGCGCATCACCACACGGCCGCGTCCCGTGCGGTATCCGTCCTTGACCCCGTTGATGCCGTAAATGATGCCGGCCGTGGGAAAGTCGGGCGCCGGAATGATCTCCATCAGATCGTCGATCGTCGCCTCGGGGTCCTTCAGCATGTGCAAGCATGCGTCAACCACCTCATTGAGGTTGTGTGGCGGAATGTTGGTCGCCATGCCCACGGCAATACCCGACGATCCGTTGACCAGCAAATTGGGCAGTCGTGACGGCAAGACCAAGGGCTCTTTCTCCGAGCCGTCGTAGTTGGGGCCGAAGTTGACGGTTTCCTTGTCAATGTCGGCCAGCATTTCATGCGCGATCTTCGACAGGCGGATTTCCGTGTACCGCATGGCCGCGGCGTTGTCGCCGTCCACCGAACCGAAGTTGCCCTGGCCATCCACCAGCATGTGGCGCAGCGAAAAGTCTTGTGCCATGCGAACGATGGTGTCGTACACCGCGCTGTCACCGTGCGGGTGGTATTTACCAATCACGTCACCGACGATGCGGGCCGACTTCTTGTACGGACGATTCCAGTCATTGTTCAACTCGTGCATGGCGAACAGTACCCGCCGATGCACGGGCTTCAAGCCGTCCCGTGCATCGGGCAGGGCACGGCCTACGATCACGCTCATGGCGTAATCGAGGTAGCTGCGGCGCATCTCTTCTTCAAGACTGATGGGCAGTGTCTCTTTGGCGAACTGTGTCATGAGCGGGTGAAGGGGTCCAAGTAAGGGCGAAAAGGCAACCCCACATTTTAGGGGTGTCCACAAGCAGGCTGAAATCTGATCATTTGTGGTGCCTCAACAACGAATTGGGGGGTGGGTTGAATGTGCATGCCAACCGGGTTGGCGCGATCAGTCTGCCTATCGTCGGCTTGTGGCACAATAAATTCCAACGTTTTGGGTGATGGTCACCCCAAACGTCAATGATTTACGCAGTTTGTCTGCGGTTTACCTCGAGGAATACCATGCAAAAATTGAACAAAGTGGCAATGCTGATTGCAACCGCCGCCATGGCAACGGCCGCTGGCGCCCAGACGATTGACAACTGGCGCGCTGCTGACGGTACCGTCTGGAAAAACGGCACCAACGAGCTGTGCTGGCGCAACGCCAACTGGACGCCTGCAACGGCAGCTGCAACTTGCGACGGCGCGATTGTGCCCGCTCCTGCGCCCGCACCCGCACCCGCTCCTGCACCCGCTCCTGCGCCCGCACCCGCTCCTGCGCCCGCTCCTGCGCCCGCACCAGCCCCTGCAGCTGCAAAGGTAACCTACGCTGCCGACGCCTTCTTCGATTTCGACAAGGCCGTTCTGAAGCCAGAAGGCAAAGCGAAGTTGGACGACCTGGCTGGCAAAGTCGCTGGTATCAACTTGGAAGTCGTGATTGCTGTTGGTCACACCGACTCCACCGGCTCGGCTAACTACAACCAGGCACTGTCGATCCGTCGCGCTGAAGCCGTCAAGGCCTACTTGGTCAGCAAGGGCATTGAAAGCAACCGCATTTACACCGAAGGCAAGGGCCTGACCCAGCCGGTTGCTGACAACAGCACCCGCGAAGGCCGCGCCAAGAACCGCCGCGTTGAAGTGGAAGTTGTCGGCACGCGCGCCAACTAACTGAATTTCGCTGATGCGAAAAAACCGCGCTACGGCGCGGTTTTTTTATGGTCTTCGCCCACCCACAATGGGTTCACAACTGCTGCTAGATCCCACGCTCGGAACCGGACACTGTGACAACGTCACTTGCAATCGCGTGACGTCGAGATCCAGGCGCAGAAAGAACGCGTGCAGCCTGCCCAAACAAACGAGCGCGTGAACAAATGACGTTTGGCAGGTGCTGGGTGCCCACGAGGACGTTCACACAACGACCCTCGAGAGGACAGGAGGGGTGTGGCTGTATCAAGCCGTTCGAGGTTATCCCGTTCCAGCACCGGAAGAGTCTGACGAGGCTTCGACAAGGCGCCAAGCTGCTGAGCGTCAGGTCGGTGTGGACGGATTGTTTGCGACAACTGCCACGCTGTTGGCGTAACAGCGGTTGATTGCTCAAATCGGACTGAGTCGCCAATTCCTAACGGGCTGGAAGTGCCTGGATCGTTCGGCCCTCCGAGCTTTCGAATCACCCTTCGCGGAACCGAATAAGGGATGTATTGACAAAAGGGCCTCCCGCAGCGGGGCCCTTTTGCCATTCATTACCCGTTTACATCGTATCGATAAAGCTGCGCAGCTTGTCGGAACGACTGGGGTGCTTGAGTTTGCGCACTGCCTTGCTTTCAATCTGCCGGATGCGCTCGCGGGTGACGTCGAATTGTTTGCCGACCTCCTCCAATGTGTGATCGGTGGACATCTCGATGCCGAAGCGCATGCGCAGCACCTTGGCTTCGCGCGGCGTGAGGCTGTCGAGAATGTCCTTGACCACTTCACGCAGACCGGCTTGCATGGCTGCGTCCATGGGTGCTGTGTTGGCGCTGTCCTCGATGAAATCGCCCAAATGCGAATCGTCATCGTCACCAATGGGTGTTTCCATTGAGATCGGCTCTTTCGCGATCTTCATGATTTTGCGGATCTTGTCCTCGGGCATTTCCATCTTTTCGGCCAGAATGGACGCATCGGGCTCAAAACCGTGCTCCTGCAGATGCTGGCGGCTGATGCGGTTCATCTTGTTGATGGTCTCGATCATGTGGACCGGGATGCGAATCGTGCGCGCCTGGTCCGCGATGGAGCGGGTGATGGCCTGGCGAATCCACCAGGTGGCATAGGTGGAGAATTTGTAACCACGACGGTATTCGAATTTATCCACCGCCTTCATCAAACCAATGTTGCCCTCCTGGATCAGATCCAGGAACTGGAGGCCACGGTTGGTGTACTTTTTCGCGATCGAGATCACCAGGCGCAGGTTGGCCTCGATCATCTCTTTCTTGGCGTCGCGCGAGGTGGACTCGCCCTGATTCATTCGCTTGTGGATGTCTTTCAGGTGCGCCAACGGCACGACCACGCTGGTCTGAATGGTCATCAGGCCCGTTTGCAACTCCTGCACGGGCGGGATGTTGCGCTGCATGATCACGCTCCAGGGCTTGCCAGCAGCCGCCTGCTTTTCCACCCATTTCAGGTTGAGCAGGTTGGCAGGGAATTCGGCAATGAATTTTTCTTGTGGCATGCCGCACTTGTCAACAATGATGCGGCGCAGTTCGCGTTCTTTCTTGCGCACTTCATCCACTTGGTTGCGCATCGTGCTGCACAGTTTTTCAATCGCCTTGGCGGTGAATCGGATCGACATCAGCGTTTCGGTGATGGCCGCCTGGGTCTTCAAATAGGTCGGCGTGCCATAACCTTCCTTGTCGTAGGTCTTGTGCAACTTCTCGAACAGGGCGCGCATGGTGTCAAAGCGCTCCAGCGCCTCGCGCTTGAGTTCTTCGAGTTTGCGGGTCAGTGCCTTGGAGCCACCTTTGCCATCGTCGTCATCGGCTTCGTCGTAGTCGTCAAAGTCTTCTTCGGCCACGTAATCGTCGGCCGCATTGGCGTCAGCAAACCCGTCAACCACGCTTGAAATCACCACCTTGCCTTCGCGAATGTCTTCGGCCATGGCCAAAATTTCGGCGATGGTGGCCGGACTCTCGGAAATGGCGGCGATCATGTCGTTCAGACCACCTTCGATACGCTTGGCGATCTCGATCTCGCCTTCGCGTGTCAGCAACTCCACGGTACCCATTTCGCGCATGTACATGCGAACCGGGTCGGTGGTGCGGCCGAACTCGCTGTCCACGGTGGACAGGGCGGCTTCGGCTTCCTCTTCGGCTTCTTCTTCGGTCGCGGCGGTAGGGCCGGTGTTGTTCAGCAGCAGGGTTTCGGCGTCAGGGGTCTGCTCGTAGACGGCCACTCCCATGTCGTTGAGCAGCGAAACCACCACTTCCAGCGTCTCGGCTTCGACCAGCTTGTCGGGTAGGTGGTCGTTGATTTCGCCGTGGGTCAGGTAACCACGCGTCTTGCCCATCTTGATCAGGGTCTTCAGGCGCTCGCGGCGGTTCTTGGCTTCTTCTTCCGAAAGGACAGTTTCGTCCAGGCCGAATTCCTTCATCAGCGCGCGTTCTTTGGCCTTGCTGATCTTCATGCGCAGCGGCTTGACCTTTTCAACCGGCTGTGCGGAAGGGTCTACCGTTTCGGTTTCCACCTCGGGTTCGCCGCTCAGATCGTCTTCAATGTCGCTCAGGTCCGCGTCGTCCATGTCGACGTCAGACGAAGCGCCAGCCTTGGGCTTTCGACCGCGCTTGGCTGCCGGTTTGTCTGCGGAGACGGCTTTGGCCGGTCGGCCAGCTTTCTTTTTGACGGTGCCCGCCTCGATCGCCAGATCGGTGTCGAGAGCTTCGGGTGCGGTCTTGCCAGCGGCCTTTTTGGCAACGGCTTTGGTGGGGGACTTGTCGGTCACAGCAGGGGCTTTCTTCGGGGGGGCTACCGGTGTCGCCTTGCTCGGGCTGGCTTTGGCGGTTTTGCTACTGGACACGACGGACGCACTGGACTTCTTCGTGGGCATGAGGACCTCAAAAAAACGTCAAACAGGAACCGGCAGAACAGACAAAAGCCGCCAGGCCGCCCCAGCAGATGGGCAACCCCGGTGATTTTTGTGGTGCACAACACCCACCTTTCGCCGGAAAGGGTGGGCCTGCAAGCTGTTGGGGCGATCATTTGGTATGCAGCCCTTGCGGGGTTCCGTCAGGACCAACGTGGTCGCTGAGGTGGCCAGGAACGAGATCCATGTAGCCCCGTTACTGGGGGCCGGGCCGAGCCGGAGGTGCTGCTGTCGCGCTTGCGGTGCGAAACCATACATTATACCGGGTGGCTGTTTTTCAAGGCCTTGATACGGTCTGTCACGTGTTTGAATTCCTCGTAGGCAGACGCATCGCCTTGCTGCACTCTGGCCGCCAGGGTGTCGGCCAGTGCCTTCAGTGCATCGGCGCGCAGCAGGTTCATGATGCCGTTGAGCTCGGAGAGCTCCGATGCCGGGTCGTTGACCAGTGTGACTTGTTCGACCTGCGCGCAGACATAAGCCTCCGATGCATGACCGCGCAGGGCTTCGCGCAAGGCCACCCAGGGCTGCGGGCCGTGCTCATGCATCTGCACCTCCAGCCAAGCCAGGGCAGGGCCTTGTGGGGGCGGCAAATGGGCGAGCATGGCGTGGTCGTCGGGGGACAGCTGGTCCCAGGCTTGTGCGTTGGACAGCAGCAAACCCACCGCCCGGTCAGCGCGGCTGGTGGCAGCGCGGCGTTGCCCCAGCATGCGTGGCGGTGGTGGCTCAGCCCGGCGGTATTTTCCGAAACGCTTGCCGCCGAAATCGCCACCTTTGCTGTAGCCACCGCCAGCGCCGCTGCCGTATCCACCACCAGTTGCCTCCCAGGACTTGCGGTTGTCGGGGTAGCGCGCTTCGTCGTCGGGGTAATGGCCGCCGCTGCCTTCCAGGGTGAATTCGTGGGTGCGGCTGGGTGGCTCACCGCTTGCGCTGCGGCGCGCGCGTGGGCCGCTGCCAGCTTGTTGCCAAAGTTGCAAAAGATCCTGGCTGTTCAGCCCGGCGCCTTCGGCCAGTTCGCCGATCAGCTGGCGTTTGAGTGCGCCATCGGGTAGGGCGCTCCACAGTGGGCGGGCCTGCGCAGCCATGCGGGCGCGGCCTTCCGCTGAGGTGAGGTCGCACTCTGCGCTCGCCGCTTCAATGAGGAAGCGCGAGAGCGGCATGGCTTCTTTCACGCACTGCGCAAAAGCCGCTTCACCGTTGGCGCGCACGAAGCTGTCTGGATCGTGCTCGGCCGGCAGAAAAAGGAATTTCACGCTGCGCGTGTCGGTGGCCAGGGGCAGGGCAGCGTCCAGCGCCTTGCGTGCGGCGCGGCGCCCGGCGTTGTCGCCGTCGAAGCTGAAGACCACGCTGTCGGTGAACCGGAACAGCTTTTGCACGTGGTCGGCGGTGCAGGCCGTGCCCAGCGTGGCCACCGCGTTGGCAAAACCGAGCTGGGCCAGGGCCACCACGTCCATGTAGCCTTCGGTCACCAGGGCGTAGCCGGCCACGCGGATGGCGGTGCGGCCTTCAAACAAGCCGTAGAGCTCACGGCCCTTGCTGAACACCGGCGTTTCGGGTGAATTCAGGTACTTGGGCTCGCCTTTGTCGAGCACGCGGCCACCGAAACCGATGTATTCGCCTTTGACGTTTCGGATCGGGAACATGATGCGGTCGCGGAAACGGTCGTAGCGCTTGGCTTGCCCGTCAGCCCCCAATTCATCGGCGTGTTCAATGACCAGCCCGGATTCAACCAGCAGCGGGTCAGCGTAGTTGGGAAACACGCTGGCCAGGCCGCGCCAGCCTTCCGGGGCATAGCCGAGCCCAAAGGTTTTTGCGATTTCGCCCGACAAGCCACGGCCTTTCAGGTAAGCCACCGCACGCGGGGATGCCTTGAGCTGCTTCATGTATGCCTGAGCGGCTTTTTCCAGCACATCGTTCAGCGTGGCCTGTTTTTGTCGCTGCTGCGCAGCACGCTCGCGGTCTTGTGGGGACGCGTCGTCTTCCGGGATTTGCAATCCGGTCTGTTGCGCCAGGTCTTTCACCGCTTCAATGAAGCTCATGCCGGCGTGTTCCATGAGGAAACCAATGGCATTGCCGTTGGCGCCACAGCCAAAGCAGTGGTAGAACTGCTTGGTTGGGCTGACACTGAAAGATGGCGACTTTTCGCCGTGGAACGGACACAGCCCCATCAGGTTGGCGCCACCTTTTTTGAGCTGGACGTAGCGGCCCACCACGTCGACCACGTCGACGCGGTTGAGCAGTTCCTGGATGAAGGTTTGCGGTATGGCCACCTACCTATTCTCTATCAATGACCCCAAAGACCCCGGAGACCCGCATGACCAGCATCTACGACCAGGACCTGCCCCGCAACGAAGCGAACTTCACGCCGATTTCTCCGCTGTCGTTCATCGAGCGCACCGCCGAGGTGTACCCGGACCGGCTGGCCATCGTGCACGGCGGGCTGCGCCAGACCTGGAGCCAGACCTATGCCCGCGCGCGCCGTTTGGCCAGCGCCTTGCAGCGCGCTGGCCTGGGCAAAAACGACACGGTGGCCGTGATGTTGCCCAACACGCCGCCCATGGTGGAGGCGCACTTTGGCGTGCCCATGGCGGGCGCCGTGCTCAATGCGCTCAACACCCGGCTCGACCCGGAAGCGATTGCGTTCATGCTGGACCATGGCGAGGCAAAAGCCGTGATCGTGGACCCGGAATTTGCCGGCACCATGGCCCGGGCGCTCAAACTGCGCCAGGCAACCACGCCACTGTTGCTGATTGACGTGGAGGACGCGCTGTTTGCTGGCGAACACCAGCCGGTGGGCAGCACCACCTATGAATCGTTTCTGGCGGGCGGCGACCCTGCCTTTGCCTGGCAGTTGCCTGAGGACGAGTGGGACGCCATTGCGCTGAACTACACCAGCGGCACCACCGGCAACCCCAAGGGCGTGGTCTACCACCACCGGGGTGCGGCCACCAACGCCATTTCCAACATTCTGGAATGGGACATGCCCAAACACGCGGTCTACCTGTGGACCTTGCCCATGTTTCACTGCAACGGCTGGTGTTTCCCCTGGACCGTGGCGGCGCGTGCAGGCGTGAACGTGTGCCTGCGCCGCGTGGATCCGCAAGCCATTTTCGACGCCATGCGCGAGCACGGTGTGACGCATTACTGTGGCGCGCCCATCGTGCACGGTCTGCTGGTGAACGCGCCCGCAGCCATGAAGGCGGGTGTACCGGCTGGCATCAAGGCCATGGTGGCGGGTGCGGCGCCGCCTGCTTCCATGATTGAAGGCATGGAGCAGATGGGTTTTGACCTGACCCATGTGTACGGCCTGACCGAGGTGTATGGCCCGGCCACGGTGTGTGCCAAACACGAAGCCTGGGACGCGCTGGACGTGGGCGAGCGCGCCCGGCTCAACGCACGCCAGGGTGTGCGTTACCACCTGCAGCGCGACGTGCGCGTGTTGAACCCCGAGACGATGGAACCCGTGCCCCAGGACGGCGAGACCATGGGCGAGATCATGTTCAAGGGCAACATTGCCATGAAGGGTTACCTGAAAAACCCCGAGGCCACGGCGGAGGCGTTTGCCGGTGGCTGGTTTCACAGCGGCGACCTGGCGGTGCAATACCCCGACGGCTACTTCAAGATCAAGGACCGCAGCAAGGACATCATCATTTCGGGCGGAGAAAACATCTCGTCCATCGAGGTGGAAGATGTGTTGTACCGCCACCCGGACGTGCTGGCCGCCGCCGTGGTGGCCCGACCCGACGCCAGGTGGGGCGAAACGCCCTGTGCGTTCGTCGAACTGAAGTTCGGTGCCCACACCTCGCCCGAGGACATCGTGGCGCACTGCAAAAAACACCTGGCCGGTTTCAAGGTTCCGCGTTGTGTGGTGTTTGGTGAGTTGCCGAAAACCAGCACCGGCAAGATTCAAAAGTTTGAACTGCGCAAACGGGCGGGATCTGCACAGGCCATCGACGTTTGAGGACGAGCGAGGCAGGGGAGAAAGACGCTCAGCCTTTCAGTCTCCAGCCACGATGCCCTCGCGTCGGGGATCGGCGCCACCCAGCCACACCGCTTGGCCGTTTTGCATACCGCGTTGAAGGGCTTGCAGCCCGCTGGGCAAAGCGGTTTCCGTCACCGTGTGGCCGCGCTGTTGCAGCGCCTGCACGGTGGCGGCAGGGAAGCGGCCGGCTTCCAGCAACAGCGGGCCACCCAGTGTGCCGAAATTGGGCAGGTCAATGGCGGCCTGCGGGTTCAGCCCCCAATGCAGGGTGCCCAACAGCGTTTTGGCGGTGAAGTGGATGATGAGCGCCCCGCCCGGGCTGCCGACGCTCATGAGCAACTGGCCCGTCTGTGCGTCGAAAACGAGTGTGGGCGACATGGAAGAACGTGGCCGCTTGCCCGGCTCCAGCCGGTTGGCCACCAGTCTGCCTTGCGCGTCGGTGGGCGTGAAACTGAAGTCGGTGAGTTGGTTGTTGAGCAGGAAGCCTCCAGTGCGGCCCTGGCTGGTGTTGACCATCAGTCGAGAGCCGAAACCGGCTTCAATGGTGGTCGTCATGGCCAGTGCGTTGCCCCAAGCGTCGACGATGCTGATATGGCTGGTGCCGTACTCGGGTTGCTCGGGCATGGACGCCCAACTGCTGTTCACACCACCGGGCTGACCGGCGGGTACGGTGGTCATGCGTGCGTTCCCGATCAGGCGCGCCCGGTCGTCCAGGTAATGCGCATCCAGCAGGCTGTGCCAGCGGCCTGCCGGTGCCTCCACAAAGTCGGGGTCGGCGAGATACTGCGCCCGGTCGGCAAAGGCCAGCCGCGAGGCTTCGGTGTAGGTGTGCAGCCAGTCGGGGCTGGGTGGGGCGCCGGGCGCAGGTGCCGCTGTGGCGTGGGGGGTGCGAGCCAGCAAGCCCATGATCTGGCCAATGGCCAGTGCCCCCGAGCCGGGTGGCGGGAAACCGCAGATGCGCAGAGCCCGCTGCTGCACCAGGTGCTGGAAACACAGGGCTTCGCGGTCTTTCGGTTGGTAGTGCTTCAGGTCTTCCGCGTTCAGTCGACCTGGGTTGGCGGGGTGCTGTTGCACCTTGTTCACCATAGCGAGAGCCACTGGGCCGTCGTAAAAAGCTTGCGGCCCCCTTGAGGCGATAGCGCGCAAGACGGCAGCCAGGTCCGGATTTTTCAGTACATGGCCGACCGGGTGCGGCTGGCCGTCGTCGTTGTAAAAGTAGGCTGCGGCTACCGGATCTTTTTGCAACGCGGTTTCTGTTTTCAGCAGGGTGTGCAGGCGTGGGCTGACGGCAAAACCGTCTTCGGCCAGTCCGATCGCAGGCTCAAACAGACTGGCCCAGGGCAGCTTGCCGTGTTGGCGGTGCGCCTGGGCCAGCATGGCAACGGCTCCTGGTGTTCCCACCGAACGGCCGCCCACCAAGGCCTCCATGAACGGCAGGGGCGTGCCTTTCTGGTCGAGAAACAGGGTGGGTTCGGCTGCCGCAGGCGCGGTTTCACGGCCGTCAAAGGCCTGCACCCGTCGCCCGTCGTGGTGCAGCAAGAAAGCCCCGCCCCCGATACCGCTCGACTGTGGCTCCACCAAAGTCAGCACCATTTGCACCGCAATCGCCGCGTCCACCGCACTGCCGCCCTGGCGCAGCACTTGGGCACCGGCTTGGCTCGCCAGCGGGTTGGCGGCAGCCACGGCAAAACGGCGCGCCACCCAGCCGGGTTTCGTGGTGAGCCCTGAGGCCGCTTCGGGTTGCGCCAGCGGGACGGCCGCGACCGCTGAGCGGTCAAAGCCACCTGTGCCGGCACACGCCACCACGAACCAGCAGATCAGCATGACCAGGGCCATGGTGCGCAACAAGCTCATGCAATGGGTCATGTTTGAACCTTTCAGGGATCGCGGGCCCCTTTCGGGCCTCGACGGCTTGGCGGGAGGCCGTGCGGCGAAGTCAGCGTGTTGTTCTGGTCACGCGGTGCACCGGACGTCGGTTTTTGCCGGATTTGCGCTTGGGCGTTGTCGGAAGAACCTGATCATCCGGTTCGTCAGCCGACGGCAACGAGTTACCTGGCGCCACGCTCAAGGCTGTCAACTCGTCCCGTGCAGGGCGCCGCAGGAAAGTAACCCGAGGCATGCCCTGAATCAGCGCGCAGGTGTGAGCAGGGGTTCTGGCAGCCTGAATTCACCGCTTGATCTGAAGCGCAAGCTGCGCCACTGGGGCCCAGAAAGCTTGCCGCTGACCACGTAGCTCACGGGGGAACGGTCCCCTTGTGCCATGCCCAGCGCCTGGCGCAGCATGGCCAGGGCGGGCACGGTGACGGGCACGGTCAACACGGTTTCACCAAACCGGGGAACGGTGCCGCGTGCGTTGCTCACACCGCTGGCAAACGATTTGCCGCGCACGTCCATTTCCACAAACACGCCGTCGTATTCGATGGCGCTGTCGTTGGGGTTGATCACCCGCAGCTTCACCAGCAGGCGCACTTCCATGCCTTGTCCCGCCAGGGGCTCGACACCCACCACGTCCACCCGCGGTGGGTCGCCGGGCGCCAGGCTGGCGCAGGCGCTCAGGCTGCTGGCCAGTGCGAGCACCAGCAAGGATCGACGGGTGCTTGACACGCTATGCAAGGTGTTCATTTCAAAATATCACCCAGGCACAGGTACTTGATCTCCACATAGTCGTCCATGCCGTGGTGCGAGCCCTCGCGGCCCAGACCCGACTGCTTCACGCCGCCAAAGGGCACGTGCTCGGTGGCCAAAATACCCACGTTGATGCCGACCATGCCGTATTCCAGCGCTTCGGCCACGCGGTAGATGCGGCCGATGTCGCGGCTGTAGAAGTAGCTGGCCAGGCCAAACTCGGTGTTGTTGGCGGCGTCCACGGCTTCCTGCTCGGTTTCGAACTTGAAGATGGGGGCGAACGGACCAAAGGTTTCTTCTTTGGCGCACAGCATGTCGGCGGTGGCGTCGGCCACCACGGTGGGTTCAAAAAACTGGCCCGCCAGGCGCTTGCCGCCGGCCACCACGCGCGCACCCTTGGCCACGGCGTCGTCCACATGGCGCTGCACCTTCACCAGCGCGGCTTCTTCAATCAGCGGGCCCTGGTTCACACCGTCTTCAAAGCCGTTGCCCACTTTTGCGGTTTTCACTTTGGCGGCGAACTTGGTGACGAACTCGTCGTACACCCCTTCCTGCACGTAGAAGCGGTTGGAGCACACGCAGGTTTGACCAGCGTTGCGGTACTTGCTCGCAAAGGCGCCCTCCACGGCGGAGTCGATGTCGGCGTCGTTGAACACAATAAAGGGCGCGTTGCCGCCGAGTTCCAGCGACATCTTTTTCACCGTGGGCGCGCTTTGCGCCATCAGGATGCGGCCGACTTCGGTGGAGCCGGTGAAGCTGATGTGGCGCACCACGTCGCTGGCGCAAATGACTTTGCCCACGGCAATGGAGTTGTCGGCGTCGGCCGTGATCATGTTGAGCACACCGGCCGGGATGCCGGCGCGGATGGCCAGCTCGGCGGCGGCCAGGGCGGTGAGCGGGGTGAGTTCGGCGGGTTTGATGATGACCGGGCAGCCCGCGGCGAGCGCGGGTGCGACCTTGCGCGTGATCATGGCCAGCGGGAAGTTCCAGGGCGTGATGGCCGCGCACACGCCGATGGGCTGCTTGAGCACCATCAGGCGGCGGTTGTTGTCGAACTGCGGCAGCGTCTCGCCGTTGACGCGCTTGGCTTCTTCGGCAAACCACTCCACAAAGCTGGCGCCGTAGGCCACTTCGCCTTTGGCTTCGGGCAGCGGCTTGCCCTGTTCGGCGGTCATGATGCGGCCCAGGTCGTCCTGGTGGGCCATCAGCAGGTCGTACCACTTGCGCAGGATGATGCTGCGCTCCTTGGCGGTCTTGCCCTTCCAGCCGGCCCAGGCGGCGTTGGCCGCGGCAATCGCCTTCTCGGCATCGGCCGGGCCGAGGTTGGCCACGTCGGCCAGCTTCAGGCCGGTGGCGGGGTCGATCACGTCAAAGCGGCTGCTGCCTTTCACCCACTCGCCGTTGATCAGCGCGTCGGTTTTCAGCAGGGTGGGGTCCTTCAGCAGGGCCAGGGGGGAGGTTTTCATGTCCATGGGGTGTCTCCGTTCGTTCAACGTGAATGGCGAGGCGGGCCGTTGGCCCCTCGACAGGCCGCAAGCATAGTCCTTTGGCGATCAGCTGGCAGTGCCGGCGGAGACTTTCACGTTGGTGCCAGCGGCGGTGTTCCGGGCCAAACGATACCCGCAAAAGCATGGGTTCAGAAGTGTTGGAAAATACAGGGTTCGGCGCATCATGCGCCACGCCAGCCGTCGCAACCGAAACCCCAGAAGCCCACCATGACCAGCCCAGCCTCCGTCGCCGACATTCGCAAGACCTTTCTGGACTTCTTCGCCTCCAAGGGCCACACCGTGGTGGCGTCCAGCCCGCTGGTGCCGGGCAACGACCCCACGCTCATGTTCACCAACTCGGGCATGGTCCAGTTCAAGGACGTGTTCCTGGGCACCGACAAGCGCAATTACGTGCGCGCCGCGTCCGTCCAGGCCTGCCTGCGCGCTGGCGGCAAGCACAACGACCTGGAAAACGTGGGCTACACCGCGCGCCACCACACCTTCTTTGAAATGCTGGGCAACTGGTCGTTTGGCGACTATTTCAAGCGCGAATCGCTGAAGTGGGCCTGGGAACTGCTGACCGAGGTGTACAAGCTGCCCAAGGAAAAACTGCTGGCCACGGTGTACGAAGAGGACGACGAGGCCTACGACATCTGGACCAAAGAAATTGGCCTCCCGCCCGAGCGCGTGATCCGCATTGGCGACAACAAGGGCGGGCGCTACAAGAGCGACAACTTCTGGATGATGGCCGACACCGGCCCTTGCGGCCCCTGCTCGGAAATTTTCTACGACCACGGTGACCACATTCCCGGCGGCCCTCCCGGTAGCCCCGACGAAGATGGCGACCGCTTCATCGAGATCTGGAACAACGTGTTCATGCAGTTCAACATGGACGAAACCGGCTCGGTGACGCCGCTGCCCGCGCCCTGCGTGGACACCGGCATGGGCCTGGAGCGCCTCGCCGCGATCCTGCAGCACGTGCACAGCAACTACGAGATCGACATCTTCGCCGCGCTGATCAAGGCCGCCGGCCGTGAGACCGGCACGGCCGACCTCAGCAACCCGTCGCTCAAGGTGATCGCCGACCACATCCGCGCCACCGCGTTCCTCATCAGCGACGGCGTGATTCCGTCGAACGAAGGGCGCGGCTACGTGCAGCGCCGGATCGTGCGCCGCGCCATTCGCCACGGCTACAAGCTGGGTCAGAAGACGCCGTTTTTCCACAAACTGGTACCCGATCTGGTGGCGGTGATGGGCGAGGCCTACCCGAACCTGGCGAACCAGGCGCAGCGCATCACCGAAGTGCTGAAGACCGAGGAGGAGCGTTTCTACGAAACGCTGGCCAACGGCATGGAAATTCTGGATGCCGCCCTGGCGGGCGACGCGAAAGTGCTGCCCGGCGATGTGGCCTTCAAGCTGCACGACACCTACGGCTTCCCGCTCGACCTGTCGGGCGATGTGTGCCGCGAACGTGGCCTGACGGTGGACGAAGTCGGTTTCCACGCCGCCATGGAAGCGCAAAAAGCCAAGGGCCGCGCGGCCGGCAGGTTCAAGATGGACAAGGTGCTGGAGTACACCGGCGCGGGCAATACGTTTGTGGGCTACGAACAGCTCGAAGCCTCGGCCAAGGTGGTGGCGGTGTACCTGGACGGTACGGCCGTGGCCGATCTCAAGGCTGGCCAGCAAGGTGTCGTGGTGCTGGACACCACGCCGTTTTATGCCGAAAGCGGTGGCCAGGTGGGCGACGAGGGTGTCATCACCAGCGGCTCCGCGACGTTTGCCGTGGGCGACACGCAGAAGATCAAGTCGGACGTGTTTGGTCACCACGGCGAGATGGCGCAGGGCACGCTGGCCGTGGGCGACACGGTGAAAGCCAGTGTCAACCTGGCGCAGCGCGCCGCCACCATGCGCAACCATTCGGTCACGCACCTGATGCACAAGGCGCTGCGCGAGGTGCTGGGTACCCATGTACAGCAAAAGGGCAGCCTGGTCGATGCCGAGAAGACGCGTTTTGACTTCACACACAACGCGCCGTTGACGGACGCCCAGATTCGCGAGATTGAGCGAAAAGTGAACGTTGAAATCTTGGCCAACGCTGCCACGCAAGCGCGTGTGATGGATATTGAGTCGGCGCAAAAAACCGGCGCCATGATGCTGTTTGGCGAGAAGTACGGCGAGTCGGTGCGCGTGCTCGACATCGGCTCCAGCCGCGAACTGTGTGGTGGAACGCACGTGAGTGCCACCGGCGACATTGGCTTCTTCACCATCACCGCCGAAGGCGGCGTGGCCGCTGGTGTGCGGCGTGTGGAAGCGGTGACGGCACTCAACGCGCTGGACTATGTGCAGGGTATGGAAGCGACGCTGGGCGGCGTGGCCGGCACGCTCAAGGTCACGCCGGGCGAAGTGCCCGCGCGCGTGGGTGCGCTGCTGGACCAGATGCGCGACCTGGAGAAAGAAATGAATGCGCTCAAGAGCCGCCTGGCCTCGGCCCAGGGCGACGAACTGGTGAACCAGGCGATCGACGTCAAAGGCATCAAGGTGCTGGCCGCGGTGCTGGCCGGTGCCGATGCCAAGGGCTTGCGCGAAACCATGGACAAGCTCAAGGACAAGCTCAAGTCCGCCGCCATCGTGCTGGCTGCGGTGGACGGGGGAAGGGTGCAGATCGCCGCGGGCGTGACTGTCGACATCATGGGCAAGGTGAAAGCGGGCGATCTGGTGAACTTTGTGGCCAGCCAGGTGGGCGGCAAAGGCGGCGGCAAGCCTGACATGGCCATGGCCGGCGGCACCGATGCCGGCGGCCTGCCGAAGGCGCTGGCTTCGGTGCAGGGCTGGGTCGCCGAGCGCCTGTGATGTAAACCGTTCGCCCTGAGCTTATCGAAGCCCTTCGACAAGCTCAGGGCGAACGGAATTGAAATCGCTCCCGCGATTCAGGCGGAGGGGCTGGGCCAGTCCAGGCTCAGCCCGCTTTCAAACCGCCGCGCCTGGCCCGTGACGGGGTCGGAGAAGGCGACGGCCTTGGCCAGCAGGCGCAGTGGCGCTGAAAAATCTTCCACATCGTCTGGGCCGTGCAGCACCTCCGGGTACAGCTGGTCGCCCACGATGGGCAGACCGAGCGCGTTCATGTGCACCCGCAGTTGGTGGCGCTTGCCGGTCACGGGCTCCAGTGCATAGCGCGCCCAGTCACCGCACCGCTCCAGCACATCGATGCCCGTCTCGCTGTTGGGTTCGCCAGCCACTTCGTTCATGCGGAAAAAATCGGTCGGATGCTCCACGATGCGGCTGCAGCGCGTGTGCGGCCATGTCAGGGCGTCGGTGGACGACGCGATGGCTTCATAGGTCTTGTGCATGGTTCGCCCGCTGAAGAGCGCGTGGTACACACCGCGTTCGTCCGGGTTCACCGCAAACAGCACCAGTCCAGCGGTTTCGCGGTCAATGCGGTGCAGCGGTGCCAACTGCGGCAGCCCCAGCTTGCGTTGCAGACGCACCAGCAAGGTCTGCTGCACAAAGCGCCCGCCCGGCGTGACCGGCAAGAAATGCGGCTTGTCGGCCACCACCAGGTGCGCGTCCTGAAAAACCACCGATTCTCCGAACGGCACCACCACCTCGTCGGGCACGTCGCGGTAGTAAAACAGCCGCGTGCCGCCTCGGTAGGGTGCATCGGGTTCGATCGCTCGGGCATCTTCGTCCAGCACATCGCCGTTGGCCAGCCGCGCGGCCCACATCGCGCGGCCCACCTTGGGCAGCCGTTGGTCCAGAAAGTCCAGCGTGCTGGCCCAGGGCGTTGCGCCTGGGGGCATGGCGGGCAACGCCACGCAACTGGCGGACACGCCGTGTCGTGCGGGAATCTGCGGGTGGCGGGTGGAGCGTGTCATAGGAACGAAGCCAGTAACCGTTGAAAGCGTATGAAACGTGTGGTGACGCCGTGGCGGTCCAAAACGGGTATTCTCGGCCGCTTCGCGCTGGCAATTGTCCCCGCGCTGCGTTGACCTGCCGACTGGACCCATCTTGAAAGCTGTTTTTAAACCAACCTCCACCACGGCCCGATTGTCTGCGCCGCCGGGGCGGGCCATGGCGCTCGCTGCACTCGTGTTGAGCAGCCTGACCGTGAGCGGGTGTGCCGTGATCGCGGTGGCCGACGTGGCCGCTTCGGCCGTGGTGGGGGTGGCCGGGCTGGCGGTGGACGCTGCGGTAGGCACCGCCAAGATTGGTGGCAAGGTCATTGGCAAGACCGCCGATGTGGTGCTCGGCTCCAGCGACGCACCCACCGAATGACAGCCAGCCCCCCGGGGCGCAGGCTGTTCAGACCCGCTTGAACACCAGATCCCACACCCCGTGGCCGAGTTTCAGGCCCCGGTTTTCAAACTTCGTGAGCGGACGGTAGTCGGGCTTGGGCACGTAGCCGCCCAGTGCCGGGTCGGTGGCGGTGTTTTGCAGCAGCGGCTCGGCGCTCAGCACCTCCAGCATTTGTTGGGCATAGGGTTCCCAGTCGGTCGCCAGGTGGATATACCCGCCCGGTTTGAGGTGGCGCGCCAGGCGGTTCACAAACGGCGACTGGATCAGCCGGCGCTTGTTGTGTTTGGTCTTGTGCCATGGGTCGGGGAAGAACACATGCACGCCGTCCAGGCTGCCGTCGGGCAGCATGTGGTCCAGAACTTCCACCGCGTCGTGCCGGAAGACGCGGATGTTTTCAATACCGCCTTCGCCACAGAGCTTGAGCAGGGCGCCCACGCCGGGTTCGTGCACTTCGCAGCAAATGAAGTTGTCTTGCGGGCGTGCCTGGGCAATCTGCGCGGTGGCGCCACCCATGCCAAAGCCAATTTCCATCACCACGGGCGCGGTGCGGCCAAAGGCTGCCGCCACGTCCAGCGGGGCTGGCGCGTAGTTCAGCAAGAAGCGCGGTCCGAATTGCTCGTAGGCGCGTTGCTGCCCCGGGCCGGTGCGCCCGGCGCGCAACACATAGCTTTTGATGACGCGCATGAACGGCACGCCTTCGGGCAGCGGCTTCTTGGCCTTTGCCTCGGCTGTCGCGGCGTCGGGTGCTGTGGTTTCGGTGTCCGCGTCGGGTGGGCTGGGCTGGTGTTCTGAGGTCATGGCGGTGCGGGAAAAGGGGTGGGAGATTGTAGGCGCCGGGGCCAGTAACACTGTGGCCTGAGTGGCCCCTGCCGCGTTCAACCGCCGGGATGTTGGTGCGTTATGGCCGCGTGGCCACGTGGTGGTAGGGCCAGGCCTGTGCCCAAAGTGCCAGTGCTTCGGGCAGGCTCCGGGCTGACACAGGCAAGCCCAGGCTCGCCGCAGCCTGGGCCAGCGCGGCCCCTGGGTCGCTCAGGTCCAGCGCCTGTGCGCCGTTTTGTTTGCTGAGTTTTTCGCCGTTGGCACCCAGCACCAGGGGTGTGTGCAGGTAGGCGGGCGTGGGCACGGCCAGCGCCCGCTGCAGCACGATCTGCCGCGGCGTGTTGTCGGCCAGGTCCTCGCCGCGCACCACATGGGTGATGCCCTGCGCGGCGTCGTCCACCACCACGGCGAGCTGATAGGCCCACAGGCCATCGGCGCGTTTCAGCACAAAGTCGCCCACGGCGGTGGCCACGTTTTGCGTCTGCGGGCCCAGCCTGCGGTCGATCCAACGCACGTCGGTGCTGGCTGGGTCCAGGGCAAAACGCCAGGCATGGGCCGGTTTGCCCTGCAAGCCTCCGCGCTCGGGCCGGCAAGTGCCGGGGTACACGGCAGTCTGGTGGCGTTCGCGGCTCAGACCCTGGCTTTGCAGGACCGTTTCAATGTCTTTGCGCGAACAGCCGCAGGGGTAGGCATGGCCGTTGGCGATGAGTTGGTCCAATGCCTGCTGGTAGTGCGCGCCGCGTTGCGACTGCCAGAGCACGGGCCCGTCGCTGACCAGGCCGCAACTGGCGAGCTGCTGCAGGATGTGCTCGCTGGCGCCGGGCACGCAGCGCGGCGTGTCCACGTCTTCCAGGCGTACCAGCCAGATGCCGCCATGGGCGCGCGCATCCAGCCAGCTGGCCAGCGCCGCAACCAGCGAGCCCGCGTGCAGGGGGCCGGTGGGGGAGGGCGCGAACCGGCCGCGGTAGAGAGAGGACGACGCCATGTTTCCGAAGCGCGTGTCTGAGCCTGCACACACCGCGGAACCGGCTTTGCCGGGCCGCTGGTGTGGTCCCCTGGGGGGAGGCCGCGCAGCGACGCAGGGGGGTTACACCATCGCCAGGGCCAGTTCCAGGCCAGACACAAACGCGTCTTCCACCCGGTGGCCCAGGCACCAGTCACCGCACAGGCCAATCCCCAGATCTTTGTCGTAGATGAAGGGGCGGCCCAGCGGCTGGGTGGTCTGGGCAAAGCGCCAGCGATGCACCTCGGCGTGGGTGGGCGTGGCGCGAATGCCGGTGATTTCAGCGAAGCCCTTGAGCAGCTTGGCCTTGACGCGCTCAGTGTCGTCTTCCAGGTGTTTGATGGACCACGCCGTGCTGGCCTGCACCGTCCAGCGTTCAATCGAATCGCGGCCCGGTTTGCTGCTCTCGCGCGCCAGCCAGCTGATGCGGTGGTGCACGCTGCGCGCCGCATTCCACTGGGGGCCCAGGTGCGGCAGGCCCGGCTGCATGGCGTTGGGGTAGGCCACCATCAGCGTCCAGCAGGGGGCTACCTGCACGGCGTCGAGCTCGTGGCGCAGTTCGGGCGAGTGGCCCGAAGCCAGCAGCAGGTCGTGCGTTTGCAGGTGCGGCATGGCCAGCACGATGCGGTCAAAACCACCGTGCACATGCAGGCCGCCTTCGGTGTCTTCAACACGCAGTTGCCATTGTTCAGGGTGCAGGGCATCGCGTTCGATGTGGGTCACGCGCGTGCCCGTGAGCGTGCTGGCCGCCAGGTGGCCGTGCAATTCGGGCTGCACCAGCGGCTCGGCCCAGTATTTCACCAGCGCGTTCATCCCAGGCTTGGCCACAAAGTGGGGTTCGGTGGGTGGGGGCGCGCTGGCCAGCACCCGGCCCTTGTCGTCGAGCACGCGCACGGTGTTGGCGCTCCAGGGGCGCACCACCGTCTGGGCGGTCAGCAGGGCTTTGGCAAAGCGCTTGTCGCGCACGGTGAAGTACTGGGTGCCATGGTCGAACCCGCCAAACTCGGTTTGGCGCGTGGACATGCGCCCGCCCAGGCCACGGCTCTTCTCAAACAGGGTGACGCGGTGCCCCGCCTGCACCAGCGTTCGGGCGCAGGCCACGCCCGCCATGCCGGCACCCACGACCGCAAAGTGCAGCGGCTCTGGCGTGGCTTGGGCTGCCTTTTTGGACGCTGTTTTGGGCGCTGTTTTGCTGGCGGGTTTGCTTTTGGACAAGGCTGGGGCGCGGGTTTTTTTGGTTGTGGTCATGTCTCTTGGCGCGTTGGGTTTTTGGGTGGGCTCGAAGTTGACTGTAGCAGCCTGTTTGACGCCTTGAGGCCGTGTTGGGTCAAATCTGGTGGTGGTTGTTGAGCAGCGCGGCCCGGGTGGTGGGGTGCTGCAGTTGCTCCAGCCACCAGCGCAGCGCACGCCCTGTGTCGCCCGCGGTGCGTGGCTGGCGCCAGGCGTAGGCCAGGTGAAGGACGCGGTTGGGCCGCTGCACCGGTTTCACCACCAGCCGGCCGGCGTTGATGAAGGGCAGAGCCAGCGGCAGTGGTAAAAAACCAGCGCCCAGGCCGCGCAGTTGTGCCTCCAGTTTGTGCTGCATGGTGGGCACGGTGAGCACGTCCTGGCCGGGCTGCAGGTTGTGCGTGACGCCGCTGCCCCGCTGTGTGCTGTCCGCCACGGCCACGGCACGGTGGGCACGCAACTCTTCGTCGCACAAGGAGTGGGTGGCCTTGGCCAGCGGGTGGTGGGGCGCTACCGCGTACACGAATTCCAGCGGGCCCAGAGGGGCGGTTTGAATGTCGGTCTGGGCCAGCTCACCGGGCACGCCCAGCGCCAAGTCCGCTTGTCCGCTTTGCAGGGCTTCCAGCGTGCCCGAGAGCGTTTCGGCGCGCAACTTCAGGCGCGTGGGCGTGGCCTCGGCGTAAAACGCTTCGCACAGTTCAAACAGCGTGGCGCGGGCAATGATGGCGTCGGCCGCGATGGTGATCTGCGGTTCCCAGCCGGTGGCCACGCGCTTGACGCGTTGGGCCACGGCGTCCAGTTCGTTCAGCAGGTATTGGCCTGAGCGCAGCAACTCGGCTCCGGCGGGCGTGAGTTGGGCGCGGCGCGCGCTGCGGTCAAACAGCAGCACATCCAGCGCGTCCTCAATCTGGCGTATGCGGTAAGTCAGGGCGCTGGGCACCATGCCCAGTTCGCGGGCGGCAGCGGCCATGCTGCCCAGTCGCGCCACGGCTTCGAGCAAGCCCAGGTTCTCGGGCGACAGCGCGGCTCGGGGGGTGTGAGAGGCCATGGTCAAAAACGCCTATTAGTTCAATTTAATTGAATGATGCCATCAAAACCGTGCAAACGTGATGCTGCGTGCAGCGCCCACAATGAAGCCATTCCCGCACACAGCTCTCCACGGTTGATGCCCAACGATTGATGAAAAGGACCACACGATGATGCAGATTCGACGCTCCGAAGCCCGTGGCTTTGCCGACCACGGCTGGCTCAAAAGCTTTCACTCTTTCTCCTTCGCCGAGTACTTTGACCCGTCCTGGATGGGCTGGGGCAACCTGCGTGTGATCAACGAAGACCGCATTGCCCCGGGTACCGGCTTTGGCACCCACGGCCACCGCGACATGGAAATCATCAGCTACGTGCTGCAGGGCAACCTGGCGCACAAAGACAGCATGGGCAATGTCAAAGGCATCCCGCCGGGCGATGTGCAGCGCATGAGCGCAGGCAGCGGCGTGCGCCACAGCGAGTTCAATCACGCACCCGACCAGACCACGCACTTTTTGCAGATCTGGATCGAGCCCAATGTGACCGGTATCGACCCCGGCTACGAGCAGAAGCGCTTTGCCGACGATGAAAAACGGGGTCAGTTGCGGCTGGTGGCGTCCAACGGCGGGGGGCAGGGTTCCGTACACATCAATGCCGATGCTTCAATGTACGCCGGCCTGTTCAACGGTGCAGAAACCGCCCAGCTCCAGCTGAACCCGACGCGCAAGGCCTATGTGCACCTGGTGCGCGGCTCACTGCTGGTCAATGGCGAGCGCCTGCAGGGTGGTGACGCTGTGGCGCTGGCCGGCGAGAGCCCGCTGACACTGACACAGGGCGACGATGCCGAGGTGCTGGTGTTTGACCTGGCGGCCTGACTCCCATATGAATTCGCAGCCTTTTCAGTCAAAATTTTTAGCCCCGAAGGATATTTCCATGACAGCCCTGCAAAACCCCCTCGCCCTGATTGCCCGCCTGCTGCTCGCAGCCCTGTTCTTGCCGGCCGGCATCGGAAAGATCACCGGTTTCGAAGGCACCGTGGGCTACATCGCTTCGGTGGGCCTGCCCCTGGCGACACTCGCTGCCGTCGCCGCCATCGTCGTGGAGGTGATCGGTGGCCTGGCGCTGCTGGTCGGCCTGGGCACACGGTGGGCGGCACTGGTCCTGGCTTTGTTTACGCTGGTCGCCTCGTTCTTTTTCCACAACTACTGGGGCGTACCTGCTGAACAGCAGTTCATGCAGCAGTTGTTGTTCATGAAAAATATCGGCGTGACCGGCGGCCTGCTCGCCCTTGCCGCCTTCGGCGCCGGTGCTTTCAGCCTTGACGCTCGCCGCTCGGCCTGAGCCGCTTTTTTCCCGCTGTTCCCAACCCGCGCCCCGGCGCTCTTTCTGGAGTTTTCAAATGACCAAAGTTGTTGTGGTTTTTCATTCCGGCTATGGCCACACCCAGCGCATGGCACAGTCGGTGGCTGATGGCGCCAACGCCGAGTTGCTGGCGATTGACGCGGACGGCAACCTGCCTGAAGGCGGCTGGGACGTGCTGAACGCGGCCGACGCGATCATCATGGGTTCGCCCACCTACATGGGCACGGTGAGCTGGCAGTTCAAAAAGTTTGCCGACGCCTCCAGCAAGCCGTGGTTCAGCCAGCAATGGAAAGACAAGGTGTTCGCCGGCTTCACCAACAGCGCCACCATGAACGGTGACAAACACTCCACGCTGCACTACCTGTTTACCCTGGCCATGCAGCACAGCGGCATCTGGGTGGGCACCGGCCTGATGCCCAGCAACAGCAAAGCCGCCCAGCGCAACGATGTGAACTACGTCGGCTCCTTTGCTGGCGCCATGGCCCAGAGTCCTTCAGACGCCGGAGCCAACGAAATGCTGCCCGGCGACCTGGAAACTGCCCGCCTGTTTGGCGCGCGCGTGGCCGCCACCGCTGCAAAGCTCGGTCAGTAACCCCTGCGCCGCTTCGCGTTCTCCCCTGACAGCGGGGCCCACACCCGTGGCTCGGCAAAGCCGGTTCCACGGGGTGTGATCGGGGGTGTCGGGTGGGCGGCTTGACCGGTAACATGCCGTCATGAACATTTTCAGCCTCATTCCCTGGGCAGACTGGCTGGCGCTGGTCTGCTTTTTTGCTTTGTGGACCGGGTACGCCTTGTTTGCCCGGGTGTGGGGTCGTAAAAAGGGCTCGCTGATCCAGGCCACCAACCGCTACCGAGGCTACTGGATGGCGCAGGCCACGTCACGTGACCCGCGCATGCTCGACGGCCTCATCACGCAGACGCTCTCGCACACGCCCTCGTTTTTCTCGTCCACCTCCATTCTGGTCATCGGTGGCTTGTTTGCCCTGCTGGGCACCACCGAGAAGGCCACCGAGCTGATGAGCGAAATTCCGTTCGCGCAAACCACCACGCTGATCGTTTTCGAATTCAAGATACTCGTGCTGGTGGCCATTTTTGTCTACGCCTTCTTCCGCTTTTCCTGGTGCCTGCGTCTTTACACCTTCGTGGCGCTGGTCATTGGCGCCATGCCGTCGCCCGAAGAATTCGATTCGGGAAAGTTTGACCGCAAGCAATACATCAACCGGGCTGCGGCCATGGTGGGCGCAGCCGCCGAGACCTTTAACGACGGCTTGCGCGCCTACTATTTTTCGTTCGCTGCACTGGCCTGGTTTATTTCCCCCTTGTCCATGGTGCTGGCCACGCTCATCGTGGTGGCCATTCTGTACAGCCGCGAGTTTCGATCCGAGGTGTTGCAAATCTTGAAAGACGAGGGTTGATTCCGGCGGTTGCGTCGCCCCGCCTTTGGACGGCCGCGTGGTGACTCGGGGTGACCTGGCCCCAAAAAAAAGCGGGATCCGGGCAGGGCCAGCGCACCGGGTTCGGCCTTCTAAAATGGCCGCATGTTCATACACCTGCGCCTGCACACCGAATTTTCCGTCGTTGACGGCACCAACCGCATCGACGTTGTGGTGGCCGCTGCCGCCGCCGACCGCCAGCCCGCGCTGGCCATCACCGACCTGAACAACCTGTTTGGCGCCGTCAAGTTTTACAAGGCTGCGCGCGGCGCCGGGGTGAAGCCCTTGCTGGGCGCCGAGGTGATGCTGCAAGGCTTCACCGAAGAAACCCCCAACGCCATGCCCGGCAGCCACCAGCCGGCTGCGCCGCGCGTGGTGCTGCTGGTGCAGGACAAGCAGGGCTATCTGAACCTGTGCGAACTGCTGGCCCGTGCCTGGACGCGCAACGACGGCCGTGGCGGTGCGCTGGTGCAGCGTGAATGGCTCGAAGAACTCAATGGTGGGCTGCTCATGCTCTCGGGCGCGCAGGCCGGCCCGGTGGGGCAGGCGCTGATTCAGGGCGACGCCAACCGCGCGGCCGACGTGGCGCTGAAGCTGGCCGGGTTGTTCACCCACCGCTTCTACATTGAAGTGCAGCGCGCCGGCCGGGTGGACGACGAGCGCCATGTGACCGCCGCCGTGCAACTGGCCGCACGCCTGCACCTGCCGGTGGTGGCCACGCACCCGGTGCAGTTCACCGAGCCCGACGACTACGAGTCGCACGAAGCGCGGGTGTGCATTTCCGATGGCGAGATTTTGGGCAACAACCGGCGTGTGCGCCGCTTCACCCGCGAACAGTATTTCAAAAGCGCCGCGCAAATGGTGACGCTGTTTGCCGACATTCCCTCGGCCGTGGCCAACACGCTGGAAATTGCCAAGCGCTGCAACCTCACGCTGGTGCTGGGCAAGCCGCAGCTGCCCAACTTCCCCACGCCGCTGATCGATGGCGTTCCCATGCCGATGGAAGATTTCTTCCGGTTGTCGTCGTTTGAAGGGCTGGAAGAGCGCCTGGCGCACCTGTACCCCGACGTGGCCAAACGCGACGCCGAGCGCCCCCGCTACGTGGCGCGGCTCGAATTCGAGATCAACACGATCTTGAACATGGGCTTCCCCGGTTACTTCCTGATCGTGGGCGACTTCATCAACTGGGCCAAGAAAAACGGCTGCCCGGTGGGCCCGGGCCGGGGTTCGGGAGCCGGCTCGCTGGTGGCCTATGCGCTGAAAATCACCGACCTGGACCCGCTGCAATACAACCTGCTGTTCGAGCGGTTTTTGAACCCCGAGCGGGTGTCCATGCCCGACTTCGACATCGACTTTTGCCAGACCAACCGCGACCGGGTGATCGACTATGTGAAGGACAAATACGGCAAGGACGCGGTGAGCCAGATCGCCACCTTTGGCACCATGGCCGCGCGCGCCGCCATTCGCGACGTGGGCCGGGTGTTGGACTTTTCCTACGGTTTTTGCGACGGCATTTCCAAACTGATCCCGAACAAGCCGGGCATGTCGGTCACGCTGCAGTACCCGCCCAACCCGAAGAAAGAGGGCGACAAAAACAACTACGCCATTGAAATGGAGCCGGTGCTGGCTGAGCGCATCAGCAAAGAAGACGACGTGAAAACGCTGATCGAGCTGGCGCAAAAGCTCGAAGGCATGACGCGCAACATCGGCATGCACGCCGGCGGTGTGCTGATCGCGCCGGGCAAGCTCACCGACTTCACCCCGCTGTATGCCCAGCCCGGCAGCGACTCGGCCGTGAGCCAGTACGACAAGGACGACGTGGAGGCCGTGGGCCTGGTGAAGTTCGACTTTTTGGGCCTGGCCACGCTGACCATTCTGGAGATTGCGCGCGAGTTCATTGTGAAGCGCCACAAGGGCCAGGAAGATTTTTGCTTTGAGAACGTGCCGCTGGACGACGCGCGCGTGTACGCACTGTTCTCGCGCGGCCAGACTGAAGCCGTGTTCCAGTTTGAAAGCCGCGGCATGCAGGGCATGCTGAAAGACGCCAAGCCCAGCCGCCTGGAAGACCTGATTGCGCTGAATGCGCTCTACCGTCCTGGGCCTATGGACCTGATCCCCAGCTTCGTGGCGCGCAAGCACGGGCGCGAGGTCATCGAGTACCCGCACCCGCTGGTGGCCGACATGCTCTCCGAAACCTACGGGATCATGGTCTACCAGGAACAGGTGATGCAGACCGCGCAGATTTTGGGCGGCTACTCGCTGGGCGGCGCCGACATGCTGCGCCGCGCCATGGGCAAGAAAAAGGCCGAAGAAATGGCCGAGCACCGCGCCATCTTCCGCGCCGGCGCAGCCAAAAACGGCATCAGCCAGGAAAAGGCCGACGAGATTTTTGACTTGATGGAGAAGTTCGCGGGCTACGGTTTCAACAAGTCGCACGCCGCTGCGTATTCCCTGTTGGCCTACCACACGGGCTGGCTCAAGGTGCACTACACCGCCGAGTTCTTCTGCGCCAACATGACGGTGGAGATGGACGACACCGACAAGCTCAAGGTGCTGGTGGAAGACGCGCACAAGATGGGCATCACCTTTGAGGCGCCCGATGTCAACCGCGGCTTTTACCGTTTCGAGCCCATCACCGACAAGTCGATCCGCTACGGCCTGGGCGCCATCAAAGGCACCGGGCAGCTGGCCATTGAAGCCATTGTGGCGGCGCGCGAAGGCCGCGGCGAAGGCCCCAACGGCGCCGAAGCGGGGCCGTTCAAAAGCCTGTTTGACTTCTGCCGCCGGGTTGACCGCTCGCGCCTGAACAAGCGCACGGTGGAAGCGCTCATCAAGGCCGGCGCGTTTGACTCGCTGCACCTGAACCGGGCCGAGGTGTTGGCCTCGGTGGAGCGCGCCTTTGACTTCGCTGCGGCCAGCGTGGCCAACGCCAACCAGGGCGGCCTGTTTGACATGATGGGTGCCGGCGACGACCACGGCTCCAGCACGCAAGAGCCCGAGCTGGTGGCCACCACGCCATGGGGCGTGAAAGAGCGCCTCACGCTGGAAAAAACGGCGATGGGCTTCTACTTTTCGGGCCACCTGTTTGACGAGGTGCAGCGCGAGGTGCGCCGTTTTGCCCGCACCGCACTGGAAGACGTGACTGAAAGCCGCGACCCGGTGATCCTGGCCGGCATCGTGACCGACTTCCGCGTCATCAACGGGCAGCGCGGCAAGCTGGCGCTGTTCAAGCTGGACGACAAAACCGCGGTGCTGGAAATCAGCGCCGACGAAAACCTCATCAACCTGCACCGCCATTTGCTCAAAGACGACGAGCTCATCATCGTGCAGGCGGTGGCCCAGCCCGACCGCTTCTCAGGCGGCCTGCGGCTGAAGATCCAGCAGATCTGGGACCTGGCTTCGGCCCGCTGCCGCTTTGGAAAATACCTGCGCGTGGCCGTGAACGGCACCGCCCCGGCGGTGCACACGCTGGTGCGCGAGTTTCCGCCCAAGCGCGAAGTGACCGAGCAGGGCGAACTGGTGCGTGGCCTGCCGGTGCGGCTGGCGCTGCAGCGCAGCGGCGCACAGTGCGAACTGCAGCTGGACGACCGCGCGCTGTTTTTCCCCACCGACGCCGCGCTGGCCAGCTGGATGGCGCAGGCGCACGAGCAGCGGGCCGAGATCGTGTTTGACTGAAGCTTGGATAGCAAGCCGGTCAGCGGCCATTACAATCGGCAGCTCAGTTTCTCTGCTGCGAGCGCCGCCTGGCGCCTGAAATTTTTTTCGCAGCCCATCCCACCCGGAGCCTCCGTTGTAAGTCAAGCACCATTGCCCAGCCACTTTCCCTGCACACCATTTGCAGGTTAGGGGCAGCGCCGCATGCCTGCGTTGCGTCGCTGGATGCGCCGCAGGCGCGTCGTGGTGTTGGCTTTGTCGCGGTCATGCGGCCATGGACGTGCTTCCTTAGGCGTGCTTTCCTTTCAATTTTCTTGTCTTCCTGATTGGCGTGCCAGAGCGGATGTACTCTGCCGGCGCGTTGGAGTGTTTGATTTGTTTAAAAATTTCCAACAGGACTGGACGTCCAACATCCGCAACGACGTGCTCGCCGGTTTGGTGGTGGCGCTGGCGCTGATTCCCGAGGCCATTGCGTTCTCCATCATCGCGGGCGTGGACCCCAAGGTCGGGCTTTACGCCTCGTTCTGTATCGCGGTGGTGATTGCGTTTGTCGGTGGCCGTCCCGGCATGATTTCGGCGGCCACGGGCGCCATGGCGCTGCTGATGGTGACGCTGGTCAAAGACCACGGCTTGCAATACCTGCTGGCCGCCACGGTGCTCACTGGGGTGCTGCAGATCATTGCCGGCTGGATCAACCTGGGCGCACTCATGCGCTTTGTGTCGCGCTCGGTGGTCACCGGTTTTGTGAACGCGCTGGCCATTCTGATCTTCATGGCGCAGCTGCCCGAGTTGACCAACGTCACCTGGCATGTGTATGCGATGACCGTCGCCGGTCTGGCCATCATTTACGGTTTCCCTTACATCACCAAGGCGGTGCCGTCGCCGCTGGTCACCATCGTTGTGCTCACGGCGGTGTCCCTGGTACTGGGCCTGGAGATTCGCACCGTGGGCGACATGGGCGAGCTGCCCGACAGTCTGCCCATGTTCCTGATCCCGGACATTCCGCTCAACCTGGAAACGCTGAAGATCATCTTCCCTTATTCGCTCACGCTGATGGTGGTGGGTTTGCTGGAATCGTTGATGACCGCCACCATCGTAGACGACCTGACCGACACCAAGAGCGACAAAAACCGCGAATGCGTGGGCCAAGGGGTGGCCAACATCGCCAGCGGATTCATCGGTGGCATGGCGGGCTGCGCCATGATCGGCCAGTCGGTCATCAACGTGAAATCGGGCGGGCGCGGGCGCTTGTCGACGCTCACCGCCGGTGTGGTACTGCTGATTCTGGTGGTGTTTCTGGGCGACTGGGTGAAGCAGATTCCCATGGCCGCGCTGGTGGCGGTGATGATCATGGTGGCCATCGGCACGTTCAGTTGGGCATCGGTGAAAAGCCTGCGTGAGCATCCACCCAGCTCCAGCATCGTGATGGTGGCCACCGTGGTGGTGACGGTGGCCACGCACGACCTGGCCAAGGGCGTGCTCACCGGTGTGCTGCTTTCGGGGTTTTTCTTTGCACACAAGGTGGGCCAGATTCTGCGCATCCGCTCGTTGGCCGAAGACGAGGGCCGCCAGCGCACCTACACCGTCACGGGTCAGGTGTTTTTCGCCACCGCCGACCGCTTCAACGATGCTTTTGACTTTAAGGAAGTCATCGAGCGCGTGCGCATCGACGTGAGCCGAGCGCATTTCTGGGACATCACGGCCGTGAGTGCGCTGGACAAGGTGGTGCTGAAATTCCGCCGCGACGGCACCGATGTTGAAATCATCGGTTTGAACGAGGCCAGTGCCACCATGGTGGACAAGTTTGGCGTGCACGACAAAGACGGTGCGGAAGATCTTCTGGCCGGCCACTGAAAGCGAGTACCGATATGAACACCGACAACAAAGTCCTCGCTTGTGTGGACCAGTCTGCTTTTGCCGACCACGTGACCGACTACGCCGCCTGGGCTGCACAGCGCATGGCTGCGCCGCTGGAACTTCTGCATGTGATCGACCGCCAGCCCGAAACCAGTGCCAGCCAGGACCACAGCGGCTCGCTCACGCCCAATGCACAAGAGAGCCTGCTGGGCGAACTGACCGAGGCCGATGCCCTGCGCAGCAAGGCCGCCCGCGAGCAGGGGCGGCTGTTTTTGAACCGCTTGCGCGAACGCGCCCTGGCCGCCGGTGTGCAGACGGTGGACGTGCGCCAGCGCCTGGGCCATCTGGACGAAACCTTGCACGAGCAGCAAGACGGCGTGCGTCTTTTTGTGCTGGGCCGCCGCGGTGAGTCGGCGCAATCCACCCAACGCGACCTGGGCCGCAACGTCGAGCGGGTGGTGCGGGCGCTGGATCGTCCGATCTTGACCGTGACAGACGGTTTCAAAGCACCCGAGCGCATACTGATTGCGTTCGATGGCAGCAGCATCACCCGCAAGGGCGTAGAAATGGTGGCAGGCAGCCCGCTCTTTCGCGGCTTGCCCGTGCACCTGCTGATGGCCGGCAAAGCCAGCCAGGACGGGCCGAAGCACATGGCCTGGGCCACCGCCAAGCTGGAGGCGGCCGGGCTGGGCGTGGTGGGTGAGATCGTGCCCGGTGACCGCGAGAGCGTGATCGCCCAGGCCATTCAGTCCAAGCGCATCGACCTGCTGGTGATGGGTGCCTACACCCACTCGCCGGTGCGCAGCCTGTTCATGGGCAGCAAGACCGCCGACCTGCTGCGCTCGGCGCGTATTCCGACGCTGCTGCTGCGCTGAGCCCGGTCAGCGCAAACACCGTGCAGGCTCGGTCAGGGCCTCCACGTTGGGCCCAGCGCAGGGTGACCCTGGAAACGGCAGTTGACCGCGCTCCTGCCGCTGGAGGGGCCCATGATCCTTGGCGATGTGGACCACGGCGAGGCTCACCGCGTGGGTGAAAGCGCCACAAGCCCGATGGTGCCGCCAGGAGGCGCGATGGCGTCGTTGCGCCTCGCCAGCGCACCCCCTGACAGCCCACTCGGGCCTGTCCCACTGCCGTTTCTAGGTTGACGCTTTGCGCGAGCACATCGAAACCGAATTGCAGCGCTTGTTGGCCGAGGCCGGCAGGACCGTTCGCTGTTCGGCACGGTGGTGCTTGATCAAACGAGTATTGTCCGGATGTCGCGCATGGATGCGCTGCAGCAACAAGCCATGGCCATCGGGATGCGCCAGCGGCATGCGGTACGCGGGCGCAACTTCGCGCTGCGCTGGATCGCATGAGCGCCGGGACCTATGGCTTGTGCTGCACCTGCGAAGCCCTCATGAATGTCGAAAGTTTGGCTGTCGATCCGGCGGCGGTTTTTGTGCTGAATGCCTGGCGGCGTGCGAGGCTGGCTGAAACCAGGGCTGCCTCAGTCCAGTGGGCGCAGACCGATGATGAGCGATGAAGGCACGCGGCCATCGGTGTCCCGGGGCAGCGTGCCCGTGCGGTCAATGGCGCGCAGCACCGCTTCGTCCCAGGCCGGGCTGCCGCTGGGCTTGACAATGCGCCGCGAGGTGATGGTGCCGTCGGGCAGGGTGCGCACCTCCACCTCGGCGCGGGGGTTGCCGCTCACCACTTCGGTGAACACCACATTGGGTTTGATGCGCGCGGCCACGCGCCCGCCATAGGCTGCAGAAGGGCCGCTGGACTGCTGTGCCGTTCCGGCAGCCTGCGGGCCCCCGCTGGCACCGGCCTGGCCCATGATGCGACGCATCTGTGCATCGCGCTCTTTGGCGGCCAGCTCGTCCAGCCGTTTTTCTTCGGCCAGCTGGCGTTCTTTTTCGCGCTTTTCCTGGGTAAGCTGCTGTTGGCGCTCCTTCTCGGCGGCGGCTTTGCGGGCGGCCTCGGCCTGTGTCCTTCTGAGGTCTGCAGCGGCTTTTCTGTCCGCAGCCGCTTTCTCGGCTTCGGCCTTTTGGGCGGCGGCCAGTGTGTCCTGGGCCAGCTTGTCTGCAGCGGCTTTGCGGGCGGCCTCGGCCTGCGTCCTTCTCAGGTCGGCTTGCGCTTTCAGCTTGGCCTGTGCTGTGGCGATATCGGCCTGTGTGGGGCCGGGTGCTGGTGCTGGCTGGGGAGCGGGTGCGGTAGGTGTTGGCTTGGGAGCCGGCTGAGGTTGTGCCCGGGGAGCCGCGGCTGGCGGCGAAGGCGGGGGCGGCGGTGGCTCGACGGCCCGGGGCGCAGCCGCTTGCGGCGCGGGTGACCAGATTTCGGCCTCGAACATGACCGGCGGTGCATCGCGCTGCCAGCCCACGCCCCAGGTCAGCGCGACCACCAGCAGCCCATGCACCACCAGCGCCAGCCCCAGCGGCCCGAGCCAGCGGCCGGGCGCCGGCGGGGTCAGGTTCAGGGTGTCGGTGGTGCTGTGCATGGCGTTGGGTGTGGGCAGCGCGTCAGAGGGTGGACAGCGCCACCCGCTGCACGCCAGCAGCGCGCAGGCGGCGCACCACCTCCATCACGGCGTCGTATTTCACGTTTTTGTCAGCGCTCACCAGCACCGGCATGTTGTCGGTGCCGCTGCTGAGCGTCTGCACCCGGCTCACCAACCCGCCCAGTGCCACCTCGGTGGGGGGCTGGCTGTCTTTGCCCATGCGCACCTGCAGCCGCTCGGTTTTGTCGATGATCACTTCCACATAGATGTCGGGCGGTCGGTCCGCCTGGCCGGCGCTGGGCAGGTCGATCTGGCTCGGCGTGATCAGCGGCGCGGTCACCATGAAAATGATCAGCAGCACCAGCATCACGTCGATGAAGGGCACCATGTTGATTTCATGTTTGGTGCGCCGGGCACGGCGGGTGGACGCGGCGGCCATGCTCAATGCCCGGCAGGGGTCTGTGCCCCCAGGTTGCGCTGCAAGATGTTGGAAAACTCCTCCATGAAGGTTTCCATGGTGTTGGCCAGGCGGTCAATGTCGTGGGCAAACCGGTTGTACGCCACCACGGCCGGAATGGCTGCAAATAGGCTGATGGCGGTGGCCACCAGCGCTTCGGCAATGCCGGGCGCTACCGAAGCCAGCGTCACCTGCGCCAGTGAGGCCAGACCGGTGAAGGCGTGCATGATGCCCCACACCGTGCCAAACAGGCCCACATAGGGTGCCACTGATCCCACCGTACCCAGGAACGAGAGGTTGACTTCCAGTGCATCCACTTCGCGCTGGAAACTGGCGCGCATGGCGCGGCGTGCACCGTCGAGCAAGGCGCTGTTGTCGGTGATGCGGCGTTCGCGCAGTTTCTGGTATTCGCGCATCCCGCTGGCAAAAATGCGCTCCATGGGCCCGCCGTGCCGGGCACTTTGCGCTGCTGCCGCATAGAGTTCATTGAGATTGCTGCCCGACCAGAACTCGCGTTCAAAGTTGTCGTTGTGGGCCCGCACGCGCTTGATCGCGAACACCTTGCGGAAAATGGCCGCCCAGCTGATGACGGACACCGTCACCAGCAAGGCGACCACCGCCTGCACCACCCAGGTCGCGTCGAGCATCAATTGAACAATAGAGAGATCTTGATTCATGGAAATCGGAGGTGCAAAGACGGAAAAAGTTGCGCACTGTGTGCGCAAAAGACTCAATCATGAAGCCATGAGCGCGTCGAGAATGGCGGCCGGAATGCGTTGCGGCCGCATCGTGGCGACGTCAACCCAGCCAATGCGGATGCTGCCTTCGCAGAGCAGCGGGCTGTCGCCTCCAGCATCAGGTGCCTGAAGCCGTGCGGTTTGCTCGATTGTGAGTGAGGCACGGCCGGCTTCTTGTACGCGGGCCGTAACCAAAAGCAAATCGTCCAGCCGGGCCGGGCGGTGGTATTTCACCTGCGTGGCGGTCACCACAAACATGCCGCCCACCTCATCGCGCAGGCGCTGCTGCTCTACGCCCAGAGCACGCAGCCATTCGGTGCGGGCCCGCTCGAAAAACTTGAGGTAGTTGGCATAAAACACGATCCCACCGGCATCGGTGTCTTCCCAGTACACCCGCACGGGCCAGGTGAACTGGCCTGGTGTGGCGATGGTGTTCACAGTGCCTGCTCCAGCCGCGCCACGGCTTCACGCAAGTGCGCCATGGCATTGGCGGTGGAAAAGCGCAGATAGCGCCCGGGGTCGGCAACGCCAAAATCACGTCCGGGGGTGGTCGCCAGCTGGCAGCGCTGCATCAGCTCAAACGCCAGCGTCCAGCTGCCACCCGCCTCGGGGCGGCCGCCCTGCGGGGGAATGCCCCAGCGCTCACACAGCCCGCTGACGTCGGCCCAGGCGTAAAAGGCGCCGTCGGGCATCACGGGCACGGTGATGCCCAGTCGGTTGAGTTCGGGAATGAAGTAGTCGCGCCGGGCCTTGAACTCAGCGCGGCGGCGCTCGTATTCGGCCAGGGTATCGGGCTCGAAGCAAGCCAGCGCTGCGTGCTGCGCAATGGTGCTGGCGCAGATGAACAGGTTTTGCGCCAGCCGCTCCACCGCCGGCACCAGCGCCGGGGGCAGCACCAGCCAGCCCAGGCGCCAACCGGTCATGTTGAAGTATTTGGAAAAGCTGTTGATGCTGATGACCTCGTCGCCCAAGCCATCGGGCAGGCCCAGGGCGCTGTGGCCGTAGGCGTCGTCAAAGCTCAGGCCCAGGTAGATTTCATCCACCAGCGTCACGCCGCCCTGCTCGCGCACGAACCGGGCCATGCGCTCCAGCTCGTCGCGGGCCATGGACGTGCCGGTGGGGTTGGACGGTGACGCCAGCAACACGCCGCGGGTGGCCGGGCCCCAAGCCGTCTGCACCTGTGCGGCACTGAGCTGGAAGCGCTCGGCCGGGCCCGACGGCAGCAGCACCGCGGTGCCCTCGGCTGCCTGCACAAACTGGCGGTTGCAAGGGTAGCTGGGGTCGGGCATCAGCACCTCGTCGCCGGCTTCTATGAGAGCCAGGCAGGCCAGCTGCAAGGCGGCCGAGGCGCCGGCGGTGATCACGATGCGGGCCGGATCCACGTGCAGCCCGAAGCGCGTGGCGTACCAGCCGCTGATGGCTTCGCGCAAGGCGGGCAGGCCCGTGGCCGGGGTGTATTGGGTGCGGCCATCGCGAATGGCACGTTCGGCGGCCCGCTGCACCGGTGCGGGGGCGGTGAAGTCGGGTTCCCCGATGTTCAGATACAGCATGGGCCGGTCACCCGGCTGTGCGGCTGCGGCCAGGGTGGAAGCCGCCTTGGCCAGCTCCATGACGTAGAAGGGTTCGACGCGCTGCGCCCGCTGGGAAATCCTCATCTCGGTGCGGTGGGGATCATGCGTGAATCAGGCCGCATCGTCCGTGGCGGGCGGCTCGGCGGCGTGGGCTGTGCGGGCGGGTGCGGCAGGCCTGCGGTTGCCGGTTTTGGCCGG
>JAGXSV010000081.1 GCA_018333605.1 Hydrogenophaga sp. | reverse complement strand
GACCGCGTCCGACTGCTTGCCGACACCAGATTTACGCGGAAACTGACCGCCGCTAACAGGTGGTCCTTGAGCGCGTGGATGTCGGCTTCCAGGTGGATGTCCGAGGCCTCGGCCTTGCGCATCATGCCCTCGGGCTCCATCTTGACCGGTGCCAGGTAGACCGCGGCGATCTCCATGCCGGCCACCTTGTGCGGCGTGCCGATCGGGAATTCCTTGGCATGGGACGGCAGGGAGAACAGGACAGCGCCCGCCAGGGCGATCGCGAGCAACGGGTGGTTCATGTGGTGATCCTTAGGGTGGTGAGACAGCCCGATGGCTGAATGCAGGGCGATGCTAAACAAGAATCAATATCATTCAATTGACCCACATCAAGGTTCCGGCCGGAGCCAATGACCAAGATGCTCACGGACGCTGTTGTCCGGCCCCTCCCCTCACTTCTGCCTGCCTCCATGAGCACCGACCTGCACCGCCGCACCCTGCTGCGCCACACCGCCTGGCTGCTGGCCTCGGGCGCCGTCAGCGCCCCGACCCTGGCGCAAAGCGACACCGCCCCTTCCGACACGATCGGAGCCCCACCCCTGCCATCCCGGGTGCGCCTGGCCGCCGCCTGGCGCAGCCACGGCAACACCTCCGACTGCGGCCGCGACTGCGACCAGGTGGGTGTGCTTGAACTCGACTGGGCTGCGCGCGAGGTGCGCGTGGCCGCCCACCTGCCGGTGCAGGGGCGTGCCCACGGTCTGCTGGCCGAGCCCAGCGGCGGTTTCCTCGCCGTCGCCACCCGGCCCGGCCGCTGGCTGCTGCGCTGCGACCCACTGGGTGAGCTGCAGACCCGGCACCTGATCGACGCCGAAACCCCGCACCGCACCCTGGGTGGCCACGTGCTGGCGAGCGCCGACGGGCAGTGGCTCTACACCACCGAAACCGACACCCGCGACGGCCGTGGCTGGATCGGTGTGCGCGACCACCGCACGCTGCAACGGGTCGCGCAATGGCCCAGCCACGGCCTGGACCCGCACCACATGGCACTGGACGCTGGCGGGGCGCTGCTGGTCGTCAACGGTGGCATTCCGCGCACCGCCAGCGGCCAGAAAACCCGGCTGGAGGCCATGGACCCGTCGCTGGTGCGGCTGGAGCCGCGGAGCGGCGCGCTGCTGGGTCAGTGGCGGCTGGGCGACCCGCGCCTGAGCCTGCGCCATGTGGCCTGGGGCCTGCCGGTGGGCCCCGGCGACGGAACACCGGCGCGCGCGCCGCTGCTGGGCATCGCGCTGCAGGCCGAACACGACGAGGCCGCCCAGCGCCGCGACGCGCCCGTGCTGGCGCTCTGGGACGGGCAGGACCTGCGGCTGGCCAGCCGCAGCATCGCCGGGAATGGCTACGCGGGCGACATCGCGCCCGGTCCCGGTGGTGGCTTCATCGTGAGCGGCCAGCGCAGCCACGAAGGCCTGCTCTGGCACCCCGACGCACCGGACCGCTGGACCACCATCGCACGGCTCACCGAACCCTGCGCGCTGGCGCCCTGGCCGGGAAGCGGCGGGGTGCTGATGGGCGCGAGCCGCGGGGTCGGCTTCTGGCACCCGGCCCTGCCACCGGCCATGCTGGCCTGGCCCGGCGCCATGGCGCCCGACAACCACTGGGTCGTGCTGGGCTGAGCCGCCCGCCAGGGCGACGCTTCAGCGGCATTCGAACCGGGCAAACCGCGCGGCCAGGGCGGCCAGGTCCTCCGCGTCGAGCACCGGGGCAGCCAGGCCCGGGCTGCGGCAGGTCTGCAGCACCCAGTGCGACACCGCCTGCGCGGCCAGCGCGTCGGCCAGGCGGAACAGGTCGTCCCGCCCGAACAGGCCGGCGTGCCAGGTGGTGCGGCACTCCAGCGCCACCCCGCTGTGCTGCAGCAGGCGCAGGCTGCGTGCCGCGCGCGCGCCACCGCCACGTGTGCCGGTGACCTGGTCGTGGCGGTGTTGCGGCGCCTTGATGTCCAGCCCGACCCAGTCCAGCTGCGGCAACACCCGCTGCAGTCGCTCGGGGTACATGCCGCCGGTGTGCAGGCCGGTGGCAAAACCGAGCGCGCGCACCTCGGCCAGGGCCGGGCCCAGCGCCGCCTGCAGCGTGGGCTCGCCGCCCGAGAACACCACGCCGTCGAGCAGCCCGCGGCGCTGCCGCAGGAAGCCGTGCACCGCCTGCCACGACAGGGCCCCCGGAACCGCGGCGTCGAGCAGCCCCGGGTTGTGGCAGTACACGCAGCGCCACGGACAGCCCTGCAGGAACACCACCGCCGCCAGCCGGCCCGGGAAATCAACCCCGGTCAGCCGCGTGAGTCCGCCGATGCGCAGCGCCTGCGAACCACGGGTCGCGGGTGGTGGTGCGGCGGTGCCCGCGACCTCAGGCGCGGGCGACCGGCTCGGCAAAGAATCGGCGTTCGGCATGTTCGCCCTGTTTGCCCCGGTTGAAGCTGCTGACCGGCCGGTGGTAGCCCATGACGCGGGTCCAGACCTCGCAGGGCTGGCGTTCGTCGTCGCGCAGGGAAATCTCAGCGGCCGTTGACCTGACGACCGATGGGGTGGATGTGTTCATGGGTGTTTCCTTTTGGGGTGGTTGAAAGACGGGGCATCAAGCGGCCTGCAGCTGGCGTTTGGCGGCCAGCTTCTCAGCGTCGCAGACCGGACAGAACGGGTGCTCGCCCGCGAGGTAGCCGTGGGTGGGGCAGATGGAGAAGGTGGGGGTGACGGTGATGTAGGGCAGGCGGAAGTTCGTCAGCGCGCGCTGCACCAGCGCGCGGCAGGCCTCGCCGCTGCTCAGGCGTTCGCCCATGTACAGGTGCAGCACGGTGCCGCCGGTGTACTTGCGCTGCAGCGGGGCCTGGCGCTCCAGCGCCTCGAACGGGTCGTCGGTGAAGCCCACGGGCAGCTGCGACGAGTTGGTGTAGTAGGGCTGCTCGGGCGTGCCGGCCTGCAGGATGGCGGGCCAGCGCTTGCGGTCTTCGCGGGCGAAGCGGTAGGTGGTGCCCTCCGCGGGCGTGGCCTCCAGGTTGTACAGGTGGCCGGTCTCCTCCTGGAAGGCCACGATGCGTTCGCGCACGTGGTCGAGGAAGCGCAGCGCGAAGGCGTGGCCGTCGTCGGTGGTGATGTCGTGCGCGTCGCCAGTGAAGTTGCGCACCATCTCGTTGATGCCGTTCACGCCCAGGGTGCTGAAGTGGTTGCGCAGGGTGCCCAGGTAGCGTTTGGTGTACGGGAACAGGCCCTGGTCCATCAGGCGCTGGATCAGCTTGCGCTTGGTCTCCAGGCTCTGTTGGCCCAACGCCAGCAGGCGGTCGAGCGCGGCCAGCAGGCCGGCCTCGTCGCCCGCGTGCAGATGCCCCAGGCGCGCGCAGTTCACCGTGACCACGCCCAGGCTGCCGGTCTGCTCGGCGCTGCCGAACAGGCCGTTGCCGCGCTTGAGCAGCTCGCGCAGATCAAGCTGCAGGCGGCAGCACATGGAGCGCACCATGTTCGGCTGCAGCTCGGAGTTGATGAAGTTCTGGAAGTACGGCAGGCCGTACTTGGCCGTCATGTCGAACAGGCGCCGCGCGTTCTCGCTCTCCCAGGGGAAATCGGGCGTGATGTTGTAGGTGGGGATGGGGAAGGTGAAGACCCGCCCCTTGGCGTCGCCCTCGGTCATCACCTCGATGTAGGCGCGGTTGATCAGGTCCATCTCGGCCTGCAGATCGCCGTAGCAGAACGGCATTTCCTGCCCGGCGATCACCGGCACCTGCTCGCGCAGGTCGTCGGGGCAGACCCAGTCGAAGGTGAGGTTGGTGAAGGGCGTCTGCGTGCCCCAGCGCGAGGGCACGTTGAGGTTGTAGATCAGCTCCTGGATGCACTGGCGCACGGC
>JAGXSV010000080.1 GCA_018333605.1 Hydrogenophaga sp. | reverse complement strand
GGGGGGGGGGGGGGCGCTGCCGGTGATGCGACGCCCGTTTTCTCTACGCTGGACTTTCCGGTCCGCTCCGCTTACGACACCATGATGACCCGGTCCATCGGGCTCAACCTGGCCGGGACCGACAATGCCGTGATCGCACCCACGGTGACCCCAGTGGATTGGCCGAGCTGGAGCAGGCTGCCACCGCCGCCGCCCGAACTGGTGCCCGCCGATCTTCGCTGGATCGGAACCATCACTGCCCAGAAGCAACCTGTGAACGTCTTGGTGACCACATACACGCCGGCTGTCACCGCGACCACTCGCGTCGACTACACCATCAAACTGAAATCACTGCGCGATGGTGTTCCTCCTCGCGAAGACTTTCTGAGTGTCTTCTTCGATGCCGAATACCGGCCCCTCGCAGCGGTGACGATGCAGAGCCGGCTCTGGACATGGACCACGCCGCAGAGTGGCCTTCCCCTCATTGGGAAAATTGGAGCATCGAGCGGTGGGGCCTTGGCCACGGTTTGTTCACAGCCTGATGTGGCCTCTTTGACCGAGCTTGGCTGCTCGGGATCCTCGGGTTCCGTCCCTGCCATCTGGTCTCTCCAGCCCGACACGGCCCAGACAGGGTTCATTACCTTCAGCTACCGTGCGCCGTTTTTTGATTCTCTCGGAGGTGCCGACGCCGCCACCGTGAACATCAAGACCAAAATCGACAGCACCGGTGCCTTCAGGGGTGCGGAGTATGAGCGTACCGAAGGTTCAGTGACGATCCGCCTGCGCGGCTGATCCGGGCCGAGGGACTTTCCCGCCCCCGGTACGCCGACGGCCGAGGGTTCAGTCATTCCGTTTCAAGAAAAAGGGCCTGCGCAGTAGGGGTGCAGGCCCTTTTTTTCGTCTGGACTCCGGCGAGGTTGCCGGCGGGTTTCACTTGCCCCAGGAATCCTTCAACCCGGTCACCCGGTTGAACACCGGCTTCACTCCCGCCACGTGATCCACCCGATCCGCCACAAAGTACCCAAAGCGTTCGAACTGAAACTTCTGATCCGGCTGTGCAGCGGCCAGTGAAGGCTCCACATAAGCCGTCACCACCTTCAGGCTGTTGGGGTTCAGCGCCTCAATGAAGTCTTTGCCGCCCGCATCCGGCTGCGGGTCGCTGAACAGGCGGTCGTACAGGCGCACTTCGGCTTCCACCCCGTCGGCCACGCCCACCCAGGTGATGGCGGCTTTGGCTTTCACGCTGTCGGCGCCGGGCGTGCCGCTCTTGGTGTCGGGGATCACCTTGGCGTGCACCTCAAGCACGGTGCCGTTCACGTCTTTGGCGCAGCCGGTGCACTCGATGACGTAGCCGCCTTTGAGGCGCACGATGTTCCCAGGCTGCATTTGGCCGTCCGCCCCTGGCCGGGGCGGATAGAGGCGCTTGTAGCCCTTGGGCGGCACTTCTTCAAAGTCTTCGCGTTCGATCCACACCTCTTTGCCGATCTTGAACACGCGGTCGGGCGGTGGGGTCTGGCCTTCGGGGACTGCGCTGTGGGGCAGGGCGGGCAGGGTGCAGTCTTCCGTGTAGTCGTCAGCGCCAAAGGCTTCGGCCCAGTTCGTCAGCACCAGCTTGACGGGATCGAGCACGGCCATGCCGCGGTGGGCTTTGTTTTCCAGGTCTTCACGCAGGCAGCCCTCTAAGGTGCTGTAGTCGATCCAGGAATCGCTTTTGGTGACGCCGATGCGTTCGGCAAAGAGCTGGATGCTGGCGGGTGTGTAGCCGCGGCGGCGCAGGCCCACGATGGTGGGCATGCGCGGGTCGTCCCAGCCGCTCACTTTGTGGTCGTACACCAGCTGGGCCAGCTTGCGCTTGCTGGTGATCACGTAGGTGAGGTTGAGGCGGGCAAATTCGTACTGGCGGGGCGCGGGCGCGGCCAGCAGGTGGCCTTCAATCAGGCGCTCCATCAGCCAGTCGTAAAACGGCCGTTGGTCTTCAAACTCCAGCGTGCAGATGCTGTGGGTGATCTGCTCCAGCGCGTCCTCAATGGGGTGCGCAAAGGTGTACATGGGGTAAATGCACCACTTGTCGCCGGTGTTGTGGTGCGTGGCGCGGCGGATGCGGTAGATGGCCGGGTCGCGCAGGTTGATGTTGGGCGAGGCCATGTCGATCTTGGCGCGCAGCACCATGCTGCCGTCTTCATGGCGGCCGTCGCGCATTTCGCGGAAGCGGGCCAGGTTTTCGGCCGGGGTGCGGCTTCGGAACGGGCTGTCCACACCGGGTTTGCCGAAGTCGCCGCGGTTGGCGCGCATTTGCTCTGCGGTTTGTTCGTCCACATAGGCGTGGCCCGATTGCACCAAATATTCCGCCGCGCGGTACATGAAATCAAAATAGTCGCTGGCCTGAAACAGGTGGTTTTGGCCGTTGGCTTCCCAGCCAAAGCCGAGCCACTGCACCGCGTCCAGGATGGAGTTGACGTATTCGGTGTCTTCCTTCTCGGGGTTGGTGTCGTCAAAGCGCATGTGGCACACGCCGCCGTAGTCGCGCGCCAGGCCAAAGTTGAGGCAGATGCTCTTGGCGTGACCCACGTGCAGGTAGCCGTTGGGCTCGGGGGGGAAGCGTGTGCGAATCTTGGCCGGGTCCAGCGGGCCGGCGGCGTGGTGGGCGGCGTCGCCCGGGGTGCCGGCCCAGTGGCGGCTGGCGTAGGTGCCTTGTTCCAGGTCTTTTTCAATGATCTGGCGCAGGAAGTTGCTGACCTTGTGTTCGCCGGCCGCTTCGCTGGCGGGGGCTGCAGGGTTGTTTTTAGGGGCGTTTGGGGTGGTGTTCGGGCTCATTCGAGCATTCTAGGGCCGCGGCCCGTGGCTGCGCCACGCCCCTGGCGGTGCGGCGGGGTGGACGCCAGTTATCGCCGGGTGCCCGGGACTCACCGCGGAGACTTTCCGGTATCGTCCGGGCTTGCGGGGGTGGCGCCAAGACCAGGAGCCTGTCGGGCTTGTCTTGTGATCAGACCCTGGATCCACCCGTCCCCCGGTTCATCAGCCCTGTCAAACATGCCGCACCATGAACAAAAACGACCCTGACTCCAGGCCCGTGGCCGTGCCCCCGCCAGGCGCCGCTACCCAGGCAGACGACGTGTTTCTGCCTTCGGTGCGGGTGCAACTGGGCTGGCACGACATGGATGCGGCGGTGCAGGCCGGGATCCTCGCGCCAACCGAGGCCCACGCGCTGTGGTCGGCCTGGGCCAGGCCGGGCAGCCACACGCGGTGGGAGCCGGGTGGCTTGTCGGTACCCGGCGCCGCGCTGGAGCGCACGGCACCCGAGTTGGCGCCGGTTGCCAGCGGGCCGCGCTTTTCGTTCACCAACACGCTGTATTACTTTGGCGGCATGCTGGCCATTGGTGCGATGACGCTGTTCATGACGCTGGGCTGGGAGCTGTTTGGCGCCTGGGGTGTGCTGGCGCTGGCGCTGGGCTACCTGGTGGGCGCACTGCTGGTGGCGGGCAACCTTTTGAAGAAAGGCCTGCACACGCCGGCCGGCATTTTGGCCACGCTGGCGGTGTGCCTGGTGCCGCTGGCGGTGTGGGCGCTGCAAAAAGGGCTGGGCGCCTGGCCTGAGGGCGGTGCCGATAGCTACCGCGACTACCACCGCTTCATTCACTGGCGCTGGGTCACCCTGGAGCTGGCCACGCTGGCTGCGGCCGTGGTGATGCTGTGGCGCTACAAGCTGTCGTTCATGGTGATGCCGGTGGCCGTGACGCTTTGGTACATGAGCATGGACGTGGCGCGTTTTTTGATGCAGACCAGCGGTTTTGACTGGCAGTTTCGGCTGGACGTTTCGCTGGTGTTTGGCCTCTTCACCTGCGCCGTGGCGGTGTGGGTCGACCTGCGCACGCGCCGCGCCACGCTGCCCGAAGACCGGCAAGACTTTGCCTTCTGGCTCTACCTGTTTGGCGCCATTATGTTTTGGGCGGGCCTGAGCATGCAAAACAGCGACTCCGAGGTGAACAAGTTCATTTACGCGCTGATCAACGTGGGCCTGGTGTTTCTGGGTGCCGCCATTGGGCGGCGCGTGTTCACGGTGCTGGGCGCGCTGGGCGTGGCGGGCTACCTGGGGTATTTGTCATACCGGGTGTTTGAAGACAGCCTGCTGTTCCCGTTTGCCCTCACGCTGCTGGGCCTGGCGGTGGTGGGGCTGGGCATTTGGTGGCAAAAGCACGAAGCCGGCCTGCACGCCCGGCTGGCCAGCTGGTTGCCAGCAGCGTTGCGGCCACTGGCGCAGGGTTGACGGGCTGAAAGCGCCGGGGCCAGACGCATGGTCTGGCCCCGGCTTGCTGCCTCGGTTTTGGCAGTGCTACCCGATCATCAATACGTTAGGTTGAGTTGCATCACCACGGTGGTGCCGCTCACTTCGTTGCCCACAATCAGCAGCGGTTTGCCGTTGGGCGACTGGGCGGCGGGCACAAACACCAGGCCTTCAGGGCCCAGATCGCCAATGGCGGCGAGTCGGCCAGCGGCGGCTTCGGTTTTAGGGTCTGTCTCCCATTCGTCGCGGGTGTTCAGGTAGTCCACGCGGGTGGGTGCTGCGGGGTTGGTGATGTCGTACACCAGCACGCCGCCCATGCGCTCCAGGCCAATGAACGCAAAGGTTTTGCTGCCAATGGTGCCCACGGCCACACCTTCGGGCTCGGGGCCTTTGGCGTCGCTGCGGCTGTCTTTGGTCCAGGTGGAGCTGTTTTTTGGGCCGCCTTCGTTGTGGCCGCTGTTGAAGAAGTCGGCACACGGAATGGTGCGCGTGCGGCCGAGCTTGCAGTCGGCGCTGGCCAGAAACTTTTCAATTTCAGCGCCCGAGTCCCACACCAGCGAGCCGTCTTCACCCCAGATGCTGAACGAGCGGGCGCCGTAGCTGTAGAGCTTGTCGTACATCAGGCGGTCGCCGGCGGGGTCTTGCACGCCAAAGCTGTTGTAACGAAGCGGCGCACCCATGGTGTCGGTTTTATAGCCCTGCACCCAGCTGATGTTGAGGCGACCGAGTTCGCCGTTGGCGTTGCAGGTACCCGGGCTGGCCGCGGTGCCCGAAACGCCGGCTGTGGCGCCGCAATAACCGAACACGGCGGGGTCGAGCAGGGCACCCACCAGCGGTAGCGGTGTCGAACCACCGACAGTGCGCAACTGTGGTGGCACCACTTGCCAGCCAGCGGCTCTTGTCAGTGCTGAAACGCGCAGTTCTTCAATAAAGCCCAGCGCGGGGTTCTGCGTGGCAAGGTAGGCGGGGTTGTCCTCACCCCAGGCGCGCGCGTCGCCCTCGTTGGCGGTCACCAGGTAGGTCTTGCCGCCCACGGTGTACGACGCCATGGCATCGGGCTGGTACATGCCGTACACGCCCGGCCAGGTCTTGATGTTGATCGTGGAGCCATCTCGGTCTGACACATCCAGCTCGTTGCCCGCTACGCCGTAGTTTTTGAGGCCCAGCGGCAAGATGTCGGTCACGGTGGCGGTGGCAATGTCCACCTTGGCCAGGGCGTTGTTTTCTTGCAGGGTCACCCAGGCGGTGAGGCCGTCGGCTGAAAGGGCAATGTATTCGGGCTCAAGGTCTTGCGAGGCCGAAGCGCCCGGGCCATAGAGGCGGATGCCTTTGGCGCGCAGGGTGGCTTCTTGGCCGGTGAAGGCGCCAAAGCCAGCGGTGCGCACCACCAGGCGGGCGGGGTTGCGGATGTCGATGATGCTGATGCTGCCCTCGGGGTCAACCTGGTAGTCGTCGCTGGGCTCGCCTTCGTTGGCGGTGAGCACGGTTTTGCCGTCGGGTGTGAAGACGATCATGTCGGGCAGCGAACCGACCGTGGCCGAACCCAGCAGGCTCAGGTCGCTGGCGCGGTAGAGCGCCATGCGGCCGGGGTTGGTTTTCACGGGCGCTTGAATGGCCACGGCCACCAGGCCGTTGAACACGGCTACGCTGTTGATGGATGAGCCCGCCAGCACCGCATTGGAGTTGATCTGGTTGAGAAGGGTGGGCTTGGTGGGGTCGCTCAGGTCGATCACGTCAATGGCGCCAGCCTGGGCGTTGACCACAAACAAGCGCTTGCTGGCCGCGTCGTACGCTGGAATTTCGGCGGCGCTCACTTCGTACAGGCCCGACTGGTAGCTGCCAATTTTTTCCAGCTTCAGGCCAGCTGGCGTGGCTTCCACCACCGGGACGGGCGGCGTGGGCATTGGCGGGGGCGCGGCGGGCTCGTCGCTGCCACCGCAGGCGGCGAGCACGGCCACCATGACGAGCGAGACCGCAAGGCGGTGCACGGGCTGGCGGGCTGGGGCTTGAGCAGAGGCGGGCAGGGTCTTCATGGCGTACTTTTTGGTTAAAAGCACGTTTGTAAACACGGCGCGTGACCGCTTGGTGACGCCCGCGTGACGCCCGCGTGACGCGGATTTTTTCAGGGCCTGGGCGTGACCCGCCGCATTACTGCCCGAAGCGCGGGCCGCTTTTCAGAAACTCGGTTTCAGCGGGCGTGTTGTCGCGGCCCAGCGCGGCGTTGCGGTAGGGGAAGCGGCCGTATTGCGCCACGATGTCGCGGTGCTGCTGGGCAAAGCGCAGGTTGCTGGCCAGGGCTTCGCGGCGTTCGGGGGTGGCGGTGGCGAGCAGGTGGGTGAAGCGCGCCACGCATTCGTCTTGCAGGGCCAGGTCTTCAGCGTGCATGAGCGGCATGTAGAGAAACACGCGGCCCACGCGGGGCAGCAGGGTGTTTTGCCCCAGCGCAAGGGTTTGCAGCACCAGTTGCCGGGCGCGCGGGTCGCCGGCAAAGGCGCGGGCCTGGCCGCGGTAGATGTTGCGCGTGAACTGGTCGAGCACGATGATGAGTGCCAGCCGGGTGTTGACATGGGATTCCCAGTCGGCCAGGCCGCCTTGCAGCGCTTCGTTCACCAGGGGCGCAAAACGGTGACGAATCAGCTCGTCTTGCGCGGCGCCGCCACCAAACCACAGGCTGTTGTGGTCGGTGCTGGGCCAGTCGTACAGCAGGCCGTCGCCCAGCCAGAAGCTGAGCACGTCTTGTGCAGTGGCGCCGTGTGTGTGGGGGGCGTTGGTGCTCATGGGGGTACCTCTGCTGAAACGGTGTCTGGGGCGCCGGTGGGTCTGGTGAGCAGGTTTCCGGGAGTCAGTTACGTCTGGCAACGACTTTGACTGTGCAGACGGTACAGGTTACAGCGATTTTTTCTGTAATGCAGCTACAGGGCGTCAACAGCCTTGCAACCAGGAACAACCCATGAAAACTTTCCCTTTGAAAACCCAATGGGCCCGTACCTCGGCTCTGGCCCGTGGTCTGACGCTGGCCGCCTTGGCAGCGGGCGCCTGGGCACTGTCTGCCGGTTTGACGCAGGCACACGCAAACGATGTGTACTGGTCTGTCGGTATCAGCCAGCCGGGCGTGTCGGTGGGCGTGTCGAATGCGCCGCCGGTGGTCTACCAGTATCCGGTGATTCAGCACCGCCCTGTGGTGGTGCACCAGCCTTACCACTATGTGCGCCCGGTGGTTGTGGTTCCGCAGCCGGTGTATTACCAGGGCCAAGGTCCGCGCTGGGACGAGCGCCGCGACCGACGCCACAACAAATGGCATAAGCACCACAACCGACACGACCGGTATGGCCAAGACGATCGGTATGGTCATGGCGATCGCTACGATCGCGAAGATCGCCATGGCCGTGGCGATGACGACCGCCAGGGCGGCGGCCGCCGGTGAGCGGGCGGGTGTGGCGCGCCGTTAGTTCAGCGCTGCTGAAAGATGATGTGGTGGGCCTGAGCCACGACCGCGAGCCGCTGGGCGAACGCTGGTCCATGGCGGCTGCTTGCCAGCCGCCCGGCGTCAACGGTGAGCCGGTGGTCTTTCGCAATCATCGTCCCGGCGGTGCCGTACGGGGCGCGTCTGCCGAGTTCGCGTCGCAGCAGTTCGTCTTTCATCGGGTCTACTGCCCGGGCTGAATGTGGTGGTTGGGTGACGCGGCGTCGTTCATCGGGCCCGCATCCTGGGCCGTGACGTTCAGCGTCGGCCCAGTAGCCACCAGGGCTGTGCCCCATGCCACCAGATCACAGACCATGGCCAGCACGCCCATGGATCGGGCCGAGATGATGCACATCCACAAGGCGCTGTGCACCCGCACCACGCGACCGAGCGACTCGGTGACTTCGGACGCCGGCAGCAGGCCATAGGCCAGGTGAACCAGCCGGTCAGTGTGGCCGCGTTCCCAGCCCCGGAGCGCGTTGAATGTGAGCCCTTTGTGGGCCTGCCAACGGCGGTCTTGGGGCACCTCGGCCCGGGTGCAGTGCCAACCCGACGGCAGCTGTGTTGTGAGGAATCCTCATCAGGGGCGTCGACGCACGTGATTCGACTTTACCGTGCTGTTACAACCGGGCGGCACCGAGCGGCGCAGGGCTTCCTACAATGGTTCACATGAAAAAATGGATCTACACGCTGACTTCGCTGCTGCTCGCCTGGGGGCTTGCTGGCTGTGCTGTGCTCCAACCGGGCCCGCGCAGCATCGACCTTTCTGAGGCGAAGTTGGCGGCCATGATCGGGGATCAATTCCCCTTTAACAGCCGCTACATGGAATTGTTTGACGTGGTGCTCGACCGGCCTCAGGTGCGTCTGATGCCGGCTGAAAACCGCATTGGAACAGCCATGGGGTACAGCATTGGAGCATCGCTGCTGGGCATGCGGCCCACGCAGGGCACGCTGGATCTCAGCTACAGCCTGCGTTTTGAGCCCGCCGACCAGACGGTGCGGCTGACGCAGGTTCGGGTGGAGCGCTTTGATGTGCCGGGCGTGCCGCCCGCCTACGCGACCCGCGTGAACCGGTTGGGTGGACTGCTGGCTGAGGGGTTGCTGCAAGATTTTGTGATTCACCGCCTGAAGCCCGAAGACCTGCGGGCAGCACAAGGCTGGGGCTACCAGCCTGGTGCGCTGCAGGTGGTCCCCGGCGGGCTGCGGTTGCAGCTGGATCCCGTGGCGCGGCGCTGACCCGGCGCTAGCACCCGGCGGCAAGAGGTACCGTCACCACCTTTGTGTCCAGCCAGTGCCTGGCTGCGGCCTTCTGTACAAACGGCCTTCGCGGCGACCAATTCATGGATTTTCCGTTGTTGATCAAGGCCGCCATCATGGGTGTGGTGGAAGGCCTGACCGAGTTTTTACCCATTTCTTCCACCGGTCACCTCATCTTGGCGGCGGCGCTGCTGGACATGCCGGGTGAAAAAATCAAGCTGTTTGAGGTGGTGATCCAGACTGGAGCGATCATGGCCATTGTTTCGCTGTATGCGGCCAAGCTGTGGGACACCCTGGTGGGCCTGCCCACCGAACGGCAGGCGCAGCGCTTTACCCTGAACATCGTGGTGGGATTTGTCCCGGCTGCGCTGGCGGGTGTGCTGTTCATCGACTTTATCAAGGGCGTGCTGTTCAATCCGGTGGTGGTGGCGATGGGCTTCATCGCGGGCGGCTTCGTGATCCTTTGGGCCGAACACCTGCAAAAGCGCGGCACGCCGGCGCACATTGACGATGTGGACAGCGTGCGCTGGCAAGACGCTTTGAAGGTGGGGCTGGTGCAGTGCACAGCGCTGGTGCCGGGCGTGAGCCGCTCGGGCGCCACCATCATTGGCGCCATGCTGCTGGGTTTCAACCGCAAGGCAGCCACCGAGTTCAGCTTTTTCCTGGCCATTCCGATGCTGTTTGGCGCAGCGGCTTACGACATTTACAAAAACCGCGACCTGCTGAGCGCGGCAGACATTCCACTGTTTGCCGTGGGGCTGGTGGTGTCGTGGCTGTCGGCCTGGGTGTGTGTGAAGTGGCTGCTGCGCTTTGTGGGCAGGCACACCTTTGTGCCTTTTGCCTGGTACCGCATTGCCTTTGGCGGTTTGATTCTGCTCACCGCATATATGGGCTGGGTGGACTGGGGGGGCTGAGTCTGTCCGGTGCACTGCCATGAGCCCAGCGGCGCGACTGGCGTGGCGCCCCCTCGCTGGCGAGGCTTCCGCCGGCGTCTGCCTGGCGGGCAGACGGTGGGCCTGGACGGGTGGACGGGCCCGCCTGGACTTGGGGCACAGGGTGGACACTTGCGCATCAGCATGGCGCAGGTGCCAGTTCACGTGGCTGCTGATCCGTTTGATCGTGGAGGGTTACAGGCCGGCATCATCGGACACGGCCATTGCAGGGGCAACACAGGGACGATGGTCTGCCACATCGGTACTTTTCGTCGCAGTTGGCGGCATGGGTAAAGGTCTTTGGCAGCTTGGAGATCAGCACCACTTCGATCAGGGCCAGCCCCCCACATGCTGGGCTCGTTCAGCGAGGTGACCTCAAACGGTTCCTGGTCGCCAATGCGCTTGAGCCGCGCGGCCAGCGCGCCCCTGTTGCCCAACGCAGCCTCCACCCAAGGCACCGGTTCAACCCGGAAATGGAACATGCACCGGACTTGTGTGCCGATCGGTCCGCGGCAGAGCGGCAACCGCAGCCAGGGGCTGGCGAAGAACAGGCTGGGCAGGGCGCGAATGGCTCCAGGGACTTTGGGGGGGCGGGTCATGAAGGCAAACTAAAAACAGATGGCCCGAGACCGGCAAACAGCAGCGGCGATTTGTCGGTGGGCCGAAGACAGGCTGCTGAGCGGGCCTTGGGCTTGACGCGGCTGGCGCCGGTTGCTGTGTAAGTGGCTCGTAAGAGCCTTTGCGCACATTCAATGGCTGATCTGTTCCCACTACACCCGAGGAGACTGCCCATGTCCGCACCGTCGACGTCCATCCAATCCACCCTGGTCGAAAACCGCGTCTTTGAACCCACCGAGGCGACGGTGAAGGCCGCACGCATTTCGGGTATGGACGCTTACAACGCGCTGTGCGCTGAAGCCGAGAACGACTTTGAAGGATTCTGGGCCAAACGCGCCCGCGAAACGCTGACCTGGCACAAGCCCTTCACCAAAACGCTGGACGAGTCGAACGCCCCTTTCTACAAGTGGTTTGAAGACGGTGAACTGAACGCTTCGTACAACTGCCTGGACCGCCACATGGGGACCCCGGTGGAAAACAAGACCGCCATCATTTTCGAAGCCGACGGCGGCGAGGTGACCAAGGTGACCTACAAAGAACTGCTGGCCAAGGTGTCGCAGTTTGCCAATGCGCTCAAGGCCAAAGGTGTGAAGAAGGGCGACCGCGTCGTCATCTACATGCCCATGACCATTGAAGGTGTGGTGGCCATGCAGGCTTGCGCCCGCATTGGCGCCACCCACAGCGTGGTGTTCGGTGGCTTCTCGGCCAAGGCCCTGCAAGAGCGCATTCAAAACGCCAGCGCCGCGGCCGTGATCACCGCCAACTACCAGCTGCGCGGCGGCAAAGAGCTGCCGCTCAAGTCCATCGTGGACGAAGGCATTGCCATGGGCGGCTGCGAGTGCGTGAAAAACGTGATCGTGTTCCAGCGCACCCCCACCGCAGTCAACATGGTGGCCGGCCGCGACAGTTTCATGCACGAGGTGATGGCTGCCGAATCCACCGACTGCCCGGCCGAAATGGTGAGCGCCGAGCACCCGCTGTTTGTTCTCTACACCTCGGGTTCCACCGGCACGCCGAAGGGTGTGCAGCACAGCACCGGTGGCTACCTGCTGTGGGCCAACCTGACCATGAACTGGACCTTCGACCTGAAGGACAGCGACATTTTCTGGTGCACGGCCGACATCGGCTGGATCACCGGCCACACCTACGTGGCTTACGGCCCGCTGGCCGCTGGTGCGACGCAGATTGTGTTTGAAGGCGTGCCCACCTACCCGAACGCTGGCCGCTTCTGGCAGATGATCGAGAAGCACAAGTGCACCATTTTCTACACCGCACCCACGGCCATCCGCTCGCTGATCAAGGCCGCCGAGGGCGACGAAAAAGTGCACCCAGCCCGCTCTGACTTGAGCAGCCTGCGACTGCTCGGTTCGGTGGGGGAGCCCATCAATCCCGAAGCCTGGATGTGGTACTACAAGCACGTGGGCGGCGAGCGCTGCCCCATTGTGGACACCTTCTGGCAGACCGAAACCGGTGGCCACATGATCACCCCGCTGCCAGGCGCCACGCCGCTGGTGCCCGGTTCGTGCACGCTGCCGTTGCCCGGCATTGCCGCGGCCATCGTCGATGAAGCCGGCATGGACGTGCCCAACGGCGCGGGCGGCATCCTGGTGGTGAAGAAGCCCTGGCCTTCGATGATCCGCACCATCTGGGGCGACCCGGAGCGGTTCAAGAAGAGCTACTTCCCTGAAGAACTCAAAGGTTATTACCTGGCCGGCGACGGCGCCGTGCGCAGTGTGGACCGCGGGTATTTCCGCATCACGGGCCGCATTGATGACGTGCTCAACGTGTCGGGCCACCGCATGGGCACGATGGAGATCGAGTCGGCGCTGGTGGGCAAGACCGACCTGGTGGCCGAAGCGGCGGTGGTGGGTCGTCCCGACGACCTCACCGGCGAAGCCATTGTGGCCTTCGTGGTGCTCAAGCGTTCGCGCCCCACCGGCGACGAAGCCAAGGCCATTGCCAAGGTGCTGCGCGATTGGGTGGGCAAGGAAATCGGCCCGATCGCCAAGCCCAAGGACATCCGTTTCGGTGACAACCTGCCCAAGACCCGCTCGGGCAAGATCATGCGCCGCCTGCTGCGCTCGATTGCCAAGGGCGAAGCCATCACCCAAGACACCTCCACTCTGGAGAACCCGGCCATCCTGGATCAATTGTCTGAAAACAATTGAGGCCTGAAAGTGCCTGAGCGCCGCGAGGCGTTCAGGCAACAAAAAACCCGCTGAATGTCAGCGGGTTTTTTGTTTTCAGGGGAACCGAACTTACTTCTGGCTCAGCACCCAGGCAGACAGTTTCTTTGCGTCGGCTTCGCTCACCTGCGGGTTGGCGGGCATGGGGATCGCGCCCCACACGCCAGAACCACCCTTGATGATCTTGGTGGCCAGCATGTCGAGCGCTTTCGCGTCGCCAGCGTACTTCTTGGCCACGTCCTTGTAAGACGGGCCCACAAGCTTCTTGTCGGCGGCATGGCAAGCCATGCAATTTTTGCTTTTGGCCAGCGCTTCGTCAGCAATGGCCGGTGCAGCGATGGCGGCCATGGCGGCCATAATCAAAAGAGCGCGTTTCATGTGTTGTCCTTGTGGAAGAGGGAAGTGGGGCAGACGTTTTAATTTTAGCGGCTCCCCAGGCTTTGATACGGTCGGTTACAGTTTCTTGCCGGGCTTTATCGGGCCTTTACTGGAGGGTGTGATGTTTTTCCTGCTCACGGGCCTTGGCCTGATGCTGTTGAAGTATTTCGAGATCGGTTTTGTGGCCGAACTCTCGTGGTGGTGGGTCTTGTCGCCCTTTGCCATGGCGGTGGCCTGGTGGGCCTGGGCCGACACCACCGGCTACACCAAACGCAAAGCCATGGAGCGGATGGACCAGAAAAAGCAGCACCGCATTGACCGCCAGCGCGAGGCGCTGGGCATCAAGAGCAAGCGGCGCAACTGAGCGGCGTCTGCCTCAATAGTTGTCCAGCACGGCGCCCTTGCTGGCGCTGGAAGCATTGAAGGCAAACTTGGCCTGCACACCCCGGGTGTAGCGCGGTGCCGGAGCGGTCCAGCCGGCCTTGCGCCGTGCAATTTCGCTGTCCGGCACGTTGAGTTCGAGTTTCAGGGCATGGGCGTCGATGGTGATGCTGTCGCCTTCTTCGACCAAGGCGATGGTCCCGCCAGCGGCGGCCTCGGGTGCCACATGGCCGACCACCATGCCCCAGGTGCCACCGGAGAAGCGGCCGTCGGTGATGAGGCCCACGGTCTCTCCCAGCCCTGCGCCAATCAAAGCTCCCGTGGGTGCCAGCATCTCGGGCATGCCGGGGCCGCCTTTGGGCCCCAGGTAGCGCAACACCATCACGTCACCGGCCACGATCTTGCCGTCCAGGATGGCCTTGAGTGCCGACTGCTCATCTTCAAACACGCGAGCTGGCCCGGTCATCACCGGGTTTTTCAGGCCTGTGATCTTGGCCACACAGCCTTCGGGTGACAGATTGCCTTTGAGGATGGCCAGATGGCCCTGCGCGTACATGGGCTTGTCGATGGGGCGGATCACATCCTGGTCTGCGCGCGGCGCGTCGGGTACGTTTTTGAGCACTTCGGCCACGGTTTGGCCGGTGATGGTGATGCAGTCGCCGTGCAGCAAGCCGGCGTTCAGCAGCATCTTCATGACCTGTGGAATACCGCCTGCGCGGTGCAGGTCCACGGCCAGATACTGCCCACTTGGTTTGAGGTCGCACAGCACCGGTGTTTTCTGGCGCATGCGTTCGAAGTCGTCGATGTTCCACTCCACACCCGCGCAATGCGCAATGGCCAGGAAATGCAGAACGGCGTTGGTGGAGCCGCCTGTGGCCATGATCACCGCCACCGCGTTTTCAATGCTCTTGCGGGTCACGATGTCGCGCGGCTTGATGTCCTGGCGGATGGCTTCGATCAGAACCCGGGCCGATGCTTTGGCCGACTCCACCTTTTCGTCATGCACGTTGGCCATGGTGGAGGAGCAGGGCAACGATATGCCTAGCGCTTCGAAGGCCGACGACATGGTATTGGCGGTGTACATGCCGCCACACGAGCCGGTGCCAGGAATGGCGCGCCGCTCAATCTCATGCAGGTCAACGTCGCTCAGGTTGCCGGCCGCGTTCTGCCCCACGGCTTCAAACACGCTGACGATGTTCAGGTCCTGGTCCTTGTAGCGTCCCGGCAGGATGGTGCCGCCGTACACATAGATGGCGGGCACGTTGGCCCGCAGCATGCCCATCAGGCCGCCAGGCATGTTCTTGTCACACCCGCCGATGACGACCACGCCGTCCATCCACTGGCCTTGCACGCAGGTTTCCACGCAATCGGAAATCACCTCGCGTGAGACCAGTGAGTACTTCATGCCCTCGGTGCCCATGGCCATGCCGTCTGAAATGGTGGGCGTGCCGAACACCTGGGCGTTGCCGCCGGCATCCTCAATGCCGGCAACCGCTGCGTCGGCCAGTTTTTGCAGACCCGAATTGCACGGCGTGATGGTGCTGTGCCCGTTGGCCACGCCCACCATGGGTTTCACGAAATCGCCTTCCTCGTAGCCCATGGCGTAGTACATGGACCGGTTGGGCGCACGCGATTTGCCCTGGGTGATGTTCGCGCTGCGACGGTTGATGGGCTGGATCGGGATGGTTATGGATTCGGCCATGCTGGGTCTCCTCGGTTTGGTGGGTGGGCGTTGGTGTGCCGTGTTGCCGGGCTCGGCGGGCACCACGCCTTATAGCCCGGATGCATGACCCGCTGCGGGGTGGGCGATAATTGCAGTCGCTTCTTTCCTTCCCCAAACCCTTCCAGTCGAAGCTCCAACATGCCCGCTTACCGCTCCAAAACTTCTACCGCTGGCCGCAACATGGCTGGTGCCCGCGCCCTGTGGCGAGCCACTGGCATGAAGGATGGCGATTTTGTAAAACCGATCATTGCCATCGCCAATTCCTTCACCCAGTTTGTGCCCGGCCACGTGCACCTGAAAGACCTGGGCCAGTTGGTGGCGCGCGAAATTGAAGCTGTGGGCGGGGTTGCCAAGGAATTCAATACCATCGCGGTGGACGACGGCATCGCCATGGGCCACGACGGCATGTTGTATTCGCTGCCCAGCCGCGAGCTGATTGCCGACTCGGTCGAGTACATGGTCAACGCCCACTGCGCCGACGCGCTGGTGTGCATCTCCAACTGCGACAAAATCACACCCGGCATGCTGATGGCGGCGATGCGCCTGAACATCCCGGTGGTGTTTGTGTCGGGCGGTCCCATGGAAGCCGGCAAGGCCAAGTTGGCCAACCCGCAAACGCAGGTGATGGAGTTCAGGAAGCTCGATCTTGTCGATGCCATGGTGATGGCTGCGGACGACCAGGTGAGCGAAGCCGATCTGGCCGAGGTCGAGCGCTCGGCTTGCCCGACTTGCGGTTCTTGCTCGGGCATGTTCACCGCCAACTCCATGAATTGCCTGGCCGAAGCGTTGGGCCTGGCCTTGCCGGGCAACGGCACGGTGCTGGCCACGCACGCCGACCGCGAGCAGTTGTTCAAGCGCGCGGGTCGTCTGGCGGTGGATCTGTGCCAGCGTTACTACGAGCAGGAAGACGAATCCGTGTTGCCGCGCTCGATGGGCTTCAAGGCCTTTGAGAACGCGATCACGCTGGACATCGCCATGGGCGGCTCGACCAACACCATCCTGCACCTGCTGGCGATCGCCCAGGAGGCCGGGATCGACTTCACCATGGCGGACATCGACCGACTCTCGCGCGTGGTGCCGCAGTTGTGCAAGGTCGCGCCCAACACCGACAAGTACCACATCGAAGATGTGCACCGTGCCGGGGGCATCATGGCCATCCTGGGCGAGCTCGACCGCGCGGGCCGGCTGCACACCGACGTGCCCACGGTCCACGCCAGGACCATGAAGGACGCACTGGACCAGTGGGACATTGCGCGCAACCCTTCGGACGAAGTCAAGACACTCTACCGGGCTGGCCCGGCGGGCATTCCGACCCAGGTGGCGTTCAGCCAGGCCACCCGCTGGCCCAGCCTCGATCTGGACCGCGCCAACGGATGCATCCGGTCTTTGGAACACGCGTATTCGAAGGAAGGCGGCCTGGCCGTTTTGCGCGGCAACATCGCGCTTGATGGCTGCGTGGTCAAAACCGCCGGTGTGGACGAAAGCATGTTCGAGGTGGAGAAGCTGCGCTACACCACCAGCGTGCCAACCTCGACCTTGCGGGTGTTCCGCGGGCCCGCGCGGGTGTTCGAATCCCAGGATGCTGCGGTCGAGGCGATCCTCGCCAACCAGATCGTCGCCGGTGATGTGGTGGTCATCCGCTACGAAGGTCCGCGCGGCGGGCCAGGCATGCAGGAGATGCTGTACCCGACGTCTTACCTGAAATCCAAGGGGCTGGGAAAGCATTGCGCCCTGCTGACCGATGGTCGTTTCTCCGGCGGCACCTCGGGCCTGTCCATCGGTCATGTGTCGCCAGAGGCCGCTGCGGGTGGCGCCATCGGGCTGGTGCGTGAGGGCGACATGATCAGCATCGACATCCAGAACCGCAGCATCAACCTGCTGGTGGGCGACGAGGAGCTTGCGCAGCGCCGTGCCGAGCAGGACGCAAAGGGCTGGAAGCCCGCCCAACCCCGGCCGCGCAAGGTGTCGGCAGCGCTCAAAGCCTACGCCATGCTGGCCATGTCGGCCGACAAGGGTGCGGTGCGCGACCTGTCGCTGCTGGGCGACTGACCCCCCGCCGGTGACCTGCAAACAGCTCCTTCGGGAGCTGTTTTGTTTTGGTGCGCCCAGCCTGGGCGCACACCTGTGGGTGCAAGTCCCGCCGCGAGCTCGCCAGCGTGGTGGTCAGGGTGAAGCCCGAAAGGCCGTGGCAGCGCGGAATCAGAGGAATCAGAGGAATCGGTCCCGCCGAACCCAGACAAGGCAAGCCTGAGCGTCGGGTCGGGTGTGACGACAACGCTGACGACCTCAATCATTGCAACCGCCCGGTGCGGACCCGCATGCCGGGTGGTGTGGGAGGGGCGGGCCAGACGGCGCCCCCCTGTCCCGATGGTAAATGCATTCATCTCCAAGCGTGAGCCGTAGCAACGTGCACAATCTACGTCATGTTGATTCACCCCCAGATTGATCCCGTCGCATTGCAACTCGGGCCCTTGGCCATCCACTGGTACGGGCTGACCTACCTCGCGGCATTTGGTTTGTTCCTGTTGCTGGCCAACGCCAGGCTGCGGCACGAGCCCTTTGCTTCGGTGCGGCAACCCGCGCCCTGGGCTCGGCGCGATGTGGAAGACATCCTGTTTCTGGGTGTCATGGGGGTCGTGCTGGGTGGGCGGTTAGGGTATTGTCTGTTTTACAAGCCGGCCTATTACCTGGCGAATCCGCTTGAAATTTTTGCAATCTGGCAGGGTGGCATGAGCTTTCATGGCGGGCTGCTGGGTGTGATGCTGGCCATGGTCTGGTACGCACGCAGCCGTCACCGGCCGTTTCTGCAGGTCATGGACTTTGTGGCGCCGTGTGTGCCCACCGGGATTGCGGCCGGTCGTCTGGGCAACTTCGTCAATGGCGAACTCTGGGGTCGTGTGGCCGATCCGTCGCTGCCCTGGGGCATGGTGTTTCGTGGTGCGGGCGACTTGCCACGCCACCCGTCTCAGGCCTACCAGTTTCTGCTGGAAGGCCTGCTGCTCTTTGTGTTGCTGTGGCTGTATGCCCGCAAGCCGCGGGCCACCGGCCAGGTGTCGGCGGTCTTTCTTTTCGGCTACGGTGTGTTCCGGTTCATTGCCGAATTCTTCCGCGAACCCGACGCCCACCTGGGCCTGCTGTCGCTCGGCATGAGCATGGGCCAGTGGCTGTGTGTGCCCATGATCCTGGGCGGCGCCGGGATGTGGTGGTGGTTCGGGCGCAAGACCTGACGCCATACCTTTTTTGTGCCCGGCCTGCCCAGGCTGTGGCGCGTTCAAGCCGCCAGCCCTGCGGGCGCGGTAGAGTTTCAGCCCGAACCCGAGGGTAATTCCTCGATCGTCTGTATGTATGGCGCTCTAGAATTACTTGTAATTACAGGTGATTACGAATGCGTTTGGTGCTCAACTCTCTGCACGACGAAGTGGCTGCCCAGTTGCGGGAGCGCATCTTTGCAGGTGTGCTGACGCCTGGCAGCTTTGTGGATGAACTGGCCCTGTGCGCCGAGATGGCCATTTCGCGCACGCCGCTGCGCGAAGCGCTCAAGGTGCTCACAGCCGAAGGCTTGTTGACCTACCAGCCGCGCCGTGGCTGTTTCGTGAGCGAAATCACCGAACGCGATCTGGACGAGATTTTCCCCGTGATTGCCTTGCTGGAAGGGCGCTGTGCCTTCGAGGCCGCCAACAACGCCAGCGATGCCGACCTGGCTGCTTTGGAGCAGTTGCACGATCGGCTTGACCGCCATGCGCGTGCCCGCCGCATCAACGACTACTACGAGGTCAATTTCGCGATCCACGAGGCCATCATCACTCTGGCCGACAACCGCTGGCTAACGCAGGTGATCGGTGATTTGCGCAAACTCGTCAAGCTGGCGCGGCTGCAGCAACTGCATGCCCCCGGCCGCCTGGAGCAAAGCCTTGCAGAGCACATGGCGGTGTTTGCCGCGCTCAAGGCCCGCGATGCCGAAGGCGCAGAAGCCGCCATGCGCACCCACCTGACGCGCCAGCGCATCGCCCTGCGTGAGCTCGCACGCAGCCAGACTTCTCGGATCTCCGCATGAAAACCAGCGAATGGATTGCCCAGCGGGTGGCCCGGCTCAAGCCCGCCGCGTCCGACAAACCTCGCTCGACCCAGGAACGCCTCAAGGCCACGCTGCGTCAAGGGCCCGAAGCACTGTCGCCCCGCGCGCTGCGCCATGTGCTCGACGACCTCAAAGCCATCGTGGACCCGCTGGTCAGCGAAGTGGAGGGCGGTCGCCGCGCCCATGCGGTGATGGGCTGGTATGCCAGTGCGCCAGCAGCTCAACGGCGGGACCTGTGGTTGCTGATGAGCGAACGGTTCATGGCCGACCCGGTGCAAGTCAAACAGGCCCAGGCCCAGCTGGACGCCGCGATCGGCACGCCGGACCAGGCGGCAGCCGAAGTATTTTTTCGGCGTGCCACCGTGTCACCCCGGCGCCGCCTGCTGCAGCGCTTCAGCGCCCACCAGGACGGTGTGCGCTTCCTGGTGGACGTGCGCGCCGAACTGCAAGCCGCCCTGAAAGCCGACCGGCGCTTGCTGGCGCTGGATGTGGAGATGGAGTACATGTTCTCCACCTGGTTCGATGTCGGCTTTCTGGAGATGCGCCGCATCAGCTGGGACTCGCCGGCTTCGCTGGTGGAAAAGCTCATCAAGTACGAGGCCGTACACGACATCCGCAGTTGGGCCGATGTGAAAAACCGGCTCGACAGCGACCGCCGCTGCTACGGTTTCTTTCACCCGCGCCTGCCGGGCGAGCCGCTGATCTTTGTCGAGGTGGCGCTGATCAATGAAATGGCATCCAGCATCACCCCGCTGCTGGACGAGGCGGCCGCACCCGCCGACCTGGAACGTGCAACCACCGCCATTTTTTATTCCATCAGCAACACGCAGCCGGGGCTGCGCGGCGTCAGCTTTGGCGACTCGCTCATCAAGGAAGTGGTGGAGACCCTGCAACGCGAATTCCCCCGCCTCAAGACCTTTGCCACGCTCTCGCCCATTCCGGGACTGCGCGCCTGGTTGGTCAAACACGCGCCGGCCGAACTGTTGAAGGCATGGGAGCGAGCGCCCGAGTTGCCAGACAGTGCACCTGAACGCCGTGCCTTGCTGGGGTGGGCGGCGCGCTACCTGGGCACCGAGCTGCAGGACGGCAAGCCGCTGGACCCGGTGGCGCGCTTTCACCTGGGCAACGGCGCCTGTGTGGAGCGGCTGAACTGGGCCGCCGATCCTTCAGCCAAGGGCCTCAAACAATCGTACGGGTTGATGGTGAACTACCTCTACGACCTGAAGCGGCTCGACAAACACCGCGCCATGCTGGCGCAAGCGAAGATCCCGATAGCCCGCGCGATCAAGGACCTCTACCTGTGACGCGCTCATTAAAAAACCTGGAGACAAGCATGAAACACGACCTGAATCGACGCGACATTTTGTGTGTGGCCATGGCAGGCGCTGCCGTGTACAGCACGGCGGGCCACGCCCAATCGACCTGGCCGAGCCGGCCGGTGAACCTGGTGGTCCCATTTCCAGCCGGTGGCGGTACCGATGCCTTTGCCCGTCCGATGGGTGCCCAGTTCACGCGCTTGTCGGGCAAGTCGCTCGTGATCGATAACCGCGGCGGCGCCGGCGGCACGCTCGGTGCAGGCATGGCGGCCAAAGCCGCACCCGATGGCTACACGCTGTTCATGGGGGCAGTCCATCACGCCATTGCGCCCAGCATGTATCCCAGACTCGACTACGACATCGAGAAAGATTTTGTTCCCCTGATCCTCGTGGCCAGCGTGCCGCAGGTGCTGGTGGTCAATGCCAAGAAGTACGCCGCTATGGATTTCAAGGCGTTCCTGGCCCAGGTCAAATCCAGCCCCGGTAAGTTCAACTACGGCTCAGCCGGCAGCGGGACCTCACACCACCTGGCGGGCGAGTTGTTCAAGCAGCAGACCAAGACCTTCATTACCCACATTCCGTACCGGGGTGCCGGCCCGGCGCTGAACGATCTGATCGCTGGGAACGTGGACATGATGTTTGACGGTCTGGGTTCTTCGGCTGCCCACATCAAAGGGGGACGCATCAAGGCGTTGATGGTGTCGGGCACCCAGCGCAGCGCTGCCTTTCCCGACGTGCCGTGCGCGGCTGAACTGGGCCTCCCGGATTACACCGTGACCACGTGGTATGGCATCTGGGCCCCGGCCGGTACGCCCGCAGATGTGCAGGCCCGCGCCATCGAAGAAATCAGCAAGGCTGTCAGCACCGATGAGGCGAAGGCCGTCTGGGCTGGGCAAGGTGCTGAGTTTGCCAATGTGCGTGGCCCGCAGTTCGACGCTTTTGTCAAGGGCGAGATACGCAAGTGGGCGCAGGTTGTCAAGGCCTCTGGCGCCAAGCTCGACTGAGCATGGGTGGCGCCGTCTTGCTGGAATGCGAAGGCCCACTGGCCCGCGTGACATTGAGCCACCCGGGTCGCTTCAATGCCATGTCCCGAGCGATGTGGTGGGCCTTGAAGACCGTGTTCGAGGAGTTGCAGACCCGCACCGATGTCCGGGCCGTGCTGGTGTGCGGGCAGGGCGGGCATTTCTGTTCGGGGGGCGACATCAGCGAATACCCGGCGTTCCGCTTTGACGAAGTTGGTTTGCGCGATTTTCACGAAAACGATGTGTGGGGTGGCCTGAGCGCTGTGTTGGCGTGTGACCTACCGGTGTTCGCGCAGATCGAAGGCTACTGCATGGGCGCCGGGGTTGAAATCGCCAGCTGTTGCGATATTCGCCTGGCGGGGCAGGGCGCGCGCTTCGGTGCGCCCATTGCCCGGCTGGGTTTTCCCATGGCCCCGCGCGAGGCCCAGTTGTTGGCCCGCGAGGCCGGATTGGCCACGGCGCGTGAAATGCTGCTGGAGGGCGCGGTGCTGGATGCACTCGAGATGAGGGCGCGTGGTTTCCTGCAGGCTGTGTGGCCAGATGGCGAGGTGGCCCGGCACGCGCAGGCACGCGCACTGCACGCAACCCAGTTGGCGCCGCAAGCGGCACGCCTCAACAAACAAACCTTGCGCAGCCTGGCTTCCCAGCCCCTTCCGGCCGAGTTGATGGCTGGCGCCTACGGCTATGCCGACAGCGCCGAACACCGCGAAGGCGTGGGCGCTTTTATGGCCAAGCGCAAACCTGCTTTTTGATTCACTCACCCAAACTTCTTCAAACCCGTGGCCCAAACCATGACCAACCACAACCTGTTCGCCGCGCTGCGCGCAGCTTTCCCCGAAGACCTCGACCGCGTGGCGGTGGAAACCGTGGACCCGGACGGACCCAGCCTGCGCTACAGCTGGCGCGATCTGGACCGTTCCACCGCCATGATGGCCAACCTGCTGGCCTCGCTGGATCTGCCCGCCGGCGCGCGCGTCGCGGTGCAGGTCGAAAAGTCGGTGGAAGCCCTGGTGCTGTACTTGGCCACGTTGCGCGCGGGCTTTGTGTTCCTGCCGCTCAACACCGCCTACCAGAGCGCTGAGATCGAGTATTTCGTGGGCAACGCCGAACCCGCCGTGGTGGTGTGCAGCCCGAAGAACTTTGGCTGGGTGTCCAAGATCGCCTTCAACGCCGGCACGCGCCATGTGTTCACCCTGGACGACGCACGCAACGGCAGCTTGCTTGAGCGCGCAGCCCACCACAGCGACGTGCACCAGCCCGCCCAGTGTGCGGCCGATGACCTGGCTGTGATCATCTACACCAGCGGCACCACCGGGCGCAGCAAAGGCGCCATGTTGTCGCATGGCAATGTGTTGAGCAATGCCCAGGTGTTGCGCACCTACTGGGACTGGCAGCCCGACGATGTGCTGATCCACGCGCTGCCCATTTTTCATGTGCACGGCCTGTTTGTGGCCATTCACGGCGCACTCATCAACGGCAACCCCATGCTGTGGCTCAACAAGTTTGACGCAGCGACGGTGGTGTCCCTCTTTCCGCGTGCCACCGTGTTCATGGGTGTGCCCACGCTGTATGTGCGCATGCTGGCCGAGCCCGCCCTGACGCGACAGCAGGCAGCGCACATGCGACTGTTCATTTCAGGGTCGGCCCCCTTGCTGATCGAGACCTTCAAGGATTGGCAAAGCCGCACCGGCCATACCATTCTGGAACGCTACGGCATGAGCGAAACGGTGATGCTCACCTCCAACCCCTGCGGCCCCGACGCCCGCTACGCCGGCCAGAGCGAGCGGCGTGGTGGCACGGTGGGCTTTCCCCTGCCAGGGGTTGAACTGCGGGTGGTAGACGAGGTTGGGCAGCCGCTGCCGGTGGATGAGATCGGTGGCATTCAGGTGCGTGGTCCCAATGTCTTCAAAGGCTATTGGCGCATGCCGGAGAAAACGGCCGAGGAATTCACCGCAGACGGCTTCTTCAAGACCGGCGATGTGGGACGGGTCGATGCGCGGGGTTATGTGTGCATCGTCGGACGCAGCAAGGACCTGATCATTTCCGGTGGCTACAACGTGTATCCGGCCGAGATCGAAGGGTTTATCAACGCAATGCCCGGCGTGGCCGAGAGCGCGCTGGTGGGTGTGCCCCACCCGGACTTTGGCGAGGTGGGTGTGGCCGTGGTCATTGCCAAACCGGGTGCCAGCCTGGATGCGGAGCAACTGATTGCTGCGCTGAAATCGCGTCTGGCCAATTTCAAGATACCCAAGCGCTGCTTCGTGGTGAGCGAGTTGCCCCGCAACACCATGGGCAAGGTGCAGAAAAATGTGCTGCGCGAGCAATACAAGGGTGAATTTGTCTGACCGTGTCGCCTGGTTCAGCGTGGCGCCAGCCGGATGGCGCCGTCCAGGCGGATCACTTCGCCGTTGAGCATGTCGTTTTCAATGATGTGCTTGGCCAACTTGGCGTAGTCGGCCGGTGTGCCCAGGCGGCTGGGAAAGGGCACGCTGGCGGCGAGCGCATCCTGCACTTCTTGCGGCATACCAAACAGCATGGGGGTACCGAAGATGCCGGGGGCGATGGTCATGTTGCGGATACCGTTGCGCGCCAGGTCGCGGGCGATGGGCAGCGTCATACCGACCACACCACCCTTGGACGCGGCATAGGCCGCTTGCCCAATCTGGCCGTCGTAAGCCGCCACGCTGGCGGTGGAAATCATCACACCGCGCTCGCCGGTGGTCTCCGGCTCGTTCTTGGACATGGCGTCGGCTGCCAAGCGAATCATGTTGAAGCTGCCCACCAGGTTGACCATGATGGTCTTGGTGTACACGCCCAGGTCGTGCGGGCCATTCTTGCCCACGGTTTTTTCAGCCGGGGCAATGCCGGCACAGTTGATCAGGCCCATCAGCTTGCCCATGGACGTGGCTTTGGCCACTGCTGCCTGGCCATCGGCCTCGCTGCTGACGTCGCATTTCACGAACGCGCCGCCAATGGCCTTGGCCACGGTTTCGCCTTTTTCGACCTGCATGTCGGCGATGACGACGGTGCCGCCATGGGCCGCCAGCATGCGCGCCGTGCCTTCGCCCAGCCCCGACGCGCCGCCGGTGACGATGAAAACCTTGCCTTGAATGTCCATGGGTATTGCTCCTCGGGGGTGGGTGACGTTGACGTAAACGTCAATTATGAAGCAATCAAAAAAGCCCGCATGAGCGGGCTGATTCGAGAGCCAGTTTCGACGCTGGCGTGAGTGGCTGGATCGAGGGAGGTGCGGATCTGGCTTGGACAGGCCGCAGGCTCGCCCCCTGGAAGGGCGCGCCCGGTGGCGCGGGTTACTTAAAGCCCACGCGGTCCAGCATCTGTTGTACCTTGGTCATGTTCTTGGCCACCACGCCCAGCGCAATGGTGTCTCTTTTGAAGTTGTCGCCGCCCAGCGCCGTGAGGGCCGGGTTGTTGATCTGTACGCCAGCGGCCGTCGGGTACTCGTTGTTGCTTTCGGCAAACTGAGCCTGTGCAAACGGTGTGGCGAGAAATTCCATGAACACTACCGCGTTGTCGCGGTTCGGTGCGTGCCGAGCCACGGCCCCGCCTGCGATGTTGACATGCGTGCCGATGGTGGCCTGGTTGGGATGGACGATGCGAACACGGTCCATGACGGTTCGGTCCTCGGACTTGCTGGACCTCAACAAACGGGCGGCGTAGTAACTGTTGGTGATGGCCACGGCGCATTCACCCGAGGCCACGGCGCGGATCTGGTCGGTGTCGCCCCCTTTGGGTGCACGCGCCATGTTGGCCGCCATGCCCTTGAGCCAGTTTTCGCCCTTGGCATCGCCCAGTCGCTCGACCACGGTGGCGAACAGCGACAGGTTGTAGGGGTGCGAGCCCGAGCGGCTGCACAGCAGGCCCTTGAGCTTGGGGTCGGCGAGCTGTTCGTAGGTGGCCACGTCTTCGGCCTTGACGCGCAGCGGATCGAACGCAATCACGCGGGCCCGGGTGGAAAACCCGGTCCAGGTCACGCCGTTGGCGGTGGGTGCGGCGCGCAGGTTGGCCCCTATGGCGGCATCCAGCTTGGCCGACTTGATGGGCTGGAACAAGCCCTGGCTGTCTGCCGATGCCATGCGGGCCGCGTCCACCATCAAAATCACGTCGGCCGGGGAGGCCGCCCCTTCGGCGCGCAGGCGGGCCACGATGCCGGCGTCGTCTGCTTCCACGCGGTTGATTTTGATGCCGGTGGTCTTGGTGAAAGTGTCATAGATCACCTGATCGCTCTGGTAGTGACGGGCCGAGTAGAGGTTGAGCACCTTCTCTTGTGCCATGGCGGGGGACTGCACGGCAAAAGCGGCAACGGCGGTGGCGATGACAATAGGGAGCTTGACGAGGGTGCGCATAGATATAAGCCTTCGATGGTTGACCAAACACCCGCTGGGCCGTCGAAATGATCGATTCAGCGGATCCGATTAAACTGATGCTGATGATAACACAAACACGAATGGTTCTCACTAAGAAAATCTTGATCTGGATCAATGTCTGGGTTTTGCTGGGACTGGCGGGCTGTTCAGCCGTGCCGAAGGCGACGCCGGAGCTGCCACCCGGCGCCCCAGGCACCGCGAGCCCACCGCCCGTGGCGGCGCCAGCCCTCAGGCCACCTCGCCTGGGTTTGGCCCTGGGTGGCGGTGCGGCGCGGGGTTTTGCGCATGTGGGCGTCATTCAGGTGCTGGAGCAGAACGGCATTCGGCCCCATGTGGTGGTCGGTACATCGGCGGGTAGCCTGGTGGCCACGTTGTATGCCAGCGGCAAAAACGGGGCCGAGCTTGAGCGCGTGGCCCTGACCATGGAAGAGGCGACCCTGACCGACTGGTCTTTGCCCATCATGGGGCGCGGCATGCTGCGGGGTGAGGCGCTGGCGCGCTACGTGCGGCAGGCGGTGGACGGTCGGCTGATCGAAAACATGAGCCTGCCCCTGGGCATTCTGGCGACCGATCTGAGCACCGGGCAGGGCGTGTTGTTTCGGCGCGGTGACGCAGCGCAGGCCGTGCGCGCGTCCAGCGCTGTGCCCGGTGTCTTCACGCCGGTCAACATTGCAGGGCGCGACTACGTGGACGGCGGACTGGTGGCGCCCGTGCCCGTGAGCCACGCGCGGGTCATGGGGGCCGAGGTGGTGCTGGCGGTCGACATTTCGAGCGACCCGCAAGGCAACGATGCGGGCGGGCTGCTGAAACTGCTGCTCCAAACCACAGCCATCATGGGACAGACAATCAACCGGCACGAACTGGCCAGTGCCGAGGTGGTGCTGCGGCCCGCCTTGTCCGGCGTGGGCAGCGCCGACTTCACGTCGCGCCAACGCTCCATCGAGGCGGGCCGCGCAGCCATGCAGGCCGCCATGCCCCGTTTGCGCGCCGAGTTGGCCAAGCTCAGGCCACTGTAGGCCGCTTGCGGCGGACCATAAAAAAAGCCCCCGCTTTGCAGCGAGGGCTTAAGGGGTCCGATGAAATCGAATTTCGAAAAGGACCCGAGGAGACAACCAGAAAAAACAGTCTTGATATTCAAGCGCCGCCTTTTGAGGTCAAGCGCATCGTGCAGTAGATCCAGTATCAACGCATTGACCGAAGTCAAGCGGCTGGATCAACCGCAAAATGGCCACTCAATTCAGCGCTTCTTGGCCACCGTCTTCGATGCGTTCACAGCGGAAGAGGTCACGGTGTTGAAGTTGGCTTCGGCCATTTCGGTGGCTTGCTTGACAGCTTTTTGAACCGATTCCATGGCGTTGTTGGCAGCAGACACAGCGCTCTTCATCACGGCCACAGCGGTTTCGGAACCGGCAGGGGCATTCTTGGCGGCGTTGTCCACGACGGACATGAATTTCTTCTGTGCGTCGGTGGCCTGGGCTTCAGCAGCCTTGCCGAATTCGGCGGTAGTGCCCGAAGCGATGTCGTACAGGTGGCGGCTGTAGGCCACGGTCTTCTCAGCCAGGGGCTGCATCAGGCTGGCTTGCAGCGTCAGCAGTTCTTGTGCGTCTTTCACGCTCAGCATGGCCTGGGTGCTGTTGGCAGACTCAGACAGGGCAGCCTTGGTGGCTTGCACGTTGAGTTCAATCAGCTTTTCCACGCCTTCGAAAGCTTTTTGGGTCAGACCAAAAATGGTCTCAATGTTGGCTTTTTGGGCTGCAACGATTTGTTCTGCGGTCAACATATTCATACTCCTAAACTTTGAAAAAAGGTTTAGTTGAAGGCTGCTGGGAACTTCGCGCTGTCTGTACGCTTTTGTTATTGTTCGCTTTGCTGCACTGCAACATAGTCCCGATTATAGGGATTGCTCCAAACTGCGCAAGCATTTTTTGTTGCGCCGCAGCATGTTGGGTCATTGCTTCTAAAACCGGTACAGCGCGCCCCGGTTTCAAAGGGTTGACACAATCAAGAGCCTGGTTTCTCGTCGCTTGACCTCCGTGCACGCTTTTTACGCCGATCACTTTGTGTTGCCGTTGCCCGATGGGCACCGCTTTCCCATGGCCAAGTACGCCCGCCTGCGCGAGCGCCTGAGCGCCGAGCTGCCTCAGGTGCAGTTGCACGAGGCCTTGGCCGCGAGCGATGGCGAGTTGGCCTTGGTGCACACGCCCGACTACATTGCGGCGGTGGCGCAAGGCACGTTGGGCGCAGCCGCCCAGCGCGAAATTGGATTTCCCTGGAGCCCGGCCATGGCCGAGCGGGCTCGCCGATCGGTGGGAGCCACGCTGCAGGCTTGCCGCAGCGCGTTGGGTGGCGCGGGCCTGGCGGCCAACCTGGCAGGGGGCACCCACCACGCCTACGCCGACAAAGGCAGTGGTTTCTGCGTGTTCAACGACGCCGGCGTGGCCGCCCGGCTCATGCAGGTCGAACACGCGCGCCGCCACCGGGCGCGCGGGCCACTGCAGGTGGCCATCGTGGATCTGGATGTACACCAGGGCAACGGCACCGCGCGCATTTTTGCCAACGACCCGTCGGTGTTCACGCTGTCGCTGCACGGTGCCAAAAATTTTCCGTTTCGCAAAGAGCCGAGCGACCTGGACGTGGAGTTGGCAGACGGCTGCGGCGATGCGACTTACATGGAGGCGCTGGAGAGGGCGCTGGACGAGCTCGGTCAGCGGTTTGAGCCGGGGCTGGTGATTTACCTGGCCGGCGCCGACCCCCACGAGGGGGACCGCCTGGGGCGCCTGAAACTCAGCTACGACGGCATGGAGGCGCGTGACCGCCGCGTGATGGACTGGGCCTGGCAGCGCCGGATACCGCTGGCGTTCACCATGGCGGGTGGCTACGGCCACGACATGGAAACCACCGTGCAGGTGCAGATGCGCACCTACCGCACCGCGCTGGCCTACCACCAGCGCTGGCAGGCGCTGCAGCCCCCGCAGGCGACAGCCGCCCCCGCCGCGCACTGGCACAATGCCGCGCCATGAGCCACGCAGCCCCCACCGTCCGCCCGCAAGCCCACCCGCGCAGCCACTACCGCGTGTTTCGCAGCATCGGCACCCGCTGGATGGATAACGACGTCTATGGCCACGTGAACAACGTGGTGTACTACAGCTGGTTTGACACAGCGGTCAACGCCCACCTGATCGAGCAGGGCGCGCTGGACATCCACGCCGGGCTGGTGATCGGGCTGGTGATCGAGACCCAGTGCAACTACTTTGCCCCACTGGCCTTCCCCCAAACCGTCCAAGCCGGCCTGCGCGTGGCGCACCTGGGCACGTCCAGCGTGCGTTATGAAGTGGGCCTGTTTGCCGACGACAGCGACACCGCCGCCGCCTGTGGCCATTTTGTGCATGTGTATGTGGACCGCGAAACGCGCCGCCCGGTGCCGCTTCCCGACCCCCTGAAAAAAACCCTGGAGACCCTGCGATGACCCAAAACCCCGTAACCACCCCTGTGATCGACGCCACCAGCGTGGACGCGGCCATCACCAGCCGCATGTCGGCGCGCGCTTTTTTGCCGCAGCCCGTGCCGCGCGCCACGCTGGAGCATATTTTGCAGGTGGCCAGCCGCGCACCCTCGGGCACCAATACCCAGCCCTGGAAGGTGTATGTGTTGCAGGGCGCCAGCCGCGACACGCTGGTAGACAAAACCTGCGCCGCCCACGACGCCCTGCGTGCCGACCCCTCGCTGGCCGCGCAGTACCGTGAGGAATACGACTACTACCCCGAGCAGTGGGTCAGCCCCTACATTGACCGCCGCCGCGAAAACGGCTGGAGCCTGTACGGCTTGCTGGGCATCACCAAGGGTGACAAAGACAAGATGCACGCGCAGCACCAGCGCAACTACCGGTTTTTCGATGCACCCGTGGGCCTCATGTTCACGCTGGACCGGGTGATGGGTCGGGGTTCGCTGGTGGACTACGGCATGTTTTTGCAAAGCATCATGGTGGCCGCGCGCGGCCAGGGTTTGCACACGTGTCCGCAGGCGGCCTGGAACGGCTTTGCCAAAATCATCCTGCCGCACATTGGCGCGGGCGATAGCGAAATGCTGGTGTGCGGCATGGCGCTGGGCTATGCCGACCCGGCCGATCCGGTCAACGGTTTTCACACCCCGCGCGAGCCCGTGGCGAGCTTCACGCATTGGCTGGAATAATCGGGCCTTTTCTCTTTCTCAAACACAAGGAAACCCCATGATCACCACCCCCAGCGGCCTGCAATACGAAGACACCGTGGTCGGTAACGGCGAGATTGCCCAGGCCGGCGGCCCCGTGCAGGTGCACTACACCGGCTGGCTGTTCAACAATGGCGCCCAGGGTGCCAAGTTCGATTCAAGCAAAGACCGCGGTCAGCCGTTTGAATTTCACCTCGGCGGTGGTCAGGTCATCAAGGGCTGGGACGAGGGCGTGCAGGGCATGGCCGTGGGTGGCACGCGCCGCCTGGTGATCCCGGCCGCTCTCGGCTACGGCGCACGCGGTGCGGGCGGCGTGATTCCGCCCAATGCCACGCTGCTGTTTGAAGTGGACTTGCTGGCTGTCTAACGTTCCCCCCTGCGCCGCTTCGCGGCTTCCCCCCAGGGGGACACCACCTGTTGCCCGGCGAACCCGGTTCCACGGTGGTTGCTGGGCTGTGGGGCGCGCGCTCCGTGTGGTGGTGCTTGTGGATCCCGGACCCGCCTTGCGGTTTCTCTTGGGGTGAACCCTTTGCAGCCTGGCCGATGAAACAGTTTTAGCGGAGCACGCCACGTGACCCAACGCCCCTCCATTCTGGTGGCCCGTGCCATCTTCCCTGAGGTGGTTGCGCGTTTGCGTGAACACTTCGATGTAGAAACCAACGACACCGACGCACCCTTCACGCCTGCTCAACTGGCCGAGCGGCTGCAGGGCAAGGTGGGCGTGCTCACCACCGGCAGCGAACGTGTGGACGCCGGGCTGCTGGCGGCTTGTCCGCAGCTCAGGGTGGTGGCCAACATCGCGGTCGGCTACAACAACTTTGACGTACCGGCCATGACGGCAGCGGGCGTGTTGGCCACCAACACGCCTGACGTGCTGACCGAGACCACAGCCGACTTCGGCTTTGCGCTGCTCATGGCCACGGCCCGACGCGTGACCGAGAGCGAACACTTTTTGCGCGCCGGTTTGTGGACCAAATGGGCGCTGGACATGTTTGCCGGCGCCGAAGTGCACGGCAGCACACTGGGCATTCTGGGCATGGGCCGCATCGGGCAGGGCATTGCCCGGCGCGGGGCGCACGGCTTTGGCATGAAGGTGGTCTACCACAACCGTTCGCGTCTTGATGCCGCCAGTGAAGCCGCCTGCCAGGCCAGGTATGTGAGCAAGGCCGAACTGCTTCAGCAGGCCGACCACCTGGTGCTGGTGCTGCCCTACAGCGCCGAGTCGCACCACGCCATCGGTGCGACCGAACTGGCGCAGATGAAACCCACCGCCACGCTGATCAATATTGCCCGCGGCGGCATTGTGGATGACGCGGCGCTGGCCGTGGCGCTGCGCGAGCGGCGCATTGCGGCGGCCGGGCTTGATGTGTTTGAAGGCGAGCCCAAGGTGCACCCCGACCTGCTGACGGTGCCCAACGTGGTGCTCACGCCCCACATTGCCAGCGCCACCATCGCCACCCGCAAGGCCATGGCCAACCTGGCCGCCGACAACGTGATTGCCTTCCTGAACCAAGGCCAGCCCCTCACCCCTTTGAACCCTGAAGTGCTCCCGAAAGAGCTGCGCGCATGACAAACGATGGGCTGGTGTGGGCACTGCTGGTGCTGGTGATGCTCAACTTGTTGTTGGGCCTGTGGTTGCTGCTGCGCCGCCGCCCGGTGGATGCCGACGAAGTGGCCCACCGTCAGCAGCTGCTGGGCCTGCTGCAGCAGCAAGGCCTGCAAATGGGCCAGCGGGTGGAGCGGGTCGAAAGCGAACTGCGCCGCGAAATTGCCGACAACGCCCGCGGCGGGCGCCAGGAAATCCAGCAGACGCTGGCCACCTTTCAGGAAACGCTGACCCGGCAAGACGCCGAAGCCACGCGCACGCAGAACACCCAGTTGGATGCCTTTGCCCAGCAACTGCTGCAACTGCGCGGCACGCTGGGCGACACGCTCACGGCGCAGCTGCAGGCCCTGGGTCTGACCCTGAACAGCCAGGCCGCCGAGGCCACCCGCACGCAAAACGCCCAGATCGACGCCTTTTCCCAGCAACTGGTGCAACTGCGCGGCACGCTGGGCGACACGCTCACCCGCCAGCTGCAAGACATGAGCGAGGGCAACGCCCGCCGCCTGGCCGAGATCCGTACCACACTCGACGGCCAACTGGCCCAGCTGCAGCAAAGCAACGCGGCCAAGCTCGATGAAATGCGCGCCACGGTGGACGAAAAACTGCAAAGCACGCTGCAGGCCCGCCTGGGTGAGAGTTTCAAGCAGGTGGCAGACCGCCTGGAGCAGGTGCACAAAGGCCTGGGCGAAATGCAGACGCTGGCCCAGGGCGTGGGCGACCTCAAGCACCTGCTCACCAACGTGAAGACGCGCGGCATGTTTGGCGAAGCGCAACTGGCTGCGCTGCTGGAGCAGGTGTTTGCACCCGACCAGTACGCCACCCAGGTGATGACCAAGCCGGGCAGCCGCAATGTGGTGGACTTCGCCATCAAACTGCCCGGCAAAGGTGACGACGGCCAGCCGGTGTGGCTGCCCATTGACGCCAAGTTTCCCAACGAAGACTACGAGCGCTTGCTGGAGGCGCAGCGCCAAGCCGACCCGGTGGCCGCCGATGCGGCAGCCAAAGCCCTTGAGAGCCGGGTGAGGACAGAAGCCAGGTCGATCGCCGACAAGTATGTTGAACCACCTCACACCACTGATTTTGCGATCTTGTTCTTGCCCAGCGAGGGCTTGTATGCCGAAGTGCTGCGTCGCCCCGGCCTGGTAGAGGCTTTGCAGCGCGACCACCGCGTCACGCTGGCTGGCCCCACCACCTTGCTGGCCATGCTCAACGCATTGCAAATGGGCTTTCGTACCCTGGCGCTTGAAAAACGCTCGAGCGAGGTGTGGCAAGTTCTGGGTTCTGTGAAAACCGAATTTGGTAAATTCAGCGAGGTACTGGCCAAGGTCAAGACGCAAACCCAAACGGTGCTCAACAGCCTGGACGCGGCCGAGGTGCGCAGCCGGGCCATGGGGCGGGCCCTTAGGACCGTTGATGCATTGCCGCAAGTCCAGGTCAGTCCACTTCTGCCAGGACTTGCCCCCTCGGACGATCGCGAAAAAAACTGAAGCTGCCTTCGAAAAGTACAGGCCATTACCGAGCCAGCAAGGCAGCCAAGGGAGCTGGTTTCACCGACAGCGACGGCTTGTGAGGCGCCGGCTGGGGGCATCCCTCGGTTTGGGCGGGGTGTGCAGGGGACGCGGTCCGATGCGCCAAAAAGGCCACCGTGGCGGTTTTTTTGTTGTCGTGGGCCCGTCTCGGCACAAGGCAAAATGCACCAGCGTGCGCCTGACTTCACCTCTGGCGAGACTGGCGCTGTATCTACCCGAACTACAATTCCGCGCAATGGCACAACATTCACACGATCCCAACGCAGTGGCCATGAGCATTGCAGCCAGAGCGGCCTTTGTGATGATCCCTCTGCTGTCCTTGGTGTTTGTCCTTTGGACGGCTGCATCGGTTCCCTTGCCCGCCAGCATTCAGGCAGCGTGGGTGCCGGCGCTCGGCGTGAACTTCAACTTTCACATTGACGGCCTTTCGCTGCTCATGCTGCTCATGATCACGGGCGTTGGCACGGCGGTGTTCGTGTACGCCGGGGGTTACCTGGAAGGTCACCCGCAACAAAATCGTCTGTACATACTGCTCACGCTGTTCATGTTCGCCATGATCGGGTGCGTGACAGCAGACAACCTGATCGTGCTGTTCCTGTTTTGGGAAATGACGAGTCTGCTGTCGTTCATGTTGGTGGGCTTCAACCACGAAGACGCCAGCAGCCGAAAATCGGCGCAGCAGGCGTTGGTGGTCACGGGCTCAGGTGGCCTGGCGCTGCTGGCCGGGGCGATTTTGCTCGGCCAAGTCATGGGCACGTACTCGATACAAGAGATCATCTCGCGGGTACCCGGCACCGAACCATCGACGGCTTTGACCACCGCGCTGCTTCTGATTTTGCTGGGTGCCTTTACCAAGAGCGCGCAGTTCCCATTTCACTTCTGGCTGCCCAACGCCATGTCGGCGCCTACACCGGTGTCGGCCTATCTGCACTCGGCGACCATGGTCAAGCTTGGTGTGTACCTGGTGGCCCGCCTGGACCCGGGCTTTGGTGACTGGCCGCTGTGGCAATGGACGCTGCAAATCGTGGGCTCGATCACGGCGGCGTGGGGCATGTTGCTGGCGCTGCGCGAGCGCGACCTCAAACGCATCCTCGCCTGGTCCACTGTCGCGACCCTGGGTACGCTGGTGATGCTGGTGGGCATGGATGGGCAGGGGGCCACCGTGGCGGTGGGCGCCTTGTTGCTGGCGCACGCTTTGTACAAGGCGCCCTTGTTCTTTGTAGCGGGCAACGTTGACCATGGTACCGGCACGCGCATCATCGATCAGCTGGGCAACCTGCGCCATGCCATGCCCTGGACGGCAGCCGCTGCGCTGCTGGCAGGCTTCTCGATGGCCGGTGTACCGCTCTCGTTCGGTTATGTCGTCAAGGACGTCATTACCGAAGCCAAAACAGTCAGTGATGTGCTGGAGTTCGCCAACGTGGCCAACACCATTTTTGGTGCTGTGGCGGTGGCTGTGGCGGCTGTGGCTGCCGTCCGCATCTTTTGGCGCCACCCGGGTCACAACGATACGCCAGAGGCCCACGAGGGTGGCTTGACCTTGGTCGGTCCGCCGTTGGTGCTGGCCTTTATCGGCGTGGTGTTGGGACTGTTCCCGTTTTTGGCCGACTGGCTGGTCGGCGTCGCTTCGCAGGCCATGTCGCCCCGTGCGGAAGCTGTGGCCGTGCATTTTGCTGTGCACGCGGGGCCGGGCTTCTTGTCTTTGCTCATGACCCTGCTGGTGGGGGTTGCCGTGTTCTGGTTTTGGGACCCCTTGCACCGACTGTTCGACCGATGGGCCAGTCGTTTTGACGCCATCAGCATGGTGACCAACTACGACCGTTTCATCCAGGGCATACCCCGCTTGGCTGCGTTGTCCACGCGTGCCCTTCAGCATGGCAGCTTGCCTGGCTACAGTCTCTTGATCGTGGCCTTCATGTCGGCATTCATGGGCGTCATCTTGGTGGCGGGGTGGCACCACTGGGTCTGGCCAGACTGGGTTGACCCCACGGCTGGTTTTGTGGTGGCTTGTTTGCTGACCGCAGCCGGGGGTGTGTTGGCCGTGTTGCAGCGCGATCGGTTTGTGCTACTGCTCGCCGCCGGGCTGGTCGGTTTCGGAAGCGCCATATTTTTCACCTACACGGGTGCTCCGGATGTGGCGTACACCCAGTTGGTGGTGGAGTCGGTGTTCGTCATCGTGGTGGCCTCGGTGCTTCTCAATCTCAAGAAGCGCGGCATGGGCATGGGACATGAAAGAATCGTGACCTCGCGTTGGGCTTTGCCTGTCGCGGTGGTGTTTGGCGGTGTGCTCACGCTGTGGATGCTGGTCGCTGTGGGCGGTGCTTTTGATCCTGCGTTGACACAATTCTTTGCCGAGAAAAGCGTACCCGATGCGCATGGCCGCAACGTGGTTAACGTGATCTTGGTGGATTTCCGGGCGCTCGATACCTTGGGCGAAATCACCGTGGTCATGTTGTCTTTCATGGCCGCGCTGCCTTTGTTGCAGGCGGTGCGTGTTTACATGCGCCGCAACAAGCCGGGGACCAATGTGCCCCCAGGGGATCAAGCATGAACAAGCGCGTCGTGATTTTGGAAAGCATTTCCGTGCCCCTGTACTGGGTGATTTTGGCGGCTTCGGTCTGGGTGTTGCTGCGGGGACACAACGAACCCGGTGGCGGATTCATTGGTGGTTTGGTGGCCGTTAGTGCCTCAATACTGTGGGCCTTCGCACGAAACAGCGATGCTGCAACCTGCCGATTGCCGTTGCAGTCGCCACTTCGCCTGGCCGCTGTGGGCATTGCCTTGGCGAGCGCCTCCGGAATACCGGCCTTTTGGTTGGGAGCCCCTTATTTGACCCACATTTGGGGTGTCTTGCCGCTGGGCTTCACCGAAGTCGCCGTGTCAACCGTGATGATTTTTGATTTGGGCGTTTATCTGACGGTCTGGGGCGCTTTGGCAGGTTATGCCTTGGCACTTCTGTCGTTCGGCGAATCGGACGACGGGGGTCACGCCACCGAGGGGGGAGACGCATGATCTGGTTGTTGGGCTTGGTGGTCTGGATCGTGGCCAGCGCTGGCGTGTATTTGGCCTTTTCCAAAGATGTGTTCCGCTGCGTGTTGGGCCTGGCTTTGATGGGCAGCGCGGCCAACTTGATTCTGTTTGCGTCGGGTCGCATTGATGTGATGAATCCAGCGGTGGTGCCACTGGGCGAGACGGTTTTGCAAAATGCTGCCAACCCATTGCCTCAAGCTTTGGTGCTCACCGCGATCGTTATTGGCTTCGCTTTGGTTTGTTACTCGTTGACGCTGGCACTGCGCTTGATTCAAGCGAGCAGCACCGATGATCTGCAAGCGCTCCGCATGGCCGAACCTGTGCCCACCGACTCCGTAAAGCCGCCCTACAACGGGGCTGCCCATGAACCCACATGGCCTGGCGCTCAGAGCCTCCCACCTAAGGAGGTTCCATGAGCGCGTTGGCGGCGAGTCCCGTCCTGGTGCCGCTGGTCACCGTGGTGCTGACCACACTGACCCAGAAGCAGCCCAGGCTGCAGAACTTTCTCAGTTTTCTGGGTATTGCCCTGTTCTTTGGTTGCGCCATTGCCCTTGTGCAGGGCGCGCACCGCGGCTTTCCTGTGCAGGCGGTGTTTGGCGGTTGGGGTTCGCCATTCGGCATTGAATTTTTCATCGATCGCACCAGTGCGGCGATGATTCTGATCACCACCATCATGGGCATCGCATCGTTGGTGTTCATGCTGAGTGACGCCGACACCGAGCCCAAGCATCCCTTGCTTCTGCCCTTGCTGCATGGAGTTTTGGTGGGCGTGGGCGGCTCTTTCGCCACCGCCGACCTTTTCAACCTGTATGTGTGGTTTGAGGTGATGCTGATCTGTGCGGTGGGCTTGCTCTCGATCGGCGGGCGCATCGATCAACTTGACAGTGCCTTCAAGTACTTCGTCCTGAATATTTTTGGCACCTTGTTGTTGCTCATTGCGATCGGCATGGTGTATGCCGCCACCGGCCATCTCAACTTCACGGGCATTGCGCAAGCGGCGACACAGCTTTCACCTTGGGTGAACACGTTGCTGATTGGCGGCCTGATGTTGGCCTTGTTGTTGAAGGCCGGTGCATTTCCGCTGTTCGCGTGGCTACCTGCCTCGTACCACACGCTGCCGGCGCCCGTGCTCGCCCTGTTTGCCGGCTTGCTCACCAAGGTGGGGGTGTACGCGGTGCTGCGCTCCATGGGCGACATTTTCGCCCCCGCACCAGGCGTCTTGTATGAGGCCTTGGGCTGGATTGCAGCCGGCACGATGCTGTTTGGCGTGCTCGGAGCCGCCTACCACTGGGACATGCGCCGCATTCTTGCGTTTCACATCGTTAGCCAGATCGGTTACATCTTGCTGGGCATCGCGCTGGCGTCTGAGGCGGGTAATGCGGCCACCTTGTTCTACACCCTGCACCATATTGTGGTGAAGGCGAACCTGTTCCTGATTGTGGCCATGGTCTGGCGTTATACCGGCGATTACGACCTCCGCAAGATTGGCGGGCTGTACAAGGCCAAACCCTGGCTGGGTATTTTGTTCCTCATCCCCGCCTTGTCGCTGGTGGGAATTCCACCGTTGTCGGGCTTCTGGTCCAAGCTCCTGATTTTGCAGGAAGCCATTGCACAGGGCCGCGTGGCCTGGACCGTGATTGCGCTGCTGGTCAGCGTGCTGACGCTCTATTCCATGGTGAAGATCTGGATGGAAGCCTTCTGGAAGGCGCATCCTGAACCCGCATGGACCGAGCCCGTTAACACACGGCTGGGACCGGCTTTTGCAGCCACGGTGTTTTTGGCGATCATCACGCTGAGCATTTCCCTTTACCCGCAACCGCTTGTTGAGTATGCACAGGCCGCAGCGCAAACGCTGGGAGTCCGATGAAATGAGAAAACCCCTTGCGGCAGTGGTGCTGCTGTTTCGCTTCGGCAAGGCCGTGATGGTGTCCGGGGTTCAAACCCTCATGGTCATTTTGCGCGCGAGTGTGGCCAGAACCCCGCCCCCCGCAGCCTTTCTGCGGATCCGGTTTCCTCCCATGTCGGCTCATGGCGCTTCCTTGTTGGGCTGCATGATCACGCTCACACCCGGCACCACCACCCTGGACATTGATATGGAAAATCGCGAAATTTTGATGCATGTCCTGGATGCATCCGATACCGATGCGGTGGTTCGGGGGATTCGTGAAGACTTCGAGCCGGGTTTGGTGGTTCTGTTTGGAGCACGCTCATGATGGCCGTAGCGGTGTGGACGCTGGTGATGGGTTCCCTGGTCGCGGTTGCCCTTTCAACCTTGCGGATCGTGCGCGGCCCGACCTATGCAGACCGGATTGTTGCCCTGGACATCCTGCTGGCTGCGGCCATCGCCTTGTGCGTGGCCGCTTCGGTGTACACCGCTCGTACGGTTTATCTGGACGTGGCTATTGGCCTGGCCTTGGTGGGCTTTGTGGCCACCATTGGCTGGGCCCGTCTGGTTGAGAAAGGTGCCGAATCATGATTTGGGTGGCGTCCATTTTTTTGATCTCTGGCGGCTTGCTGTTGGTGGTGGCTGCCTGGGGTGTGATCGTTTTGCCTGATGCACTGGCCCGACAGCATTCAGCCACCAAGGCCGGAACCTTTGCCCTGGCCATGGTGTGTATCGGAGCCATGTTTTTTGGTCAGTCTGTTGAGTGGACCTGGCGTCTTTTGCTGATGGTGGGCTTCTTGATGGCTACGCTGCCGGTGGCTTCACACGTGTTGGCCCGCGCTGCGGTTCGCGAAGGGGGCTTGTTGGACCTGGTGGATCAGGCGCCTCTGATTGGTGACGACCCAGCGGTGGGGGCAGGTAAGGCCGACTGACGGATGGTCTTGATGTGACTTCATCAGGACTTGTGCAAAACTGCCAAGTGTGTTTGAGTGGATTGGCCTTGCCATGGTTCGCAACGTCTGCGGCTTCGCACCTGGCTCAGACGGATTTGGCAAGTCCTGTTCATAGCGGGTCGGTCTCGCTGCATTCCGCGCAGCGCAGCTGTTGGAAGCCGAGGCGCGCCGGCCCGGTTGACCCGCGGGTGTCGCAGAGCATGCATGAGGGCCGCGGCTGGTTTTCTCACACCTCAGGCAGCGCCGCAGCCCCTGCTGGCGTCGCCAGTGCAGGTGCCTGACTTTGGGCTGGCTTTAAGCCCAGCCCGCGCAGATAGGTGTCAATGGCCTGCTGGCCGCAGGCCACCAGGTCAAATGCCTGAGGGTCCAGCAACCAGTTCTGAATCAGACCGTCCACCAACACATGCAACCCCAGCGCTGCGCTGTGCAGAGGCACCGGTAGCGCCACGCCTGTTTGCTCACCCGCTTGAGCCAGGGCCTGCCGGGTCATGGTCATGCAGGTGTTGCGCACCTGCAGGTGGCGGCTGCGCACCGCCTGCATTTCTGCCACGTATTCCACTTTGTGCGTCGCGACTTCAAACACCCGGCGGGTCTGATCATCGTTGGCGGTTTTCGCCAGCGCGTTCAACAGGGAGTGGCGCAATGCACCCAGCGAGTCGGCCTGGACGCCGCTTGCCCGCGCGCTGCAGGCCAGGGTTTCTTCGATCGGCAACGACACGCGTTCCATCATGGCGTTGAACAGATCGGCCTTGTCCTTGAAGTGCCAGTAGATTGCGCCCCGCGTGGTGCCAGCCGCGGTGGCGATGTCGTTGAGCGACGTGCGCGAGACCCCTTGAGCCTGAAACAGGTGCTCGGCGGCATCCAGCAGGCTGCTGCGCGTGGCCTGCGCGTCGGCTTTGGTGCGGCGAACCATGGGCGGTCTCCTGTGTGGGCATCGGGTGAATAGTGTGAACTATATATACATTCAAGGATGTATGTATACTGCGCAGCTTCGCGTACTGCGAAACATGGTTGCCCCGTGTTTCCTGCTGCGCGCACCCCCATATTTTTCCGTCCAAGGAATCCCATGTCCGCCTTGTGCCCCATGGCGTCGGCCTCCGACGCACCTGCCGTTTCCACTGTGCGCGCCGTAGCACCCGCCCCCTGGCGTCTCTCTGCGGTTGCGGTGCTTGCGCTAACGCTGTTGGCCGCATGCGGCCAGAGCACGGCGCCCGTCGGCCCGGGCGCACCCGGTGGCGGCATGCCGCCGGCCGAGGTGGGGGTGGTCACGGTGGCGCCGGGCGACGTGGGCCTGGTGACCGAGTTGCCAGGCCGGCTGGAAGCCTCGCGCGTGGCGCAGGTGCGGGCACGGGCGGCCGGCATCTTGCAGCAGCGGCTGTTCCGTGAAGGCAGCGACGTGAAGGCCGGTCAGTCGCTGTTTCGCATCGATGCAGCGCCTTACCTGGCCACGCTGCAAAGCGCCCAGGCCGGCCAGGCGCGGGCTCAGGCGAATCTGGCCCAGGCCACTGCGCTCGCCGTGCGCTACAAGCCACTGGTGGCTGAAAACGCCATCAGCCAGCAGGAATATGCCAACGCGGTCGCGGCCCAGAAAACGGCTGAAGCCGATGTGGCGGTGGCCAGAGCCGCTGTGCAGACGGCCAGCATCAACGTGAACTACGCCAATGTGACTGCGCCCATTTCGGGCCGCATTGGCCGTGCGCTGGTGACGGAAGGCGCGCTGGTGGGACAGGGCGAAGCCACGCAGCTCGCGGTGATCCAGCAGGTGGACCCGATGTATGTGAACTTCACCCAGTCGGCGGCCGAGGCCATGAAGCTCAAGCGCGCGCTGGAAAGTGGTCAGCTCAAAGGCGCTGGCGCCGGCGCCGCCAGCGTCAAGGTGGTGCTGGACGATGGAAGCGAATACGACCGCCCCGGCCGCTTGCTGTTTTCCGACCTGACGGTGGACGCCACCACAGGCCAGGTGACGCTGCGCGCCGAGGTGCCCAACCCCAACGGTCTGCTGTTGCCCGGCTTGTATGTGCGCGTGCGCCTGGAGCAGGCCACGGCCGGCAACGCGCTCACCTTGCCGCAGCAGGCGGTGACGCGGTCCGCCCAGGGCGACTCGGTGATGGTGGTGGACGCTGAGGGCAAGGTGAGTCCGCGCCCGGTCAGGGTGGGTGGCCAGCAGGGCGGCCAGTGGGTCGTTCTGGAAGGCCTCACCGCAGGTGAGCAGGTGATGGTGGACGGTTTCCAGAAGCTGCGCGGTGACGCGCCGGTGAAAGCCGTTCCGTGGGTGGCGCCCGGCAGCGCCGCGGCGACCGCAGCCGCACCCGCCAAATGAGGAGCACCCAATGATCGCACCCCCACGTTCACCTTGTTCACTGCCCCCCATGGGGGCTTCAGCCGCCATGAGGCGGCTCGGCGGAAACTGACATGGCCAAATTTTTTATTGACCGGCCCATCTTCGCATGGGTGATTGCGCTCTTCATCATGGTGCTGGGCGCGGTGTCCATCACCCAGTTGCCGATTGCGCAGTACCCGCCAGTGGCACCACCGGCCATCGTCATCAACGCGTCCTACCCCGGCGCGTCGGCCAAGACGCTGGAAGACAGCGTGCTGAGCGTGATCGAACAGGAAATGAACGGCTCGCCCGGCCTGATCTACATGGAAGCCGTGGCCCAGGCCAATGGCACTGGCGCGATCACGCTGAGTTTTGAGCCCGGCACCAACGCCGACCTGGCGCAGGTGGACGTGCAAAACCGGCTCTCGCGCGCCACACCGCGCCTGCCTTCGGCGGTGACGCAGCAGGGCGTGCGGGTGGACAAGGCGAACAGCAACTTCTTGCTGTTCGCCATTTTGTCCAGCGACGACCCGGCCTGGGACCCCGTGGCCCTGGGCGACTACGCTTCTCGCAGTGTGGTGCCCGAGCTGCAGCGCCTGCCCGGCGTGGGCCAGGCCCAGCTGTTTGGCACTGAGCGCGCCATGCGCGTCTGGATCGACCCCACCAAGCTGCTCGGTTTCAACCTGAGTGCGGCCGATGTAACGGCGGCCATCCGCGCGCAAAACGCGCAGGTGTCGGCCGGTGAAATCGGGGCGCTGCCCAATGTGGCGGGGCAGGGCATTGCGGCCACTGTGGTGGTCAACGGCCAGCTGGGCACGGTGGAGCAGTTTGGCAACGTGGTGCTGCGTGCCAATGCCGACGGCTCTCAGGTGCGGCTGAAAGACGTGGCCCGCATCGAGCTGGGCGCCCAGGCCTACGCCACCTCGGCACGCCTCAACGGCCAGCCGTCCACCGGTATCGGGGTGCAGCTCTCGCCCAGCGGCAATGCGCTGGCCACGGCCGACGCGGTGCGCGCCAAGATGGCCGAACTGGAGCGCTTCTTTCCCCAAGGCATGAGCTGGTCGATTCCTTACGACAGTTCGCGGTTTGTGAAAATTTCCATCGAAAAGGTAGTCATCACCTTGGCCGAGGCGGTGTTGCTGGTGTTCCTGGTGATGTTCCTGTTTTTGCAGAACTTCCGCTACACCATCATTCCCACCATCGTGGTGCCGGTGGCCTTGCTGGGCACCTTTGCGGTGTTGCTGGCCTTGGGTTTTTCCATCAACGTGCTGACCATGTTCGGCATGGTGCTGGTGATCGGCATCGTGGTCGACGACGCCATTGTGGTGGTGGAAAACGTCGAACGCATCATGAGCGAAGAGGGCTTGCCGCCGCTGGAGGCCACGCGCAAGGCCATGGGTCAAATTTCGGGCGCCATCATTGGCATCACGGTGGTGCTGATTTCGGTGTTCGTACCGCTGGCTTTTTTCAGCGGTTCGGTGGGTAACATTTACCGCCAGTTCGCCACCGTGATGGGTGTATCCATTGCGTTTTCGGCTTTCATGGCGTTGTCGCTCACACCCGCCTTGTGCGCCACCTTGCTCAAGCCGGTGCGAGCGGGCCACCACCACGAGAAAAAAGGCTTCTTTGGCTGGTTCAACCGCGCCTTCGCACGCACCGCCAAAGGCTACGAAGGCGGCGTGGCCAAGCTGCTGCCGCGCGCCGGCCGCAGCCTGGTCATTTACCTGGCCATCGTGGCCGCCGCGGTGGTGGTGTACATGCGCCTGCCCACGTCCTTTCTGCCCGGTGAAGACCAGGGCACGATGCTGGTGAACGTGCAGCTCCCACCCGGTGCCACGCGTGAGCGCACGCTCGACGTGATGCAGCAGGTGGAAGGCTTCATGCTCAAGCAGCCCGAGGTGCAGAGCATGGTCAGCGTGCTGGGCTTCAGCTTCTCGGGCCAGGGCCAAAACGCCGCACTGGCGTTTGTGACGCTGAAAGACTGGTCCGAGCGCACCGGCCCCGGCAGTTCCGCCGAGGCCCTGGCGGGTCGCGCCTTTGGTGGCCTGGCTGGTATCCGCGACGCGTTCATCTTCCCGTTGAGTCCGCCGCCCATTCCCGAGCTGGGCTCGTCTTCGGGCTTCAGCTTCCGCCTGCAAGACCGCGCCGGTTTGGGTCGTGACGCCTTGGTGGCTGCGCGTGGCCAACTGCTGGGCATGGCCGCACAAAGCAAGGTGCTGGCCCAGGTGCGCCCTGAAGGACTGGAAGACGCGCCGCAGCTGCAACTGGACATTGACCGCGACAAGGCCAATGCGCTGGGGGTGGGTTTTGACGCCATCAGCAGCGCCATTGGCACCTCGTTGGGGTCGAGTTATGTGAACGATTTTCCCAACGCAGGCCGCCTGCAGCGCGTGGTGGTGCAGGCCGACGCGCCCGCCCGCATGCAGCCCGACGACCTGCTGCGCCTGACGGTGCTGAACAACCGCGGGCAGGCCGTTCCCCTGTCGGCTTTTGCCACCACCCGTTGGGTCACTGGGCCGATGCAGACCGTGCGCTACAACGGCTACCCGTCCATGCGCATCAGCGGCAGTGCAGCGCCCGGTTTCAGCACCGGTGCGGCCCTTGCCGAGATGGAAAAACTGGCAGCCCAGTTGCCCCAGGGCTTTGGCTACGAGTGGACCGGTCAGTCGCGCGAAGAAAAGCTGGCGGGTTCGCAGGCCATCATCCTGTACGCGTTCGCCATCCTCGCGGTGTTCCTGTGTCTCGCGGCGTTGTACGAGAGCTGGACGATACCGCTGTCGGTCATTCTGGTGGTGCCGCTGGGTGTGCTGGGTGTGCTGCTGGCCACGCTGCTGCGCGGTTATTCGAACGACGTGTATTTCCAGGTCGCGCTGATCACCATCATCGGGCTTTCTGCGAAAAACGCGATTCTGATCATCGAGTTTGCCAAGGACCTGCAGGCTCAGGGTAAAGGTGTGGTGGAAGCGGCGCTGGCCGCGGCCCACCTGCGTTTTCGCCCCATCATCATGACCTCGATGGCCTTCACGCTGGGCGTGCTGCCGCTGGCGCTGGCCAGTGGCGCCGGTTCGGCCAGCCAGCGCGCCATCGGCACCGGGGTGATTGGCGGCATGCTGACCGGCACCGTGCTGGCGGTGGTGTTTGTGCCCGTCTTCTTCGTGGTGGTTAGAACCCTTTTCAAAGACAGCCCGCGACAACACCGCGTGCACGCCGAACAGGCCGCTCACATGGGAGTGCATAGCGATGATCGATAACAAAATCTTGAGCCGCACCCGCCCGGCGGGCCTGTTGACGGCGCTGGCGGCAGCCGCTGTTCTGGCCGGTTGCTCCCTGATGCCGGTCTACGAGCGGCCCGCCGCGCCCGTGGCCGCTGACTGGCCCGGCGCGGCGCCCGGGGCTTCGTCTGCAACCCCGTTGGCGTGGACCGATTTCGTGGGGGACCCGCGTTTGCGCGAGCTGATCGCTTTGGCGCTGCAAAACAACCGCGACCTGCGCGTGGCCACGCTCAACATCGAGCAGGTGCGCGCCCAGTACCAGATCCGCCAAGCCGACCAGTTCCCCGCCCTCAACCTGGCCGCCAGCGGCAACCGCCAGCCGGCCAGCGGTGGTGGCATCAACAGCAGCTACAGCGTGGGCTTGGCCATGAGCAGCTGGGAGATCGACTTTTTTGGCCGTATCGCCAGCCTGAAAGAAGCGGCGCTGGCGCAGTACCTGGCCAGCGAAGCCGCCCGCGACGCGGCCCAAACCAGCCTGGTGGCTGCGGTGGCCAGCACCTGGCTCAGCCTGCAGGCCAACGACGAACTGCTGGGGCTGACCCAGCGCACGCTGGCCACGCGCCGCGATTCCTTGCGTTTGACCCGGCTGCGGTTTGACAACGGCGCCACGTCGGCGCTGGATCTGCGCCAGGCCGAGTCGCTGACAGCGGCAGCCGAGGCAACCCTGGCCCAGCAAATGCGCCAGCGTGTGCTGGACCTGAACGCCCTCACCCTGCTGGTGGGGCAGCCAGTGCCCAGCGCATTGATCGCATCCCCGGCCACCGACGTGATCGACCAGCCCCTGTTTCGCGACGTACCGGCCGGCCTGCCCTCGGACCTGCTCACCCGTCGGGCCGACATTCGGCAGGCCGAGCAGCAGCTGATCGCGGCCAACGCCAACATCGGCGCGGCCCGCGCAGCGTTTTTCCCGCGCATCGCTCTCACCGCCGGCGTGGGGACAGCCAGCGGCGATTTGTCGGGCCTGTTCAAAGACGGCTCATGGGGCTTCACGCTGGCACCACAAGCACTGCTGCCCATCTTTGACGCCGGGCGCAACCAGGCTGGGCTGGACTCTGCGCAGGTCACTCGAGCGGTGGCGGTGGCGCAGTACGAAAAAGCCATCCAAAGTGCCTTTCGTGAAGTGGCCGACGCGCTGGCAGGCCGCGCCACGCTGGGAGAGCAACTGCGCGCTCAGCAAGCCCAGGCTTCCGCCGAGGCCGAGCGCTTTCGGCTGGCCGAACTGCGCTACCGCAACGGCGTGGCCAGCTTCCTTGATGTGCTGGATGCCCAGCGCTCCTTGTTTGCCACCCAGCAGGGCCTGACCCAGACCCGCCTGGCGCAGCAGCAAAACCAGGTGGCGCTCTACAAGGCGCTGGGCGGCGGCTGGAGCGACTGACGGGCGGCTTGGCGATGGGGTGCGGTGTCAGACCTGGGGCAAGTCGTAGAACTTCATGATGTGTTCCCAGGCCAGTTGAGGGTCGTCCAGAAACACAAACAGCTTCAGGTCTTCGACCGAAATGGTGCCTTCTTCCACCATCACGTCCAGGTTGATCAGGCGCTTCCAGTAGTCGGTGCCAAACAGCACGATGGGAACGGGCTTGGCCTTTTTGCACTGCACCAGCGTGATCACCTCAAACAGTTCGTCCAGCGTACCGAAACCGCCGGGGAAGGCCACCAGCGCCTTCGCACGCATCATGAAATGCATCTTGCGCAGCGCGAAATAGTGAAATTTGAAGCTCAGCTCGGGTGAGATGTACGGGTTGGCCGACTGTTCGTGGGGCAGGGCGATGTTCAGACCCACGTTGAGTGCACCTTCGTCGTGCGCGCCCCGGTTGGCCGCTTCCATGATGCCAGGACCCCCCCCGGTACAAATGAAAAGCCGGTCCTGCAGCGTGCCCGCCTTTTCGCATCGTGCGCTGTAGCGCGCCACGGCACGGGCAAATTCTCGCGCCTGGTCGTAGTAGGGCGCGTTGCGCAACAGCGCTTTGGCTCGGGCGATGGCCTGGGCGTCGCCCGAAGCCTCCGCTTGGTCCAACTGGGCTTGTGCCTCACTGGTTTCGCGAAAGCGGGCACTGCCAAACACGACGATGGTGTTTTCAATGCCCAGGTCCTGCTGGGCCAGGTCGGGCTTGAGCATTTCCAGCTGGAAGCGTATGCCGCGCGTCTCGCGGCGCAGCAGGAATTCCGGGTCGGCAAAGGCGAGGCGGTAGGCGTCGGTTTGCAGCGCCGTGCCACTGTTGGCCTGCGCCTGCAGTTCTGCCCAGGCATCGGCCAGTCGGCGTTCGCTCAGGTGTTGGGCATTTTCCATGGGAGTCCTTGGGGGTTCAGGTGGGGAAGCCTGGTGAGACTGTGGTCAAAAAAATGCAAAAAGGCTCCCAAGGGAGCCTCTTTAACGGATCGTAGAAAACCGCAATGGGATCAGACGCGCTTGCGGTATTCGCCGGTGCGGGTGTCGATCTCGATTTTGTCGTCTTGCGCCACGAACAGGGGGACGGCCACTTCAAAACCCGTGGCGATCTTGGCGGGCTTGAGCACCTTGCCGGACGTGTCGCCCTTGACGGCGGGTTCGGTCCAGGTGACCACGCGCTCGACGCTGGTGGGCAGTTCAACCGAGATGGCCTTGCCGTCGTAAAACACCACTTCCACGGTCATGCCGTCTTCCAGGTAGTTCAGCGCATCGCCCATGTTTTCGGCTTCAACTTCGTACTGGTTGTAGTCGGCGTCCATGCACACATACATGGGATCCGCGAAGTAGGAGTAGGTGCACTCCTTCTTGTCCAAAATGATCTGGTCCATCTTGTCGTCGGCGCGGCACACCACTTCGGTGGCCATATTGTTCAGCAAGGCCTTGAGCTTCAGGCGCACGGTGGCCGCACCACGGCCGCCACGGGCGTATTCGGTTTTCAGGACGATCATCGGGTCCTTGCCGTGCATGATGACGTTGCCGGCGCGGAGTTCTTGAGCGATTTTCATAAGGTTTCCAACAGTTGGGCCGCGCGTTCCTTGCGTGGGCACACACCCGGGAACTGTGCTGATAGGGGCGATCTGTGCGGCTAAGCAGATGGCTGTCAGAAATCGGGCGCCGGGGTCTGGCGCTCCAGTTTTCTGCAAAGCCTTGAATTTTATCGCTTTTCGGCCACGAATTCGAGCAGCTGGCTGGTGAGGTCTGGTTGAGACAGCAGGCGTTCACGCGCAGCCATCACGCAAGGGCGCCAGCTGTCCACCACGTCCCAGCCGGGCCATACGCGCTGCGCCGGGGTGATGCCGTTCCAGAGGCGGTGCAAGGCGCGCAGCGAATCGGGCGCTTGCAGCCAGTCGAGAAAGGCGCCTAGTTTGGCGTGGTGGGCGTCGTCGTGCTGCGGGTAGATATGCCACACGAAGGGCTGGCCTGCCCACAGCGCTCGCACCAGCGAGTCTTCGCCACGCACGAAATTCAGGTCGCAGGCCCACAGCAGGTGGTCGTAGTCGCGCTGGGTCAGGCGAGGCAGGCGCTGCAGGGCCACGCGTCCCGTGTCCAAGCTTTGTGCCTGTGCCGCGCTCACGGCCTCGGCGGCGCGCCCGGTGGTTACCAGCCAGTCGCTGGCGGTGTCTTGTCCTGCTTGTTGAAGCAGCGCGGGCAGGGCGGCCGGCTCGTAGCAGAACAGGCTGGCGCGGCGTTGCGTGCCAGGTGCCAGCCCCAGGTCCGCCAGCCACGGGGCAGCGTTGAAAGCGGTTTGCCGTGCTGCCAGATCGGTCTCGCGCAGCAGTCCGCCGGTGGCGGCGGTGAAGCCAGGGTAAAAAAACCACTGGCTCACGCCGCGCAGCGGCCCGCTGGAGACCATGGACGGCAGGCGGTGCGAGCGCTCCACATAGGCCTCGGCACTCAGGTATTCGAGGTTGATCCACACCGGCGCCAAGCCGCCGCCAGCGATGGCGGCGGCCCGGTGCGCCTGGGCTTCGGGCGGCGGGCGGCAGCCGAAGGTTTCCACCCAGACATCTGCGGTCGGCAAAGCGGCCAGCAGGTCGGGCGCCAGCGGCTCGGTCCAGTGCAGCACCCGCACGCTGTTGATGCGGCCTTCCAGTGCACCGGGCGCCATCCAGCGCAGGGCGTCGGGCTCGTCGATCCACAACCGAACGGTCTGCCCGCGCGCGGCCAGGTCGGCACACAGGCGCCAGCACACGCCAATGTCACCGAGGTTGTCCACGACGTGGCAAAACACGTCCCAGACGAGGGCGGGCGCAAGGTGCGGGGCGGTGGGTGCGGGCATGGCGTTGCGGGGCAGGGTGGCTACCGGTAATATAACAACCGTTACAACGCACCGGAACGCCACCATGACCACACTCAAACTCACCCAGATCGGCAACTCCGTGGGCCTGATCTTGCCCAAGGAATTGCTGGCGCGGCTCAAGCTGGAGAAGGGCGACACGGTGTTTGTGACCGAAGCGGCTCATGGGGTCAACCTGTCGCCGTACAACCCTTCGCTCGACGAAGAGCTGGCGTTGGGGCGTGAGTTCATGCACGACTACCGCGACACCTTTCACCAGCTGGCCAAATGATCGGGCGCTGGCGTTTTATCAGCCGCAGGGCGCTGGAGCTGCTGCACGACGAAAGCCTGGCCGAGCACGGTGGCCGTCCGGGCTTGCGGGACCCGGGGCTGCTGGAGTCGGCGCTGGCCCGGCCACACCAGTTGCTGGCTTGTGGCGACCCGGACTTGGCCGCGCTGGCTGCAGCTTTCGGGTTCGGCCTGGTTCGCAACCACGCCTTCGTGGACGGCAACAAACGTGCGGCGTTTTTGGCCACCGGTTTGTTTGTGGCGCTTAACGGGCAGCGCCTGGTTACCAGGCAGGCCGAGGCCGCGTTGACCATGCTCGCCCTGGCCGCCGGCGACCTGTCTGAAGACGCCTTTGCCCAATGGCTGCGCGAACGCTTGCAGCCGCGCCCAACCTGAACCCCGCATGACCGAAGACCACACGCCCGCCGCGCCCGACGCGGCCCCGGGTCACGCCCCGTCGCCCCACAGCGCCGCACTGCTGTCCGAAGTGGCGGCCTTGCCCGGCTTGCCCGGCGTTTACCGCTATTTCGACGCCCAGGGCCAGCTGCTCTATGTGGGCAAGGCGCGCAACCTGAAAAAGCGCGTCAGCAGCTACTTTCAGAAAAACCACGACGGCACCCGCATCGGCCACATGGTGGGCAAGATCGTGCGCATGGAAACCACGGTGGTGCGTTCCGAGGCCGAGGCGCTGCTGCTGGAAAACAATCTCATCAAGACGCTGGCGCCGAAGTTCAACATCCTGTTTCGCGACGACAAGAGCTACCCGTATTTGAAGATCACCGGCACGCGCGAAACTTTTCGCACCGCCGGGCGGTTGCCGGTGCCCTCGCTGGCGTTCCCGCGCATGGCCTATTACCGCGGCGTGGTGGACAAGCGCCACAGCTATTTCGGGCCGTACCCCAGTGCCTGGGCGGTGAAAGAGTCCATCACGCTGCTGCAAAAGGTGTTTCGCCTGCGCACCTGCGAAGACACGGTGTTTGCCAACCGCACACGGCCCTGTTTGCTGTATCAGATCAAGCGCTGCACCGGCCCGTGTGTGGACCTGATCGACATGGACGCCTATGGGCGCGATGTGAGCGACGCCGAGCGTTTTTTGCGCGGCGAAACCCAGGCTGTGCTGGACGCGCTGGAGCAGCGCATGATGGCGCACGCCGAAAAGCTTGAGTTTGAGCAGGCCGCCGAGATACGCAACCAGATGGCGGCCTTGTCGCGCGTGCTGCACCAGCAGGCGGTGGACAATGTGTCGGACAAAGACGTTGATGTGCTCGCGGTCAAGGTGCAGGGCGGGCGCGCGTGCGTGAACCTCGCCATGATCCGCGGTGGCCGCCACCTGGGCGACCGCCCTTATTTCCCGACCCATGTGGAAGACGCTACGCAGATTGAGCGTCTGATGTCGGAAGATGTGCCGGCCCGTGATACGGCAACCGCCCCGGCCGAGCACGTGGCGGTGCAGGTGCTGGAAGCCTTCATTGCCCAGCACTACCTGGGCACGGCAACGCCGCACATTTTGGTGACCAGCCACCCGGTGGGCAAGCCACTGCTGGACGCATTGACCGAACAAACCGGCGCCAAGATCAACGCGGTGCACCAGCCGCGCGAGCACCGCCGCATCTGGCTCGACATGGCGCAAACCAACGCCGACATCGCGCTGGCGCGCTTGCTGGCCGAAGAGGGCTCGCAGCAGGCCCGCACCCGGGCGCTGGCCGAGGCCCTGGGTTTGCCCGACGACGATCTGGGCGCGCTGCGCATCGAGTGTTTTGACATTTCGCACACGGCGGGCGAGTCCACCCAGGCGTCTTGCGTGGTGTTTGAAGACCACAAGATGCAGAACAGCCAGTACCGGCGCTACAAGATTGAAGGCATCACCGGTGGCGACGACTACGCAGCCATGCGCCAGGTGCTGCTGCGTCGCTACGGCAAGATCGCCGAGGCTTTGCGCGAAGGGGCGGCCGCAGCAGAAGGGGCAGCCCATGCGCCGGCGCAGACCGACGGTGTGGCCGAGGTGGACGAAACCGCAGCGCCGCCCGATGCCCAGACCGGCCTGCCGATCGGCCCGCGCATGCCCGATCTGGTGCTGATCGATGGTGGCAAAGGACAGGTGAGCGTGGCGCGCGAGGTGTTCCAGCTGCTGGGGCTGGACCTGTCGCTGATCGTGGGTGTGGAAAAAGGCGAGGGCCGCAAGGTGGGTCTGGAAGAATTGGTGTTTGCCGACGGCCGCGATAAGGTGTACCTGGGTTTTGACTCTGCCGCGCTCATGCTGGTGGCGCAGATTCGTGACGAGGCGCACCGTTTTGCCATCACCGGGATGCGCGCCCAGCGCGCGAAGGTGCGCACCGGCGGCAGCAAGCTCGAAGACATTCCCGGCGTGGGCCCCAAGAAACGCGCCCGCCTGCTGCAGCGTTTTGGCGGCGTGCGCGGCGTGGCCTCGGCCAGCGTGGAAGACCTGTGCACCGTGGAAGGCATTTCCAACGAGCTGGCCGACACCATTTACCGGGCGCTGCACTGACCGCGAGCCACCGGCTTGCGCGGTCACCCACACGGTGAGCCTCGCCGTGGTCCACATCGTCGATGATCATGGGCACCTCCAGCGGCATGAGCGCTGGTCAACTGCCGTTTCCAGGTTCAAAGCTCATCCATAATCACGCCATGTTTTTCAATCTTCCCACCCTGCTGACCTGGGCGCGCATTGTCGCCATACCGCTCATCGTCGGGGTGTTCTACCTGGAAGGGGTGAGTACCGCGCAGCAAAACCTGATCGCCACGGTGCTGTTCGTGGTGTTTGCCGCCACCGACTGGGCCGACGGTTACCTGGCCCGCAAGCTCAACCAGACTTCGGCCTTTGGTGCTTTTCTGGACCCGGTGGCCGACAAGTTTCTGGTGTGTGCCAGCGTGCTGGTGTTGGTGGACCTGGACCGCGCCGACGTGTTTGTGGCGCTCATCATCATTGGCCGCGAGATCGTCATTTCGTCGCTGCGCGAATGGATGGCCATCATTGGTGCGACCAAGAGCGTGGCCGTGCACATGGTGGGCAAGCTCAAGACCGCCGTGCAGATGACAGCAATTCCCTTTTTGCTGTTCGATGGCCACCTGCTGGGCAGCATCGATACCCAAGTGTGGGGCACCTGGCTGATCTGGATTTCGGCCGTGCTGACCGTCTGGTCCATGGTGTACTACCTGCAAAAAGCCCTGCCCGAGATCCGCGCCCGCTCTCGATGATGCGTCGCCTTCAGGTCGCCTGCGCTTCACCGCTCCAACCATGACCGTTCCCCCCAAAGAAAACGCCTGGCTGCGCGCCATGCCCTGGGTGTTCGTGCTGATCTGGAGCACCGGTTTCATCGTCGCCCGTTACGGCATGCCGCATGCGCCACCCATGAAGTTTCTGGCGGTGCGCTACGCGCTGTCTATCCTGTGTTTCTTGCCCTGGATATGGTTGTCGGGCGTGAAGTGGCCCACCAGCCGCGCCCAGTGGATGCACCTGGCCGTGACCGGTGTGCTCATGCACGCTGGTTACCTGGGTGGTGTCTGGGCGGCGGTCAAGGCCGGTATGGGCTCGGGGCTTTCAGCGCTCATCGTGGGCATCCAGCCCGTGCTCACCGCCATCTGGCTGTCGGGTACCGGTTCTAACGTGTCGCGGCGCCAGTGGCTGGGCCTGCTGCTGGGTTTTGCCGGGTTGGTTTTGGTGGTGTCGCGCAAGTTTGGTGCAGGTGGTCCGGGTGACCAGGCCACCTGGGTCAACCTCTCATTCGCGGTCATGGCCCTGTTTGCCATCACCGTGGGCACCTTGTACCAAAAGCGTTTTGTGACCACCTGCGACGTGCGCACCGCCAATGCCGTGCAGTTGCTGGCGGCGCTGCTGGTCACGCTGCCACTGGCCTTGCTGGAACTTGAGGCGATGCGCTGGATGGACGCTTCGGCCGGATTGAACTGGCAACTGACCGGCGCCATGGCGTGGTCGGTGCTTGGGTTGACGTTGGGAGGCAGCTCGTTGCTCTACATGCTAATTCAGCGCGGTGCGGCTGCGTCGGTCACCAGCCTCATGTATCTGGTGCCACCATGCACTGCGCTGATCGCCTGGGGCCTGTTTGACGAACCCATTACTGCCGTTACCGTGGCAGGCATTGCGCTTACCGCTTTCGGGGTGAGCCTGGTGGTGCGGCCGACAAAGCCTGCCTGAGCTTCCACGGCTCAATGCACAGGTGCGTTGCCCGAAAGTCCACCAGGCGCTGGATGCGCCGGGGAACCTGAGCGCGGCAGGGCGCCAGTCCGTGGACGTCGGCGTCGGGCATGGCGTGGTCTGGCAGCACGCGCACCAGCGCACCGCTGGCAAGCTGCGCCGCGATGCCCCACCAGCGGCACAACATGATGCCGTGGCCGCTCAAACACCAGTCGCGCACCATTTCGCCCGAGTTGCTGCAAAGCGAACCCAGCACCGGGACGCGCTGCACCCCGACCTCGCCCGCGCGCTGCAGGCGCCAGTGGTCAAAACGCTGTGCGGAGGCCCCCGCTGTTTTCCGCACCACCAGGCACGCGTGTGTGGCCAGGCCTTGAAGCGTGCGCGGTGTGCCCCGGGCTTGCAGATGGGCGGGTGCCGCCACCAGCATGTGCAGATGGCTGGCGAGCCTGCGCGATCCCCACTCCGCTGCCCGCTGGTCGGGCGCGTTCCACAAGCAGATAGCACCATCGAAGCTGTCCACCACTAAGGTGGGCAGTTGCTCGGTCAGCTGCAGCTGAATGTCGACCATCAGGTGCCGGGCCTTGAAGTTGGCCAGCACCGGACCAGGCCAGAGCCGGCCACAGCCAAAGGTGGCGGCGCGTCATATTGGGCCAGCAGGCTCTTGGTGACGTTCGCGCAGTTCGGCTTCCACCGATTCGGAAGCGAGCAGCAAAGCGCTGGCGCGCTCGCACAGCGTTTTACCACTCTGCAGTGGGGCTGATGCGGCGTGTGGTGCGCTGGAAAATGCCAGTCCACTGACTCTGAGGTTGGCTGTTTATGCCCATAGTGGAGGGTACGTACAGAAGGCTATTGACAGCCGACGAGCGCGGCCAATTGGAGGCGGTGATCCGCAAGCGCAGTGGCAGCGCGGCGCTGGCGCGGCGGGCGCGGCGGACGTGCTGCTTGGGGCCGACTGCGAGCGCCGGGTTGACATCCGAGCCAAGCCCGGGGACGGCTCCACGAACTGGAGCCGTCGCAAGCGTGCAGCTGAGATGGGCGAGGTCTCGTTGTCTACCGTGCAACGCATCTGGCGCAAGCTCGGGGTGCAACCCGCGCTTCATCGCCACCAATCTCAGCGGCGCGGCGCATTCGCTTGTGCCTGGCCTTCAACTGGGCCAGCGCACAGGCCTTCGCGCACGCCCTGAGCCAGCGGTGCTACCCCCTGAACGGCAAGCAGCGCCTGGCCGGCGCGATGACAGAAAAATGGCCCGCAACCCAAGCCGGGGGCGGGGTTGGTGCGACCGCATGGCGCATGCGAGCGATCAGCGCCCTCGCTGCGGTGCCCATCGCGGCCTCCCTTGCCCACATCTGCGCCGCTGCACCCCATGGCGCAGGCTGTTGGCTATGCGCGTGAAGTGAAAAATGCGGGCTAATCGCCAGGCGCAGCCAACAGCGGAGCGGCAGCGACTTGCTGCGGTCAGTTCCGGCGAATGGAACGTGGTGCACGAATCTGCGGCGTCGTTTGTCGACGAGCACAGCCGGCTCTGAGTGTCCAGCCGTGGCACAGTTTGATGTTCGCCGCAACAAGGGCCGGCTGCGCGACAGCAGCCCATTCGTCTTGCCGGTGCAGTCTTGAGTGGCGGCACTGGCCGTTCGGCAAAGCCGGACCGGCGGTGCCCTGGGCTGCACCGTTTCATGCGTCTGGGTGCCGGTCTGGCGGTATGGAAAACTGCTCAGAACCCAGGGGCATTCGCACGATTTGATGCGGATGCTTTGCATGGGCTCTGTGAGCCCGGCGTCTCGGGTGTCAGCCCCGCTGAGACAGCGCCCTGCCAATCTTCCCACGCTTCACCGTAGATCGTGGCACGGGCTGCGGCAGGTGCTCGAACCAGCGGCGCACGTCGTCTTCCACGCACAGGCCGTGCATGTAGTTGTAGATTGCCTTGCGCAGGCCCTGGCCGAGTGCGTCGTGGTCGGTGCCGGTGGGGTCGATAAAACCGATGTCGTTCTTCGCGAAGCTCACGGGCGGCAGGGGTATCAGCTCAATGCCATATGCCGCCGGGTCCATGCCCACGGGCGAGTGCACGGTGCAGCTGAAGCGGTGGAAGAAGCCGCTCTGGATGCAGCCGGCTTCAAACAGCTGGCGCACGTATTCGAGCGCGTCCACCGTGTCCTGCAGCGTCTGCGTGGGGAAGCCGTACATCAGGTA
>JAGXSV010000079.1 GCA_018333605.1 Hydrogenophaga sp. | reverse complement strand
GCTTGCGCCAACCGTGCCGGTGCAGCAGGTTGTAGACCGAAGACAGCGCCATCGTGCGGCCCAACCGGGCTTCGAGTTCGGCCTTGACCTGGCCGACCACCAGGATGCCCCCGGTGCGTGCCCGATCCAGGAACGGGGCCAGCACTTCGCGCTCCTGCTCGACGCTCATGTTCTGGCGTCGGCGCCCGCCGCGCGCCTGGCGCTGGCCGTCGCCGACGATCTCGCCGGCCAGGAATCGGTTGCGCAGCCGACACGTCCACGGCACCGAGCGGCCAATCGCACGCGCGGTCTGCTCCATGCTCAAGCCGTAATCCAGCGGCAGCACCACGGCTTGCGCCTGCCGCAATTGCTCAATCGTGTGCGCTTGCGCCCACACTTCTCGCGCCCACTCCAAGTTGTCCGCACCCCTCGCAGTTCTCGCCATGTCCATCTCCTTGAAGAAATCGTGACATGAATATTATTTATCTAATGAACTGTAAATAGAATAACCCTTCGCTTGAGCGGACCTCCACCAACTTGGCGCCTGACCCGCGAACCGGCCAGTGTCATCATCCGCTTCGCGGGTCAGGCGCCAAGCCGGTGGCGTCCGCTCAGCTCAAACGGTAGACCTCAAAGTCGAAAGGTGTCACTTGCCCCACATCTATGTTCCCGCTCGCTCTGCCGACGACTGGACCCCACTACTCGCCGATCCTGTGAAGCACTGGCGCACAGGATACTCAGCACGAGCTCTCGCTCATTCATGGCAGGACGCCGGCGGCCTTCCGATGGAAGTCAAAGAAGCATTCGCCGGCAACGAGTACCTCGCAGGCATCCAGTTGCTATTGGCGCTACCCGAACATCAGGTGCCACTCGTCGGCGGATCGCGGCCCTCCCAGAATGACATCTGGGCCCTTGCGCGCGCTGGTAACGAACTGGTTTCCATCGCGGTTGAAGGCAAGGTCGCAGAGCCATTTGGCCCCACGCTCTCAGAATGGCTCGCCGAAGGATCTACGGGCAAGGCCGCACGACTCGCATTTCTCCGACGAGAACTGAACCTGAACGAAGAGCTTGCGGGCACCATCCGGTACCAACTTCTGCATCGCACTGCCTCCGCAATCATTGAGGCCAAGCGCTTCGGCGCCCCACACGCAGTCATGCTCGTTCACTCCTTCAGCCCGTCCCGCGACTGGCTCCCGGACTACGAGCAATTCGCAAAGCTGCTTCGCGCAGAGAGCGCAATAAACACGGTGGTATCCGCTGGCACCCGGGGCGGCGTTCACCTGCATATCGGGTGGGTCTGCGGGAATGAAGAGTACCTGTCCAAGTAGTGGCGCAATCCAGCTGGCCAAGGCGTTGGCGAAGCAACTTTAGGATTCGAACATGCCCAAGACCATCACCAAACCGTGGGATCCGGCTGAACATCTGAACTCCGAAGAAGACATGGCCGCGCACCTCGAAGCGGCGCTCGAAGAGAGCGACCCCGCACTTGTCTCTACCGCGCTCGGAGATATCGCCAAGGCCAAAGACATGAGTCAAATCGCGCGTGATGCCGGTCTGGGACGCGAATGCCTCTACAAGGCATGGGCACCCAGCGGCAACCCTGAGTTCGCGACAATCGTGAAGGTCGTGTCTGCCTTGGGGCTTCAACTTCACGCTTCTCCGGCAGGCGCCAGAACAGGCACCCTTCCCCACAGCGTCCAACCTGCGGTTCAACTCGGACGAGCGTTGCAGCACACCGGTTAACTTCAACGGTTGAACGGACTGCTTCGATGATCTGGCAGCGTCGGTTCATGGCCTGAAACAGTCCCGCGACAGTTGCCTTTCATGGATCGCCATGGTGCTGGCTGGCTACCAGCCGCAGACCCCCGCTCAACCCCCAAGGGTCACACCCAAGGCCCGCAACTTTTTGGCAAACGTGTCCCGGCGTTTGTCCGCCCGTGCTGCGGTATCGGCGGCGGCTTGAATGGCTTTGGGGCCCTTTTGAGCTGCCTTGTTGATCAGTCCGCGCTTGTGCGCAGCATCTGCCTCGGCCCGCTTGAAGGTGGCGATCAATTCGGCGTGGTCAACGGATGGGTTCATAAGCGGGTCATTGTATGAAACACCGTTTTTTTCACGGTTCGGGCCCATGGCCGCTTTGACCTGCCCCCCACCAGCCACCCCGGCGCCCCAGCCATGCGCAGGCATCACGTTCAGTCGCGTCGTGTTGGGCACCCATGCGCAAGCGCTGGAGCGGCCGCGCGCGCATGAGCAGGTGCATGTGCTTGAGTGCGAACGCTGGCCCCCTGGTTGACGACAATTACCCTTGCCGGCTGACCTGCTGGCGGTGCCTGGCCGTGGGGGCAAACGGGCTTGCGTTGACAACCCTTTTGAGGTGACGGCTCGGCGGGCCTCGGGATGCTGAGTGGCGCCGGGCGGGCCATTCGGCAAGCCGGGGCTTCCAGGGCCAGTGCCGGTGTGCCGTTGCGTGTGGTTGTCGGGTCGTTTGCTGGCGTGCGCCAGCGGGTGGCTCAAGGGCGCCCGGTGCGCCATTGGCGCACCCAGAGCCTGTCCTTCGCTACCTCAGCGCAGCCCGAAAAATGACAAGACGAACAAGACGACAACGACCAGCCCGACGATATAAATGATGCTGTTCATAAAAATTCCCCTTGTAAATGGATGGGAGGCGGTGCATGGCCCATCCGGCGCTGCCCCACTGCTGTCACCTTAGCGGTTGCGCTTTTCCGGTTCTGTGCGGCAACGCGCATACCCGCCGTGGCGTTGCGCAAACGCTCTTGCGCCTTGGGGGTGGCCGGGTCGCGCACGGTCACGGCCCGAAGCATGCAAGCGGGCGCTCAGGCTCCCGGCGCAGCCACCGCGCGCTGGGGGTACCGCTGTTTGCCCAGCGCGGTGATGAATGCCGCAGCGTCGGCGCCCGCGGTGATCGCACCCCAAGAGGCGGCGCTGCCGGGCGAGCCTGTGGGGTCGGCCGAGCCGACATCAAAGCCGCGGGGGCGAACAGTCTTCATCGCTGGTGGTGCTGGAAACAGCCGTCGGCACTCCTGTGGCGATGAGCGAATCGCGCGCCGTAAATACCGACGACCCGCACCTCGACCAAGTGGAGCTGTGAGGCTGCGCGTCGTGGGGGTCTGTGCGCTTTCGCACAGCCGCTGCGGGCAACCCTTGCGCAGAATGGCCCGCATGAAAAAACGAACAAGTCCAACGGCCTGGGCCAAAAGCTTCGGTCGCACTTGGGTGACGATGACGCGGCTGGCTACGGCATCAGGCAGCCGTGCGCTCAGCAAAACCCTCAAGCCCGCAGTGGCCAAACGAACGCCACCACCTGGCGCTGGGGCCTGGTTGCCCGGCTTCGTGATGGGCGCCGCCGGCGTGCGGCGTTTTCGGCTGTTTCGCCCGCCAGGCGTTGCGTATGGTGAGCAACTGCCGTTGATGGTGATGCTGCACGGTTGCGGGCAGGACGCCAACAGTTTCGCGGCCAGCACGCGCATGAATCGCATCGCGGTGCGTGAGCGCTTTCTGGTGCTGTACCCCGAACAAGACCGCCTGGCCAATGCACAGGGTTGCTGGAACTGGTTCGACACCGATACCGGTCGCGCCTATGGCGAGGCGGCTTTGATCATGAAGGCTGTCGACCAGGTGTGTCTGCTGCATCCGGTGGACGGCGCGCGTGTGGCCATTGCCGGGCTGTCGGCTGGTGCGAGCATGGCGGCCTTGCTGGTCACGCGGCACCCGGAGCGCTTTCAGGCGATCGTGATGCACTCGGGCATTCCACCCGGTACCGCGCATTCCACCCTGTCGGCGCTGGGCGCCATGCACGGTCACCGGGGAACCGTGCCGCTGGCGGTCACGCCGAGCACCATGGCGGCCCACTGGCCCCCCCTGCTGGTGATCCATGGCAACGTGGACCCGGTGGTCTCACCCAAGAACGGGGAAGCCGCAGCGCAGGTCTGGGCCCAGGCCGCGGGGGCACGGGCAAGCCAGCCGCGTCCCGTTCGCAGGGGCCAGCGTTACCCGATGTCGGTCACCGATTTCAAGCGCAAGGGCAGCACAGTGGCTTCGCTGGTGGAGGTGAGTGGCCTGGCCCACGCCTGGAGCGGTGGCGCCACGAGCCAGGCTTTCAGCGACGGGAAAGGGCCCGATGCGTCCCGCATGGCCTGGGCCTTTGCTGCCAAACAGTTTCGGTCGGCAGCGTGAATGCTGGCGCTGGCACAGGCAGCCCATAACCCTGGCTTGTGCGCCCCCACACCACCGACGTGGCGGTGCAACAGCCGTACCTTCCAAGCCATCGGCAGTGGCCAGGAGCCAGTGCATGTTGCCCTGCCGGCCACCACAAGGACAGCCATGGCTGTGTTGACGGCGGGACTGCAGGCGATGCAGCGCAGCGGGCCGTGGCCGCGAATGCTCGTCGGCATTGGCCTGGGATCGGTCTTGAGCGCCACCGGCCACGCCGGGGCCGCCCCCTTCGGTGGTCGCAGCCGCGACCGTGGTCGTGACGTTCTTTGGGTATCCACTCGCGGCCCCCCTTGGCATGGGGAGCCGCTTGCGCTGTGGGCGTTGCCACCCAGACGCGGGCCGGTTGGCAGACCCGTCAGTTCACCGTGCTGGCTCGGGCCGGACCCACCACCACGCTGCCGCCACCAGCAAAGCAAACGCCGTATAAGCCGCCACAAACACCCACCAGGGGGCTTCCCAGTACAGCAGGCGCGACAGCCAATGCTCGATGAAGGTTTGGGTGTAACTGCCTTGGCCAGCCAGGCGGCGCAGGTCTTGTTCCCACACCGTCAGGGGGCAGAGCTGGCCGAGCCAGGTTTGTGCGGTGATGAACACCATGAGGCCCAGGTGGGTGAGGCGCAGGCGGCGCCAGCGCACCCAGCGCCAACCCCTCGCGCCGCCCAGCAGCACCAGCGGCAGCAGGCCCACCACAAACGCCACCAGGCCCAGGTGCAGGGCCAGCAAGGCGTCAGCCAGCAGGGCGGCCCAGGCGGGCGTGATGCTCATGGGGGTGGCTTGGCCGCGTTGGTGGGCCGGGTTGCTGGGCTGCTCAATCGAACATGTCGGGCTGGGTGCGCAGCAAATCGTTCCAGATGGTCTGGAAATGCAGCCAGCCGATGTATTCGCTGCCGACGTGTTCGCGGCTGTAGCGTGCCTTTTCAGGCGGCACCAGCCGGGGTTTGACGCCGGTGGCCTGCACCAGGAGCTGCTGCTGGCAACAGCGTTCCAGTGCAATGAACCAGAACGCAGCCGCTTCGATGCTGTGGCGGCTGGCGGTCAGCAGGCCGTGGTTTTGGTGGATGGCGGCTTTGACGCCTTTGAACCAGTCGGCCACTTTCAAACCAGCTTTGACTTCGACCGCGACCTGACCGGCTTCGTCGCTGATGACCACGTGGTCTTCAAAGAACGCGGCGGCGTCTTGCGAGATGGGTTCCAGCGGCTGGGCGAGGGCCGCAAACGCCGTGCCGTAAAGCGTGTGGGCGTGGCACATGGCGACGATGTCCGGGTGGGCTTCGTGCACGGCGGCGTGCAGCACAAAACCGGCGCGGTTGATCGCGTGCTGGCCTTCGACCACATGGCCCTGGTGGTCGGCCAGGATCAGGTTGGACACCTTGACCTGCGCGAAATGCACCGCCATCGGGTTGGTCCAATACAGGTGCGGGTGCTCGGGGTCGCGTACCGTCAGGTGCCCGGCAAAGCCGTAGTCAAAGCCCTGCAGCGCAAAGGCACGGCAGGCGCCCACGAGCCGTTCTTTCAGGTGGCGCCGGTGTTCGGCGTGGCTGG
>JAGXSV010000078.1 GCA_018333605.1 Hydrogenophaga sp. | reverse complement strand
ACACGTAGCTTCCCCTCTCAAGCGCTCTGTGGGAAGACGTAGTTGGATGACCGCTTACGATGGACGGGATGAAACGGAGGGGAAGAGACCTTGGCATTGCAAGTCTCCCGATGGATCCTCGCACGGGTCAGATGTGGTACCGCCAACAGGAATCGAACCTGTATCTAGCGCTTAGGAGGCACTTGTTCTGTCCATTGAACTATGGCGGCACGCGTTTTTGTCTGGGCGGTGCCAGGCAAGTGGAACCTGGATTGTAAAGGGCGCAGTTGATGCCGTTGTTGGTGCTCGATGGGCATCGGTACGATGTCAGTCGTAGCGCACGGTGAAGATCAGATCGATGGCATTTTCTTCGCCCGCCCGGGCACGCAGCGTGAGGTAGCGCGACACGTCATAGAAGATGGACACCGTACCCATGGTGCCCGCCAGACTGCGCTCATAGGCCAGATAGAGGTCGCTGGAGATGCGTTTGCCCAGTGTGAGTGCGGCCGCGGTGGTGCTTCCATCGGCGCTGGTGCCCGAGCCACGAAACCCGAGTTCGTCCAGACCGAGGGAGCTGGCCAGCCCGCCATCCAGGTCGCTGCTGTTGCGGGACAGCAGGGCCATGGCGGCCTGCTGCAGCACGGCGGCTTCTGCGCCTGCGCCGGTGGCCGGACGCCCCAGCACCAGCCAGGCGAGCTTTTCGCTGTCGGGCAGTTCGGGGTTTGAATACAGGCGCACCTTCGGACTCTGGGCGCTGCCGCTGATTTGAACGCCCACCCGTTGGCCGCCAGTGCCTTGCTCGGGGCGCACGGCCAGTATGTCGAGCGTGGGGTCGTCGTAAGGGCCGGTGAAGCGCAGCAGACCTGTTTCTATGCTGAGTCGCTGACCGTAGGCGCGGTAGGTGCCACTGATGGCGCGCACTTCGCCCAGCACCCTGGGTGCTGGCACAGTCGGGGTGCTGCGCACGCTGAGCTGGCCACTCAGCCGGGTTTGCAGGCCGCGCCCACGCACCTCGAATTGGTCACCCAGGTTCAGATCCACCAGGACGTCGGGCTGGACGCGCACGGTGTCGGTGCCCTCAGGTGTGCTGAAGGTTCCGCGCACCACCACGTCGTTGCTCAGGGTTGGGGCGAGTTCGTCGGGCAGCACGAAGAGCGCCGAGTCGGCGGTGAGCTGACCGCGTATTTGCAGGCGGGGCCCGGCGAGCTGGGCATCGAGTTGACCGGAAAGCGTGAGGCGGCGGTCGGCCCGGTTGGACACCCGCAGCCGGGACGCCGTGGCCTTCAGTTCAATGTGGGGCTGACGCAGCGCTTTGCCGTCTACCGCACGCCATTCGGCCGTGCCAGTGGCTTCCAAAGTGCCGCCCTGGTCCGCGCCGCGCGGACCCTGCAGGCTGAAGCGTTCGATGGTGATCTTGTCGCCGGCCAGGGTGGCCCGCAGCTGACCATCGGAAAAAGAAAAACCGTCGACCACCGAGCGCAGACCCAGCTGGTCGGCCTGCAGGGTGCCGCTCCACTGGGGGGCACCGCGTGTTCCGGTCAGTGCGGCATTGGCTTGCAAGGTACCGCTCATGCGCCAGCCGGGCGGCACCAGCGCCGACCACACCCCCACCTGGGGCAACTGGGCGCGTGCCGTGCCACGCACGGGCGCGCTGGCAGGCCACCAGTGGTCCAGTGTGCTGCCGCTGCTGGCGGGTGTTTTGCGGGGCGAGAGTTCGGTGCTGAGGTCGGCCGTGACTTGGCCGAGGCGCTCGCTGGCCCAGCGCAGGCTGGCCTGCACCGTGTTGCCCTGGGCACTCAGGCTGAGCTGGGCTTGTTGAACGCCGGCTTGAAGGCGCTGGCCATTGGCGCGCTGACCAACATCGGTTTGTACCGTGAGATCGCCACGGCTGCGTTGGAGGGTGGCGGACAGGCGCAGCGGTGTGCTCCCATCGGTTGGGAGCAAAACGTCCCAGTTGCCGTCGAAAACCAGATTTCCGCCCAGGCCGGCGCGAGTCAAGGGGCCGCTTTTGACGCCTTCGACGGTACCCAGAATATCGATCCAGGCCAGTGGCAAGTCGCTGAGGCTCCCGCGCGTTTGCAGGGTGTTGGCCTGCCAGGCCAGACTGTCCCAGGCAACGCGCAGCGGTGTGTTGCCGAGGTCGGGCGCGGGGGGCTGCGTGTTGCTGGTGCGGCGCACGGCGGGCAGCAGCTGCAGGCGACCGGCGCCGGCGTCCAGGCGCAGGCCCTGCGCAGTGGTTTGCCACAAGCCGGTCAGGGCCCCTGTGCTTTGCAGCGTCCAGTCGGTGACACGGTCGTCGCGCGACGCATCGCTCAAGCGCAGCAGCAGACTGCTCAGGTCGAACTCGCCCGCGTGCCAGCTGGCCAGGCCGTTGGCAGCGCGTTGGCCGCTTCTCAGCCGGCCCCGGGTTTCCAGCCGGCCGCTCCAGGGCGCCTGGGTCAGCGAGCCTTGGGCGGTCAGTTGCAGGTCGTCCAGACGGCCGTCGGCTTGCACCCTCAGGGCGCTGAGCGTGATGGAGCGGGTTGGGTCGGCACTGGTGCCGGGTTGCAGCACCAGTTGGGGCACGTCGAGCGTGGCTTGCAGGCGCGGCAGCGGGGCGGCTGAGGCAACGGCGGCAGGTGCAGGGTAGCCCAATGCGCCCAGGCCGCCTTGCCAGGCGGCGTTCAGTTGGGCGCTGCCTTGAGCGGACAGGTCGGGCTGGGTGCCGAGCCAGGTGCGCAGCGGCGGCCCCAGCACGGGCAGGGTTTGCAGACCGCGCACCCAGGCGAGCACGCGGCGGGCATCGTCGAGCTGCAGTTGGGCGGTGCCTTCGCCCGCGCTGTGGGCCAGCAGGCCCCGCCACCGCGCCTGTGCACCGGGAGCCTGCAGGACGAACTGGCCCTTGAACTGGCGGCTGATGGTGTCGAACTGGCCGCTGGTTTGCAGCTGCGCGTCGGCCATGCTGATCTGGACGTCGCGCAGGTCGAGCAGGCCTTGGGTCGGGTTTCCCGGTGTGGGTTGCCAGCGGCCATGCGCCCGCAGTTCACGCAGGCGCAGCCCGGTCATCTGCGTGCCGGTGGGCTGGCGGCCACTGGGTTGAATGAGGGCGTTCAGGTCGATCGCTTCCCGGCCGCTGCTCGCCGATGCATGGCGGGCGGTGAGCGTGCCGTTCAGAGCCGCAGGCGCCAGCGTGCTCCACAGCAGCGCGGGGTTGATGCCGCTCAGGCGCAGATCGCCTTCCCAGGCGGCGCTCGCGGGGGCTGGGGCTGTGGGCGTGGTGGTGGTGGTGGTGGTGGTGGTGGTGGTGGTGGTGCGCGGTACCGATCGAGTGGCCGCACGGCCCAGTTGCACCTGCGCCTGGCCCTGCAGGCGTCCGCCACCCAGTTGGGCGTCCAGGTTGGAAACGGTCCACCGGGTGCCTTGCTGTTCCACGTCGGCCTGCAGGCTTCGCAGTGGCAGGCGCTGGCGGTCGGCGGGTCCGCTGAGGGTGTTACTCAGGCGCACGGTGGCGCGCCAGGCATCGCCATCGGGTTGCGCCTGCAGCGTGCCCGAGAGCGCGGTCACCGGCGCATCCGGCCACAGGGTGGCGAGGTTGAGCTGGTGCGCGGTGGCGTCGGCACGGGCCAGGGGTTGCGTGGCCCAGGGCATGATCTGGGCGTGCGCCACCAGTGTGGGTGTGGCGCCCGGAGCGGTGGTGGAAAGGGGCGTGGCGCCCGACTGGGTGTGCACACGCGCTGTGACGTCCAGTGTGGCGCCGAGCCCGCTCAGAAAGCCACTGGCTTGCGCGGTGGCTTGCAGGGTGATGCTGCTGCCACCGGGCACACTGGTTTGCACGTTGCCTTGGACGTCCAGCGTGAGCGGCATGGGCGTTTGTGCCCCCAGCGCTGCTTGCAGACGGTAGCGCCCACCCGCTACCTGCAGCGACTCCAGCGTGAGCCGGTGGGCTTCAGGCACGCCGGGTGCGAGCGGCGTGTCGGTGCGGCCATAGCGGTACACGCCTTTGACCGCCCGCAGGTTGAGGGGCTGTGCACCGTTGAGCACCAACTCGTCCACCGACCAGGGCAGTGTGAGCGCCAGCGGCAGGGTGAGCGCCTGCAGCGGTTCGGTGGGGCTGGGTGGGCGCTGGTCGGTGATGTCCAGCCGCACGATGTCGAGCGCATCCACATGCAGGCCCCGGCCCATCGCGGCGTCGATCCACAAGCGGGGCCCCAGGCTCACGCGCACGTTGGTGGCCTTGACCGAAAAGCCGCCTCGCGACCACTGCAACTGCCCAATCTGGCCACCGACCCGCAGGCTGCCCTGCACATCGGTGGCTGTCAGCACGCCGGTGCTGCCCGCACGGGGTTCGGTGTAGGCCTGGGCCCAGGCCAGGGTTTGGGCCAGCGAGCCTGGTGTGGCGGCCCACAGCCACAGGGCCACACCGGCTGCGAGCAGCAGGGCCAGCAAGGCGCCGGGGAGCCACACACCCAGCCAGCCCACGCCCCGGGCCGTGGCAGCGATGGCGTGCAGCGCAGCGCGCAGGGGCCGGCGGCGGCTGTTTGCCGCGTGTTCCACCGGTGCAGCCGGTGCCTTGGGATCTAGGGGCGTGGGGCTGTTCATGCCGCGTCAGAAGCTGAAGCCCACGTTGAGGTGCAGGCGCACGCGCTTGCTGCCCAGGCCATAGGCCAGATCCACCTGCAACGGCCCGACCGGGCTGTTGTAGCGCATGCCGGCCCCCACACCCCACTGCGGGCGCAGGTCGCCTGGCATGTTGGCCACGGCGCCCGCGTCCACAAACACCACGCTTTCCCAGGGTGAGCGCGCGCCGTTGCGCCACACCGGGCGCTGCCATTCCAGACTGGCCACGGCCAGGTAGCGGCCGGGCGAGGTGCTGCCGTCGGTCTGCGGTATGCCGATGTTGCGCAGGCCGTAGCCGCGCACGGTGGTGTCGCCCCCGGTCAGAAACAGCTGGGTTTCGGGCACAGGTGCGTTTTGTTTGGCCCACAGCGCGCCGCCCTGCAGGCGCAGTGCCAGGCGGCCGGCACGGCCGGTATCGTCAACGTCAGGCCGGGCTTCGCCCGCGGGGGCGGTGCGCGGTGCCCCGCTGAGCGTGCTGACCGGCCAGTAACCGAGCCAGCGGGCTTGTGCGCGGGTGAACGGCAACCTGGTGGTTCCCAGCGTGGTGCCCACGCCGAGTTCCACGCTCAGCCCCTGGCCCGACTCGGGAAACAGCAGGTCGTTGAAGCGCCGCCGGGTCCAGGCGTAATTGGCCGACACGGACGATTCGGTCGGCGCTGGCAGCAGGTTTCGCAGCGCTCGGTTGACGGCCCGAGCACGGTCGTACTGCAGGAAAAAACTGCGGTCCAGGTCGGCGGTTTCCTGGGCCTGTCCAGCGCGCAGGCGCTGGCTCGTGGTAGTGATCAGTCCGTCGATCTGGCGTGCGGCCTGGCCACTGCTGATCCAGCGCCAACCCCGGTCGTCCACCGGCGCGCTCCAGACCGTGCTGGCCAGTTGGTCATCTCGCTCCAGTTGGAGCTTGTTCAAGGCGCGCCAGCCGATGCCGGGCACGCGGTGGTGCGTGTGCTCTATGGACAGGCGGGCCCCCTTGTCGGTGCTACCGCCCACACCCAGCACCAGCATCTTGCGCTTGGTCTCGCGCACCTGCACCACCACGGGTGACGTCGGTGTTTCGCTGACCGGGTCCACGTACACAAACACCGAGTCGAAATAGCCGCTCTCCGCAATCAGTTGTTGCGCCGCCTGCAGTTTTTCCAGGTTGTAATCGCTGCCCGGCGTGAGCCCGGCCAGCCGTACCAGGCGTTCCACTGTGACCGGGTCGTAGCGCGCGATGCCCTCTACCCGCACAGCGCCCACCTGCACCGGAGGTCCAGAGTCGAGCTCGATGTGCAGGTGGGCGCTTTGGGTGGTGGCGTCAATGTCGGCCAGGCTGTTCTCGATGCGGCCGGTCGGGTAACGCTGGGCGATCAACTGGCGCAGGGCGGTGGTTTTGGCGCGGTCCCAGTCGGCCTGCGAAAAGGCCACGCCCGTGGCCAGCGTGCCGCTGCGGCGAATGGCTTCGCGCTGTTCGGCCGCTTCGGGGGCGGTGGCAATGTCGCCCTTGAAGTACACGGTGGCCGACGCCACCCGTGTGACCGGCCCCGGCTCGACCCGTACCGTCACGGTGCCCAGCTTGCCGCGGCTGCTCTCGGCCGCGGCAAGCTCCGTCGCTGTGGGCGTTATTGTGCGGACCGGCATGAGGCTGACCTCGATCACCGGGGCGAAATATCCCAGTGTGCCCAGCAGATCGCGCAGGTTCTCCGGGGCCGCTACCAGGAGCCGCTCCAGCTCGTTGGCGTCCAGGTCGCGCAGGGTTCGAAAGCGCTGCAGCTCCAGGTGGCGCAGCAAAAAGGCGCTCAGCTCGGGGGGGGCTTGCAGGTCGATGTCAAACCGGGGCTCGGCGGGTGGGGGTGGCGGGCCGTTGCGCCGGCGCTGTGTGGTGGTCC
>JAGXSV010000077.1 GCA_018333605.1 Hydrogenophaga sp. | reverse complement strand
AGTAGAGCATTGGAAATGCACTCGTAATATAAGTTCCACCAAGAATCAAACACTACACTAGAGTGGCAGCCTGCTGGGGTTTTTCACCACCGGCGTTCAAGGAACACAACATGACTGATTTGCAAACCATCGTGCTGGGCGGCGGCTGCTTCTGGTGCACCGAGAGCGTCTACAAAGAAGTGCGCGGCGTGACGGACGTGGAGTCGGGCTACAGCAATGGCCAGGCGGCGCAACCCAGCTACGAAGCGGTATGCACCGGGCAAACCGGTTGCAACGAGGTGGTGAAGCTGGTGTACGACCCGGCTGTGATCAGCACGCGCGAGCTACTGGAAATTTTCTTTCTCATTCACGATCCGACCACGCCCAACCGGCAGGGCAACGACGTGGGCACGCAGTACCGCAGCGGTATTTACTTCACCAACGACGAACAGCGGCAGACCGCGCAGACACTGCTGGACGAGTTGGCTCGGGACCATACCTTTGGCCGCCCGGTGGTGACCGAGTTGCTGGCGCTGGCCGATTACTGGCCCGCCGAGGACTACCACCAGGACTTCTTTGAGCGCAACCCGAACCAGGGTTATTGCGTGGCCGTGGCCGCGCCCAAGGTGGCGAAGTTCCGCAAAACGTTTGCGCGGCTGGTGCGCGGCTGACGTTCATTCGGCACGCGAAAAGGAGCGTCAGGCCGCGGGCAAGCAGGCTGGAAGGCGCGCCAAAATGCCTTCGCGCAGGCGCTCGGGGCGTTCGGCGCGCAGCAAGCTGCCGTCGGGGCTCGTCTGGTGCATCTGGGCGCAGGCCAGCACCTGCCGGGCGGTTTCAGCGTCGGCGGTCAGGTCGCCAAAAAAGTACACGCTCTTGCCCGGCGCTTGCAGCGCCACGGTGCATGAGCGCGAACAGCCGTTCATGCACTCCACCGGGCGCACCGAAAACGGCAGATCTTCAAAAAACGCGGCTTCTTGCACCGCTTCAAACAGGGCGCGGCCGGCGCGGGGGGCTTCGCGGGGTGCACCGGCGGGGCGGCACAGCACGCAAACCAGTATTTCGGTGTTTGTCATGCAGGGGTTGGTCTCATGGGGCTGGCGATGGACGGGCAAGCGCCCACCCTGGTGCGGCACCTTACCACCGCGTCCATGCCCTCGGAGCGCCACAGCTTGGCGCGCTGGGCCAGGGGGTGTTCAGAGCCCGCGCACGGCAGCGATGAGTGCCCGTGTATTGACGCGCATCATGGCGATGTAGCTGCCAGCTTCGCCCGTGGGTTCAGACAGCGAATCGGAATACAGCGCCCCCGACGGTTTGGTGCCCGTCTCTCGGGCGATCTGGGCGATCAGGCGCGGGTCTGAAATGCTTTCTACAAACAGCGCCTTGATGTTTTCCTTTTTGATCTGCCGCACCAGCTGGGCCACGCCCTTTGCTGAGGCTTCGCTTTCGGTGCTCACGCCCTGCGCGGAGAGGAACTTCACGCCGTAGGATTTGGCGTAGTAGGCGAAGGCGTCGTGCGAGGTGATCACTTTGCGCTGCGCGAGCGGGATGGGGGCCCAGGCAGCTTTGATGTCGGCGTCCAGCGTTTTCAGCTGGGCAATGTAGGCGCCGGCGTTGCGCTGGTAAATGTCGCAGCCGCTGGCGTCGACCTCGCACAGACCCTTGGCAATGTTGCCCACGTAGGTGATCACGTTGGGCACGCTTTGCCAGGCGTGCGGGTCTGCCGCACCGCCGTGGCTGTGTCCGTGTTGGTGCCCATGGTTGTCGGCTTTGCCTTTGACCGGCTCAATGCCTTGGCTGACCACCACGTGCCGGCCCTTGTAGCTGGCTGTGTTGAGCAGCCGGCTCATCCAGCCTTCAAAGCCCAGGCCGTTGGAAAACACAATTTGGGCCTGTCCGACCAGTTTCGCTTGCGAGGGTGTGGGCTGGAACACATGGGAGTCGCTGCCGGGACCGACGAGCAGGTCGACCGCCACGCGGTCGCCTCCGACCTGCTTGACGAGGTCGCCGAGGATGCTGAAGCTCGCTACGGCCTTGATGGGCGCCGGGGTTTGGGCCTGCAGCGCCGGGCTGAGTGCCAAAGAGGCGAGGCCGATGGCGGAGGCGATGAGGTGGCGGCGCAGAGAGGCGGTCATGGTGGTTCCTTGGGTTTCAGGCTTTGAGATGGGAGGACGCAGGGCGCTGATGGCGCAGCGCGCCGTAGGGGGCGAGCAGGAGGGACAGCAGGTAGGCTGCGCCCAGGCTGAGCACGATCGTCGGGCTGGTGGGCAGGTCGGCGTGGTATGAAAGCAGCAGGCCGCTGAGGCTGGCGCCCAGCGCGAGCGCCGTGGCCATCAGCAGCAGGGGGCCGAGGCGACGCACCCAGAAGCGCGCGGTGGCCGCAGGCAGCACCATGATGCCCACGGCCATGAGCGTACCCAGCGCATGAAAGCCGGCCACCAGGTTGATGACCAGCAGGCCCAGGAAGCCGTAGTGCGCCACCGGGCTCCAGCGGCTGACCTGGCGCAGGAAGCCCGGGTCCAGGCATTCCATCACCAGTGGGCGGTAGAGCAGGGCGAGGCCGGCCAGCGTGACCGCGCAGATGCCGCCAAGCAGCAGCAGCGCGGGGTCGTCCAGCGCCAGCACGGTGCCGAACAGCACATGCAGCAGATCCACGCTGTTGCCGCGCACCGAGACGATGAGCACGCCCAGCGCCAGTGAGAGCAGGTAGAAGGCCGCGAGGCTGGTGTCTTCGCGTAGCACGGTGTTGCGCGAGACCAGGCCCGAGCCCACCGCCACCGCCAGGCCGGCGAACACGCCGCCAATGGTCATGGCGGTGAGCGAGAGCCCGGCCACCAGGTAGCCAATAGCGGCGCCGGGCAAGATGGCGTGGGCCATGGCGTCGCCGGTCAGGCTCATGCGCCGCAGCATCAGGAACACGCCCACGGGCGCAGCGCTCAGCGACAGCGCCACGCAGCCGAGCAGCGCGCTGCGCATGAAGCCGAACTCCACCAGCGGGCCCAGAAGCGGGTTGGTCATCAGCCAGGCCAGGAACGGGGTCACAGCGGGTTCGCTCATGGCAGCGCCTCTTCCCGGTGAGTGTGGGTAGGCGTATGGGGGTGGGCGTGCGCGTGCGCATCGCCCTGCGGATCCGGCGAGGCTGCGCAGAGCGGGGCGTCATCGTCAAACGGTTCCTGCATGCGCTGCGCGCGCCCCCAGTTGGTCTCGCTCAAGACCCTCGCGGTGGGACCGAAGGCCACCAACTCGCGCGCCAGCAGCAGCGTGAGCGGGAAGTGCGCGAGCACCTGTGCCAGGTCGTGCAGCACCACGATGACGGTTTTGCCCTGGCGCTGCCAGCGGTGCAGCAGCGCCAGCAGGTCGGTGCTGGTGCGGTTGTCCACGGCGGCAAAGGGTTCGTCGAGCAGCACCACGGGTGCGTCCTGCAGGATCAGTCGGGCAAACAGCGCGCGCTGCAACTGACCGCCCGACAGCGTGTCCAGCCCGCGCGATTCAAAGCCGGTGAGCCCGACCGCAGCCAGCGCCTCGTCGCACAGGCGCCGGTGTTCGGCGGTGAAGCGCCCGAGCGCGCCCACCCGGTGCCACAGGCCCATGGCCACCATGCGCCGCACGTCGATGGGAAAGCTCGGGTCCAGCCCGCTGTGTTGCGGCAGCCAGGCGATGCGCTGTCCGGTCAGACCGCTCACCGATCCGCTGATGGGGCGCAGTTCACCCGCCAGCGCCTTGATGAGTGTGGACTTGCCCGCGCCGTTGGGCCCCACCAGCGCCAGCAGCGAGCCCGGCGCTATGCGCGCGCTGACGTGGTGCACCGCAGGGTGGCGGTCGTAGCCGAGGGTGAGGTTGTGGAGCTCAATCACCGGAGCTGCCGAGGCTGTCGGGTCTGCGGGCGGGTGGGGCATGTTGGCGGGTTGTTTAAATTGTTGCAATTGAATTGCATTAATCTCCAAAGAAGGCGATAGTAACGCAACTCAGTTGCAACAAATGGAGGCAAGCCCATGTCTGCCCGTCCCGCCACAGAACCCGCTGCCGTGCCGCCCGAGATTCAGACCCGCTTGGAAGCCGCCGGCCTGCGTCGCACACTGGCCACCCGCGCCGTGCTCGGGCTGTTCCTGGCGTCTCCGCAGGGCACGCTGAGCCACGCGCAGGCACTGGCCTCGCTCACCGCCCGGGGGTTGGACATCAACCGCGTTACGCTCTACCGCCTGCTGGACCGGCTGGCGGCCTGCGGCGTGCTGCAACGCCACGCCGACGACGGTGCACGCACCTGGCGCTTTTGCCTGGCCGACGCGCCGCAAGAGGGTCTGGTGCCCCGGTTTGAATGCGACGCCTGCCATCGCCAGTTTCGCCTGACCGAAGCCAGCGAGCCGACCCGGGCCGTGGCCACCGACCTGTATCGCACCCTGGCCCGTCTGGGCCATCAGGGCCAGCGGGTGGACCTGTCCATTCACGGCACGTGTGCCGGCTGCATACCCGCTGCGCAAAGGGGCACCCAGGAGCCGCTCGCGTGATTCAGGCGCGGGGCGTGGCGTTTGCCTACCCTGCGGGGCAACTGCTGTGCTTTGACGACGTGTCGGTGGAGCAGGGCGGCACGCTGCTGCTGCGCGGGCCGTCGGGCAGCGGCAAGTCCACCTGGCTGGCGCTGGTGGCGGGCCTGCTCACACCCAGCGCGGGCGTGCTGCGGGTGGCTGACCAGGATCTGGCGGCGCTCAACCGCAGCGCGCGAGACCACTGGCGGGCGCGCCATGTGGGTTTTTTGCCGCAAAAATTGCACCTGAGCGACGCGCTCACCGTGGCCGACAACTTGGCGCTGGTGTATTTCGCTGCCGGTTTGCCGGTGGACCGCAGCGCTATCGCGCAGGGCTTGGCCGCGCTGGGCGTGGCCGATCTGGCGAATCGAAAACCCACCCAGCTCTCGGGTGGGCAAGCCCAGCGGGTGGCCCTGGCCCGTGCCCTGTTGCTGCGTCCGCGCGTGGTGCTGGTCGACGAACCCACCGCCAGCCTGGACGACGCAGCCTGCGCCACCGCCCTGCAGCGTTTGCAGCGCAGTGCCCAGGCCTGTGGCGCCACGCTGGTGGTGGCCACGCACGATGCGCGGGTGCTGCAGGCGCTGCCGCAGGCGCAGGTGTTGGCCTTTCATGCCAGCGCTGTCGGGGCGGCGGCATGACCGTGTTCACCCTGTCGTGGCGCTACCTGTGGTCGCGCCCGCTGGCCACGGCGCTCAATCTGCTGTTGCTCGCGCTGGGCCTGGCGTCTGTGGCCTTTGTGCTCATTGCGCGCGACCAGGTGGAGCGCGCCTTCGAACGCGACCTGGCCGGCATTGACCTGGTGGTGGGGGCCAAAGGCAGCCCCATGCAACTCATTTTGGCGGGCGTGTTTCATCTGGATGTGCCGCCGGGCAACATCGCGCTGGCCGATGTGCAGGCTCTGGAACAGCACCCGCAGGTGGCCCAACTGATTCCGCTGAGCCTGGGCGACAACCTGCAAGGTTTCCGCATTGTGGGCACCACGGTGGCCTACCCCCAGCACTACGCGGCGAAGCTGCAGCAAGGCGCCTGGTGGGCGGCGCCCATGGAAGCGGTGCTGGGCGCCCAGGTGGCGCGCGCCACCGGGCTGGTGCTGGGACAGGCGTTTTTCGGTGCACACGGCCTGGGGCAGGGCGGTATGGCGCACGACGAAGCGCTGTACCGGGTGACCGGGGTGCTGGCGCCCTGCGGCTGTGTGCTCGACCGGCTGGTGCTCACCGCCACCGAGTCGGTGTGGAAAGTGCATGACGACATGCATGCCACCGACGACATGACCGACGAAGATCGCGAAGCCATCGCGGCTGACCGCGAGGTGACGGTAGCGCTGATCCGCTACAACAGCCCACTGGCAGCGGTGAGCTTGCCGCGCTTTATCAACGACAGCACCGCCCTGCAGGCAGCCGCGCCGGCGGTGGAAATCACGCGCCTGCTCAGCATGGTGGGCGTGGGCACGCGGGTGTTTCAGGGACTGGGCGTGGTGTTGCTGGGTGTGGCGGCGTTGTCGGTTTTCATTGCGCTGTGGAGCGCGGTGCGCGAGCGCCGGGGCGACCTGGCCATGCTCCGGATGCTGGGCGCGTCACCGCTCAAGGTGGGCGCGCTGCTGTTGTGTGAGGCTCTGTGGCTGGCCGTGATGGCCTGCGTGCTGGGCTTGTTGACAGCGCACGGCCTGGCCGCGCTGCTCGCTGAGTTGTTGATGGCGGAGCAGTCGCTGGCCCTGTCGGGCTGGCAATGGGTGCACACTGTGGTGTGGGTGCCTGTGCTGGCGCTGGGGGTGGCGCTCTTGGCGGCGGGTTTGCCCGCGCTTAGCGCCTACCGTTTGGACGTGATGCCGCTGTTGAATTCGAGGTGATGCCCATGAAAAAATATGCGATGTTTCTGGCGGCTGCGGCCTTGCTGAGCACCGCCGCGCTGGCCCAGCATGCCGACAAAGAACGCAAGGAAGACGCCGCCCGCCACAGGGCCATTGCAGCGGCGCACGAAAATGCGGCCAGGTGCCTGGAGTCGGCCAAGAGCGAAGACGTGTGCCTGAAGGAACTCCAGACCGCCTGCAAGGGTCTGGCCATTGGTAAGTATTGCGGCATGAAGCACAGTCACTGAGCCCACCCCCATCGCTTGCTCGCTGCGCGTAGCCGCTCAGCCCCTCAAGGGGCAACGCTGGCGGCCCGGCGAAGCCGGTTCCGCGGCGTTCTTGGGTTCAGACATTTCTTTCGCATGAATCACCTTTCCCGTTCTGTTGTTGCGTTGTCCTTGTGCGGAGTGGCTGCTGCCTTCGCGCAGACACTGTCGTCGCCTCTGGGCACGCCGGCACCATCAAAATCTGCACCTGCGGGCACGCCGTCCGCTGTGCCGCACGGGCAGGGCGCCGGCGTGCACAGCCCGCTGAGCCCATTCGCGCCGCTGCCCAGGCGCACCGACGTGGTGGCCTGGTCGGTTCTGACCGACGTGACCACGCGCGTTGAAAACCGCCGCATCGTGCCCGTCTACCCCAAGGCGGTTACGGCGTTGAACCAGAAAACATTGCGCCTGCAGGGCTTCATGATGCCGCTGGAAGCGGGCGAGCAGCAGCGGCACTTCTTGCTGGCATCGGTGCCGCTGACGTGTTCGTTTTGCACCCCCGGCGGCCCGGAAAGCATGGTGGAGGTGCGTACCAAAACCCCGGTGAAATACAGCCTGGGCGCGGTGGTGGTCGAGGGCAAGTTCCATGTGTTGCAAAACGACCCCTATGGGCTGTACTACCGCATCACCGAGGGTGTGGGCGTGAAGTAAATCGGGCTTGCCCGAGTCGCTGTGCGCCAGCGTCATGGCGACAGCGCGGTTGCAGGGTCGGCGATACCATTGCCGAGTGACCCTTTCTACCCACCCCGTCTTTGTCTCCCTCACCCCGGTTTTTTTGCTCATTGCCATCGGCTACCTGGCCGGGCGTCTGCAGTGGATTCGCGAAGCCGCCGTCAAGGACCTGTCCAACCTTGTCTTCTTGCTGCTGATCCCGGCACTGCTGTTTCGCACCATGAGCGCGGTGCATTTTGAAACGCTGGACCTGCGGCCCGTTGCCGCCTACTTTGCGGCGGCGCTGGCCCTGCTGGGCGTGTCCATTGCGTGGCGCGGGTTCAACCGAACCAGCGTGGTGATCGCGCTGGGCGGGGTGTTTTCCAACATGGTCATGATCGGCATCACCCTGGTGGAGCTGGCCTATGGCAAGGCGGGCCTGGTGACGCTGCTGACCCTGGTGTCGGTGCACGCCCTGATCTTGCTCACCGTGGGCTCCGTGGTGCTGGAGCTGGCGGTGGCCCGCGAAGCCCGTGCCGGTGGCGAGCGCGCACCGCATGTGCTGCAAACGGCTTGGTCGGCCTTCAAGGGCGCACTGATCCACCCCATTCCCTTGCCCATTTTGAGCGGCTTGCTGTTCGCCCAGACCGGCTGGGCGTTGCCCGCGGTGGTGGACAAACCGCTGCAGTTGCTGGGCAGCGCCTTTGGCCCCATTGCGCTGGTGCTGGTGGGGGTGACGCTGGCCCGCACACCTCTGGGTGGCCACTTGCGCCAGGCGCTGTGGATCTCGGCATCAAAAAACCTGGCTTTGCCGCTGCTGGTGGGTCTGTCGGCCTGGGCCTCTGGCATTACCGGCTTGCCGCTCACGGTGATGGTGGTCGCCGCCGCGCTGCCCATGGGCGCCAACGTGTTTTTGTTTGCCCAGCGCTACGAAGTGGCCCAGGAACTCATCACCACCAGCATGGGCCTGTCCACCGTACTGGCTTTGTTCACGCTCAGCCTGGTCATGCTGGTGATGGCTTATGTGAACTGAGCCTCAGCCCGGGCAACCCGAACATGCCGGTTGCGCCGGCTATTGGCTGATCTTGCGAGCCTCTTCGATCTGGTATTCAAAGTAGTGCTGGATGCCGTAGGTCAAACTGCCCATGAACGACACCGTCCCCAGCAGCATGCCCAGCACCAGCGCGCCAATGGTCAGCCAGGTGGTGGCGCCGGCGCTGGCTTCGTCATCGGTGCCGGGGTTGAACCAGCGGTTCCACTTGGCCCGGTCGCTGAGCGCATACACAATGCCCGCCAGGCAGCCCGCCGCGATGCTGCTGCCCAAAAAAGGAATGAGTACCCAGGCCAGCTTGTCGTCTTGCCCCAGCGCCTGCACCCGGTTCACGCCCCACCAGCCAAGACCTGCCGCAATCGGGTGCAGCCAGCCGATCCAGTCGCCCAGGCCGCGCAGGTAAAAGCGGTGCACGCCCATGCTGCCAACCACCACCGCCAGCCAGGTGGCCACGGTTTTGTTTTTGGCGCGGCGCGTCATGCCAAGTCCTTGGGTGGCGTGCTGTCGCCAGCGCCCAGGGACTTTTGCATCAGCACAATGTCCAGCCAGCGGTCAAACTTCCAGCCGCATGAGTTGATGACGCCCGCGGGCTGAAAGCCCAGCGCGCGGTGCACGCCAATCGACCCTGCATTGGCCGAATCGCCAATCACCGCCATCACCTTGCGCACACCGGTCCGCTCCAGCGCTGCCAGCAACTCGGCCAGCAAGGCGCGCCCGAGGCCTTTGCCTGCAGCTTCTGGCGCCATGTAAATCGAATCTTCAACCGAAAACCGGTAAGCCGGGCGAGGCTTGAACCAATTGCCGTAGGCAAAGCCCAGCACCTCGCTGCCGTCTTCCACGACCAGCCAGGGCAGGCCTTTGGCCAGCACGTCGGCACGGCGGATGGTCATGTCGGCCACGCTGGGCGGGGTGGTTTCAAAGGTGCCGGTGCCGTGCAGCACATGGTGACCGTAAATGCGGGTGATGGCGTCGAGATCTTCTTCGCGGCTGGGGCGGATCAGAGGCATGAATCGTTAAAGAGTTGGGGTGGCCATCGGCCGGTAAGGGTGGTGCGCTGGTGGGCCCGCCAGCACGGGGCTATAATCGCGGGTTTTGCGGCGTTTCGCTGACCGGGTGGTCAGTCGTGTGTCTCAAGCGTTGCAATGAAACGGGTTGACAAATCGGATGAAGTTCAGCCGATGAAAACCCGGTGAGGTACCGATTGTGGTGCCTCTCCACCCGAAGGATAAATCATGGTCGTCATTCGACTCTCCCGCGGCGGCTCCAAAGCCCGCCCTTTTTACAACATCGTGGTTGCTGACAAGCGCAACCGCCGCGATGGCCGCTTCATCGAGCGTATCGGTTTCTACAACCCACTGGCCCGTGGTGGTGAAGAGCCCCTGCGTATCGCCCTGGACCGTCTGACCTATTGGACGGGCGTTGGCGCCGAGCCGTCGGACACCGTGGCCCGTCTGGTCAAGCAACACGCCGCCAAAGCCGCTGCGGTGACCGCTGCCTGACCCCAAGGCCGCGTATCCCGTGAGCGATCCCACGTCCGGCGCCTTCAAGGCGTCTTCCCTGCCGGTTGACGCCATCGAACTCGGCCGATTCCAGGAGGCGTGGGGCCTCAAAGGGTGGCTTCACATCCTGCCACACAGCGCCGACACCGAAGCGCTGTTCGCTTCGACCGAATGGTTCCTGCAGCCGCCCGAAGCCCGCTTCGCACGCGGCTTTTCGGCATTTTCCGGTTCCGTCACCGTCAAGGTTGCCGAGATCAAGGTCCATGCCGATGGTGTGGTGGCCCGCATCGAAGGGGTGGACGACCGCAACGCGGCCGAAGCCCTCAAGGGCGTGCGTATTTACGTTCCCCGAAGTGCTTTTCCGGCCACGCCAGACGGCGAGTATTACTGGGTGGATCTCATTGGCCTCGATGTGGTCAACCGCGAAGGCGTGCACATGGGCATCGTGCGCGACCTGCTCACCACCGGCCCGAATTCGGTGCTGGTGCTCGAATACACCGAAACAGTTGACGGTGCAGCGCGCAGCGCCGAACGCATGATCCCGTTCGTGTCAGCCTATGTGGACAGCGTGGATCAGTCCACCCGCCGCATCACGGTGGACTGGCAACTGGACTACTAGACGACCCCGCTTCCTGGATGCAGCTCAACTGGTCTGGGCCGCGCAGCAGGTTTCACTGCGTTTGATGGCTTGACTGCTACTTGACGCTACTGAGTCGTTGCCCGCGAAGTCGAAGTGAAGCGCTGCGAGCGCGACACAATACCTGCCATGCGATTCGACGTCATCACCCTGTTTCCCGAACTGTTTGCCCCGTTTTTGACCTGCGGCATCAACCGCCGGGCGTTTGAGTCGGGCCTGGTCGAGGTGTGTTTGTGGAACCCGCGGGACTTTGCTGAAGGCAATTACCGCCGCGTGGACGACCGGCCGTTTGGCGGTGGCCCAGGCATGGTGATGATGGCCGAGCCGCTCTGGCAATGCTTGCGGGCGGTGCGCGCTGAGCGGGCCGAGCCCCTTCAAGCCCAGGCACCCGTGGTGCTTTTTTCCCCCATTGGTGATCGGCTCGACCACGCTGCTGTGGAGGGCTGGTCGCAAAGCGCGGGGGCGGTGCTGGTGTGCGGCCGCTATGAAGGCGTTGACCAGCGCTTCATTGATGCTTGTGTCGACGTGCAGATCAGCTTGGGAGACTTCGTGTTGTCAGGCGGTGAAATTGCGGCCATGGCCTTGCTGGACGCCGTGGCTCGTTTGCAGCCGGGGGTGTTGAATGACGAAGGCAGCCATCAGCAAGACAGCTTCAACCCAGCCCTGGATGGCTTGCTGGACAGTCCGCACCACACCCGCCCGGAAACTTGGCAAGGCCCGAAGGGGCCGACCGCTGTGCCCGATGTGTTGCTGGGCGGTCACCATGAGCGCATAGCGCGCTACCGCCGCGAACAAAGCCTGTTGCTCACAGCACGCCTGCGGCCCGACCTTTTAGCGCTGGCGCGGGAGCGAGGGGAGCTCTCTGTGGCGGACGAGAAATTTCTTCGCGCGGCCCGCAGCGAGCCGGTCGGGTTATAATGCAAGGCTTTTCGATCCTCTGACCGGCCGCCGTGACCGGGACAGCCCGCAGCCAGCGCTCCCTTGGGGGTGCCCGCTGGACAGGGCCCCTGCCGGATTCGTGGCCTTTAGTGCAGCGCGGGCATGATCGTGAAATCAGGAAACCATGAACCTCATCCAGACCCTTGAGCAAGAAGAAATTGCTCGTTTGAACAAAGTCATTCCCCCATTTGCACCTGGCGACACCGTGATCGTCAGCGTGAACGTGGTTGAAGGTACCCGCAAGCGTTTGCAGGCTTACGAGGGTGTGGTGGTTGCCCGCCGCAACCGTGGCCTGAACTCCAGCTTCATCGTGCGCAAGATCTCCAACGGCGAAGGTGTGGAGCGTACGTTCCCGCTGTACAGCCCGCTGATCGCCAAGATTGAGGTCAAGCGCCGTGGTTCCGTGCGCCGTGCCAAGCTGTACTACCTGCGCGAGCGCAGCGGCAAGTCGGCACGTATCAAGGAAAAGCTGGGCGCGTAAAGCCTGGGGCATCCCTTGCCCTTGGTCTCGCCAAAAGGCCGCTCTCCGGAGCGGCTTTTTTCATGTGCGCCCAGCATGGGCGCACACCTGCGGGTGCAAGTCCCGCCGCAAGTTGACCAAGACGAGCGAAGCGAAGCGCAACTGCACGAGGGCGACCGGGTGTGGGAAGGAAGCGTGGGGCGTAAATCATGAGCCGATGGACAAGAACCACATAGAAGGCGTTGCCGATCAGGGCGAAGCGGGCATGAAACCGCAAAGCTCTTTTGGTCAAAGATCAGGCGGCGTAAATGGGGCGGTTGTGTGATGAAGGAG
>JAGXSV010000076.1 GCA_018333605.1 Hydrogenophaga sp. | reverse complement strand
TCCGAAGCCCATGCCGAGAAGATCTGCAAGATCATGGACCAGGCCATGAAGGTCGGCGCGCCGGTGATCGGTCTCAACGACTCGGGCGGTGCCCGCATTCAGGAAGGCGTGGCATCGCTGGGCGGTTATGCCGAGGTGTTCCAGCGCAACGTGATGGCCAGCGGCGTGGTGCCGCAAATCAGCATGATCATGGGCCCCTCGGCCGGTGGCGCGGTGTATTCGCCCGCCATGACCGACTTCATCTTCATGGTGAAGGATTCGAGCTACATGTTCGTCACCGGCCCCGAGGTGGTGAAGACCGTGACGCACGAGGAAGTGACCGCCGAAGAACTGGGCGGCGCCATCACCCACACCACCAAGAGCGGTGTCGCCGACCTGGCGTTTGAAAACGATGTGGAAGCGCTGCTGATGCTGCGCCGCCTGTACAACTACCTGCCGCTATCCAACCGCGAAAAAGCGCCCGTGCGCCCCAGCGGTGACCCGATCGACCGCGCCGAGATGAGCCTGGACACGCTGGTGCCCGAGAACCCCAACAAGCCCTACGACATGAAGGAGCTGATCGTCAAGACGGTGGACGACGGCGACTTTTTTGAGCTACAGCCCGAGTACGCCAAGAACATCCTGATTGGCTTTGCCCGCATGGACGGCCAGACTGTAGGCATCGTGGCCAACCAGCCGCTGGTGCTGGCCGGTTGCCTGGACATCAAGTCGAGCATCAAGGCCGCGCGCTTTGTGCGCTTCTGCGATGCGTTCAACATCCCGGTGATCACCTTTGTGGACGTGCCCGGCTTCATGCCCGGTACCTCGCAAGAGTACGGCGGCATCATCAAGCACGGGGCCAAGCTGCTGTATGCCTACGCCGAGTGTACGGTGCCGAAGATCACCGTGATCACGCGCAAGGCCTACGGTGGTGCCTACGACGTGATGGCCTCCAAGCACCTGCGCGGTGACGTGAACTTGGCCTGGCCGAATGCTGAAATTGCGGTGATGGGCGCCAAGGGCGCGGTGGAAATCATCTTTCGCGAAGACAAGGGCGATCCCGAAAAACTGGCTGCCAAGGAAGCCGAATACAAGGCCCGTTTTGCCAACCCCTTCGTGGCCGCGAACCGGGGCTACATCGACGACGTGATCATGCCGCACAACACCCGCAAGCGCATTTGTCGCAGCCTGGTGATGTTGAAGGACAAGAAGATCGAGAACCCATGGCGCAAGCACGGGAATATTCCACTCTGATCACGAAAGAGAAGCAGAACATGTTCACCAAAATTCTGATCGCCAACCGTGGCGAAATCGCCTGCCGCGTCATCGCCACCGCCCAAAAAATGGGCATCGCCACCGTGGCGGTGTATTCCGAAGCCGACAAGGAAGCCCGCCACGTGGCCCTGGCCGACGAGGCCGTGTTGCTCGGCCCGGCGCCCTCGCGCGAGTCCTACCTGGTGGCCGACAAGATCATCGCCGCAGCCAAGGCCACCGGCGCGCAGGCCATTCACCCCGGCTACGGTTTTCTGAGCGAAAACGAAGCCTTCGCTAAGCGCTGTGAGGACGAAGGCATCGCCTTCATCGGCCCGCGCCATTTCTCCATCGCGGCCATGGGCGACAAGATCGCCTCCAAGAAGCTGGCGCTGGAGGCCAAGGTCAACACCATCCCGGGCTGGAACGACGCCATTGAAACGGCCGAGCGTGCGGTCGAGATCGCCAAGGACATCGGCTATCCCGTCATGATCAAGGCCTCAGCCGGCGGCGGCGGCAAGGGTCTGCGCGTGGCCTTCAACGACAAGGAAGCGTTTGAAGGCTTCACCAGCTGCCGCAACGAAGCGCGCAACAGCTTCGGCGACGACCGCGTGTTCATCGAAAAGTACGTGCTGGAACCGCGTCACATCGAAATCCAGGTGCTGGGCGATTCGCACGGCAACGTGATCTATTTGAATGAGCGCGAGTGCTCCATTCAGCGCCGCCACCAGAAGGTGATTGAAGAGGCGCCGTCGCCCTTCATTTCGGATGCCACGCGCAAGGCCATGGGCGAGCAGGCCGTGGCCCTGGCCAAGGCGGTGAAGTACCAGAGCGCGGGCACGGTGGAATTTGTGGTGGGCAAGGACCAGGATTTCTATTTTCTGGAAATGAACACCCGCCTGCAGGTGGAGCACCCGGTGACGGAGTGCATCACCGGGCTGGACCTGGTGGAGCTGATGATCCGCGTGGCTGCCGGCGAGCATCTGCCGCTGACGCAAGACCAGGTGCAGCGCAACGGCTGGGCCATCGAATGCCGCATCAACGCGGAAGATCCGTTTCGCAACTTCCTGCCCAGCACCGGGCGCCTGGTGCGTTTTGCGCCGCCTGCGCAGACCATGTTCCAGTCCAACACCGATGCGCTTTACGGCGTGCGCGTGGACACCGGCGTGGTCGATGGCGGCGAGATTCCGATGTTTTACGACTCGATGATCGCCAAGCTCATCGTGCACGGCAAGGACCGCAATGAAGCCATTGCCAAGATGCGCGAGGCGCTCAATGGCTTTGTCATTCGGGGCATCAGCAGCAACATCCCGTTCCAGGCGGCGCTGCTGGCCCACCCCAAGTTTGTGTCGGGCGATTTCAATACGGGCTTTATTGCCGAGCAGTACAGCCAGGGCTTCCGGGCAGAAGATGTGCCACACGACGACGCCGACTTTCTGGTGGCGCTGGCTGCTTTCGTGCGCCGCAAGTCGCGCGAGCGTGCAGCGGGCCTCACCGGCCAGCTGCCAGGTTATGGGGTCAAGGTCGGCCACGACTTCAGTGTGATCACCATGGGCACCCGTGGTGAAAACCGCTACACGGCGGTGCACGTAGACGAGGGACTGGGCCAGGTGGGTTCTGCGGTGGTGACGGTGGAGGGCAAGCGCTTTGCTATCAGCAGTGGTTCGCGCCTGAACGACATTTGCATCACAGGGGAGTGCAACGGCCAGCCGTTCACCGCGCAGGTCGAGCGCGGCACGCTGCGCAACCCGTTGGCCTTGGTGGTGCAGCACAACGGTACGCGCATTGAAACCGTGGTGGTGTCGCGCCGCATGGCCGAACTGCACCAGCTGATGCCGTTCAAGGCAGCGCCCGACATGAGCAAATACGTGCTCTCGCCCATGCCCGGCCTGCTGGTCGATGTGGCGGTGCAGGTGGGGCAGAAGGTGCAGGCCGGCGAGCGCGTGGCGGTGATTGAGGCCATGAAGATGGAGAACGTCCTGTTCGCCAGCGCTGATGGCGTGGTGGCCAAGGTGCTCGCCGGCAAGGGCGAATCGCTCACCGTAGACCAGCCGATTGTGGAGTTCGAAAAATGAACGTAACCACAAGACCCTTCAAGGTTCTGGGTGTCCAGCAGATCGCCATCGGCGGGCATGACAAGCTGCGCCTGCAGACGCTGTGGGTGGACATGCTGGGCTTGGAGAAAACCGGTACGTTCCAAAGCGAACGTGAGAACGTGGACGAGGACATCTGCGCTATCGGCAGCGGCCCGTTCAAGGTCGAGGTGGACCTCATGCAACCCATCGACCCGGACAAAAAGCCGGCGGTTCACACCACGCCGCTGAACCATATCGGCCTGTGGATCGACGACCTGCCGACCGCTGTCGAATGGCTGACGGCCCAGGGCGTGCGTTTCGCTCCAGGCGGTATCCGCAAGGGCGCTGCGGGTTTTGACATCACCTTTTTGCACCCCAAGGCCAACGAGGAATTCCCGATTGCGGGAGAGGGCGTGCTGATCGAACTGGTACAGGCCCCGCCCGAGGTGGTTGACGCCTTTGCCCAACTGGCCGCTCAGCCGGCTCGACCCTAGAAACGGCCGTTGACCACGCTGTATCCGCTGGTGATACTTTTAGATATCGAGCATGTTGCCCACGAGCAGGCGCACCTTGTGGGTGAGTGCGTTGCAGGTCCGATTGCCGTTTCCAGGTTGAAGGTTCGGCCCAATCAAAAAGCCCTGAGGCAAATTTGGCAGCAGGGCTTTTGCTCGGGCTTTTGTGCGGATCATTCGCAGATCATGTAGGTTTTGGTCAAGGTTTCGAGCACCTCGAACTCGCCTGAAAAAGCCGGCGGAATGTAGAGGCCTTCATTCGGTCCGGCCTCTTCGAACCCGCCCTGAGCGTCATGCACCCGGCAGCGCCCTTGCAGCACCGTGAACAGTTCTCGTTCGTTGGCGCCCATCGCGATGCGCCAGCGCCCGGGTTCGCAGCGCCACACGCCGCAATACACCTGGCCCTCGTGCTGGGCTGTGTCGACAAGGTTCCAGGTTTCGCGCAAAGGGTTGCCACGCAACAGCCTGTCAGGCTTGGGGTGGTCTGTCACCGGTGTGCCCGAGGGCTCGGCGGTGAGTTTGATCAGGCGTGTGGTGGTGGATGGCATGGTGAAACTGTTGAAAAGTCCGTATTCAAACAGTCCTGGAGGACAGTTCTGCATTGTTGTAACAGTCAACCCGCCATGATCCGCGTCCTTTTCCCATGTAATGGGCTGGCCACGGGCCAGTCGCCGCGCAGAGGCGCCGGCATCCCTTAATCGGGCGTCTTGCTGCGTTGGGCCCGTGCGCGGGCCAGAGCGGCTTCAATCACAGAGCGTTTTTTGTTCAAGGTGTCTGGGTCGGTGTGCAGCGAGTGCGAAGTGAGGTCTGCCAGTTTCATCTCGGCCTTGGCTTCCAGCAGCAGGTCATGCTCGACGCTATCTCGGGCGGTGCGCTGCAGACGTTGCTGGTAGCGCTCACGAGCCTGCTGGGCTTGCGCATCGGTCCAGGCTTGCCAACCAGTGCGTTCACCACTGACCACCTCCAGCGCAATGCAGTCCACCGGGCACACTGGCAAACACAATTCACAACCCGTGCAATACATTTCCATAACAGTATGCATCCGCTTGTTGCTACCCACAATGGCGTCGGTGGGGCAGGCTTTGATGCACAGTGTGCACCCAATGCACCAGTCCTCGTCGATCACGGCCACGGTCAAGGGACGCTCGATGCCGTGCGAGGTGTCCAGTGGGGTGATGGGCCGTCCCGTGATGAGAGAAAGACGCGCTACGCCTTCGGTACCGCCAGGTGGGCACCTGTTGATGTCTGCTTGCGAGCTTGCAATGGCCTGAGCGTAGCTGGCGCAGTCCGGGAAACCGCAACGGGTGCACTGTGTTTGCGGCAGGGCAGCGGCAATGTGCCGGGCGAGATCGTTCATGCGCGGGAATATACCCGTGGTCAGGCAAATTCCCGGCAGAAAGGGAGTCAGGCGCTGGTGGCCTGATCGGGCTTGGCAGCCACTGCCGGCAGCACCACCGGATCGGTCTTGACCCCTGGCTGGGTTACAACGGCTGGATTGGTGTTCTCCATGGCATCTGTCGCCGCTGCAGCCACGGCAAGCCGGGTCTCTGCCGGAGGCGCACTGGTGGCGGTTGATGCAGCCCTGACCACAGCTTTAGGCTTTGGTGCTGCCACGCTCTTGGTGGCTGTTTTGGCCGCAGCCCTGACCACGGCATTGGCCTTCGGAGCGACCACAGCAGTTTGGGCCACAGCCACCTTGGGAACAGTTTTCTTGTTCGCAGCCGTTTCGACAGACGCTGCCTTGGCCGACTTGGTCTTGACCGGCTGTGTGGCTTTCACTGGCGCAGTTCTGGCAGACAGATCGGACGGCGCCGACGCAGAAGATCGGGATTTTGCAAGGCCTTTGGGCTCAGATGCTTCGCCTGGCTGGTGGGCCAAGAGGAACGCCTTGACCAGCGGATACACCTTTTCGCGCCAGCGGCGACCACTGAAAATGCCGTAGTGGCCGGCGCCAGCAGCTTCGTAGTGCATTTTTTTCTTGGGCGTGATGCCGGTGCACAGGTCGTGCGCTGCGGCAGTCTGTCCCGAGCCAGAAATGTCGTCCAGCTCGCCCTCGATGGTCAGCAAGGCGGTGTGGGTGATGTCTTGCGGCCTGACGCGCTCAACCTTGCCTTTGGGGGTTTTCACGTCCCAGGTGCCATTGACCAGTTTGAAGTCCTGGAACACCGTATCGATGGTTTCCAGATAGTAGTCGGCGTCCATGTCGAGCACGGCGTTGTACTCATCGTAAAACTTGCGGTGGCTCTCGGTGCTCGAATCGTCACCCTTGATCAGGTTTCGGAAGTAGTCGTAGTGGCTGTCGGCATGGCGGTTCGGGTTCATTGCAATAAACCCGGTGTGCTGCAGGAAACCGGGATAGACGCGGCGGCCGGCGCCTGGGAAAGTATCAGGCACCCGGTAGATCACGTTGTTTTCAAACCAGCTGTGGCTGCGTTGCACGGCCAGATTGTTCACGGCGGTGGGCGACTTTCGAGCGTCGATGGGGCCACCCATCATGGTCATGGACAGCGGCGTGGTTTCGCCACGGCTGGCCATGAGGGACACCGCTGCGAGCACCGGCACGGTAGGCTGGCACACGCTCATCACGTGGCAGTTGTCGTATTTGTTCTGCAAGTAGCGGATGAATTCCTGCACGTAGTTCACATAGTCGTCGAGGTGGAATTCACCTTCCGACAGTGGCACCAGGCGGGCATTTCTCCAGTCGGTGATGTAGACCTTGTGGTCTTTGAGCATGGTCTTGACCGTGTCCCGCAGCAGCGTAGCGTAGTGGCCAGATAGCGGCGCCACAATCAACACCACAGGCTGGCCCTTCAGCTTGTCCAGGGTCGCTGCGTCGTCCGAGAAACGCTTGAACCGGCGCAACTCGCAGAACGGCTTGTCAATTTCGATACGCTCATGAATGGCCACTTCCACGCCATCCACATCGACAGTGTGAATGCCAAAAACCGGCTTTTCGTAGTCTTTTCCCAGTCGGTGCATCAGGTCGTAGGCGGCCGATACCCGCTGTGCCAAAGGAAACTGACCCAAAGGCAAGCCTGGATTGCTGAACAGTTTGGCAGCAACCTCGGCCAGGTCAGAGAACGGCTCCATGATGGAGCGCTGGGTTTCGTAAATCTGGTAGAGCATGGCTTTGTGGGGAACAATTATGTTGCAGTGCAATATAACAGGATGTGGCTGATCGTGTTAACTCGGAAACACCTAAAAACAAAGCGCAGGTCGGTGATTTCTGTTGGACAGGTGGGTTTTTATCACGGCGGATTCAAGCGTGCACGGCTGCGCCAGGTGGTTATCCGGTGGCCGGACTGTCACGGGCACGGTCGGCAAGTTTGTGCCTCTTACAACACACGGGATGGGCCGCACGGCGGTCCAGTTCGTTGTGGATGTGGGTCATATCGGCCGGCGAAGCCAAGGCAGAGTTCACCCCGTCATCGTTTGCCAAAATCGGAGATCGTGTTGTGGCCACCAGCAGGGGTGCCAGATCAAGGGGGGTGGCATTGAGCGAGACGGTCGCCAGCGCCCAGCGCTTGGCAGCGAAGTCTCCGAAACACTCGACGCGCCTCATGCTGACCAGCAAGGTCGCCTTTCGCCTTTCGCCTTTCGCCGGTCGGTGGTGCCAGGTTCACGCGCTGCTTGCGGCAGGCGCCCGGTAGGCCGTCAGTCACGGTGTTTCGGGCGCTGCACCGCAAGCCCCGAAGGTTCAATCCCTCGACTTGTGCCATGTCGTTTCCCGAGCCTGAATGTTGGGGAAGTGACACAGCCAAGTGATACAGCGAAGACGACGTAAGCCCTTGAAAAGGCTTCGGTTCTTGATCTGATTGAGGAATTTAAGAAAAAGGTGACGAGCCTTGACCCCGGCACTGGCTCTACAGTTAGGGCTGCTTGGTTCCCCACCTGACCCGGTTGGCCGCTTCACCATGCGGGAAGGCCCGTCGAGGTGTATTGTAGGCGATCCGGATCCGGCCAGCAGCGTGCCGTTTGTCCTGATGGGAGGTTCGTTGCCGCCCGAGACGGTCCCAGCGTCGCCTTAGAATCAACGCCATGTCCTATGTCGTCCTGGCCCGCAAATACCGCCCGCGCAATTTCACCGAAATGGTGGGGCAGGGCCATGTGGTTCAGGCGCTCTCCAATGCGCTGACCACCCAACGGCTGCACCATGCCTACCTGTTCACAGGCACACGTGGCGTGGGCAAGACCACGGTTTCGCGCATCCTGGCCAAGTCGCTCAACTGTCTGGGGACAGATGGACGCGGCGGCATCACCGCAGAGCCCTGCGGCGTGTGCCAGGCCTGTACCGATATCGACAGCGGGCGTTTTGTGGATTACACCGAGCTGGATGCTGCATCCAACCGGGGCGTGGACGAGGTTCAGGCGCTGCTGGAGCAAGCGGTTTACAAGCCGGTTCAGGGGCGCTTCAAGGTCTTCATGATCGACGAGGTGCACATGCTGACCAATACGGCGTTCAACGCCATGTTGAAAACGCTTGAGGAGCCGCCGGAATACCTGAAATTTGTGCTGGCCACGACCGACCCGCAAAAAGTGCCAGTGACCGTGCTCTCGCGCTGCTTGCAGTTCAACCTTCGGCCCATGGCGCCTGAGACGGTGCTGGAGCACCTACAGCAGGTACTGAAGGCCGAAAATGTGTCCTTTGACGTGCAGGCGCTGCGGCTGATTTCGCGAGCCGCTCGCGGGTCCATGCGGGACGCGCTGTCGCTCACCGACCAAGCCATCGCATTTGGCGGTGGGCAGTTGCAAGAAGCCCCCGTACGCCAGATGCTGGGTGCGGTGGACCGTTCCTATGTGTTGCGACTGATCGATTCGCTGGCCCGCAGCGATGGTGCCACGGTGGTGGATACCGTCGATACCTTGCGCATCAACGGCCTGAATGCGGCCTCAACCCTGGAAGAAATGACCAGTGTGCTGCAGCGCATGGCCGTATTGCAGGCCGTTCCCGGGCGGGCCGAAGCTTCCGAACTGGAAGATCCGGACGCCATCGAAATCCTCCGGCTGGCGCAATCGCTGCCCGCTGACGAGACCCAGTTGCTCTACAGCTTGTGCCTGCATGGCCGCAGCGAACTGGGTCTTGCACCTGATGAGTACGCCGCGTTGACCATGGTGCTGCTGCGCCTGCTCGCGTTTAAGCCTGCGGGCGCTGCTTCAGGCGGTGCAGAGGAAAAAAAAACTCTGAATGTCGCCGAGCAGAAGCAGGCATCTCAGCCAGCCGGTAGTGCGCAAGGCGGCGTACAGCCCGAGCCTGATGCACCGGGGGCGGTGGCTCACCTGCAGCAATCCGTTGCGCCCGTTGTTGGCAACAACGCTCCCGCGGCGGTCCTTGGAGTGGGTTCGGTGCCTCCACCCGCCGTGACTGCGCCGCTGCCACCCACTGAGCTGAAGCACGCAGACTCCCGGTTTGCTGCGCGTGACGAGCCTGACGACGGCCCGCCGTGGGAAGAAAGTGTTCAGACTTCGCGCCGCGTGGTCGCCATTCCCGTGCGGGATGTGGGCGAGCCTGGCCGGTTGGACCAGCCGCAACCGCGCGTGCGCGATGGGGGAGAGCCCGCAGCAGCTGGCACCGTGCCGATGCCCACTTCAGAGGGCGATGTCTGGTTTGAAGCCATCATGCAGTTGGTGCGCGCCGAGGCCGTTGGCGCCCTGGTGCGCGAACTGGGATTGCAGTCGCAGTTGGTGGCGCGCGACGCCGGCCAGTGGTTGCTGCGGGTGGAGAGTGAAACACTCAACCAGTCCAATGCCCGCGAACGCTTGTCTGTAGCCCTGCAGACCTTGGGGCACGACGTTCGACTGGTGGTCGAAATTGGCCCTGTGACCGATTCGCCCGCGCTGAGATTCGCTGCTGAAGCGGCCAGGCGGCAGCGAGAAGCCGAAGCCCAGATACTGAGCGATCCGTTCGTGCAAAGCATGATGCGCGACTTTGGCGGCAAAATCGTGCCCGGTTCGATCAAGCCCCAAGCGGCCTGAGCGTTTCGGATCTGATTCATTCATTCATCCATTGACTCAAAATTAAAAGGAAAACCATGTTCAACAAAGGACAGCTCGCCGGTCTCATGAAGCAGGCCCAGGCCATGCAGGACAACCTGAAAAAGGCCCAGGACGAACTCGCCTTCATTGAAGTGACGGGCGAGTCCGGCGCCGGCCTGGTGAAGGTGCTCATGACCTGCAAGCACGATGTCAAGCGGGTCACCATTGACCCCAGCCTGTTGGCCGATGACAAAGACATGCTGGAAGATCTGGTTGCCGCAGCATTCAATGCGGCGGTGCGCAAAGCTGAGGAGACGTCCAACGAAAAGATGGGCAAGCTCACCGCAGGCATGCCCGGCCTTCCCGGTGGCATGAAGTTACCCTTTTAAACAACGCGGTGCATCCTTGCGGCGGAGGCTTGCGCCAGATTCGAGTTGGCGCTTTGAGGCTTGCGTCTTGCCCTTCTTGCTTTGACCATGAGCCGATCAAGGGGTGTCTGGCAGTGGCTGGGGCTTCAATCAAAATTTCTATGGCTGATATTCACTCACTTGAATTGCTGGTGCAGGCGCTGCGCCGCTTGCCGGGGGTGGGTGTGAAATCTGCTCAGCGCATGGCCTTTCACATGCTTCAACACGACCGCGAGGGCGCTGTGCAACTCGCCCAGGCGCTGCAGCACGCAGCGTCTCACGTGAAGCACTGCGCGCTGTGCCATACCTTTACCGAGGACGATGTGTGCCCCACTTGCCGTGACGTTCGGCGCGACCGCAGTCTGCTGTGTGTGGTGGAAAGTCCGGCCGATCAGGCGGCCATGGAGCGCACTGGAGCCTACAAGGGCCTGTACTTTGTGCTTATGGGAAAACTGAGCCCTTTGGATGGCGTGGGCCCGCGCGACATTGGTTTGCAAAAGCTGTTTGACCGTATTGACGCGCTCGCGCAACCACTCAACGGGGTTGCGGTGTTGGATGGCGCCGAGGGCGAAGCGGGGTCACCAGGGTCGGTGATGCGAGCCTGTGACGTGCGCGAGGTGATCCTTGCGACCAACTTCACCGCCGAGGGTGAAACCACGGCGCATGTCATTGCCCAGGCCCTCAAGGGCCGTGACGTGCAGGTGACCCGGCTCGCCCGGGGTGTACCGGTAGGCAGCGAACTTGAGTATGTCGACTTGGGCACCATTGCCCATGCGTTGGTGGACCGGCGCTGAGCGGCCGCCTATCTGAAGGAAAGAACCGATGCAACTGGCTGGATTGACCGTGGCTTACTGGGCCGTTCTGGTAGCCGCTTTGCTGCCTATTTTTTGTGCCGGGCTGGCCAAGTGGGGCATGTTTTCCAAGTCACGCCGGGCAGGTGGTTTTGACAACAACAACCCGCGTGCCTGGCTGGCCAGCCAGCAAAGCTGGCGTGCGCGCGCCAATGCGGCGCAGGCCAACAGTTTTGAGGCGCTGCCTTTCTTCATTGGGGCTGTCATCATCGCCCATCAGCTCGGGGCTTACCAGGCACGGCTGGACGTACTGGCCTTTTTGTTCGTGGTGCTTCGCCTGCTCTACATCATGATGTACGTCGCCGATCTGGCGACTGCTCGCACACTGGCCTGGGTGCTGGCCCTGGCGGTCAATATTGCGATTCTGTTCGCCTGAACAGCGTTGCCCTGAACGGCAGGGAAACAGCGCTCTGTTGCTGTGAAAAGTTGGTTTTTTGCTTTTCCTCTCGGTGAAAACCCGCTCGGGAATGGTCCCGATGCGCCTGGCCAGGTCCTCGCGTACCCTTCTCTCAACTTAAAAACAAGTTGGCGAAGGGATGAATCATGTGGAACCGCCGTGGGTGGTGTCGGTTTTGCGCTTCTGCGCTGATCGGCAGCGGTTTGTCCGTTGCCCGTGCCCAGGTGACTCCAGCACCGACTGTGCGCACAGTTGCTGCGCGCCTGGTGGTGGCAGTCGACAACAAGACCGCTTTTTGCTATCTGCCGCTGACCATTGCTGAGCGTCTAGGGTATTTCAAAAGCGAGGGTCTCGATGTGCAGATCCGTGAGTTTGCTGACCCCGGTCAGTCGGTCCAGGCGGTGATAGCCGGGAATGCTCACATGTACTCAGGGAGCTACAGCAGCACCATCAGCCTGCAGGCGCGCGGGCAGTCGTTCCAGTCGTTTGTGTTACAGGGTCGAGCTCCACAGATCGTGCTGGGCGTCTCACAAAACACCATGCGCCATTACCGGCAATTGCGTGATCTGCGAGGGAAAAAGATAGGCATCATGGGTCATGGTTCAGGGTCCCATCGCGTTGCACGGCTTCTGCTTACCAGGGTCAAATTGAGTGATCAGGAAGTTCAATACATCAGCCTGCCTACGGCTGAAATGGCGATCGAGGCCTTTCATTTGCGCCAGATTGATGCCATCTGCTACACCGATCCTGTGATCACCGCGCTGGAACAAGGCGGTGCCTTGCGGGTGGTGGCCGATACCCGTACCGTGCGGGGGAATGCCGAGGTATTTGGCGGGCCCATGCCAGCAGGCAGCCTGATTGCATCGACCGAGTTCATTGGCAGTTATCCGCGTCTGAGCCAGTCAATGGCAGATGCCATGGTGCACGCGCTCAAGTGGCTGCAAACCGCTGGTCCGTCGGACATCATCAAGGCGGTGCCAGAAAGCTATTTTCAAGATGATCGCGCCCTCTATCTGGCCGCCTTCAGCCGCGCCCGTGAGGCCTGGGCGCCCGACGGCGTGATGCCCGACAAGGGACCCGATACGGCAGCACGTGTGCTGGCGCAGTTTGACAACACCGATACCCTTAAACGGTTGCAGCTTGAGCGAACCTTTACCAACGAGTTTGCGCTCAAGGCGAAGGCGAAGTACCGGGCTTGAGCGTCCAGCCACCCGGCGCACGATGTCCACCCTCTTTCAGACGGTCAGGGCTATCTGACATTTTTGGCGGCGACCTTGGTCACCGCTTTTTTGCTGCTTGCCTGGACTTTGCTGGTTGATGCAGCTTTGCCTTTTGCTGCGGTCTTGCTTCCGGCTTTCTTTGCATCGGCTGCCGTTTTACCGGTCTTTTTTGCTGATGCAGCGGCTTTGCCTGTGACCGTCCTGCTTGTGGCAGAGGCCAGCGCTGTGCGCTGCGGCAGCATCAGGGTGATGCGCTGACCGGGCTTCAGCCGCGCGTTGACCGCCAGCTTGTTCCAGCCCGCCGCGCTGACGGGGCTCACCCCGTAGCGGTTGGCCAGTTTGGCCAGGTTTTCGCCTTTGCGAGCGCGCACCGTCGTGCTCCGCAAAATCACTTCCGGCTGCAGGCTCAGGTGGCCGTTGTCGGCCACGTGTATCGACACATCGTTGTTGCGCTGTCCGGTGCGTGGCACGAGCAGACTGGAACCCGCACGCACCATCATGCGTGCTGGAATGCTGTTGACGCTGCGGAGCTCGCTTTCGGTCATGCCCGTGCGCTGGGCCGCCTCTGCAGCTGTCATGGTGGTGGGCACCACCCAGGCGGTCCAGCTGGCCAGCGGCCCGCTGTGGGATTGCAGCTTGCTGTGAAACACCTGGGCGCTGTCCCAGGGCAGCAAAATGTTGGGTGTGCCCGCTGCCATCACCACGGGGTGCTTCAAGGAAGGGTTGAGGGCACGGAAGTCCTGCTCACTGATGCCTGACAACCGGGCGATGACCGCGACGTCCATGTCTCGTTCCAGCGTCACGGTGTCAAAGAACGGGTGGTTGCCGATCAGAGGCAGCCGGGTGCGAAAGGCATCGGGGTTGGCAATGATGTTTTTGACCGCCTGCAGTTTGGGCACGTACATGCGCGTTTCCATCGGCATGTTCAGGTCGGTGTAGCGGGTCGGCAGGCCTTCGCGCTGGTTGCGGGTGATGGCCCGGCTGACGTTGCCTTGCCCCCAGTTGTAGGCCGCCAGTGCCAGGTGCCAGTCACCAAAACGGTTGTGCAGCTGTTGCAAATAGTCCAGTGCAGCTCGGGTTGATGCCAGCACGTCACGCCGGTCGTCGCGAAAAATGTTCTGCTTCAGGTCGAACGACTCGCCGGTGGCGGGCATGAACTGCCACATGCCGGCAGCCCTTGCACTGGATACGGCCTGCGGGTTGAACGCACTTTCAATGAACGGCAGCAGCGCCAGTTCCATGGGCATGTTGCGTCGCTCGATTTCTTCGACGATGTGGAACAGGTAGCGGCTCGACCGCTCGGTCATGCGCTGGATGTAGTCGGGCCGGCTGGCGTACCACTGCTCGCGGTCACGCACCAGGTCGTTGTCCAGGTCGGGCATGGACAGGCCGCGACGAATCCGGTCCCACAAGTCGGAAGGTGCGGCCAGCGTCATCACCGGAGGCTGACTGGTGGTGGCAGTGCCGATAGCGCTGAGCGGCGCACCCGGTCTGCCGGCGCCGTGACGCAGTGGTGCCTGGACGTTGGCTTCGGTGGCGGGGCGCACACCGTCCGCGGGCAGGCTACTGCCTTCTTGGCCCAGCGTGGCGCAGCCACTCAACACCAGCATCACCAAGGCCAGTACGGCGGCTTTGGATCCTCGTCTCGCTGCCAGCGCGGGTCGCCAGCCTTGGGGCTGGCAGATGCGTTGCAAAGTGGCGACGGGTGTGAACCAGGCAGTGGAGGCGTGTGGCGCGGTGTGGGTCATCTGAAATCGTTTTTCCATGCCCGAAGCGTGGCAAATACGCTCACGTCATCGGCTGCGGCTAAGGGATCGTGGGTGGCCGCCGCTTCACGAACAGCTGCCTCACGGCTGCGAAGAAAAGGGTTGATCTGCTTTTCGACCCTGATGGAGCTGGGCAGTGTTGGAAAGTTCTGTGCGCGGCGTTGCTGGCACCGGACCACGTAGGCCGCCAGTTCAGCATTCAGCGGCTCCACTGCTTGCGCAAACTTCAGGTTGGCAAGCGTGTACTCGTGCGTGCAGCAGACTTGCGTGTCCTCGGGCAGGGCGCTCAGGTGGTCCAGCGAAGTCAGCATCTGCGCCGGAGTTCCCTCAAACAGGCGGCCGCACCCGCCGGAAAACAGGGTGTCACCACAGAAGAGCAATGGCGTACCGTCCAGGTTGGGGCAGAAAAATGCAATGTGACCCGCTGTGTGACCGGGTACCCTCATGACGTGAAACGGCCGGCCGAGCACCGTCACCACATCGCCGTCACCGACCCGCTGCAGGGGTTCGGGCATGGGCTCCTCTGTGGGGCCAATCACCCTCGCACCCGTGACTCGGCGCAGGGCCGCCACACCGCCGGTGTGGTCTGCATGGTGGTGCGTGACAAGGATGGTGTCAAGCTGCAAACCTTGCTGCTTCAGCCACTGCAAGACGCCATCGGCCTCACCCGGATCCACCACCAGTGCGCGTCGAGCATCGTGCAAAGCCCAGATATAGTTGTCGGTGAAGGCGGGTATGGGCAGCAATTGCATGGGAATATGCGTTGTGTAAGTCTTGGCAGACGTCTGCCATCAAAAGAAAAGCGGTCTTACGCTGCAACATTGCAAGTATCGCAGACAGTGCCTTTGGCGATGACTATCTGGATGGACGGTGTGTGCCTTCGGGACGGAAGCGAGCCTGTCTCCGTTCCTGCTTATCATCTTCAGACTGCAAACGAGTTTTCACTGTTGAAGATGGGTTTAGTGCTTGCAGCGAAGGTCCTGCATTGAGGACAAGTACCGGAGAATCAGCGCCTTGAAACCCGAACACCTCGCCGTCCCGCCACCCGGCGCATTGAGCAGTTGGCTGCAAACCGCGCCTGGGCAGTATCTGCTGGGATGGGAGCAGGCACAGTTTGATCTGGCGGTGGCCGATCTGTTTGGCTACAACGCGTTGCAACTGGGCTTGTCCGATCTGGATGCGTTGCGTGCCAACCGAATGCCCCACCGATGGCGGGCGCTACCTGAAGAACTGGCGCCGCTGGAACCTCTTTTGAGTGGGCATCAGATGATGGATGAGGGTCCGGGTCTGTCGGGTAGCGGCCTGCCAGACCTGCCTGTGCGCCGAATCGCGCTGATTACGGATGCAGCGGCGCTTCCGTTTCCGGCAGCATGTTTGGATTTGGTGGTGTTGCCCCACACGCTGGAACTCAGCGCCGATCCGCATCAGGTGTTGCGTGAAGTTGAACGCGTGCTGGTGCCCGAGGGCCGGGTGGTGATTTCAGGCTTCAACCCGGCCAGCCTGTGGGGTCTGCGACAGGGCAGGGGACGGCTGGGTTCGCGCTTGGGATTGACGGGGGCGGACGCCACTCGCCTGTACCTGCCTGAGGCTGGCGATTTCATTGGCCCGTGGCGGTTGCGGGACTGGCTGCGCCTGCTCGGTTTTGACGTAGAGTCTGATCGCTACGGCTGTTACCGGCCTGCGGTAAACACCGAGAAATGGCTCCAGCGCACCGCCTGGATGGACTCCGCCGGGGCGCGTTGGTGGCCGATTTTCGGTGCCGTGTACTTCGCGGTCGCGGTCAAGCGCGTGCGCGGTGTTCGCCTGCTGGGGCCCGCCTGGAAACCCCGCCGTGCGACGGCGTCGGCCCCTGTGGTTGCGACGAACCGTCATTGATCAAACACCTGTCGTGAAGTTGCTCACGGTGCGCTGTGATTGGCTTTCTATGTCTTTTTTCCTGCTTTTACTGGAGTTTTCGATTGAATCACGTGGTGATCTACACCGATGGTGCCTGCAAGGGCAACCCCGGTCCGGGCGGCTGGGGCGTTTTCCTGAAAGCTGGAGGGCATGAAAAGGAGCTTTGGGGTGGTGAGCGCGAGACCACCAATAACCGCATGGAGCTCATGGCGGTCATTGAGGGCATTTCGGCGCTGAAAAGACCCTGTTTGGTGGCCGTCTATCTGGACAGCGAATATGTGCGCAAGGGCATCACCGAGTGGATTCATGGCTGGAAGGCCAGGGGATGGAAAACCGCAGCCAAGCAGCCTGTTAAAAACGCCGACCTCTGGAAGCGGCTCGATGCCCTGACGCACGATGGCATTCACGAGATTGAGTGGCATTGGGTGAAGGGGCACAACGGAGACCCCGGCAACGAGCGGGCCGATGCCCTGGCCAACCGTGGGGTCCCGGGCTGAGCCTTTTCCCCGAGAGCCTGCGGGTCGAATGAACTTCTGTCCGCGCCGCTGTCTCTTGACTGGTACATTTTTCGTATTGCGTCGTGTAGTCGCTGTGTGTCCTCTTCTCGATGAATCGAAACATGTCAAACAAGTCGCTCTATGTGGTGGTGGCTGTCGTGGGTATTGGGCTGGCTTCGGCTGCAGCCTGGTGGTTTCAAAACAGGACCACCCCGCCTGAGTTGGCTGATGCATCGGTGGGCGCTGCTCAACAGGCGCCCCCGGCTGGCGGTGGACGCCCGGTCGGCGTGCCCGGCGTCGAAGTGACGCAGGTGAAAACGCTGCGCATCCAGGACGACGCCCAGGCTGTGGGCACCCTGCGTTCGCGCCAGAGCGTGACGCTGCGCCCCGAGGTGAGTGGGCGCATTGCGCACATCGGTTTTGCCGACGGTGCGCGTGTGCGACGCGGACAGCTGCTGGTGCAGCTGGACGATGTGTTGCAGCGTGCCGAACTCAGCCAGGCGCAGGCGCAGTTGTCCATCGCGCGCGCCAACCTCAAACGCAACCAGGAACTGGTGGCTGAGAATTTTGTGGCCCAGCGGGTGCTGGACGAAAGCCAGGCCAATCTGCAAGTGGCCGAAGCCCAGGTGGCGCTGGCGCAGGCGCGCTTGCAACGCATGCGCGTGACCGCGCCGTTTGACGGCACGGTGGGGCTGCGCAGCATCAATCTGGGCGAGTACGTCAAAGACGGTGCCGATCTCATCAATCTGGAAGACACCTCGGCCCTCACGGTCGACTTTCGTTTACCGGAGCGCTACCAGACCCGCATCGCAGCAGGCCAGTCGGTGCAGGTGCAACTCGATGCCTTGCCCGGCCAGTCTTTTGTGGCCCGGGTGCAAGCGGTGGATCCGCTGCTCGACGCCAACGGCCGATCTGTGGCGGTGCGTGCGGTTTTGCCGCCGTCGCCCGCAGGTGACTTGCGCCCGGGCATGTTTGCGCGTGTATTGACGGTTTTTGCTGTCAATGAAGCCGCTTTGGTGGTGCCGGAAGAAGCGCTGGTGCCTCAGGGGGGCAAACAATTCGTGTTCAAGCTGGAGGAAGAAGGCGAGGGCGACGCCGCCAAGCTCGTTTCGCGCCGCACCGAGGTGCAATTGGGTGTGCGCCAGGGCGCGCTGGTGCAGGTGGTGGCGGGCTTGGCCGAGGGGGACACGGTGGTGGTGGCCGGGCAGCAGCGGCTGCAGCGCGATGGGACGGCGGTGCGCGTGGTCGATGTGAACAAGCCGGGTGGTGGCACCCGCGCAGCTGGCGCCGTTTCTGCGCCTTCATCTGCGCCCGCAAAATGACGGTTTTTGATGCTGTCCTGACCGGTTGACAGCCATTTTCTGCGGGAGCACGCTGCATGCAATTGCCTGAAATTTCGATTCGGCGCCCGGTTTTTGCCACCGTGTTGTCGCTGCTGATTCTGCTGGTGGGTTGGGTCTCGTTCAACGGACTGACGGTGCGCGAGTATCCCAAAATCGACGAGCCCACTGTCACCGTGCAGACGCGTTTCGTCGGAGCCTCCAGCGAGGTGGTCGAGTCGCAGGTCACCAAGACGCTCGAGGACTCGCTGGCAGGCATCGAGGGGGTGGACGTGATCACGTCCATCAGCCGGCAGGAGCAAAGCCAGATCACGGTGCGGTTCAAACTCGAACGTGACCCCGATTCGGCCGCCGCCGATGTGCGCGACAAGGTGAGCCGGGTGCGCCAGCGCTTGCCCCAGGGCATTGACGAGCCGGTGATTGCCAAGGTAGAAGCCGACGCTTTCCCGGTGATCTGGCTGGCGCTCAGCTCGGACACGCACGACGCGTTGCAACTTTCTGACTTTGCCAACCGCCTGGCCAAACCGGTGCTGCAAACGGCACCCGGTGCGGCCGATGTGCGGGTGTACGGCGAGCGCAAATACGCCATGCGCATCTGGATCGATCCCGACCGCCTCGCCGCCTACCGGTTGACGGTGCAGGACGTGGAAGACGCGCTGCGCCGCTCCAACCTGGAAGTGCCCGCGGGCCGCATCGAAAGCACGCTGCGCGAATTCAACGTGACCGCGGCGACCGACCTGCAAACGCCGGCGCAGTTTCGCGATGTGGCCATTCGCAACATCAACGGCCAAACCATCCGCTTAGGCGACGTGGCGCGCGTACTGCAGGGACCACAGGACGAACGCACCGCGGTGCGGCTGAATGGCCGTGACTCCATTTCGCTCGGGGTGATCCGCCAAGCCACGGCCAACCCGCTGGAGCTCTCAGCCGGCGTGCGCCAGTTGCTGGAAAAGGTGAAAGCCGACCTGCCGCCCGGCGTGAACGTGGACATTGCCAACGATAACTCGGTTTTCATCGACCGCTCCATCAAAGCCGTTTACACCACCATTGCCGAGGCCGTGGTGCTGGTGGCGCTGGTCATTTTTGTGTTTCTGCGCACGCTGCGCGCCTCCATCATTCCCCTGGTCACGATTCCCGTCAGCCTGATCGGCACCTTTGCCCTCATGGCGCTGTTTGGTTTTTCCATCAACACCCTCACCCTGCTGGCGCTGGTGCTGGCGATTGGTCTGGTGGTGGACGACGCCATCGTGGTGCTGGAGAACATCTACCGTCACATTGAAGAGGGCATGAAACCGTTTGAAGCGGCCATTCAAGGCGCTCGCGAAGTGGGCTTTGCCGTGGTCGCCATGACACTCACGCTGGCTGCCGTGTATGCTCCGCTGGCTTTTACCCCCGGGCGAACCGGTCGCCTGTTTGCCGAATTTGCGCTGGCGCTGGCGGGCGCAGTGGTGGTTTCGGGCTTTGTGGCGCTCACGCTCTCGCCCATGCTCTGTTCCAAGCTACTGCGCCACAACCCCAATCCCGGTCGATTTGATCGGGGCATGGAGCGCGTGCTGAACGCCATGATGCGCGGCTACAGCCGTGTGCTGGCGCTGGCGCTGAACCTGCGCTGGGCGGTGGTGCTGGTGATGCTGGCCAGTGCCGCAGGCAGCTGGTGGCTGCTGCAAACCACCAAACAAGAGCTGGCGCCGATTGAAGACCGCGGCGTGATCCTGGCCAGCATCAACGGTCCCGATGGCGCCACGCTGGCCTACACCCGTCGTTACGCCGAGGCCATCGAACGCATTGGGCAGGACTACCCCGAGTTCGACCGCATTTTCAGCAACATCGGCAACCCCACCGTGGCCCAGGGCAGCGTGTTTTTGCGCGCAAAACCCTGGGAAGAGCGCACCCGCACCATGCAGGAAATTGCCCGCGAGATTGCGCCCCGCATGGCAGCCTTGCCCGGCATCAGCGCTTTTCCCATCACGCCGCCTTCGTTGGGGCAGGGCTTTCGCGAGCGGCCCATCAACTACGTGATCGTCACGTCTGACAGCTACGACAACCTGTCCAAGGTGGTGCGCCAGTTTCAGGACGCGCTGGCCAAGAACCCCGGCTTTGTGCAGGTCGATACGGATCTGCGTCTGAACAAGCCCGAGATCCGCATGGATGTGGACCGGGAGCGCGCAGCCGACATGGGCGTGAACGTGGACGCGATTGCCCGCACGGTGGAAACCATGCTGGGCGGCCGCATCGTGACCCGGTACAAGCGCGATGGCGAGCAATACGACGTGATCGTGCAGACCGACAGTGCGCAGCGCAGCACACCCGACGACATCGACCGTCTGTTTGTGCGGGGGCGCGACGAGGCCATGATTCCGCTGGCTTCTCTGGTGAAGATCCGCGAAGTGGTGGTACCGCGCGAGCTCAACCACTTCGGACAGCGCCGAAGCGCCTCCATCACGGCCAACCTGGCGCCCGAACTGGCGTTGGGCGATGCGCTCAAGTTTATGGATGCCATCGCCGCCGAGATCTTGCCGTCGGGCTACACCACCGACCTCAACGGCCAAAGCCGCGAGTTCAAGAACTCGTCGGGCTCGCTGGCCATTGTGTTTGCGCTGTCGTTGCTGTTCATTTACCTGGTGCTTGCAGCCCAGTTTGAGAGTTTCGTTGACCCCTTGATCATCATGCTCAGTGTGCCGTTGTCGATGCTGGGAGCGCTGCTGGCCTTGAAATGGTCCGGCGGTACGCTCAACGTGTTCAGCCAGATTGGGTTGATCACGCTGGTGGGACTGATCACCAAGCACGGTATCCTGATTGTGGAATTTGCCAACAAGTTGCGCGAACAGGGGCTGGACACGCTGGAAGCGGTGAAACAGTCGGCAGCCCTGCGCTTGCGCCCGATTCTCATGACCACCGGTGCCATGGTGCTAGGCGCCATTCCGCTCGCGCTGGCCAGCGGTGCCGGGGCCGAAAGCCGCCAGCAAATTGGCTGGGTGATTGTGGGCGGCATGAGCCTGGGTACTCTGCTCACCATTTTCGTGGTGCCCACCATGTACACATTGCTGGCGCGCAAGAAGACGGCAGGCGAGGTGCGTGCTGCAGGCACGAACCCGGGCGCGATGCCGCTGGAGACATCTGCGACCTGAAGTTGTTGAGCCGATCCAAAAAAAGTGGCGTTCGGTGCCGCTCGGCCCGATCCATGGCCTCAGCGGCCAGCAGCACGATGCGTGCGCGCTGCACCAGTCTCACGCTGGTGAGCTTGGAGCGAACCAGCCGGGTCAACTCGGCTCGCTCTTCGTCGGTCAACACAATCTCGGGGGCAACTCGCACTGGCTCTCTCCGTTTGCTCGTAGTAGAGCATTGGAAATGCACTCGCATCGTAAGTTCAATCAAGAATCAAACACTACACTAGCTAGAGATTCACCAGCAAGCTCGAGTTTTGCCATCGACTCTGAAAAGCGCCAGCACGTCGTTTCGTGAACTATTCAACATGGGCGCAGACCTGACCTTCGTTAGCGGCAGTTCCCGGCTGGGAGCGGGCCTCGCAGTGACACTGCTCGACCGACTGTGATGCAGCGTTGAAGCCACTCAGGATGCGGTTTCTCCTGCCGCAGTTGGCTATCTTCGGGCTGGTCCTTGAGTCGCTATAAATCCGATGGATTCCGAAGATGATCCTGTCCGAATCAGTGCGATGTCGCTGGGCGTGTCTGGCTCCACACGTCAAGTTCGCTGCGGCGCCAGGCCTGTTAGCGGCGGTCTAAACCCGCGTAAATCTGGCGGCGGCAAATGGTGGCGGAATATGGTGACGGAATCCGGTGGTCATTTGTGGCGGCGGATTCTGGTGGCGGCTTTCGGTGCTGAGTGCGCCACCAACAGCAAGGGCCCCGTCAGGGGCCCTTGCTGTTGGCGTGGGAGATTCGTCGTTGTTCAGAACGGCAACTCCGGGTCAAAGTCATCCAGCGATTCACTGGTCACGCGCTGCTCGCGCAGCAGG
>JAGXSV010000075.1 GCA_018333605.1 Hydrogenophaga sp. | reverse complement strand
CCCCTGCCATCGTCAGCCAGTCGGCTGTGCGCCGCCTGCCACGGCTCGCGCTCATTCTTTTTTGTGTCGCCTATGTGCTGCCGGGCTTTCTCGGGCGCGAGCCCTGGAAAAACGCCGATATCGCTGCCTTTGGTGTCATGCTGGAAATGGCAGAAGGCCGCTCCAGTTGGTGGCAGCCTCAGGTGCTGGGTATCGCCGCTGAAGAAACTGGCCCACTGCCCTACTGGCTGGGTGCGCTCTTCATCAAACTGCTGCCGTTCTTGTCTGCCGACACGGCGGCGAGACTCCCCTTTGGCATGTTGCTGGCGCTCACCTTGGTTTGTACGTGGTACGCCGTGTACCAACTGGCGCGCCAACCTGCTGCGCAACCCGTGAGCTTTGCCTTCGGGGGCGAGGCGAACCCCATCGACTACGCCCGCGCCATGGCAGACGCGGGCCTGCTGGCCCTGGTGGCCTGCCTGGGTTTGGCGCAGTTGTCGCACGAAACCACGCCCGACCTGGCACGGCTCGCCATGGTTTCAGCCATGCTGTACAGTGCGGCCTCGTTGGCGCAAACCGACCTGCGCGCCACCGCACGCACGCTGGCGGTGTGGGTGCTGTCCGCCGTGGCACTGGTGCTCAGTGGAGCGCCCTGGATCACCGCGTTCCTGGGTATGGGTCTTTTGCTGGGTGTTTTTCTGGCTCGGCGGTCCCAGCAGACCGCAAACGACAGCGTCGCCTATGACGCGCAAGACGACGAGCCCCCTGCGTGGAGAAACCCCGTGTTGTGGGCTGCAGCGCTGCTGGCGCTGGTGCTGCTCGGTTCAGCGCTCGCAGGACTGGTGCCTGCTGCCGAACTGCAAACCCCGCTGCGCACCGTGAACTGGAGAAGTTGGGGGCGCCTGCTGCTGTGGTTCACTTGGCCGGCGTGGCCTCTGGTGTTGTGGACCCTTTGGCGGTGGCGCCAGAAACTGCTTCAACCCCACGTCGCACTGCCTTTGTGGGCAGCAGCGGTGAGCGTGGTTGACAGCCTCCTGTCGCCTCAGCGGGACCGCGCTCTGCTGCTGGCACTGCCTGCGCTGGCCGCCCTGGCGGCCTTCGCGCTGCCCACGCTGCGGCGCAGCGTATCGGCGTTGATCGACTGGTTCACCCTGCTTTTCTTTACCGGCTGCGGGCTGGTGATCTGGGTGATCTGGTTCGCCATGATGACGGGGGTGCCCGCCAAACCAGCCGCCAACGTGGCCAAACTGGCGCCCGGGTACGTGCCCGAGTTTTCGCTGTTTTTGTTTGTGTTGGCGGCGTTGGCTACATGCGCCTGGATCTGGCTGGTGGCATGGCGCGTAGGCAAACACCGTGAAGCGATCTGGAAAAGCCTGGTGTTGCCTGCAGCCGGTAGCACCTTGTGCTGGCTGCTGCTCATGACGCTGTGGCTTCCACTGCTCGACTTTGGACGCAGTTACGGACCCATCTCGCGCCGCATTGCCAGCATGGTGCCGCCGCAAACCTGCGTGGTGGCCGACGGGTTGTCGCAAGCGCAAATTGCCGCACTGCAATACCACGGCGGCCTGACGCTTCACCGCAGCACCGCAGGTCCAGCACCGGCCTGCCGCACACTGGTGGTGGCACCGGGCAGCCAGCCCACGCTAGACCAACGCGTCGATCTCACGCAATGGGCATACAAGGCCACCGTCCGTCGATTGAGCGACACCAAGGAAAGCTTGCTGTTGTATCAGCGAGTGGGTGGATAAATCCCTACCAACGCGCCTGGCGCGCGGCCTTGAATGAGGACGCTGCCCCTGCCCGCCACAGGCGAGGCGAACGCCCGGTTCAACCGGCGCCGCCGCCCCACCCTGCAGTCAGCACGCCCAAACATCAACCCGTCACGCGTGCACGCACACGGTTGGGCGGCCATGCAATCATGAAAGTTGAGCCATGACCCAGCACGCTTTGCACGTCCACTTGCCCACCGTGTCGCTGAGCGACATGTTTCACGATGGCCAGCCCCAAACCGGTTCCCCCGGTTTCGCGTGAACGGCTGCGATCCACGCGGTAGAAGCGCTCGGTCAACCGGGGCAGGTGTTCGGCCGCGATGCCAGGGCCGGTGTCGGTGACGAAAAACTCACCTACACCGTCTTCGCGCAAACGCCAACCGGCCTCTATGCGACCGCCACCTGGCGTGTAACGCACAGCGTTGCTCAACAGATTGGACATCGCACTGAGCAACTCTGTTTTGGCGCCGGAAACCCAGAAAGCCGGCCCATCAGCCACTCGAATGTCATGGGCGGGCTTGGCGATGGCCTGCGAGAGCCCTCGGGCCTCCTGAATCACATGCTCCAGCAACTCTTCGCTGGGAATCCATTCCCCAGGCCCGGGTGCCGGACTCCCTTCAAGGCGTGAAAGCGTGAGCAGGTCACTTACCAGCGTCTGCATGCGCCGGGCTTGCTGACTCATCAGCCCCAGGTAGCGGTCGCGGTCGGCCTCTTCCAGTGGAATGCTCTGCATGGTCTCCACAAAACCACTGAGCACGGTGAGCGGTGTACGAATTTCGTGCGAAACGTTCGCCACGAAGTCCCGGCGCATGGCTTCGGCGAGTCGTACAGCAGTCACGTCGCGCGTGAGCAAAAGCTTGCGTTTTTTGCCATAGGGATGAATCTGCAGTGAAATTTTTGACGGCTGTGAAGGTCGGACACCGGGGCCGTCAATCTGGATCTCGGCAGAAAAGTCACCTCCAGCCAGGTAAGCAACAAAAGCTGGAGAGCGCACCAGATTGGCCACGTACTGCCCCAGATCGCGCTGGGGATCAAAGCCGAGATGGCCGGCTGCCGTCAGGTTGGACCACTCAATGCGACCGGCCGAGTCGAGCAGGAGCACACCGTTGGGAGACGCTTGAATGGCAGCCAGAAAATCCTCCAGCCGGGCATCGCTGTTTTGGGCCTTTTTTTCCAGCTTCTTGATGAGCTTGCGGATGCGCTCCACCACCTCGCCCCAAATGCCCGAAACATGCGGTGAATGGGCAGCGTCGGACTTGCTGAGCCACCGCAGGACATCGCGTGCCCGGAGGCCGTCAAACATACTCCAGACCAAAGCCCCCACCAAGGCCCCGGCAAAGGTCCACGTAGCCGCCTCTTGAGTCCAACCCCACACCGCCCCCAGAGCCACCAGGAGCAGCAGTTCAACCGCGCGGCGGGTCATGCGACGGGTGTACTGGCATCCCGTGCCGGGCGTCCCGTGTGCGTTACGGCGGTGATGCGATAGCCAGCACCACGCACCGTCTCCACCATGGAGGCGGCTTCGCCCAGAGATTCCCTCAAACGTTTGACATGCACATCCACGGTTCGCTCCTCGATAAAGACATGGTCGCCCCATATCTTGTCGAGCAGCGTACCACGGGTATGTACCCGCTCGGCATGCTTCATGAGGTAGTGCAGGAGCTTGAATTCAGTCGGCCCGACCTTCAGCTCCTGCCCGCGAAAGCTGACGCGATAGGTACCGGCGTCGAGCATCAGATCGCCCACCTGCACCGAGTCGTTGATGATCTCTGGCGCACGCCGGCGCAACACTGCGCGGATGCGGGCCAGCAACTCCTGCGTGGAAAACGGTTTGGTGATGTAGTCGTCGGCACCTGCGTCAAGCCCCTGCACCTTGTCTGACTCGTCGCTGCGCGCCGTGAGCATCAAGATGGGCACGGTTTTTGTACGCTCCTGCTTGCGCCAGTGCCGCGCCAGGGCAGCGCCACTTTCTCCGGGCAACATCCAGTCCAGCAAGATCACGTCGGGCAACACAGCGTCCACCTCACGCTGGGCTGCAGCACCGTCAAACACCACCGTGGGTGCAAAACCGTTGTGGCGCAGGTTGACAGCGATCAGCTCGGCAATGGCGGGCTCGTCTTCAACCACCAGGACGCGGGGAAGCTTTCTCATGACACGGCCCCCAGGCTGTGAACTCTGTTCATCTGGCCACCGACTCCACGTTGGTCATCGACGTGTGGCGCACATCTTCGCCTTTGACAATGAAAATGATCTGTTCCGCAATGTTCTTGGCATGGTCGCCCACGCGCTCGATTGCTTTGGCCAGGAACAACAGGTTGAGACTGGGAGAAATGGTGCGGGGATCTTCCACCATGTAGGTGATGAGCTTGCGAAGAAAGCCGTTGTACTCTTGGTCAATTTCGTCGTCACCTTTGATGATGGCCACCGCCATGACGGTGTCCAGGCGAGCGAAGGAATCAAGTGTTTTGCGCAGCAACGCAGCGGCCAGATCAGCGGCCACACGCAACTCGGAACTGGGCAGGTTGCGCGGCGAACCGCTTTCGATAATCGATTTGACCATGCGCGCAATGCGCGCCACCTCGTCACCGGCTCGCTCCAGGTTCTGCGTGGTGCGCGAAATCGCCATCAAAAAACGCAGGTCGCGCGCGGTCGGCTGGCGCCGGCCGATGGTTGAGATGATCTCGTGGTCAATCTGCACTTCCATCTGGTTGATTTTTGCTTCGTTTTCGATCACCTGCTGGGCTGACTCCAAACTGAGGTGCACCAGCGCGTACACGGCTTGGTGCAACTGCGATTCCACCAGGCCGCCCATTTCAAGCACATGTGTGGAAATGGAGTTCAGCTCGGCGTCGAACTGGCTGGAAATGTGTTTGTCGCTCATGAAAGCTCTCCCGATACAAAAAGGTGGGCACCCAAAACCGTCCAAGGTGGCGCAGATCAGCCGAAACGACCGGTGATGTAATCCTCGGTCTCGGTGCGCTGGGGTTTGAAGAATATCTGCTCGGTGGCGCCGAACTCGATCAGCTCACCGAGGTACATGTAGGCGGTGTAGTCGCTGCAGCGGGCGGCCTGCTGCATGTTGTGCGTGACGATGGCAATGGTGTAGTCGCTCTTGAGTTCGTGCACCAACTCTTCCACCTTGCCTGTAGAAATCGGATCGAGCGCCGAGGTGGGCTCATCCAGCAGCAGAACCGAAGGCTTCACAGCCACGCTGCGCGCAATGCACAGGCGTTGCTGCTGACCACCCGAGAGGCTCATGCCGTTTTGGCCAAGCTTGTCCTTTACCTCGTTCCACAGCGCGGCTTTGGACAGCGCCCATTCGACACGGTCGTCCATATCACCCTTGCTCAGGTTTTCGTACAACTTCACGCCGAAGGCGATGTTGTCGTAGATGGTCATGGGAAACGGCGTGGGTTTCTGAAACACCATGCCAATGCGGGCGCGCAACAGGTTCAGATCCTGCTTGGGGTCCAGAATGTTCTGGCCATAGAAATTGATCTCGCCCTCGGCCCGCTGGCCAGGGTACAAGCTGTACATGCGGTTCAAGGTCCGCAGCAGGGTGGACTTGCCGCAGCCCGATGGGCCGATGAAGGCCGTGACCTTGCGTTCTTCGATGTCGAGGTTGACGTTTTTCAGGCCCTGGAATTTGCCGTAGTAGAAATCAAGGTTGCGAACCTCCAGCGCGTTTTTCTTCGTTTTGTCAGCCGCTTGGGAAGGAGCTTGTGCCAGTGCAGTAGCGTTCATGGTGGTGTCCGAATTCGGGTGTGGGTGTTAAGCGCGAACTTTTTCGCGGAAGAAAACGCGGGCCAGGATGTTGAGAGCCAGCACGGCCAAGGTGATCAGCAGCGCACCGCCCCAAGCCAGGTCAATCCAGTTGTCGTAAGGGCTCATGGCGAACTGGAAGATCACCACCGGCAGGTTGGCCATGGGGGCGCCCATGTTGGTGCTGAAAAACTGGTTGTTCAGCGCGGTGAACAGCAAGGGAGCCGTCTCGCCGCTGATGCGGGCCACAGCCAGCAGCAGGCCCGTGATGACACCGCTCTTGGCGGCGCGCAGCGTCACCAGGGTCGATACTTTCCAGCGGGGCGCGCCCAGCGAAAAAGCCGCCTCACGCAGACTACCGGGCACCAGGCGCAGCATATTTTCGGTGGTCCGCATGACCACGGGAATCGCGATCAGCGACAGCGCCAGGCTGCCCGCGTAGCCCGAAAAGTTGCCCACCGTGGCCACAGCGACGGCATAAACAAACAGGCCCAGCACGATGCTGGGTGCCGACAGCATGATGTCGGTCACAAACCGGGTGAACTCGGCGGTCTTGCTGGTGTCCCCGTACTCGGCGAGGTAGATGCCAGCAAGGATGCCGATGGGCGTGGACACCAGCACCGCAAGGCCAACGATCATCAGACTGCCAACGATCGCGTTGCGCAAACCGCCGCCTTCAGAACCGGGGGCAGGCGTGTCCTGCGTGAACAGGCTGACTTCAAGCGCTGCGATGCCGTTGGAAAACAGCACAAAAAGGATCCAGAGCAGTGCGATGAGGCCCAAGGTCATGGCGCCCATCGAAAGCGTCAGCCCAATCAAGTTGGTGCGCTGGCGGCGGCGGTACAGGGGGGTGGAGTTCAGTTGCATGGTGGTGTTCTTTGCTTGTGTGCTGCAGGGGCGCGGCAGGCCGCCTTAGGTACCCTTGGCCTTTTCGGCCCGCATGATCAACAGTTTGGCCATAGCCAGCACCACAAACGTGATGCAGAACAGCAGGAAGCCCAGGGCAAACAGGGTGTTGAAATGCAGGCCTTCGGCCTCGCCAAACTCGTTGGCAAGAACCGAGGCAATGGACGTTCCGGGTGAGAAAAGCGAACCCGGCATGCGGTTGGCGTTGCCAATCACGAATGTCACCGCCATGGTTTCTCCCAGTGCTCGGCCCAGGCCGAGCATGACGCCGCCGATCACGCCCTTCTGGGTGTAAGGCAGCACCACCTTGCCCACCACTTCCCAGGTGGTGCAACCCAAGCCATAGGCCGACTCGCGCAAAATCGGTGGGGTGATTTCAAACACATCGCGCATGACCGCAGCCACAAACGGGAGCACCATGAAGGCGAGGATGATGCCGGCGGCCATGATGCCCAGGCCGTTGGTGGCACCACCGAACAACCAGCCCACGAGGGGCATGCCGCCCAGCACGCTTTGCAGGGGTACCTGCAAGTAATCGGCAAACACCGGCGCAAACACAAACAGGCCAAACATGCCGTAGATGATGGATGGCACGGCCGCCAACAATTCAATGGCGGTGCCCAGCGGGCGACGTAGCCAGACGGGGCAGGTTTCGGTCAAAAACACCGCAATACCAAAGGCCAGCGGAACAGCCAGCAGCAGGGCAATGCCGGCGCTGAGCACGGTGCCGACGATGGAGATCGCAGCACCAAACTCTTCGTTGACGATGTCCCACTCGACATACCAGAGGAAGTGGGCACCAAACTTGGCGAACGTGGGCCAAGCGTTGTAGAACAGCGAGACGATGATGCCCACCAGCGCCGCCAGCACCAGCAGCGAGAACGTCTGCGTCAAGCGGTGGAAAATGCTGTCTTGCAATCGCTGCTTCTTCGCCACGGCCGCCATGGAGGCACTGGGCAGATCGGAAGAGGAGGACGAGGTTTTATGGGACGATTTCATGGTCGCGGTGGCAGTCATACAGGATCCCTGATTTAACCAGAAGGGAACAGCAAACCACCGCCTACCTTTTCAAGGCGGCGGTGGCTTGGGGCCCGACTTGGCAGGCCCTCCGAACAACAATTACTTGTTTTTGATTTGCGACCAAACGCGCTGGCGGATCTGGGCGGTCAGAGCGTCAGGCAGTGGCACGTAGTCCAACTCAGCTGCCATGCCCTTGCCGTTCTTGAAAGCCCAGTCGAAGAACTTCAGCACTTCGGCGCTTTCAACTTTGTTGCTTGGCTCCTTGTACATCAGGATAAAAGAGGCCGTGGACACCGGGTAGGCCTGTGCGCCCGCCTGGTTCACGATCGACAAACCCATGCCAGGCACGCTGAACCAGTCAGCACCGGCAGCCGCAGCAGCGAAAGCATCATCGCTGGGCATCACGAAGTTGCCATCTTTGTTCTGCAGCGCCATCACGGGGATGTTGTTGCGCTTGGCGTAGGCGTATTCCACATAACCCAAGGAACCGCTGGTGCGGCTCACCAAGGCTGCAACGCCTTCGTTGCCACGGCCACCAATGGAGGTGGGAGCTGGCCACTTGACGGCAGCGCCACGGCCCACGGTATCAAGCCAGTCCTTGCTGACCGTGGCCAGGTAGTCGGTCCAGTTGAAGGTGGTACCCGAACCGTCGGCGCGGTGCACCACGGTGATGGTTGTGTCAGGCAGCTTCTTGCCGGGGTTCAAAGCGGCCAGCTTGGGGTCGTTCCACTTGCTGATCTTGCCCATGAACATTTCGGCCAACACAGGGCCCGTGACACGCAACTCACCCTTGGCGAAGCCGGTCAGGTTGAAGACAGGCACGGTACCACCAATGATGGCGGGGAACTGCACCATACCGTCCCTATCCAGGTCGGCGCCCGACACCGGGGCATCGGTGGCACCGAAAGCCACCGTTTTGGCGCGGATCTGGCGAATACCGCCCGACGAACCGATGGACTGGTAGTTCAGGCCAACACCAGTTTCTTTTTTGTAGGCCTCAGCCCACTTAGCGTAAATGGGGAACGGGAATGTGGCGCCAGCGCCGGTGATATCCGCAGCCAGGGCAGAGCCCATGGCGAAAGACGCGAACGCGGCAGCAGCCACGGTCTTGAGCAGGGTACGTTTGGTGTTCATGAGAATCCTTTCGGTTGTTGAAGCAAATTCACAAATTGAACTTTAGGGATTCAATGTGACAAGATCGTGACAGTCACAAAACAGCTGAACGACCGACGCGACGCATGAGATGCCCCGAATGTCTGTCGGAGTCCTATGGGAGCATGCATCCGACTGCTTGGCTCTTCGCGGCCATGACATCTCCATGAACCACAAGAACCCGCTCGCACCCAGGCATTTCAAAAGAATGCCTGAACGCCGCGAGCAAACCACGCCGACCTTCATTACCCGGCTCGCTTGACAAAACGCACAGTTTGTTCAAAGCCATAGGCTCGGGCAGAAAAAAAGCCTATGAAATTTACCCTGGAAGTGCTCAACGGTGGGGCGGGCAGTCTGGCCTCTTACCTCGCGGCGCATGTGTCACTTTGCTATCAGTAATGCGTTAGCAATAGCCGCCAGAGCCCACCCCTTTTCCAGTCGTCGGTTTGGCGATCATCAGGCCACAGATCGCCGGCAAGCGCACCAACCCAAGCCAACAGCTCGGCGCCCACCCCAGGCCGCGCAGTCACCCTGGCCTCTTCTTTTGTTGCTGGCGCGGCCTGACGCTACTTCAACGAGCACGAACCACCCAAGGCCTCAACTGACTGGACTGCTGTGACGAGCAGTTTGCTCGGCGATGCGGAGTCTTTGAGAGTTTTCCTGCTTGATTTTTTTCAAAACGGCTTGCCAGTAACCATTTTTTAATGCATCAGTGCCTATCGATGGATTCACATGGCGCCTTGGAACAAGCTCAGCGGATCAACGGAGCAGGATCCAGGGGCTTTCGATGCGTCACAATCCGTGCAATCCAACGATCTCCGCAATACTGGCCTGAGTGTTTTGGCCAGTCCCGAATCCCCATGCAAAACGGTACCCTACTCGCCGCCATCGACCTCGGCTCCAACAGCTTCCGGCTTGAAATTGGTCGCTACCACTCGGGTCATATCGAGCGGATTGAATACATCAAGGAAACCGTCCGGCAGGGCAACGGCCTGGATGAAGACAAAAATCTGAGCTTAGCTGCCATGGAGCGCGGCTGGGAATGCCTGGCACGCTTTGCAGAGCGTCTGCACGGGTTCAAGAAACAGCAAGTGCGTGCTGTCGCCACACAAACCCTGCGAGAGGCTAACAACCGCGATGAATTCCTGCAGAAAGCCCAGACCATTCTGGGCTTTGTGATTGAAGTGGTTTCCGGGCATGAAGAAGCGCGCCTCATTTATCAGGGGGTTTCGCGCTTGTTACCCCAGTCAGACGAGAAACGGCTGGTGGTCGACATCGGGGGCAGGTCCACGGAGATGATTCTGGGTCAGGGCTACCAGGCCAACCTCATGGAGTCCTACCACCTGGGCAGCGTGGCTTGGTCAACCCGCTATTTCCCCAAAGGCCAGTTCACCATGGCTGCGTTCAAAACGTCTGAAATTGCAGCAAAGGCGGTGCTTGACCAAGCGCTGGACAATTTCCCTCCATCAAAGTGGAGCGTGGCGTATGGCTCGTCAGGAACAGTAGGCGCTGTGGCGGACCTGCTGGCGGCCAACGGCTGGGCATCGGGGGTCATCACGCGGTCCGGACTCGACTGGCTCGTGGAGCGCCTGATAAAGGGGGTTGATGTCGACCAACTCAAAATGGAAGGCCTGAAGGACGACCGCCGCCCAGTGCTCGGCGGCGGCGTGAGCGTGTTGCGCGCGATTTTTGACCTTTTTGACATTCAGCAAATGGTGCCCGCCCAGGGTGCGCTGCGCCATGGTGCACTGTACGATCTGATCGATCGGGAAACAGACGGTGGTGACGTGCGCGAGCGCACAGTGCAATGGCTGGCCGCACGCTTTTCGGTCGACGAAGCGCAGGCGCAGCGCGTCAGCGCCGTGAGCACAGCGCTGTTTGCCCAAATTGAGACGCTGGATACGCAAAACGAACGTTATTCGCAAAAGCTGGCTTGGGCCGCACGACTGCACGAGATCGGCACGCACATATCGCATGACAGGTCTCACCACCACGGCGCCTACATCCTGGACAACGTCGATGCTCCGGGCTTTTCGTTACCTGAACTGCACCGCATGAGCCAACTGGTGCTGGGCCAGCGTGGCAAACTGCGCAAACTGGATCAGTCACTGAACGACGAGCTTTTCGCCAAGCAACTCATGAGCCTGCGCTTAGCGGTGCTTCTGTGCCACGCCCGACAGATGCCAGAACACGAGTCGGTCAAACTCAACTTCAAGCCGGGCGCTTTCAAACTGTCCACCAACCCAGGTTGGGCCAAACGATACCCACAGTCTGCATGGCTGCTGGGCGAAGAGGTTTTGGCTTGGCAAAAAACGGCCTGGAAATTCACAGCCGACATCCGCTGACACCAAGCCACTGCGGCGTCAAACCGACGCAGAGCCTGCCAGGCATCGCAGCAGACGAAGGGTGCGTCGGCAGGAAACGCCGCGCCGTGCGGCGCAAGTAGAGGTCTGCCGCGAATTGATTCGGAGTTGTTTCAACTGCCAGGTCGTACGTGCAATATGCCACGAAGCGCCTGGCAAAAACCTTTCGCAACGTGCCCAACGGTGGCCAGAGCGGCTGTGACCCGACTCACCGCCGAACCTGAAGAGCCCCCGGGTTAACGATATTGATCGGCGTGCCTTTTATGTAATTGACTATGTTCTCAAAAGCCGAGGCAAAGTAGGACTCATAACTATCCTGCTCAACATAACCGATATGAGGAGTACAGATACAGTTCTCGAGCCTTAGGAGAGCGTGACCCTGCAAAATCGGTTCGGACTCGAAGACATCGACGGCAGCCATGCCGGGTCGTCCACGGTTCAAGCCGGCCAGCAAGGCCTCTGGCGCAATGAGTTCTGCACGCGAGGTATTGACAAGGAGAGATGAAGGCTTCATTCGCGAGAGGTCCTCCAGCGTCACACATCCAACATTACTTTCAACCAGCCGAAGGTGCAGTGAGAGCACATCGGCCGTTTCAAAAAAAACATCCTTGCTGGTCGCCACGTCGTAGCCGTCCGCAGCGGCTCGGGCTCGCGATGCATCACTACCCCAAACCATGACGCGCATGCCGAACGCCCGGCCGTAACCTGCGACCAATGAACCTATGCGGCCATAGCTCCAGATACCCAATGTCTTTCCCCTGAGCACCATGCCCAAGCCAAAATTAACGGGCATTGACGAAGACTTGAGCCCTGATTGCTGCCATGCGCCGTGTTTTAGGTTTGCCACGTATTGCGGAATGCGTCGCATTGAGGCCATGATCAAGGCCCAGGTCAGCTCCGCTGTAGACACGGGTGAACCCACTCCCTCTGCCACTGCGATACCCCTTTCGGTGCATGCGGCGACATCAAGGTGGGGGCCTACACGACCAGTTTGGGCGATCAATTTCAGACGAGGCAACTTCTCGATAAGTTGTCGCGTCACCTGGGTTCGCTCACGAATGAGGACCACTATGTCCGCATCGCGCAAACGCACAGACAGCTGACCTACACCCTTGACCGTATTGGTGAACACCTTGGCTGGATAGGGCTCCAGCTTCTCGGCGCAACGCAGCTTGCGGACGGCGTCCTGATAGTCATCAAGAATCACAATATTCATGGCACCTATTGTGACCGCATGAAGTGTGCCTCAGGTGTGACTGTCCATGCAGAAACAGATCCTCAAGCAAAAGATGTTCTTGACTCCTCTACCCACGTTTAGTCCTGTGCGTCCGATTCTCCAGGGCAGCCAGCCTTTCTAATTCAGCACACACATCACTGATACGGCCAGAAATGACCACTCGTGCGTCGCTGCGGCAACTGGTTGCAGCGTCAGCCTTGCGCAGTACACGCACCCTGCAAGGTGGAGATGCCGATACAGGATCGGTCTGGGCTGGCCGAGCAACCGGCAGCGATGTGCCCATGACGGTACGGCCAAGCCAACCTGCCCGAGCAAACATTTGGACAAGCTTGGGAGTGACCTGCGATTTTGTCGTAACGGCTGGGGTGGGCAGCCAACTGTCGATCAACTGAAGTGGCGCGCGCCAGGAGTTGGTGATGAAACGGATTCCCATGTGAAACTCCAAAATGGGGTTGAACATAGGCAGGATTGCGAATGAAATCGCCCATGCAGGGTTGGATCTCCCAGGCAGTTGAGGCTGCCATCAAGACCAAACGCCCGCCACCTGCTGGAGCGACATGAGCCTTGAGCCGTCAGACTTGGAAGCTGTTTCGGATCAGACCTACGGCGAGTCCCTCAATCTCAAAGGGCTCGCCGGGTTCGACCACGATGGTTTTGTAATCAGGATTTTCGGCATGCAGTTCGATCAGGTGTTGACGCCGCATGAAGCGTTTAACGGTCACGTCATCGCCCAGTCGCGCCACCACAATCTGGCCATTCTTGGCCTCTTTGGTTGACTGCACCGCGAGCAAGTCACCGTCCATGATGCCGATATCGCGCATAGACATACCCCGTACCTTGAGCAAGTAGTCCGGTATACGGTGGAACAGGCTGCGCTCCACGAAGTAAGTCTGGTCGACATGCTCTTGAGCGAGGATGGGCGAACCGGCCGCCACACGACCAATGAGGGGCAGCATAAGCTGGGAAAGACTGGGGAGCGGCAGTGTAAGCTGGCGCCCGCGTGATTCATTGATCGACTGTAGGTCTTCGGTACGCAGCCGAATGCCGCGAGATGTGCCACTGACAAGCTCAATCACCCCCTTTCTGGCCAGGGCCTGGAGGTGCTCTTCAGCCGCGTTGGCAGATTTAAACCCCAACTCGGTGGCAATCTCGGCCCTCGTGGGTGGAGCACCAGTGCGCGCAATCGCGTTTTGGATCAGTTCCAGGATCTGCTGCTGGCGCGCCGTGAGTTTGGCTGGGTAGGATGCAGACTCAAGCATGATGAACCTCTTCAAGGGCGCTCATGAGAACGCGGTTGTCATTCGGAAACAAAGAAAGTTAAGGCGCAATCAACTGATTGCGCTGGTTGACATGTATTTATATACAGCACTGTGATTTTATTCACTCTGAAGGACTTGGCAAGTGAAAAATGAAACGAAGCAAAAGCACCCAGCCAATACTCTGGTGATTCTGGGCACAGGTGGCACTATCGCGGGACGAGCACCCCTAGCTTCTGACAACGTAGGGTACGTCGCGGGGCAGGTCGGGATCGGGGATCTCGTGGCAGCAGTTCCAACATTGAATGACCTGGCCCTTGATGTGGAGCAGGTGGTACAGATTGACAGCAAAGACATGGGATTTTCGGTATGGAAGACGCTGCTCGCGCGCGTTGCCTTTCATCTGGAGCGGCCTGATGTGACTTCTATCGTCATTACCCACGGTACCGACACCCTCGAAGAAACGGCTTTCTTTCTCCAGACAGTGTTGCGTCCATCCAAGCCTGTCGTGATGACCTGTGCGATGCGTCCATCAACGGCCTTGATGCCCGATGGGCCACAAAATCTACACGACGCAGTGGTGGTCGCTCGCCATACTGGCGCTCAAGGGGTGGTGGTAGTTTGCGCAGGCTCTATTCACAGCGCCATTGACGTGACCAAAATGCACACTTATCAAGTGGATGCTTTCGATTCGGGTGACGCAGGTCCACTGGGCCGCGTTGAACAGGGTGAGGTGCGGTTATTTCGCAACTGGCCCACGGCTTGCGAAGCAGGCCCTTTTCATACCGTTGCCTGCCAGCAAATCGAATCGGTGGGCAACCTGCCTTATGTCGCACTGCTTACCAGCCATGCCGACGCGGACGGCAACGTGGTGCGGGCCTTGTCGTCATACTTCCTCGCACATCCTGAACACCCATTGTGCGGCATTGTTGTGGCTGGGACCGGAAATGGGACCGTACATGGCCGTCTCGAAACGGCTTTGTGTGAGGCCCAGGCCCTCGGGATTCGCGTGGTTCGAACCAGTCGTTGTGCACGTGGTCGAGTGCTGACCCATTCCAAGCAACTCTTGTCCGAGGTCTCCAGCCTGTCCCCAGTCAAAGCACGCATCGCTTTGGCACTTGATTTGCTCGCTGAATCAGCAATCAATGAGCAGACAAATTCTCTGCCGGCATAGCTGCAAACTGTCTTCATGGGAAGCACTTGCCAGGTGCGCCCCCAGCACGCCCAAGGGCGTTCTAGTGGGGGTTTCTTGGGTCAAAGGGACGATTGCCTGGTGCTGGTAGTCGCTGCGTTTACGGATCGCAGACATAAACACTCCAAAAAATTGGAGTGACAAATTTGTGCCAAAAAGCAAAAGCGGGCTACTCAGCAAAAACCAAGTCAGCGTCCCATAAAGAAAAAAGCCTCGTAAATCAATGAAATACGAGGCTGATGTCTGGTGGGCGGTGCAGGGTTCGAACCTGCGACCCCTGCCGTGTGAAGGCAGTGCTCTACCGCTGAGCTAACCGCCCAAATTTGACTTCTGAACGCTTGGAAGTCTCAAATTATAGCGTTTTTTTGAGGTCTTTCGAGAAGGATCGTTTTTTTCAAAGTAGCTGATGACTGGATAGCCCCATCAAGCCACTTGCATCTGTCGCCACACCGCTTCTCCTTTGCAAGCTTTATCGAGGTCGATCAACACGTCTTCATGCGCCTGAGCTTCCAACTCGCTGGCAAGGATCACGGGCAATTCAATGCGACTGAGGTCGATCATCAGCACCTCGCCGCCCTGGACTACCGACGTCTCCAGGTCCATCAACAATGCATCCTGGCCGCGGGTCATATTGATGTAGACGTCGGCCAGCAACTCGGCATCGAGCAAGGCCCCGTGCAAGGTTCGACCCGAGTTGTCTACCCCGAGTCGGTCACACAAGGCGTCCAGGCCATTGCGCTTGCCCGGGAACATTTCCTTGGCCATCACCAGGCTGTCTGTCACCTGACCGATGATGGTCTTCAATGGCGGACGGCCCAGGCGCTCAAGCTCTTTATTCAGGAAGCTGATGTCGAACGGAGCGTTGTGAATGATCAATTCAGCGTCACGCAGGTAGTCCAGCAACTCGTCGGCAATTTGTCCAAACTTAGGCTTGTCGCGCAAAAATTCGTTGCTTATTCCGTGCACTTTTAGCGCGTCTTCGTGGCTGTCGCGCTCGGGGTTGACGTAAAAATGCAGGTTGTTACCGGTGAGCTTGCGGTTGAGCAGCTCCACACAGCCGATTTCAATGATCCGGTCGCCGTTTTCGGCAGACAGGCCGGTGGTTTCGGTGTCAAGAACGATTTGACGCATGTGCTTTTCTCATGAGAATCAGATCGAAAGCGGGTCAGCGACCTTCTTTGGCGTGGTTGATCGAGTACTTGGGAATCTCAATCGTCACATCTTGCTGCGCCAGAATGGCTTGGCAAGACAGTCGTGACTGCGGCTCCAAGCCCCAGGCTCTATCGAGCAAGTCTTCCTCATTTTCATCCAACTCATTGAGGCTGCTGAAACCCTCGCGCACAATGATGTGGCAGGTGGTGCACGCACACACCATGTCACAGGCGTGTTCGATGGGGATGTTGTTGTCCAGCAGAGCTTCGCAGATGGAAGTACCCGCCGGGGCGCTGACTTGAGCGCCCTGAGGGCAGTATTCGGGGTGGGGCAGTATTTTGATGATCGGCATAGGGTTTCCTGTGCGTCTGAGCTGGGGCGCCCTTCAGACTTCTTCGAGTTTTTTGCCAGCGAGGGCCCGTTGAATACCCCGGTTCATGCGCATGGCAGCAAAGGCCTCGGTGCCTTTGGCCAGTGCGTCGGTAGCGGCTTCAATCACGGCAGCATCGGTGCTGGCCAGGCTCTGGGTGAGTTGGCCCATGAGTGTATCGATGGTCTGGCGCTCGGCGGGTTCAAGCAGATCGGCGTCACCCGCCAATGCGCTGCGGGTAGCGACGATCATCCGGTCGGCGTCCACGCGGGCTTCCATCAGGGCCCGCGCGGCAATGTCTTGCTGGGCGGTGGCAAAGCTGTCCTGCAACATGGCGGCGATCTGTTCGTCGGACAGGCCGTAAGCGGGCTTCACATCGACCCGCGCCTCCACGCCACTGCCCTGCTCTTTCGCAGCCACCGACAGCAAACCGTCCGCATCGACAGTAAAACTAACGCGAATACGGGCCGCGCCGGCGGCCATGGGCGGAATGCCACGCAAGACAAAACGCGCCAGGCTTCGGCAGTCGGCCACCAGGTCGCGTTCGCCCTGCACCACGTGCAGGGCCAGCGCAGTCTGACCATCCTGGTAGGTGGTGAAGTCTTGCGCCAGCGCGGTGGGAATGGGGCTGTTGCGCGGCACGATGCGCTCCACCAACCCGCCCATGGTCTCGATGCCCAGTGACAGCGGGATCACGTCGAGCAACAGCAAGTCGCCGTCTCGGCTGTTGCCGGCCAAGGCGTTGGCCTGTATGGCGGCGCCCAGTGCCACCACTTCGTCGGGGTTCAGATTGGTCAGCGGTTCCTGGCCAAAGAACGCACCCACAGCGCTGCGAATCACCGGCATTCGCGTGGAGCCACCCACCATGACGACGCCCTTGACGTCGTCCTTGGTGATGCCCGCATCGCGCAAGACTTTTCGCACCGCCGCCATGGTGCGGGCCGTGAGCGGGGCCGTGCAGGCCTCAAACTGCGCCTTCGTCACCGCCTGGTTCAGTTGCTGACCGGCGATGTTCGCGGTGAAGGCAACACTGCCAGCGGGTTCCACCGCTGAAAGCGCCTCTTTGCAGCGGCGGGCCTCGGCATGCAGTGCAGCGCGTTCGGAGGCCGACAGCGCGACCGCCACGCCCTGCTGCGCCAGCACCCAGGCGGCCAGCGCCTGGTCGTAGTCGTCGCCCCCCAAGGCCGAGTCACCACCGGTGGCCATCACTTGAAATACACCTTGGGTCAGCCGCAGGATGGAGATGTCGAAGGTGCCCCCGCCAAGATCGTAGATGGCGTAGATACCTTCAGACCCGTTGTCGAGGCCGTAGGCAATGGCGGCGGCCGTGGGTTCGTTGATGAGACGCAGCACGTTGATGCCGGCGAGTTGGGCAGCGTCTTTTGTGGCCTGCCGCTGGGCGTCGTCGAAGTAGGCCGGCACCGTGATGACGGCACCGTACAGGTCATCGTCAAAACTGTCTTCAGCACGGAAGCGCAGCGCGGCCAAAATTTCGGCACTGACTTCCATGGGCGTCTTGCGGCCTGCGGTGGTTTCAACCACCGCCATACCCTGATCGTCCACCACCGTGTAGGGCAGTTTGTCTGCATCCACCACCTGCGCGCGGGTGCGGCCCATGAGCCGTTTCACCGAACTGATGGTGTTGGCCGGATCATCCACCTGTGCGGCCAGGGCATCAAAACCGATTTGTCGGCCCGAGTTGCCCTGGGCCGGGTCGAGGTAACGCACCACGCTGGGCAAAATGACCTGACCTTGGGCGTCTGGCAAGCACTCGGACACACCATGGCGCACCGCAGCCACCAGCGAATGTGTGGTACCAAGGTCAATGCCCACCGCCACGCGGCGCTGATGCGGGTCGAGGGACTGGCCGGGTTCGGAAATCTGCAAAAGCGCCATGGGATCGTGTTCTTGTAGGTACTGAAAATCGGGACTGGCATACTGCGCAAAGCGCCAGTATCAACACTGGCTATTGTCCCAGTTGATCAAGCCGGCTCTCAACGTCGCGCGCAAAGCGCTCAACAAACATAAGGGCTCTGACCTGCCGAGCCAGTTCGAGAAAATTGTGATCTTCGTCGGCGGTGCGCTGCAAACTTAGCAGCATGTTTCGGCGCGTCTGGGCCACGTCCTCAGCCATGTGCTCCAGATCTGCAGCACCGCTGGCCTCTTCCAGGTCTTCCCGCCACTGCATTTGCTGCATCAAAAACGCAGATGGCATGGCCGTGTTGTTTTCGGCCTGAATGGGCGCGCCATTCAGCTCGCACAGATAGGCTGCTCGCTTGAGCGGATCTTTGAGGCGCTGGTAAGCCTCGTTGATACGCACCGACCACTGCATCGCTTGGCGCTGTGCCAGTGCATTGGCGGTGGTGAAACGGTCTGGATGGGCTTCGCGCTGCAGGTCTTTCCAACGCTCGTCCAGGGCGGCACGGTCCAGCGCAAACTGCACGGGCACACCAAAAATTTCAAAATCGTTGGACAGCAGGTTCATGGGAAGGCGAAAAACGGGGTGGAAATGCTACGCAGCAGGCCGAAAAGCGAAAAGCCGCCGACACACACTGCGCAGGCGGCTTGAGGGACGGCGCAGAACGGATCAAATCCGGAAGCTCTCACCGCAGCCGCAGCGATCCCGCTCATTGGGGTTGTTGAAGCGGAACCCTTCATTCAAGCCTTCACGCACGAAGTCGAGCTGGGTGCCGTCGATGTAAGCCAAGCTTTTCGGATCGACCAACACCTTGACGCCGTTGTCCTCAAACACCACATCTTCTGGCGCGATTTCGTCGGCGTATTCCAGCTTGTAAGCCAAACCAGAACAGCCGGTGGTTTTCACGCCCAGGCGCACGCCTACACCTTTACCCCGCTTAGTGATGTAGCGGGTGACGTGCCTTGCAGCAGCTTCAGAAATCGAAATGGACATGTGTGTTACGCCATGGGTGGGCGTTCAGCATTGTGCGTGACGGGAACGGTGGCGTACATTTGGCTTTGGCGTGCATGAACATGCAGCACAGCCACCCGAGCGCCAGGCCTCAAACGAGGTGTTTCTTGCGGTAGTCATCCACCGCCGCCTTGATGGCGTCTTCGGCCAGGATGGAGCAGTGAATTTTCACGGGTGGCAACGCCAGCTCTTCGGCGATTTCGCTGTTTTTCAGCGCAGCAGCCTGGTCCAGCGTTTTGCCTTTGACCCACTCGGTCACAAGCGACGAAGAGGCAATGGCCGAGCCGCAGCCATAGGTTTTGAACCTGGCATCCTCAATGACGCCGGTGCTGGGGTTGACCTTGATCTGCAGTTTCATCACATCACCGCACGCAGGCGCACCGACCATACCCGTCCCTACCGATTCGTCGCCTTTGTCGAACGAGCCAACGTTACGTGGGTTTTCGTAGTGGTCAACCACTTTTTCAGAATAAGCCATGGTATTTCTCCTTCAGTGTGCCGCCCACTGGATGGTGGACAGGTCAATTCCGTCTTTGAACATTTCCCACAAAGGGGACAGCTCGCGCAGCTTGGCCACGTTTTCCTTGATGGTGGCGATCGCGTAGTCGACCTCTTCTTCCGTTGTCCACCGGCCAATCGTCATGCGCAGGCTGCTGTGAGCCAACTCGTCGCTGCGGCCCAGGGCGCGCAGCACGTAGCTGGGCTCCAGACTGGCCGAGGTGCATGCCGAACCGCTTGAAACTGCAAGGCCTTTGATGCCCATGATCAACGACTCGCCCTCGACGTAGTTGAAGCTCATGTTCAGGTTGTGCGGCACGCGCTGGGTCTCGTGGCCGTTGATAAACACCTCTTCAATGTCCTTGAGGCCAGCCACCATGCGGTCATGCAGGGCACGGATGCGCTGGTTTTCAGCGTGCATTTCTTCCTTGGCGATGCGGTAGGCCTCGCCCATGCCCACACACTGATGAGTGGGCAGCGTGCCCGAGCGCATGCCGCGCTCGTGGCCACCACCGTGCATCTGCGCCTCAATGCGCACGCGGGGTTTGCGGCGCACAAACAGTGCGCCGATCCCCTTGGGCCCGTAGGTTTTGTGGCTGGTCAAGCTCATCAAATCTACCGGCAGGTTCTTGATGTCGATGTCTACACGGCCCGTGGCCTGCGCGGCGTCGGAGTGGAAGATCACGCCCTTTTCGCGGCAAACAGCCCCCAGCGCAGCAATGTCCTGAATAACGCCAATTTCGTTGTTCACAAACATAACCGAAGCCAGAATGGTGTCGGGACGGATAGCCGCCTTGAACGTGTCCAGGCTCACCAAACCATCAGCTTGCACATCGAGGTAGGTCACCTCGAACCCCTGCCGCTCCAACTCACGGCAGGTGTCGAGCACGGCCTTGTGCTCGGTTTTCACCGTAATGATGTGCTTACCCTTGGTCTTGTAGAAGTGCGCTGCGCCCTTCAAGGCCAAGTTGTTGGACTCGGTGGCACCACTGGTCCAGACGATTTCGCGTGGATCGGCGCCGATCAGTGCGGCAACCTGATCGCGGGCGGCTTCCACCGCCTTTTCAGCTTCCCAGCCCCAGGCGTGGCTGCGCGACGCCGGGTTGCCAAAATGTTCGCGCAGCCAGGGGATCATCGCATCTACCACCCGCGGATCGCAGGGATTGGTCGCGCTGTAGTCCATGTAGATCGGGAAATGTGGCGTGGTCATGTCTGGCTCTATGAATGGGCGGGCATTGTGAATAGGTGCGGCACTTGGCCATGGCGCTGCAAGGCACTCGGCTGACCGTTGCGGTCATCCGGTTACCTGCTAACGACCCAGGCGCTTACTTCGAGAAGGCTGCGCCCAGGGCAAACACCGAATTGGGTGCATTGACCCTGATCGGCTTGACCACCGACGGACTCGAAATGGCTCGCTTTATCATGGGGATGTTCTCAACCACCAGGCCCTTGGCCAGCTGATCGTCCACCAGGGATTGCAGCGACACCGAGTCGAGAAAGTCCACCATCTTCGAGTTCAAAGCAGCCCACAACTCGTGCGTCATGCAGCGGCTGCCTTCACCGAGGCAGTTTTCTTTGCCACCGCACTGTGTGGCGTCAATCGGTTCGTCCACCGACACGATGATGTCGGCCACGGTGATTTCTGCTGCCTTGCGGCCCAGCGTGTAGCCGCCACCCGGGCCGCGCGTGGACTCCACCAACTCGTGGCGGCGCAGCTTGCCGAACAGCTGCTCCAGGTAGGACAGCGAGATTTGCTGGCGCTGGCTTATGGCCGCCAGCGTGACAGGACCGTTGTTCTGGCGCAGGGCCAGGTCAATCATGGCGGTGACCGCAAAGCGGCCTTTTGTCGTGAGGCGCATTTTCAAGCTCCTTGAATGTTGGCTTGACCGTCGTTGGTTGATTCACGAGAAGAACGCCCCGTGAACCTCTGCTCCGCCCACCCTGCCCATGCGCTGGGCCGATACATCGAAGGCTTTCCCGACTGTTTTCGTCGAGTATACAGCAAAGCCTAGTGATTTGGTCGGCATTGTAACGGGTCTATTCATTTTTGTCCAAGACAAACGTGGTTTGTTAACCCATTTTTCCAGGCCAAGCCTGGCCTCTCGGTATGAGACTCATTGCTGAACACGCCAGCCGCTGCCCTCGCGGTTGAAAGCTGAGTTCAACGTGGGTACCACGACAGGCTATCGAAAAAAACTGGACGCCGGCTTCGAACGCCCGCAGTTGAACGCTGTTCCGTGCCCTCTCCCAACCTCGTGGGGTGGATCACCATGACCAGCGAAAACGCGGATTTCTTGGATCGGGTCGATGTGTGTGTGCCCGTCCGAACTGCGGTTGGCCATGCAGTGATGTTGATGTGGATGGGCTTCATGAAAAAGCCCATCCGGGTGAAGCAGCGTGACGCGTTTTTCGGGCGGGACGGAGCTGCTGCCTCCGGCACCTCGTAAGCAAGCATGAGGCCAATCTTCTGCCCGCTCAGGCCACGTTGTCCATGCCGGCGGCGCCGAACAACTGTGTCTTCAGGCGACTCAATTGGTCGCGCACGGTGGCGGCCTTCTCAAACTCCAGGTTGCGCGCATGCTCCAGCATGAGCTTTTCCAGGCGCTTGATTTCCCGCGCCACATCTTTTTCGCTCATGTCTTCAATGCTGGCCCGGTGCGCGCTCTCGGCGGCCAGGCGGTCGGCTTCTTTGCCGGCCTTTTCGCTGTACACACCATCAATCAGGTCTTTGATGCGCTTGTTGAGCGCCTTGGGCGTGATGCCCATGGCCAGGTTGTGCGCGATCTGTTTGGCGCGGCGGCGGTTGGTTTCGTCCATCGCCTTGCGCATCGACTCGGTGACGCGGTCGGCGTAGAGAATGGCGCGCCCGTTGAGGTTGCGCGCGGCGCGACCAATGGTCTGGATCAGGCTGCGCTCGGAGCGCAAAAAGCCCTCCTTGTCAGCGTCCAGGATGGCCACCAGCGACACCTCGGGAATGTCAATGCCCTCGCGCAGCAGGTTGATGCCCACCAGCACATCAAACGCGCCCAATCGCAGGTCGCGCAATATTTCCACCCGTTCCACGGTGTCCACATCGCTGTGCACATAGCGCACCTTCACGCCGTTCTCGGTCAGGTAGTCGGTCAGCTGCTCGGCCATGCGCTTGGTCAGCGTGGTGATGAGCACACGCTCGTTTTTCTCCACGCGGATGCGGATTTCCTGCAGCACATCGTCCACCTGGTGGGTAGCGGGCCGCACTTCGAGTTCCGGGTCCACCAGGCCGGTGGGGCGCACCAGTTGCTCGACCACCTGGCCCGCGTGGGTTTTTTCGTAATCGGCCGGCGTGGCTGACACAAACACCACCTGGCGCATGCGCTGCTCAAATTCGTCGAACTTGAGTGGCCGGTTGTCCAGCGCGCTGGGCAGGCGAAAGCCGTATTCCACCAGCGTCGTTTTGCGGGCGCGGTCACCGTTGTACATGCCACCAAACTGGCCGATCAGCACATGGCTTTCGTCCAGAAACATCATGGCGTCTTTGGGCAGGTAGTCGGTGAGCGTGCTTGGGGGCTCGCCCGGTGCGCTGCCTGAGAGGTGGCGCGAGTAGTTTTCAATGCCTTTGCAGTGGCCCACCTCGGCCAGCATTTCCAGGTCAAACCGGGTGCGCTGCTCCAGCCGCTGGGCTTCCACCAGCTTGCCCATGCCCACCAGCTCTTTCACCCGGTCGCGCAGCTCTTCCTTGATGGCCTCCACCGCGCTCAGCACCTGCTCGCGCGGGGTCACGTAATGGCTGCTGGGGTACACCGTGAAGCGCGGGATCTTCTGCCGCACCTTGCCGGTGAGCGGGTCAAACAGTTGCAGGGTTTCAACTTCGTCGTCGAACAGCTCGATGCGGATCGCCATCTCGCTGTGTTCGGCCGGGAACACGTCAATCGTGTCGCCGCGCACACGGAACTTGCCGCGCGAAAAATCGGCCTCGTTACGCGCATATTGCATGCGCACCAACTGGGCGATCAGGTCACGCTGGCCCAGCTTGTCGCCCACCCGCAGCAGCATCACCATCTGGTGGTAGCTCTCGGGTTTACCGATGCCGTAAATGGCTGAGACCGTGGCCACCACCACCACGTCGCGCCGCTCCAAGATGCTCTTGGTGCAGCTCAGCCGCATCTGCTCGATGTGCTCGTTGATCGCGCTGTCCTTTTCAATGAACAGGTCCCGCTGCGGCACATAGGCTTCAGGCTGGTAGTAGTCGTAGTAACTGACGAAGTACTCGACCGCGTTCTTCGGGAAGAATTCGCGAAACTCGCTGTACAGCTGCGCTGCCAACGTCTTGTTGGGTGCGAACACAATCGCCGGGCGCCCCAGGCGGGCGATCACGTTGGCCATGGTGAAGGTCTTGCCCGAACCGGTCACGCCCAGCAAGGTCTGGAACACCTCGCCGTCGTTCACGCCCTCCACCAGTTGGCGAATGGCTTCGGGCTGGTCGCCGGCCGGCGGGTAAGGCGAAAACAGCTCAAACGGCGAGCCGGGAAACCGCTGGAACTCGCCCTCCAGGGGCGGTTCGCTCACCACCTCAAGCAGCGGTGTGGTCGGCGGCGGGGGCATCGGTGTCAGGGGCATCGGCGGATTGTGCCGCAGCGGGGGCGGTGGTCTGGCCGGCGGGGCGGCGTTCCCACACGGCGGGCTTGGCCAGCAATTCCACGTAGCACGCTTCTTCACCAGCCCGGGCCAAGGCATCCAGCGCTGCGGTGAGTTCGGCCGGCGCAAGGGTGGTTGAGGCGTCTTTGTCGGGGCCGAACCTGCAGTCAAAGTCCCAGAAGTCAGCGCCTTCGGGCAAGTCGCGACGACGCTCACGCTTGATGTATTTGCGAAGCTCGTGCTTGACGGCTTCGAGGACGCGGTCCGGGTGCTTGCCCTCAACGCGCAGGGGGAATGTTTTTCTCATGGAAAGTCCTTCAAAGGGAATGAGCGCCCCAGGAGGACGAAATCACAACCCTTGATTATCGGTGAATCAAGGCCTCGCCAGCATGTCACCCACTCAGTCAGAAAGCGCGATCTCGTAACTGCCTTCGTCCAAGTTGCGATAAGGGCCCCAGACCGCAGCCAACGCGGCTGCTTCGGCCATTTGCCAGTGCTCAAACAGCATGCGCTCGTCCACCGTGAGCGCCTCCACATCGGGGGATTCGCCGTAAAGGGCTGCAATGCGTTGATAAGCTGCATAAACGGGCGCTACCAGAGCCGCGTCGCCCAGCGTGTTTTCCAAGGCTTCGCGAAACAGCCGCTCGGCCGCTTGGCGCTGCGTGGGCAAGGTGTCATCGGACACGAAGAGTGTGAGGGTGTAGGTCATGAAGCCCCAGGTGGCCCGGCGGGCGCGTAGCACAATAGGTTCATTATCTATCCCGCACCATGCACACCAGCCGCCCCACGCCCAGCAAAGACCAGATTGCCCTGCTGCCCGAATTTGGCCGCTTGGGCTTGGACCGGATCACCTTGGTGGACACCGCCCAGCAAGCCGCAGAGGCGTCAGCTGCGCTGTGCGACCACCCGATCTGGGGCTTTGACACCGAGTCCAAACCCACTTTTGTGAAGGAACAAATATCCGACGGACCGCACGTCGTTCAGCTGTCCACGCTGCAACACGCCTGGGTGTTTCAGCTAACCGACCCCGGCTGCCGCGAACGGGTGGCCGAACTGCTGGCGCACGCTGGCCACACCAAGGCGGGGTTTGGGTTGGGTGACGACACCAGGCGCATCGTGGCTAAACTGGCCGTGGCACCCGCAGCCGTGCTGGAGCTCAACCATGTGTTCCGGGAACGCGGCTACCGCAAGGACATGGGCGTGAAAAGTGCGGTGGCGGTGTTGTTCAACCAGCGGTTCATCAAGTCCAAGAAGGCTGCCACGTCCAACTGGGCCAACCCGCACTTGAGCATGGCCCAGCTGATTTACGCCGCCAACGACGCCTACGCAGCGGCCCGGGTTTTTCAAGCTCTGAACCTCCCGGACTGACCCTTCTCGTCAACGCCGTCGCAGCGGTGTGAGCAGGTCACTCAGGCCGTTGTGGTCAATTTCGTGCATGAGTTGCAGCAAGCGGCCCACCTCACTTTTTGGGAAACCCCCGCGCGCAAACCAGTTCAGATAGTTGCCCGGCAGGTCGGCAATAGGCGTGCCCTTGTATTTGCCAAAGGGCATGTCCACCGTGATCAAACGCTCCAGGTCTTCGGGTTTCATGCGGCCTCTGTGGTCTGGCGGGTTTGGGCTGCGGTGCCCCGGTCCAGCCAGGCGCGCACGCTGGCGTTGAACAGCGATGGCTTCTGGCGCATCAGCCAATGGCCTGCATCAAAGCCCTGCACGCCGCAGCCTGGTGTGGTACCCAAGGCAGCCAGCCAGCGCGGGGAATGAAACATGAAGGGCTTGCGCTTGCCGAACAAAAACAGCGTGGGCAACTGCGGCCCCATCACCCGGCTCACCCGCGCCACGCCACGCAGCCCGCCAAAAGAGCCAAACCACTGCATGGCATAGGGGTAGTTCATCTGCCAACCCATCTGCTCGGGCGCTGTGCGACAGCCCATGTTGCGAGCCATGAAGCGCGTCATGCGATTGGCCAGACCGGGCAACAGGCCGCCCAGCTTCCAGGCCAGCGCAAGCCAAAGCTGGTAGCCCGCAATCATGCATTTCTCTTTGAGCTTGAGCGACTTCAGGTAAGCACCGGAATTGGTGTCTCCAATGTCCACACCAACCACCCGCGCCACCCTACTGGTATGGCGCGACGCGTACTCGTAACCAAAGAAACATCCCCAGTCGTGCAGCAATAACGTCACCGGTTCGGTCGGGCTCACTGCATCCACCACCGAACCCACCAGCCCACACATCTCATCCACCGACACCGGGCGCGGAGGCTGACTGAGGTCGAAACCTGGCAAGGCGAAGCGCACACAGCGGTAGCCGTCACGCAAGCTGGCCACCGTATCGTCCCACAACGCCGGTGTGTCAGGCCAGCCGTGCAGCATCACCACAGTGGGCCCTGAGCCCTCTATGGTTACGCCGAGGCCTTTTACGTTCAGGCAGACTTGCATGGTTTGGGTTCCTGTGATGTGGGTCGGCTGCGATGGTAGCGTGCGCGTGGCGCGCGATGGGTCACGCCAGGCACTTCAGCGATACTCGCAGCCATGCACCGAACCATCTTCACAACCCCGGTCGTCAACACCTTACTGCGAGGATTTTCGGTAGCGTTTCTCAGACTCACCGGCTGGAAAGTAGAAGGTGCCCTGCCCCCTGAGGCCGCCAAAAGCGTGCTCATTGCCGCACCCCACACCAGCAACTGGGACCTGCCTTACACCCTCATGGTCGCGTTTGCCCTGCGGCTCGACCCCTACTGGATGGGCAAGCAAAGCATTTTCAAAGCGCCCTTCGCTGGCGTCATGAAATGGCTCGGCGGCATTCCAGTCAACCGGGAACAGTCCACCAACCTTGTGGCAGCTTCAGCCAACGCCATCCGCGCGGCTGACGGGCCACTGCAGCTCATCGTCCCGCCCGAAGGCACACGCAGCAAAACGCGCTACTGGAAAACAGGCTTTTACTACATCGCACTGAGTGCCCAGGTGCCCATCATCATGGCCTACATGGACTACAGCACCAAGCGCAGCGGCCTGGGCCCGTTGTTCAAACCTACGGGTGACGTAGAAGCCGACATGACTGCCATCAAGGCGTTTTACGCAGCCTTCAAAGGCAAAAATCCGACGCAATTTGAAGCTGCAGAATGACGTAGTGCTGTTCGCGTGATGCACCTGACTGGCGTTCAACGGTCGTCCTCATCCAAGGCACGACGACGGCGTCCACTTGGATTAGGTTGCCGATAAGCGACCTTGCAGCAACCACCTGGCGCCCTGGAAGCCTTGCTCATAACGGAACCCAGGCGTCAAGAAAAATCAGCCCAGTCAGGGCGAGCGCCGTTCAGGCCTGCGTCTTAAGCGCGGTGCTTCGAATAGCGGAGAGTGTGCTGCGGGTGGTGATAACCTCGGGGTCAAGCCACACTTCAATCAGCGTGCCGTTGGGTGCGGCCAAGGCGCGCTGCAGGGCCGCTTCAAATTCGGCGGTGTGGGTCACGCACTCGGCCCCATAGCCGTAAGCGCGCGCCAAGGCGCAAAAGTCAGGATTCGCTAGGCTGGAACCGCTCACGTGTCCGGGATATTCGCGTTCCTGGTGCATGCGGATGGTGCCATAGGTGCCATTGTTCAAAAGCAGGATGATGCTCTTGGCGCCGTGCTGTACAGCCGTGGCCAATTCCTGCCCGTTCATCAAGAAATCGCCATCGCCCGCGATGGTGAAGACTGTGCGCCCGGTGAGGATGGCAGCCGCAATGCCCGCAGGCACGCCATATCCCATGGCGCCGTTGGTGGGCGCGAGTTGGGTTTTGAGTCCTTTTGCGAGGCCGTGGTACTTGAAGAATCGGTGCACCCACGAGGCAAAGTTGCCCGCGCCATTGGTCAGCACCGCATCGGCCGGCAGCAAGCGCTGCAGTGTGTGAACGATGGCTGGCATGTCGATGCGGCCGGGCAGCACAATGCCGCCGTTGGCCACATCCACGTTGGCGTCAAATTCGGCGTGGCAAGCCAGCGTCCACTGGCCCCATGCCACACCGGGCGGCGCGGTCAAAACTTCCAGGCTGCGCGCTGCCGCGTTCATGGTGGCATTGATGGCCAGCGTGGCCTGGTAGACGCGACCCAACTCCTCGGCGCTTGCGTGAATGTGGACCAGCTTCTGTTTCGGGCGGGGCGCTTCAACCAGGGTGTAGCCGCCGGTTGTGGCCTCGCCCAGCCGAGGTCCGATGGCAATCAGCAGGTCGCTTTCACGCACGCGCGCCGCCAGTGCAGGGCTAATGCCCAGGCCCACGTCGCCCGCGTAGTTCGGATGGTGGTTGTCAAAACAGTCTTGAAACCGAAATGCGTTGGCCACCGGAAGTTGCCAGTTTTCAGCAAAGCGTTGCAGCGCGGCGGCAGCCTGCGGCGTCCAGCCGCCGCCCCCGGCGATCACCAACGGTCGCTCGGCCTGTAGCAGCAGTTCGCGCAGCGTCCTCAGCGCACCTGGGTCGCTCCAGGCCTGCACCGGCTCCACGCGCGGCAGCGGCTCTGCGCTCACTGTTTGCGTCAACATGTCTTCGGGGAGCACCAGCACCACCGGGCCGGGCCGACCGTTCATGGCCGTGGCGAAGGCTCGGGCCACGTACTCGGGGATGCGGCGGGCGTCGTCGATGCGCTCCACCCGCTTGGCCATTCCCTTGGTACTGGCCCCAAAAAAGCTGAGGTAGTTCACTTCCTGAAAGGCTTCACGATCGCGCGCATCGCTGGCGACGTCGCCCACGAATAGCACCATGGGCGTGGAATCCTGAAAGGCCGTGTGCAAACCAATGGATGCGTTGGTGGCACCCGGGCCGCGGGTGACAAAACACACACCGGGGCGCCCGGTGAGCTTGCCCTGGGCTTCGGCCATGAAGGCGGCTCCGCCCTCTTGCCGGTTGGTCACGAACCGGAGTTGATCGGCGTGCGCGTGGAAGCCGTCGAGCACGGCGAGGTAGCTTTCACCTGGCACCCCAAAGGCGTGGGTCACGCCCTGGACAATCAGGCATTCAACGAGCAGGTGTCCAGCAATTTTTTCTTGCGTCATGTGTTCATTGTGCCGTGACCCCGGCATCAGGCTGTCCTGCTCCCGACACCCACAACCGCAACCACCGAAATGGCCAGTACGACCGCAGCACCGGCCAGGGTGAGCGCGTACCAGCCACGGTCCATGAAGGCGCCAAACACCAGCGGAGAAATGGCGAAACCCACGTCCAACCCCGAATACACGGTGCCATACACGCGGCCAGTCGCGCCCTTAGGGGTGGCTTTCTTGATCATCAGGTCCCGGCTGGGTCCGCCCACGCCCACCGCAAACCCCGTCGCGGCCAGCGCCACCATGGTACCCACAGCGCCCAGCCAGCCGGTGGCGCAGAGCAGCAACAACAGTGCACCGCTGGACATGGAAATGGCCACTACGCGGTCGCTCGACCAGCGATGAGTGTGACCGTACGCGGCCACAAAACCACCCACAAGCATGCCCAGTGCACCGCACAGCATGTAGGCACTGATGGTGAAGGTTGCCACCTCGACGCTCACGCCGTGCAGGGCTTTCAAAATGGAAGGCGCAAAGTTCTGCACCACGGCCAGGGTCATGGTGGACAGCAAAAAAAACGCAAAGCACCACCACACCACTGGAAGCTTCAGGTAGGCCAACTCAGCCCCTTTGGGCGCGTCCGCCTGGCGCACCGCTACGTCGGTGCGCAACTTGTCCCGCTGCCAGAACAGCACGCCCAGCACGGCCGCATACAACAACGCTGCAGCGTAATAGGCCACGCGCCAGTCGGCCAGCGCGGTGATGCCCACCAGAAACACCGGCGCCAGCGCCCAGCCCAAATTGCCGGTGAGACCGTGTGCGCTGAAAGCGTGGCCCAGGCGAGCCGGTGAAACCCGCTGGTTGAGGATGGTGAAATCAGCCGGGTGAAACGGTGCGTTGCCCAGCCCCGCGAGCATGGCCACCAGCAACAGGCCGGTATAGCCCGTGGCCTGCGAAGCCGCCAGTGCGGCCAACAGGAAACAGGTGACTGCGGCAAACAGCACAGGGCGGGCGCCCATGCGGTCCACCACGAATCCCGCCACAGCCTGGCCAGAGCCCGAAATTACAAAAAACAAGGTCATGAGCAGGCCCACGTCGGAAAAGCTCAGCCCGAAGTCGCGCATGAACACCGGAAAAAGCGGCGCGAGCAACAAGTGGGAGAAGTGCGAGGTGCCATGGGCCAAGCCCACCAGGCCAATCACAGCGGCGTCTTGCTTCAGGGGAACGGGATTGAAGGGCGCGATGGCGCTCAGGGTGGCGGTGGTCATGTGGGCATGTTAGGGGTGGTGCCAGGGGCTAAAACGCGCTAGAAAGACAATAATTGTCGAATTTCAGCCAACCCGATGGTGTAGAGGCCACCCGCCATGCAACCCAGACTGCCCCGCCAAGCTGTCCCGCTGGGTGATGCTCAAAATTTCCAACCCAGTGCAGCGCAGCCCCTGCGCTGCCGGCCCCGCAGGCTGGACAGCGAAAGCCAGTTGGAGCCCCACCACCACCCCTGGGGCCAGCTGGCGTATTGCGCCAGCGGCCTGCTGCGGGTCACGGTGTCGGCCACGAACAGCCCAGCGCACGATCCGATCAGCCCCGAGACCACCACCATCGTGCCCCCGTCTCGAGCGCTGTGGATTCCCCCTGGCGCCGAGCACGCGGTGACCATTGTGGAAGCCGCGCAGTTGCTCACGCTGTATATCGACGCCAGCGTGGTACCACCCAACTGGACACGTTCACGCGTACTGGTCGTGTCGCCGCTGTTGCGCGAGTTGATTCTGGCCATGGAGCAACCCCACATGAACCAGCCTGTAGCCCGCGCCCAAGCCCTGCACACGCTGTTGATTGCCGAAATGGACCACGCAGCCACACAACCGCTGGGTGTGCCCATGCCCAGCGCTGGCCATGGCGATCGACGACTGCGTGCCCTGTGCAAGGCGGTCGTTCAAAACCCCGCACAACACACCACGCTCGCCGCCTGGGCTTCGCACAGCGGCGCCAGCGAGCGCACGCTGGCACGCCTTTTTCGCGAGGAGTTGGGTACCAGTTTCAAGCGTTGGCGCCAACAGGTTGTGCTGGCACAGGCGCTACCCTTGCTGGCGCGTGGCACCCCGGTGAGCCAAGTGGCCGCCGCCAGCGGCTACGCAAGCGACAGCGCCTTCAGCGCCATGTTCAAGGCTGCCATGGGCCAATCGCCCTCCCACTTGAGCACCCCCGCCCCATCGCTGCACGAAAACCTGTCGGCGAACGCACTGGCTAAGGGCTGACCTCAAGAGTGCTCAAGAGTGCACCCACCCCAGAACAGGCAACGCGTCATTCCATGACCAGTGGGTCGCCGAACTCGAACACGCCGGGGTTGCGTACCGGATCAACGCCGACGGGTATGACCGACTTGGGCGGGTACTTCCCTTCCAAGAGCAACTTGGAGAGCGGGTTCTCAATGCGTTGCTGGATCGCCCGTTTGAGCGGCCGGGCGCCAAACACCGGATCAAAGCCGACTTTGGCCAACTCATCCAATGCGGCTGGCGCGACCTCGAGCCTCAGATCCATCTTCTGCAGGCGGGCCTGCAATGCCTTGAGCTGGATGCCGGCGATGGACGCGATGTGCTGCGCGTCGAGCGCGTGGAACACCACCGTCTCGTCGATGCGGTTCAGGAACTCGGGCCGGAAGTGGTCCTTGAGCTCACCCCACACGGCCTCCTTGATCTCGTCATAAGGCTGACCCACCATGGCCTGAATCAGGTGCGATCCGATATTGCTGGTCATCACGATCACCGTGTTCTTGAAGTCCACGGTGCGGCCCTGGCCGTCGGTCAGGCGGCCGTCGTCCAGCACCTGCAACAGCACGTTGAACACGTCGGGGTGCGCTTTCTCCACCTCGTCGAGCAGCAGCACGCTGTAGGGCTTGCGGCGCACGGCTTCGGTCAGGTAACCGCCCTCCTCGTAGCCCACATAACCGGGTGGCGCGCCGATCAGGCGGGCCACGGAATGTTTCTCCATGAACTCGCTCATGTCGATACGGATCAGGTGATCCTCGCTGTCGAACAGGAAACCCGCGAGGGCTTTGCACAGCTCGGTCTTGCCGACGCCTGTGGGGCCGAGGAACAGGAACGAGCCGGTCGGACGGTTCGGGTCCGACAGGCCCGAGCGCGAACGGCGGATGGCGTTGGCCACCGCGTTGATCGCCTCGTCCTGCCCCACCACGCGGGTGTGCAGCTTGTCTTCCATCACCAGCAGCTTGTCGCGCTCACCCTGCATCAGCTTGGCGACTGGGATACCGGTGGCACGCGCCACCACTTCGGCAATCTCCTCGGCGCCTACCTGCGTGCGCAGCAGCTGCGGGCCCATGCCCGCGCCGCCCTTGGCCTTGCCGGCCTCTTTCTCCTGCGCTTCCTTGAGCTGCTTTTCCAGCTCGGGCAGCTTGCCGTACTGCAGCTCGGCGACCTTGGCCAGGTCGCCCTTGCGGGTCAGGCTCTCGATCTGCTGGCGCAGCTTGTCGATCTCTTCGCGCACCTGGGCGCTGCCCTGGGCGGTGGCCTTTTCGGATTTCCAGATTTCGTCGAGATCGGCGATCTCTTTTTGCAGTTTGCTGATCTCTTCGTTGATCAGTTCAAAACGCTTCTGCGAAGCCTCGTCCTTTTCTTTCTTCACCGCTTCGCGTTCGATCTGCAGCTGGATCAGCCGGCGGTCAAGCTTGTCCATCACCTCGGGCTTGGAGTCGAGTTCGATCTTGATCTTGGCCGCAGCCTCGTCAATCAGGTCAATTGCCTTGTCGGGCAGGAAACGGTCGGTGATGTAGCGATGGCTCAGCTCGGCCGCAGCGACGATGGCCGGGTCGGTGATATCCACGCCGTGGTGCACCTGGTAGCGCTCCTTCAAGCCGCGCAGAATGGCGATGGTGGCCTCCACCGTCGGCTCGCCCACCAATATCTTCTGGAAGCGACGCTCCAGCGCGGCATCTTTCTCGATGTACTTGCGGTACTCGTCCAACGTGGTTGCGCCCACGCAGTGCAGCTCGCCGCGCGCCAGGGCGGGCTTCAACATGTTGCCCGCGTCCATCGCGCCTTCGGCCTTGCCCGCGCCCACCATGGTGTGCAGCTCGTCGATGAAGACGATGGTCTGGCCCTCGTCTTTCGCCAGTTCGTTCAGCACGGTCTTCAGACGCTCTTCAAACTCGCCGCGGAACTTGGCACCGGCCAGCAGCGCGGCCATGTCCAGGCTCAGCACGCGTTTGCCCTTGAGCGAATCCGGCACCTCGCCCGCGACGATGCGCTGCGCCAGGCCTTCGACGATGGCGGTCTTGCCCACGCCGGGTTCACCGATCAGCACCGGGTTGTTCTTGGTGCGGCGCTGCAGCACCTGGATCGCGCGGCGGATCTCGTCGTCGCGGCCGATCACCGGATCGAGTTTGCCCAGGCGGGCGCGCTCGGTCAGGTCCATCGTGTATTTTTTGAGGGCCTCGCGCTGGCCTTCGGCCTCGGGGCTGTCCATCTTCTGGCCGCCGCGCACGGCGGTGATCGCGGTTTCCAGGCTCTTGCGGGTCAGGCCGTTTTCGTTCGCGATGCGTCCGAGTTCGCCCTTGCTGTCCGCCACCGCAAGCAGGAAAAGCTCGCTCGCTATGAACTCGTCACCGCGCTTGATGGCTTCTTTTTCGGTGGCCTGCAGCAGCTTTGCCAGATCGGGACCGACCTGCACCTGCTCTTGGCCCAGTACCTCGGGCAGGCGATTCACGGCCACCTCGGCGGCCTTGGCCAGCCCCTGAACGTTGACACCCGCGCGCTGCAGCAACGACTGCGGTCCGTCGCCCTGGCGCAGCATGGCCAACAGCAGGTGGACCGGTTCAATATAAGCGTTGTCGGCACCGAGCGCCAGCGTCTGGGCCTCGCCCAGGGCTTCCTGGAATTTGGTGGTGAGTTTGTCGAGTCGCATAAAATGGGCTCCGAAAAAGATGATTGGCCTTTACATGGAGCATTTCCGCGACCTTTCAAGCCCCTGCCTGCAGCGCGGTCTTGTGTGCCGGGGCTCAGCCTTTCAGGCCTTGAGCGTGTCGAGCGAAAAGCCAGCGATCTTTTTGTAGTTGTCCGAAATCTCGCGCAACTCGGCGTGACTGATCAGGTCGTCGATGTGGCGGAACGGCCGGTCTCCACTCAATTGGTCCACCTTGATGTTGATGAAGTCCGGCGGCACGCTGCGGTTCGTTTCCACCACACGGGCCGTGGCCTCGCGCCGCTGCCCTTCATAGGCCTGCAGGGCCAGCCCGGCTTCAGGGTGGCGAGCCAGCTCAGTGGCCAGCGTGCGCGCGTCGATCAGGGCCTGTGCCGAACCGTTGGAGCCCCGCGCGCCGCTGTTCACCCGCTCCACCCGCAAGCTCACGCTCACCGACGTCGGAGAACGCTACCTGCCGGTGGTGCGCGCGCTGGTGCGCCAGCTGGACGACGCGCTGGCCGGCATGGCCCAGGCCAGCGGTGAGCTGGAAGGCCACATCCGCATCAAGATCCCGACCACGCTGGGCGTGCTCAACCTGAGCCAACTGCTCAACCGCTTTCTTGTTGAACGACCCATGATCAGCATGGACGTCGTGCTCGCGGATCGCTCGGTCAACCCGCTGGAGGAAGGCTTCGACATCGCCATTGGCGCGCGGCCCGAGTCGTATGGCCAGGTGATGGACCATCCGCTGTGCCCGATCCGCCGCCGGCTCTGCGCCGCCCCTGGCTACCTCCAACGCCGTGGGGCACCGCAGGCGCCGGCCGAGCTGATGGACCACGACTGCCTGGTGTTTGCCACCTCGGGCACGCGCTGGGAGTTCCAGGGGCCGCAGGGTCTGGTGGGGGTGGACGTGCGGCCCATGCTCAAGAGCAACGACGGTGTGGCGCTGTGCCAGGCTGCGCTGGACGGCATGGGCGTGTCGCTGCTGGCCGACTACCTGGTCGCGCCCGCGCTCGCCACCGGCCGCCTGGTGGAGCTGCTGCCCGGCCACCGCCTGCCCGACCTCTGGCTCAAAGCGCTGGTGCCAGCCAACCGCATCGAGCTGCCCCGCATCCACACCTTGGTGCAGTGGCTCACGGTGCAGCTGCAATCAGCGCAGCTCGGCGGCCCGCTGCCGGCGGATGTGGAACGGTTTCGGTGAGACGCAGGCGGTCGATCTCGCGCCGGTGACGCCCTGGCGGCGGGCTCAGGCCGTACCCGCAGGCAGCTGCCAGTAGGCGTCGGGCCAGGCGATCTGAAAACCGGCGCGCCGGTACAGCGCCAGCACCGGTGCGTTGTGGGCATCCACCTGCAGGAACACCGCCCGATGCCGCGGCGCATCGCCTCCAGCGCCATGGTGCGCAGCCGCCGCGCGGCCAGGCCCCGTCCCCACTGGTTGGACGGCGGTGCGCATGCCATGCCCGCCGAGCCAGCCATGGCTGAACGAGGCCGCGCCGCAGGCCAGCATCTCGCCCGTCTCGTCGATGTCGCACACACTGGCGTAGCGCGGGCCGGTGGCGCGTGCAAGCGAACCGGCCCGACTGACACCGTCCACCGGGTCCAGCCCCGCGCCGAGAAACATCGCCATCCCTTGCGCATTGGGCGCATCGGCCAGGTCCGCCGCCGGCCCGGGGTGCACCGCCTGCAAGTCGCTCACGCGCCCTCACTGGGTCAGGGTGGGCTGCTCGCGCACGAAGCCCATGCCTGCCAGCCAGCCGTGAAGGCGCTCGAACGCGGGCAGGTCGGGCAACCGGAAGGCCGGTGGGAACCCATGGCGCCGGTACGCCCGGACGATGGCATCCAGCACCACCGGATTCACCGACTCATGGCTCAGGGGCACCGCGCTGCGGGCACGGCCCACGGTGCCAATGTCCACCGGCAACAACCAGCCTGCCTGTTCGTGCGCCTGATCGGCTGCCACGGCCTGCAGTGTGGCACGCTCGATGGCTTCGATGTCGGCGTCCGACAGGGTCGTCGGCGGCTGGGAACCGTCGTTCAGGCGTTGCGGGCCTCAATGCCCCACCTGGCCAGCGCCGCGTCGTCGCTCACGCGCGCATCGACCCAGCGGGCACCGTCGGGTGTCTGCTCCTTTTTCCAGAACGGTGCCTGGGTCTTCAGGTAGTCCATCAGGAATTCGCAGGCCTGGAAACTCTCTCTGCGGTGCGCCGAGCTCACCGCCACCAGCACGATCTGGTCCATCGGTTGCAGCAGGCCCACGCGGTGGACTACGCGAGCCGCGTAAATATCGAAGCGCTTGAAGGCTTCATCGATCATGGCCTCGATGCTTTTTTCGGTCATGCCGGGGTAATGCTCCAGCTCCATCGTGCTGATGCTCTGCCCGTCGTTGCGGTCACGCACGGTACCGATGAAACTGCACACGGCACCTACGCGCCTGTCCTGCTCGCGCACACGGTGCACCTCGGTGCTCAGGTCGAAGTCTTCGGTCTGGATGATGACGCGCGCTGCCATGTTCAGCCTCCCGTGACGGGTGGGAAAAACCCCACTTCGGCGCCATCGATGAGGGCAGCGCCCTCATCGCTCATGGTCTGGTTCAAAGCCAACCGCACCGCGCGACCACGGGCCAGCGATTCGGCATACGCGCCACCTCGTGCAATCAACTCCTCACGCAGCGCGCCCAAGGTGGCTGCCTTGGTATCAGCCGACTCGCTGCCGGTACCGATGGACTCACGAATGGAAGCGAAATAGCGAAGTTTGATAATCATGCAAGCAACTCTCCAAAAGAAAGATAAGGCACCCGATCGCCGTAGCCGATGGTGGCGCCGGCCGGGTTGTCCACCAGTCCGTCACCCCACACGGCAGAGGTCAAAACACCCGAACTCTGGTTGGGAAAGAGGTCCAGACCACCGTCAGCGTTGCGACGCACGCGCAAAAATTCGCGGCGCTTGTCGGCTCGGGCCACTGTGAAATGGGCCGGCAGCATCACGGGCTTCAAACGGGGAGTCTGGGCACCTTGCAGCTTGAGTAAAAATGGCCGCACCAGCAACACAAAGGTCACAAAACTTGACACCGGGTTGCCGGGCAAGCCGATGAAATGGCAAGGCTGCGCAGCACTGGCGCCCGCACCGGCGTCACGGTTCACGCTCCCGTAGGCAAACGGCTTGCCCGGCTTCATGCCGATCTGCCACAGATCCAGGCTGCCGAGCTGCTGCACGGCCGGCTTGATGTGGTCCTCTTCACCCACGGAAACACCACCGCTGGTCAGAATCAGGTCGTGGTGATCCGCCGCCGTTTTAAGTGCCGCCAGCGTGGCTTCGAGGCGATCGGGCACGATGCCCAGATCGCTCACCTCACAGCCCAGACGCTGCAGCAACGCGCGCAAGAAAAAGCGGTTGGAGTTGTAAATGGCACCAGGCTTCATGTCCTGTGGCGGGACCTCGCCCGGCATCACCAGCTCGTCGCCGGTTGAAAACAGCGCTACGCGGGGCCGCACCACCACAGGCACGTGAGCCAAGCCCAGGCTGGCAGCCAAACCCAGGCCAGCGGGCGACAGCCTCTCGCCGCGAGACAGCACCACGGCGCCACGCGTCACGTCTTCTCCCGCCCGACGCACCCACTGGCCCGGCTGGGGCACAGCGTTGATGTGCACACCATGGATGTCGCCACCCACATCTTGCGTGTCTTCTTGCATCACCACCGCATCGGCGCCTTCGGGCATGGGCGCACCAGTGAAAATGCGGGCGCAGGTGCCCGGGCGCAGCGGTTCGGCCACATGACCTGCGGCAATGCGCTGCGACACGGACAACACCACGCCTGGGGCGGTCACGTCGGCACGGCGTACCGCATAACCGTCCATGGACGAGTTGTCGTTCGGCGGGACTTGCAGCGCAGAAACCAGGTCTTGCGCCAGCACGCGGCGATCGGCCTCAAAGGTGGCCACGTTTTCCGAGGCGCTGAGCGGTGCCACGCGACCCAGCAAGCTGGCCAGTGCATCGTCCAGCGACATCAAAGGGGCTCGGGCTGCTGGCTTGTGGACGGTCATGGCGCGTAGATCTCTGGGCTGTAATCGAATCGTTGACCATTTTCGACCAACCAGGCCGCGACGTCATCTGGCTGGTTCAAATCCAGTACCGGGCGCCCGGTTGGTACGGGCAAGGCTGCTGGGCTGTCGGTCGCAATGGCGGCAATGAAAGGATCGTCGGGATAGCGAGCGGGCTTGCCACTGGCCTCGCGCCAGATCTCAATCTTGTGCAAATCGCTGTCTTTGAACCCTTCAACCAGCACCCAGTCCACACCGTCGTACAGCTCGGCAATCAGTTGGTGCACCTTGAGTTCAGCAGGCTGCTCAAACTCGCGCATCAGCACCAGCCGGTTTGGCGATGCCGCCACCACCTCAAAGGCCCCGGCTTCGCGGTGGCGCCAGGTGTCTTTGCCGGGGTGGTCAATGTCGAACTGGTGGTGGGCGTGCTTGACCACCGAGACACGCAGGCCACGAAACTTGAGTGCCGGAATCAGCTGCTCAACCAGCGTGGTCTTGCCCGAACCCGAGAAGCCCGCAAAGCCGACGACCTTCATGCGGCGGGACAATGCTCAACGATGTAGGCCTGCACGGCAGCGGTGTCGGCGGGCATGACCCGCACGCGCTTGGGCAGGTCTTCAATACCGTTGAAGCGGGCTGGGCGATCGGGCTGGCGGCCCAGGGCTTCAACGATGGTTTCGGCGAACTTGATCGGCAACGCCGTCTCCAGCACGATCATGGGCACACCCGGCTGCAGATGCTCCCGCGCCACTTTCACACCGTCGGCTGTGTGGGTGTCGATCATGATGTTGTAACGCTCAAAGGTCTCCTTGATCGTGGCCAGGCGGTCGGCGTGCGAACTCTTGCCACTGACAAAACCGTAGCGGCTGGTGGCCTGGGCAAAAACCGCATCGGTACCCAGCTCAAAACGCCCGGACTTGTGCAGTGCGTCGCCAAAGAGGGCTTTAACACGGGCACCGTCTCGACCCAGCAGATCGAACACAAAGCGCTCAAAATTACTGGCTTTGGAAATGTCCATTGAGGGGCTGGAGGTTTCAAACGTGTCGGCACTCGCCCGCACGCGGTAAACACCGGTGCGAAAAAACTCGTCCAACACATCGTTTTCATTGGTCGCCACCACCAGCGTCTGAATCGGCAGGCCCATCTGGCGCGCCACATGGCCAGCGCAGACGTTGCCAAAGTTGCCGCTGGGCACCGTGAAGCTCACCCGGGGCAAATGCCGATTAGCTGCCGGGCCACCCCAAGACGAATCGGCCCCCTCGGGGGGCAGCGAAGCGCGCGATGTGGCATCGGTTGTTGCCTGGAAATAGCCGGCGAAGTAGTAAACGACCTGCGCCAGCAGGCGCGCCCAATTGATCGAATTGACGGTGCCAATCTTGTGGCCACGCTTGAAATCCAGGTCGTTGCTGACATTTTTGACAATGTCCTGACAGTCGTCAAACACGCCTTCAATGGCAATGTTGTGGATGTTTTCGTCCATCAGGCTGAACATCTGCGCCTGCTGAAACGGGCTCATGCGGCCGTGCGGGCTGAGCATGAAAACGCGGACGCCTTTCTTGCCGCGCATGGCGTATTCGGCCGCACTGCCAGTGTCACCGCTGGTAGCACCCAAGATATTGAGCTCTTCGCCGCGCCGTGCCAGTTCGTATTCGAACAGGTTGCCCAGCAGTTGCATCGCCATGTCCTTGAAGGCGAGCGTAGGGCCGTTGGACAGCGCTTCGAGATAAAAGCCTTCCTCCAGCTTTTTCAAGGGCACGATGGCCGCTGTGCCATACACCGCCGCCGTGTAAGTCTTTTCGCAAAGCGCCTTCAGGTCGGCCGGCGGAATGTCATCGATGTAGAGCGACAGCACCTCAAACGCCAGCGCAGCGTAGCCACCGGGCTCGCCGCCATTGAACGCATCCCGCCAGCGCGCGAGCATGGCTGCATCAACCTGCGGGTAGCGCTCGGGCAGATACAAGCCGCCATCGGGCGCCAAGCCCTCCAGCAGGATTTCGCAGAAACGTTTGCGGTCAGGGTGACCGCGGGTGGAGAGGTACAGCATGGCAGTGTTCCAGATACATCAACAGAAACGCACCGACGGAGAGGGAGCGCTCCCAGAATGCCGTGGAACCGGCTTCGCCGGGCCACAGGCATCGGCCCATAAGGGTGGCGCCACAGGCGACGCGGGATCAGTTCAACTCTTCTTTGCGGATGCGCGTGATCGGCGCCAGCACCGAAGGAAGCGCCTGCATTTGCGCCAGCACGGCGTCCAGCGTGCCTTCGCGGGTGTCGTGGGTGAGGATGATGACGTCGGTCTGGGTCGAACCCTCGCCACCGATTTCATCGGCCTCGCGCTGCAACACTGCGTCGATGCTGATGCCAGCGTCTGCCAACAGACCCGTCACCTTTGCCAGCACACCAGCTTCGTCCGTCACGCGCAGGCGCAGGTAGTAGCTTGTCACCACCTCGCTCATGGGCAGCACGGACAAGTCGCTCATGGCATCGGGCTGGAAGGCCAGGTGCGGCACGCGGTGGTGCGGGTCGGCGGTGTGCAGTCGGGTGATGTCGACCAGGTCGGCGATGACGGCGCTGGCCGTGGGTTCGCTGCCGGCACCCTTGCCATAGTACAACGTGGTGCCCACGGCATCGCCCTGCACCACCACCGCATTCATGGCACCTTCCACATTCGCAATAAGGCGCTTGGTGGGCACCAGACTGGGGTGCACACGCAACTCAATACCTTGGGCTGTGCGCTTGGTGATGCCCAGCAGCTTGATGCGGTAGCCCAGCTGTTCCGCGTATTTGATGTCGGCGGCGCCGAGCTTGGTGATGCCTTCCACATACGCCTTGTCAAATTGCACCGGAATGCCAAAAGCAATGGCGCTCATGAGCGTCACCTTGTGCGCTGCGTCCACGCCTTCGATGTCAAACGTTGGGTCCGCTTCGGCATAACCCAGCCGCTGGGCCTCTTTCAGCACCACGTCAAAGTCCAAACCCTTGTCGCGCATCTCGGACAAGATGAAGTTGGTGGTGCCATTGATGATGCCGGCGATCCACTGAATGCTGTTGGCCGTGAGACCTTCGCGCAACGCCTTGATGATGGGGATGCCACCGGCCACAGCCGCTTCGAACGCCACCATCACACCCCTGGCCGAAGCTGCGGCAAAGATTTCGGTGCCATGCACGGCCAGCAGCGCTTTGTTGGCCGTGACCACGTGCTTGCCAGCGGCAATGGCTTCAAGCACCAGCGCCTTGGCAATGCCATAGCCACCAATCAATTCAATGACGATGTCGATATCGGGGTTGGCAATAACGGCACGAGCGTCGTTCACCACCTGCACACCAGGCCCCACCAGAGAATGCGCTCGAGCCATATCCAGATCGGCCACCATCGTGATTTCAATGCCGCGACCGGCGCGGCGCTTGATTTCTTCCTGGTTGCGCTTGAGCACGTTGAACGTGCCGCTGCCCACGGTGCCTATGCCCAGAAGGCCCACTTGAATTGGTTTCATATCGGTCATTGCTTGAATGGGATTCAGATAAATCAGCTGCCGTGGCGTTTGCGCCAACCTTCAAAAAACTTCGCCACGCGGCCAATGGCCTCACGCAGATCGTCCTCGTGCGGCAAAAACACAATGCGGAAATGCTGGTTGTCAGGGAAATTGAAGCCCGAGCCCTGCACCAGCATCACGCGGGTTTCCTGCAACAGTTCGAGGAACAGTTGCTGGTCGTCCTCGACCGGGTACATCTGGGGATCGAGCCGCGGAAACATGTAGAGCGCCGCCGTGGGCTTGACGCAACTCACCCCCGGAATGGCGGTGATCAACTCATAAGCCAGATCGCGCTGGCGCCGCAGACGTCCCCCCTCACACACCAGGTCGTTGATGCTCTGGTAACCGCCCAGGGCTGTCTGAATGGCCCACTGCCCCGGCACGTTGGCGCACAGGCGCATGTTCGAGAGCATGTTCAGACCCTCGATGTAATCCCTGGCGGGCTTTTTATCGCCAGACACCACCAGCCAGCCAGCCCGGTAACCACAAGAACGGTAGCTCTTCGACAACGAGTTAAAGGTCAGCGTCAGCACGTCCTCCGACAGACTTGCCATCGCGGTGTGCTTGACACCGTCGTACAGCACCTTGTCGTACACCTCGTCGGCAAAAATCACCAGTCCGTGTTGCCGAGCCAGTTCGACGATGGACTTGAGCAGCGCGTCGGAGTACAGCGCTCCGGTGGGGTTGTTGGGGTTGATCACCACGATACCTTTGGTGGCCGGGGTGATCTTCCGGCGAATGTCGTCCAGGTCGGGCATCCACCCGTTGGATTCGTCGCACCGGTAATGCACCGGCGTACCGCCCGACAGGCTCACGGCGGCCGTCCAGAGGGGATAGTCGGGTGAAGGCAGCAACAACTCATCGCCGTCGTCCAGCAAGGCATTGGTAGCCATCACAATCAGCTCGCTCGCACCGTTGCCCAGGTAAATGTCATCCAGCGTCACGCCCTTGACGCCCTGCTTTTGGGTCTCATGCATCACCGCCTTGCGCGCCGCAAATATGCCTTTGCTGTCCGAATAACCCGCCGAGTTCGGCAGGTTTCGAATCATGTCCTGCTGAATTTCTTCAGGCGCATCAAAACCAAACACAGCCAGGTTGCCGATGTTCAGCTTGATGATTTTGTGACCCTCTTCCTCCATCTGACGGGCCGCGTCCATGATGGGCCCCCGAATGTCGTAGCAGACGTTGGCAAGCTTGGCGGATTTCTGGATGGTTTTCAAAGTTCCTCCCAAGGGGAGTCAGAGGGTCAAGCGGCACACCCACTCTGTGTGGGTTAGCCGGGCGTTATAGTACGTGTCGGCAGCAGGGAAAACCTGCAATTTGACCACAATTCTGCACAGCGTCTGTGCACCAGCAACAGCCTGCCGCTCCCTCGCAAGGCTTGCGCCAGTCGCCGAAACACCACGCTATGAAACTACACGCCGACAATGTGGATACCCGGTCCATTACCGCCTATGGTGAGGGCTGGATCGCTGTCAATGGCCAGCGCCACACGCAGAGTCTGGTGCTCACGTCATCCGGCCAGTTGGCGCATTGGCCTTGCTCCCGTTTCGAGGACCTCACCGTCGCACATTTTTCAACGCTGACCAGCGCCATGCCCGAAGCTCCGGAGTTGGTGATTTTCGGCAGTGGTTCAAAACTTCGTTTTGTACCGCCCGCGCTGCTGAGCGGCCTCATCGCCCAGCGCATCGGTGTTGAAACCATGGACACCGCCGCAGCCTGCCGCACATACAACATTCTGGCGAGCGAAGGCCGGCGTGTGGTCGCCGCCCTGCTAATGGAAAACTGAGGGCGGCGGGCGCGCAAGGGACGTGCGAACCAAAGCCGGGCGCTGCCACCTACCGCACCGTGGTGCCGGTGCACGTGTGCAGCGAAGGTCCACTTGGGCGCCCGGGACACCGGGGCTGTCCCAAAAAGCCGGTTCGGGGTTAAAATAGCCAATTGTTTCCTGGCCTGCCTCCCGTGCGCCTCAGCTGCTAGCGGGAGCCTGTGAAGCCGAGCGGAAGCCAACGAATCACCACCAACTTACGTCAGGGGTCCACGCAGTATGGCAGTCGTTGTCAATAAACCCATTCCCGAATTTGAATCGCAGGCCACCGGTGGCATCAAGGTCAGCAACCAAACGCACCTTGGGCAAACGGTGGTTTTGTACTTTTATCCCAAGGACAACACCCCGGGCTGTACCACCGAGGCCATGCAGTTCCGTGACAAATACAAAGATTTTGTCAAGGCTGGCGCCCAGGTGTTCGGCGTGTCGCGCGACAACATGAAGTCCCATGACGATTTCAAAACCAAGCTTGAACTTCCGTTCGAGCTGATCGCCGACACCGAAGAGAAAATGTGCCACATGTTCGGCGTGGTCAAAAACAAGATCATGTACGGCAAGAAAGTCAAAGGCATTGAGCGCAGCACCTTTCTGATCGGCCCCGACGGCGTTCTCGCCCAAGAATGGCGTGGACTCAAAGTACCCGGCCACGTGGAGGAGGTTCTCAAGGCCGTCAAGACGCTGAAAAAGACTGGCTGAAGGGTCTGAAAGTGTGTTGAGCGCCCAGATCCCCTGAGGAAAAGACGGTCACACCCGTCATGCATAATGTTTGCATGACATCAGGAAGCCATTCCGCTCCCAGTTTCCCCAAAACCCTCAGCAGCTCGAAAGCCGCCCGGTCGCCCCGGCGGCTTTTTGTTTTCTGACCTCCAGCTGAACAACGACATCCGCCATGCCACTGCCACCAGCCCCCACCAAACGTGCCACTTTGTTGTCTCCAGACGTTTACAAACGCAAGCCGGCCAACGAGTCCATGGACCTGGCACCCATGCGCGAATCCGCCGAGCCGGTATCGTCTGCGGTCAGCGTGGTGCCTGCCCGAACCTCGGCCCTTGCGGCAGAGACAACGCCAAGCCCGAGTAACGCTCGACCCAAGTCGCGAAGCCGAAAAACGCTTCAGTCGGCGACCCCTGCCCCCTTGGCCCCACAGGTTGAACCCCCTTCAGCAGCATTTCGCACCGCACCATTGCAAGAGACACCGCGTACTGAGGTGTTCGCAAACGAGGATCGCGGCGAACCCGGCCAAACCCGCGTGAGCGACAGCACAAAACGGGCAGCACCCGTCGCCAGCAACCGCCGCTCGAGCAGAAGCAAGTCGGGCACGGCGGGCGGCTCACGCCTGTTCGTTCTCGACACCAATGTGTTGCTGCACGATCCCACGAGCTTGTTCCGCTTTGAGGAACACGATATTTTTCTGCCCATGATCGTGCTCGAGGAGCTTGACGGACACAAAAAGGGCATGACCGAAGTGGCACGGAATGGCCGCCAGACCAGCCGGACACTGGACGCGCTGGTGGCCCAGCAAGGCGGCGACTTGACCAAGGGGCTCAAGCTATCGGCCACGGGCCATCAGTCAGCGCGGGGCCTGCTCTTCTTCCAGACCGAACCACTGGATGCCCAGCTGCCATCGAGCCTGCCCCAGGGCAAAGCGGACAACCAGATTTTGGGTGTCGTGCATGCCCTCAGGGAGAAATACCCGCTACGAGATGTGATCTTGGTGTCCAAGGACATCAACATGCGCGTGAAAGCGCGGGCATTGGGGCTGGCGGCTGAAGACTACGAAAACGACAAGACACTGGACGATGGCGAACTGTTATACGCCGGTACCCTGGCCTTGCCGCAGGACTTCTGGACGCGCCAAAACAAGACGATTGAAAGCTGGGCCAGCGGCAGCCACACGTTTTACCGGGTGAGTGGACCGACCGTGGGACAGTTCTATATCAATCAGTTCGTCTACTTTGAGGCCCCGGGCGAGCCTTCGCTCTACGCCCGGGTCACCGAGATTCGCGACAAAACCGCGGTGCTCAAGACGCTGAAAGACTACACCCACCTGAAAAATGCCGTGTGGGGCGTGGCGAGCCGCAACCGCGAACAAAACTTCGCTCTCAACCTGCTGATGGATCCTGAGATCGATTTCGTGACCTTGGCCGGTACTGCCGGCACAGGCAAGACGCTGATGGCGCTGGCCAGCGGCCTCACGCAGGTACTGGACGAACGGCGTTACACCGAGATCATCATGACCCGTGCCACAGTGAGCGTGGGCGAAGACATCGGTTTTCTGCCCGGCACGGAAGAGGAGAAGATGGGCCCTTGGATGGGTGCCCTGGATGACAACCTAGAGTTCCTGGCCAAGGGTGACGGCGGTAACGCGGGTGAATGGGGCCGCGCTGCGACCAACGAACTGGTGCGCAGCCGGGTCAAGATCAAGAGCATGAATTTCATGCGCGGCCGAACGTTCATGAACAAGTATGTGATCATTGATGAAGCGCAGAACCTGACACCCAAGCAAATGAAGACGTTGATCACCCGCGCCGGACCCGGCACCAAGATCATCTGCATGGGCAATCTCGCACAAATCGACACGCCCTACCTCACCGAGGGTTCATCAGGCTTAACCTACGCGGTGGACCGCTTCAAGGGCTGGCCGCATGGCGGGCACATCACGCTGGCGCGCGGTGAACGCTCCAGGCTGGCGGACTTCGCCAGTGAGGTGCTTTGACGCCGCGGGTGCAGACAAGCCAAGATGTCTGAAGAACCCGGCGAAAGCCGGGTTTTTTGCTGAGCGCAACGCAGATCAGTAATCGCCGCCGCCAGCCAGACTTTCAAAGCGTGTGAGCATGTTCAGGAAGGCCAGCTTCACAGTACCGGTGGGCCCGTTTCGCTGCTTACCGATGATGATCTCGGCCACGCCCGGCTCCTTGCAAGCGTCCTTGGTGTAGTACTCGTCGCGGTAGATGAACATGATGATGTCGGCGTCCTGCTCGATGGCGCCCGATTCACGCAAGTCGCTCATCATGGGGCGCTTGTCGGTGCGTGTCTCCACCGATCGGTTGAGCTGCGAAAGCGCAATCACTGGGCACTGCAACTCTTTGGCGAGCATTTTCAAACCGCGCGAAATCTCGCCCAGCTCGGACGCCCTATTGTCGCCATCAGAACCGCTGCCACTCATGAGCTGCAAATAGTCCACCACGATCAGCCCGAGCTTGCCGCACTGGCGCGACAAGCGCCGGGCATTGGCCCGCAGCACACTGGGGGTCAGACCAGGCGTCTCGTCAATATGCAGCGACACGTTGCGCAGTTTTTCAATCGCTTCTGTCAGGCGTGGCCACTCGTCGTCGGTGAGTTTTCCGCTGCGCAGGTGGCTCTGGTTGATGCGCCCAATGGAGCCTACGATACGCACAGCCAACTGGGACGCGCCCATCTCCATGGAGAAGACCGCGACAGGCAGGCCTTCATTCAGCGCAACATGCTCGGCAATATTGATGGCAAACGCCGTTTTTCCCATGGAGGGTCGCGCCGCCAACACGATCAAGTCACCCGCCTGAAGGCCCGAGGTCATGCGGTCGAGATCGACAAAACCCGTTGGCACACCCGTGACGTCGTTGGGGTTGTCGGCCATTTCCTGCACACGGTCGAGCAACTCGACCACGAGCGTGTCCATGCCTTGAAAACCCTCCTTCATGCGTGAGCCCTCTTCCCCAATATGGAAGATTTTTTGCTCGGCCTCGTCCAGTATCTTGTCCACCGGTCGGCCTTGCGTGTTGAAAGCCGAGGTGGCAATTTCGTCGCTGGCGGTGATCAGCTTGCGCAGGATGGCGCGCTCGCGCACGATCTCGGCGTATCGACGGATGTTGGCCGCGCTCGGCACATACTGCGCCAGTGAGTTCAGGTAGGCAAGGCCGCCAGCCTCGTCGGCCTTGCCCAGGTTTTGCAGGTGCTCATAGACCGTGACAACATCGGCGGGCTTGCTGGCATTCACCAGTGTGGCGATGGCCGAATACGTCAGGCGGTGTTCGTAACGGTAAAAGTCAGACTCGTTGAGCAGGTCGGCCACCCGGTCCCAGGCGCCGTTGTCGAGCAACAGGCCGCCCAGCACGCTGGACTCGGACTCAATCGAGTGCGGAGGCACGCGCAGCTGGGCCACCTGGCGATCAATACCCATGCCCGCCGCATCCAGGCCGGCATCAAAAGAAGAAAAAGAATCGGAAAAAACAGCAGCCATGGGCTTTCTTTGAGTGACTGGCAATGGTACGGCCTGAGCGATCAGAAGTCATGGGACAAGTCTGTGCACAACCGGTGGGTATTCGGTGGACTGCCCGTTGACTTCGCGGGATAACTTGTGCGAAGCGGGTGTCAAAGACTTGCAGCCCACAGGACAACCTGCCGCGAGGTTCAGCGCCATGAAAAAAACCGCCGACCCGAAGGCGCGGCGGCTTTTTGGGTGCGGCGCTTGCGCGCCAGCACCGGTTGATCAGGCGGTTTCGCCGAGCACCGAGACGTTGACATCGACCGTCACATCGGTGTGCAGGTGCACACTCACCGTGTAGTCGCCCACCAGCTTCAGCGGGCCATTGGGCATGCGCACTTGCGACTTGTTCACAGCGAAGCCCAGCTTGTTCAGCTCTTCAGACACGTCGTGGTTGGTGACAGAACCAAACAGGCGGCCGTCCACACCCGCTTTTTGCGAGAGCTTGACCGTCACGGCCGACAGCTTTTCGCCCAAGGCGGCGGCCTCTGCGTGCTTGGCGGCGGCCACTTTTTCGAGTTCGGCGCGGCGCGCTTCGAATTCGGCGATGGCGTTGGAGGTAGCGCGGCGTGCGCGGCCGGTGGGGATCAGGAAGTTACGTGCGTAACCGTCTTTGACCTTGACCACATCGCCCAGGGCGCCGAGATTGGTAACTTTGTCGAGCAGAATGATTTGCATGTCAGGCTCTCTTTCAGACGCGGTGCTGGTCGCTGTAAGGCAACATGGCCAGGAAGCGCGCACGCTTGATGGCGGTGTTGACCTGACGCTGGTAGAAGGCGCGCGTGCCGGTCAGGCGCGCGGGAATGATCTTGCCGTTTTCGGCGATGAAGTCGCGCAGGACATCGACGTCCTTGTAGTCAACTTCTTCGACGTTGGCCACCGTGAAGCGGCAGAAGCGCTTGCGCTTGAACAGCAGCGATTGGGTGTTGCGCTTGGGGCGCTTGTCTTTGTTGAAACGTTTTGGTGCAGCCATGATGGGCCTTCCTATGTCTTGCTGAAATCTTGGATATGGAACACAACGCCTTTGCCGTTGCGGGCGTTCGTCAGGAAGCCGCGAAATTCACAAGCCGAGTCGAGCCCCTGGCGGGACAATACCTCTGCCTGCGCACCAAAAGCCACAGCCCTCAGTTGCAATTTCACGAGCCGGGGGGTGTCCATTTCAACGGTCTCAGAATCGTGTTCGAGCACGATGTTGAGAGCCGGTATGCCAGCTGGCGTGTACCGCAGGCTCTGCACCTGCACCACCACGGCCGACAGTTGAAGTTGGTTCACCCGCTGACGACGTCACGCGGCGCTGTTACGCCGCGGCCTGTTCCTGCGGTTGTTGCTGGGACTTGCGGGCTTCTTCGCGCTCGACCGACTTCATCATGGAAGATGGGCCGGTATCGGCTTTCTTCTTGAGCACGGTGAGGTGTCGCAGCACAGCGTCGTTGAACTTGAAGGCATGCTCCAGTTCAGCCATCACGGCCTGATCGGCTTCGATGTTGACGCACAGGTAGTGGGCCTTGGACAGCTTGTTGATCTGGTAGGCCATTTGACGGCGACCCCAGTCTTCAACGCGGTGGATCTTGCCGTTGCCAGCCGTGATCATGCCCTTGTAGCGCTCCAGCATGGCCGGAACTTGTTCGCTTTGATCCGGGTGGATCAGCAAAACGATTTCGTAATGACGCATAGACTCTCCTTGTGGATAAAAAAGCCGCCCCCAGCGTCTGTTTGGGGTGCGGCAAGGCAAGCCCGCGATTCTAACAAGAAAATCTGGGCTCTGGCAAAACTCGCCCGATCGACGCCGGGAATGCACCTTGGCGTTGGGGCGCGACAGATCAGGCGTCTGCAGGTCTCACGATCAAAGCTCTCGCAGGCTGGGGTAGCGCACATGCTCCACCAGTTGCTGCACCTTGCGGCTGGGCGCTGGCGTCACCCAGCTGATGAAAATGATCACCGCAAAGCCCAGCGGAACCCCAAAAACCCCGGCCGAAATGGGCAGGATGCCCCACCACAGCTCTATGGGCTTGGTCACGCCAAACACGTCTCGCAACCAGGGCTGCGTGGTCACCATGTAATAGAAAGTGACACCCAAGCCCGCGATCATGCCTAACGAAGCAGCGATGCCGGTGGCCCGCTTCCAGAAAATACCCAGCACCAACGCGGGGAAAAATGCGGCCGCAGCAAACGAAAAAGCGGCCGAGACCAGAAACAAAATATCGGCAGGCTTCTGCGCCGCCACATAAGCCGCCACCAGCGCCACCATCAGCAACAACACCTTGGAGATGGTCACGCGGCGGGCTGTGGAAGCGTTGGGGTTGATCATTTTGTAATACAAATCGTGCGATAACGCGTTGGCGATCGTCAGCAACAAGCCGTCGGCGGTTGACAAGGCCGCTGCCAGGCCACCGGCAGCCACCAGGCCCGATATGACGTAAGGGAGACCACCAATTTCGGCCGTGGCCAGAACGATGATGTCGCCGCCGATGCTCATCTCATTGAGCTGCAAAATGCCGTCCTTGTTGACGTCTGTGATCGACATCAGGCTCGGATCGACCTTGTTCCAGGACGCCACCCAGGCGGGCAACTGATCGATGGGCGTGCCGATCAGCACATGAAACACCTCATACTTCACCAGCACAGCCAGGGCGGGCGCGGTGAAATAAAGCAAAAAAATGAAAAACAACGACCAGGTGACGGACTGCCGGGCCTCCTTCACGCTGGGCACGGTGTAGTAGCGCATCAAGATGTGCGGCAGGGCTGCCGTGCCGATCATCAGGCAAAAGATCAAAGCAAGGAAGTTGCGGCGCGAGTTGTCGTAGGCCGCTTTCTCCTGGGCGTTGCCTTTCGGATCACCTGCAAACTGCGCCGCGTGGGGCGGCATGCCATTCAGGGGCATGGATTTGGTTTCGGCCAGAGCCTTGTCTCGGGTCCAGGCGGCTTTGGCTGATGCTTCGTCCCTGGGCAAGGATGACACCGCTCGTTCGGCCGTGGATACCGTCCTGGACGGTACGTTGGCCGCCCTCAGCTCAGCCAGCTTGGCTTCAGCCGCAGCCTTATCCGCCTTCAGTGCTGCGCCTGGGTCTTTCAGTTTTTCCGTCAGCTCTGCGGCACGCTCCCTGAAGATGTCGCGAACCTCCAGCTCTTTGGGGTCGTTGGTCAGCAGCTTTTCTTTGGCTGTGACTTTTTCCAGCTGATAACCATAGATGACCTGCGGCAAGGGGAAATTCGCCTGCTTGACCGACAGCCACACCACGGGAATCAGGTAGGCCACGATCAGGACGATGTATTGGGCTACCTGCGTCCAGGTGACGGCTCGCATCCCGCCCAGGAAAGAGCACACCAAAATACCGCCCAGGCCCAGAAAAACGCCAAGCTCAAAGGCCACGCCGGTGAGGCGGGACGTGATCAGGCCGACGCCATAAATCTGCGCCACCACATAAGTAAACGAGCACAGAATGGCCGCGAAAATGCCGATGAAACGCGGCATGTTGCCACCGTAGCGCTCGCCCAGAAAGTCGGGAATGGTGAACTGCCCAAACTTGCGTAGATAAGGCGCCAGCAACAGCGCCACCAGACAGTATCCCCCCGTCCAGCCCATGATGAAAGCCAAGCCGCTGTATCCCGTGAGGTACAGCGTACCGGCCATGCCAATGAACGAGGCGGCCGACATCCAGTCGGCACCGGTGGCCATGCCGTTGTAGACCGCTGGTACACGCCGCCCGGCCACGTAGTATTCGGTCGCGTCGGTGGTGCGGCTCATGATGCCGATGCCCGCGTACAAGCCGATGGTGGCCAGCAAAAAGATGAAGCCGATCCATTCTCGCGAAAGCCCGAGCTGCTCCAAGATGGCCAGGGCGATCACAAAGACGAAGAAACCGCCCGTGTACCACGTGTAGACCTTGTTGAGCTGCTGGCGGAAGGCCCGGTTGGCCGCGCCTTTGCCGCTGGCGGAGCCCGAATCTGAGCTGCCGGCCACGCCTTCAGTCCTCGATTTCGTCAACACCGTGCTCAATATCGAGGCGGTTCATGTACCAAGCGTAAAAACCAATGATCAGGCAGTACACCACCAACGCGCCCTGGGCACCCATCCAGAAGCTGAATGGCCAACCAAAAAAACTGAAACTCAGTTCGCGGGCAAAGTAGCTCACAACGAAGGTGACCACAAACCAGATGGCCAGCAACACACCCGTGATGCGGAGGTTCTTGCGCCAGTAGCGGCGGTGGTTGTCGGTCAGGTCCACGGTATTCATCTCGGTCAACTTCGCCCTTGCGGGCACTTCATGGGCTAGGCTTGTGCCGGGAACCCGTGTTCAATGGAAACGCCGTGGGCGTCACGCGGACTTCAGACGGCGCCCGCCCAGGCCCGTTTCCCTTTCGAGCTGGGCGGCCACCTTGGGATCAAAGCGGCGCAGGTGGCGAATGATTTTCGTTGCTTCATCGGGCTCTTGCCGCTGCACATGCACGCGCGCCAACTGGTACCAGCCGTAGGGGCTCATGGGTTGCAGTTCGGTGTTTTTCTTCAGCGCGGAGATGGCTTCGTCAAAACGACGCTGGCGGATCAGGCTGAGCGCGAGACCATACCAAGCCCGATCCAGCCGGGGATCGATGGCGACAGCGCGCTGAAAAGCGTTTTCAGCTTGCTCCAGCAGGCCCAGCTCTTCGCTCAAAAAACCATAGTTGAACCAACTGGCCGCTTGCCCAGGCTCAAGCGCCACCAAATCGGCGAGCGCTTGAAGGGCGGCAGGCTTTTCACCCAGTTCGGCCAACACATGGGCTCGGGTGGCCAGCGCCCGGGCGTCGCTGGGGTGGGCTTGCAGCGCCTCCGTGATGCGTTCAAGCGCCTGGCGCTGGCGCCCCAGCAGCAGCAAGCCACGCACCTGCCAGTGGACAAAACACCTCTTGGTGGGACGGTTCACTGACACAGAGAAACCCCCACTTTCAGGCAGTGGGAAATTTTGGCCACGGTAACGGCCAGCCAGACAAAGCCCAAAATCAAAAAGGCCACCAGCGGGAGGTGGCGGTCCAGGACGACACGCGGGGTAACCCAGCGTGTGAATTGAACAAATGGCCGCCCGATGATCTCGAGCACCTGGTAAAAAACATTGTGTTGTTTGCGCTGGCCAGCCAGCAGGCCCAAAATCCACTGACCAACAAGCGCCAACAAGGCCACTTCGGTGATCAGTTTGAGCGCAGAAATCATTAAGAGCATGTAAGCCTGCGGTAACGGTGTCGCCATTCTGAATCTGGACCTTACCGCGTTCTTACAGACGCACCCGCCAACCCTCTGACGCAGGTCAAACCCTGTGAGGGTTTACCCACCAGCGACCGCTGCAGTGCGGTGTAGCATGTTTTGCTGAATCCACCTGGACCCCGACCCATGACACAAACCGCTTCCGACACACCGCCTTTGGCCGACCTCCTGCGTATGCACCGTATCTTTGGCCTGCTGTCCGACGACACCCAAAAGAAGTTGGCTGACACGCTCAAGGCAAAGCCGGTGGCGGCTGGTGCACAAGCGTGTACCCCAGCCGCACTGCAGCAACAGCTGCACTGGTTGGTAACGGGTAGCGTCCACCTGCTGGACGGGCAGCAGCAACCCGTGATCACCTTGTACCCGGGCGAACTGTTTGGCTTGCAGGCTGATGGGGTGGCCGGTGTCGAAGAGTGCCAGGCCCGGACCGACTGCACGCTGGTGAGCATGGACCATGCCCTGGTTGATGCCCTGCAAACCGAGTTGCCTGCGCTGAGCCTGTTGTTGCCCCGTGGCAGCACTGGCGCGACTTCAACGCAAAGCAGCCCACGCGGTGCGCCGGGCGGCACAGACCCCGCCCTCAACCTCATGACCACGCCGGTGCGCGCCCTGATCAAGCGCGCCCCGATCACCTTGCCGCCGCACACCAGCATCCGCGACGCGGCAAAGCTCATGAGCGAGCAAAGGGTGTCTTCGGTCTTGATCGTGGAGCAGGAGCACCTGTTTGGCGTGGTCACCGACCGCGACCTGCGCAACCGTGTGATCGCCGCTGGCATGGACAGCACCCGCCCCATCATGGACATTGCCACGCTGGCCCCCCTAAGCATCGACGTACAAAACCCGGCATTTGACGCACTGCTGCTGATGGCGCGACACAACATCCACCATGTGCCGGTGCTGGATGGGCAGCGTATCGTGGGCATGATCACCGCCACCGACCTGACCGAACAGCACAGCACCTCCGCCGTTTACCTGGCTGGGGACATTTACAAGCAAAGCACGGTTGAGGGCCTGCAGCGCGCCAGCACCAAGATCAAGCGGCTGCAACAGAGCCTGGCGGCGGCCGAAGCGTCGGCCTACAGCACCGGCCACATCATCACGGCCATCACCGATGCGATCACCACGCGGCTGCTGCAACTGGGTGAAGCGCAGCTGGGCCCGGCGCCGATCGACTACGTCTGGGTAGCGGCAGGCTCTCAGGCGCGCAACGAACAGACGGCCAAGTCAGACCAGGACAATTGCATGGTGCTGGACGACCGCTACGACGAGGCCGTTCACGGCCCCTATTTCAAGGCCTTGTCCCAGTTTGTCTGCGATGGCCTGGACGCCTGCGGCTACATTTACTGCCCCGGCGAGATGATGGCCATGACCGACACATGGCGCCAACCCCAAAAGCGCTGGGCTGACTATTTCGCTCGCTGGACAAGCCAGCCCAACCCGAAGGCCTTGATGCTGACCTGCGTGTTTTTCGACCTGCGCGCGATTCACGGCAAATCCGAGCTGCTGGACAACCTGCGCGGCGACGTGCTCAAACGCACGCAGGGCAACACCCTGTTCCTGGCGCACATGGTTGGCAACGCACTGACACACCAGCCCCCGCTGGGCATGTTCAAAGGCATCTCCACCATTCGCAGCGGCGAGCACAAGGGCACCATCGACCTCAAACACACCGGCGTGGTGCCCATCGTCGACCTGGCCCGAATCTATGCGCTGGCGGGTGGTGACGCTGCGGTGAACACCCACGACCGCCTGACGAGCGCCGCGGCTGGTGGCGCCATCAGCGAGCAAAGCGCGCGCGACTTGCGCGACGCCCTGGAATTTATCGCCTACACCCGCATCCAGCACCAGGCCCGACAGATTAGCCGCGCCGAGTCACCCGACAGCTTCCTCAATCCGGCCGACGTGTCCAACTTCGAACGCAGCCAGCTCAAGGATGCCTTCACCGTGGTGCAGTCGCTTCAAAGCGTGCTGGCCCAACGCTACAGGCATTGAGCTCCCCCCGCACCGGTCGCACAAGCCGGCGCGGGGGAGATCAATACTTCAAGCGGGCGTAGTAGGTTTGCTGCGCTGCTTCACGCGCCTGCCCCAAGGTGTGAATACCTTTTTCGGCCAGCAGCGGAATGAGCTTCAGGAACACCTCGGCGGTCACCATGGCGTCCCCCATGGCGGTGTGGCGGCCGATGATGGTGACATTGAAGCGCTCGGCGATGGCCTCCAGACGGTGCGAGTCCTGGTTGGGATGCACCAGGGCCGACAGCAGCAGCGTGTCGAGCACCGGGTGGTCAAACACCACCCCGCTCTGCTTCTCCTTCAGCTGCAAAAAGCGCATGTCAAATGCGGCGTTGTGGGCCACCAGCACGGTGTCCTGCGCAAAGGCATGAAACGCGGGCAACACCTGGTCAATGGTGGGCTGGCCCAGCACCATCTCGGGCTGGATGCCGTGAATGGGTATGGACGCCGCTGGAATCGTGCGCCGCGGGTCAACCAGTTGCTCAAAGCATTCCTGGCGCAGCAGCTTGTTGTTGACCACGCGCGCCGCTCCAATCTGGATGATCTCGTCGCCCTGCGACGGGTTCAGGCCGGTGGTCTCGGTGTCGAACACCGTGTAGGCCAGGTCGCTGAGTCGGCGGTCGTCCAGGGTGCGCGTCTGCTCGGTGGTCTTGAAAAGGTCGAAGTCGTAGTACTCGGGACGGCTTTCGTTCTTGACGAACGCGGCCGAATCCAGCTGCTCCTGCGGGTTGGCCAGCGGCAGCAGGAAACGGAAAAACGCCTGGTGTCGCGAACGCTCGCGCTCAAACCAGAAAGCGCCGCCGTGGCGCTCCACCACATCGCGCACCGTCAAGCGTGTGGTTTCACTGCCCACCTTCATGGCGTCCATTTCCCAGCTCATCACCGTCTCGGTACTCATGACCTGACCCGACCAGATCAGGTCCAGCTGGGCCTTGCCAGGGCTTCCCGTGGCGTTGCCCAGTCGCAACTGAACAAAGCGCACCTCGAACTCGTCGGCCAGGCGCCCCGACAGGTACACCAGCGCCTGCAACAGCGAAAAGCTCTCCACCTTGAGCCAGACCGAGCCATCCACGTCGATGGACGAGGCGGGCAGACTGGTCACGGTCTCAATGCGGCGCAGAGCTGCGCTCACCAGGTCGGCACCCAGCATGTCTTCCAGCGGCCAGCGCGTCTTCAGGCTGTCGGCCGAACCCGCTTCCAGCGCACCAATGCGTTGGCTCAGTGACCGCGTTTCGTCGCGGATCACGCCCAGGAAACGCTCGCGCATGGCGGGCTCCAGGTCGGGGTAGTCCAGCATGTCAATCGCGGCCTGCATGTTGGCCAGCGCCGAGCGGCTGCCCTCGGTCAGGCTGTGCAGCACCTGGTCTTTGGCCGACTCGGCTTCAAAGTCGCTGGTGATGTTGTCAAGCATCAGCACGAAGCCGGTCAGCTCCATGCGATCGGCTGCGGCCTCGGCGCCTTGGGCTTGTGGTGAGCGCACAGGCGCCATTTGCACCCTCAGCAGCTGCCCGGCTGCGGTGGTGGTCACGAACTGCGCCGACGGCTGCCCTGCCCCGCGCAGCATGCGCTGCTGAATGTTTTCCAACGCATGGGCCACCAGCTTGCGGTCAAACACGCTGTAGATTGACCGGCCCAGACCGATCAGCTCGGCACCACCAGCCACGCCGGGCGCCTGCGAGAGCGCACGAAACTGCATGCGGGCGCGGTTGTTGTACAGCAGCACGCGGCCATCCAGGTTACACACCACCACGCTTTGCGTCAGTTCGGACATCAGCGCCGCCAAACGGCTTTTTTCCTGCTCAATCCCCTGCGCAGCCTCTTGTACCTTGCTGTCCATCTCGCGCCGCAGCGCCTCGCGCTGGCCCACCAGTTGGTTGAACAGATCGGCCAGCACGCGGGTTTCCACATTGCCTTTGGGCCGCAGTTCGCGCACCACATCGGTTTTCAGCAGCACCTGGGCTTCTTCCGCCAGCTGCACTGAAGGCGTCACCCAATGGTCAAACCAGCGCTTGAGTCCCCAGGCAATGGCCGCCATGCCCGCGCCCCAGGTCAGGGAAATCAGAGCCAGCCGGTCGCCGAGCAGGCCCCAAACCGTCGCGCGCTCCGTCGGCTCCAGTGTAGAGCCCACCAGGCCCAGGGTGGCCAGCAGCCAGGCCACCGACAGCACGGCCGCCACACCCAGCAACCACCACAGCCGACGGTCGGTTTTTTGCTGGGCGCTCATGCAGGCGACCCCAGCAACTCACGCACTTTTTGCACCAGTTCTTTGGTTGAAAACGGCTTGGTCATGTAGGCGTTGGCGCCCAGGGCCAAACCCTTGGCCACATCGGTGTCCCGCCCCTTGGCGGTGAGCATGACAATGAGTGTGTCGCGCACGGCCTCGTTGGCGCGCACCTCGTGGCACACATCAAACCCGGTCTTGACGGGCATCATCACGTCCAACAACACGAGTGCCGGGCGCTCACGCAGAACCGCGTCCACCGCCTCCTGCCCATCGCGCGCCACCACCACATCGTAGCCTTCACGCTTCATCAAGAACTCCAGGGAGATCAGGATGTTGGGCTCGTCGTCTGCAATCAGTATTTTCTGGCTCATGCCTGTGCTCCTCTGTTTGTTGTGCGCTGCGCCCAGGCCCCCGGGACTCAAGTCGCTGGTGTGTCAGACGCGCCGTTCACCTGGCCTTCAGTGCCGGTGTTGCGTCGCGGCAAGAAGAAACCAAATACAGCGCCCTGCCCAGCGCTCGACCGCAGCCACATGTGCCCGCCAAAATGCTCCACGATCTGGCGGCTGATGGGTAAGCCCAGACCCGTGCCGCCTGGGCGGTAATGATCGTCGCCCGTCACCTGACGAAATTTCTCAAACACTATCGCCTGCTGATCCTGCGCAAGGCCCGGTCCGTTGTCCTGAACCTCCACCGTGATGCCATCCGTCTCGTCATTCAAGCGCATCTGCACCCGCCCCGCGCCGCGCGGCGCGTATTTGGCCGCGTTGGACAGCAGGTTCAGCACCACCTGGGTGATCCGGTCCGCGTCGGCCCACAGCGGGCGCACCATGGCGGGCAACTCCAGTTGCAACGCCACGCCGCGCTCCCGGCAGGTTTCCCCCATGGTGGCAGCGGCTTGTTCCAGCAACTCGCGCATGTCCACCTCGGTGTTGTGCCACTCGGCGTGCCCGGCTTCAATTTTGGCCATGTCCAGCACCTGGCTCACCAACCGGCTCAGCCGTTCAGCTTCCACCACGATGATGCCCAGAAACTGCTGGCGCTGCGCCAGATCCATGTCGCTATCGTCGCGCATCAACTCCGAGAGCGCCCTGATCGAAGTCAAGGGTGTGCGCAATTCGTGGGTGACCGAGGACATGAAATCGTCCTTCATGCGGTCCAGACTCTTCAGTTTTTCATTGGCCTCACGCAATTCGGCGGTGGCCCGCTCCAGCGACTGCGACTTTTCTTCCAGCGCATGGGAATAGGCACGCAACTGGGAAGCTTCGTCCAGGATGCGCATCACATCGTCCAGATCCAGAGGCTCTTCCTCCACCACCGAAGCCACCATGACCCGTGCGGACGCGCTGCCAATCGCACCCGTCAGTTCGGTTTCAACAAACTGCACCAGGCGGGCATCTGCGGGTATGGCGTCAATGCCCGCCACCCCCACACGGCGCGCGTAGTCGGCAAACAGGCGTTGTGCCTGCTCGGCCCCCAGAAACCGGCCCGCCAGCGGCAGCAGCGCCGACACCTTGGCGCGGCCCTGCCAGAACACCGGCCGCGCACCGGCCTTGCGATTGAACACGTCCACAAACAACAACGCCTGGCTGGTTTCGCGGGCCGAAGGCGCGCGCCACAGCGACACGCCGACGTAGCCGCCCACGTTGGCCAGCAAGCTCCAGAACAGCGAATGGCTCAGATTGTCCAAGCCCACCAAACCCAGAAAGGCTTCGGGCTTGAGCCAGACCAGACCCCAGGGCCCATGCTCCAGAAAGTCGGCTGCCAGCCAGCCCGACTTGGCCAGCGAGGGCAGCATCAAGGTATAGACCCAAAACGCAAAGCCGAGCAACAGACCGGTGAGCGCGCCGTGGCGTGTGCCACCCTTCCAGTACATGCCCCCCAGCATGGCTGGCGCAAACTGCGCCACGGCGGCAAAGCTGATCAGCCCGATGCTGACCAGTGCGTAGGCCTCGCCAGCCAGGTGAAAGTACAGGTAGCCCAACAACAAAATGCCCAAAATGGCCAAGCGGCGAATAGCCAGCAGCAGGCCCGTCAAATCACCACTGGCGCGCGCGCCGAAGCGCCGCATGCGCAGCAAAATGGGCATCACCAGATCGTTGCACACCATGGTGGACACCGCGATGGCTTCCACGATCACCATGCCGGTGGCCGCCGACAACCCACCCACAAAGGCAAACAGGGCCAAAGCGTTTTGTCCCTGTGACAACGGCAACGACAAGATGAAGGTTTCCGGGTCCATGACACCGGGGCCGAAATGCAGCAGGCCGCCAATGGCGATGGGCAGCACAAACAAGTTGATCAGCAGCAGGTACAGCGGAAACGCCCACACCGCGCGCCGCAGGTGCTGTTCGTCCACGTTCTCCACCACCATCACCTGAAATTGCCGCGGCAGAAAAATGACCGACAGCATGGCCAGCAGCGTCAGGCCCAGCCACTGTGCGTAGGGAAAAGGTTGGCCCTGCCCAAACTGCAGCAGGTTGCGCAGCGCTTCCACGGCGTGGGCCTGCTCAAACAAAGCGGCTGGGCTGGCAAACAGGCCAAAGCTCACAAACAGGCCCACGGCCATGAACGCCACCAGCTTCACCACCGACTCGAACGCAATCGCCGCCACCATGCCCTCGTGGCGCTCGGTGCTGTCCAGGTGGCGGGCACCAAAGACGATTGTGAAGCCCGCCAGTGCCAGCGCCACATACAGCGTGCTGTCGCTCCACCAGTCGGCGCTTTGCACCGCGGGCTGGCCCAGGGGTGAGGTGAGCACCGCGTAGCCGCTGGCAATGGCTTTGAGCTGCAATGCAATGTAGGGCACGATGCCCACCACCGTGATCAGCGTCACCAGACCGGCCAGGGTCGGGCTCTTGCCGTAACGGCTGGCAATGAAGTCGGCAATGGAGGTGATGCGGTAGGTCTTGGCGATGCGGATCATCTTGCGCACCACCATCCAGGCCAAAATCATGGCCAGCATGGGGCCCAGGTAGATCGGCAGGAACCACACCCCGGAATTGGCCGCGCGGCCCACGCTGCCAAAGTAGGTCCAGGCGGTGCAATACACCGCCATCGACAAGGCATACACCCACGGGCTGGCAATGATCGAGCGCCCTTGAGCCGCCCGCCAGTCGCCAAAATAGGCCACCGCAAACAGCAGCAACAGGTAGGCAAACGAGACGCCAATGACGAGCGGGGCGGACAACATGGTGGTGCGATCGGGTCAGTCCAAGCGCTCGTGGGGCACAGATGGGTGCGAAGAAGCACCGCCCTCCACCACCCAGGCCAGCACCGCAATCAGCAGCGCCCAGAGGACAAACAGCGCGAGTGGAAACAAGGGCAAGCCCCAGACCCGGGCGTCGTGGTCCCACAGGGCGAGCAAAGGAAAGTTCAGCAGCGCCCAGCCGGCGAAAAACAGGGCCACCAAACGCTGTGCGGCCAGTCCTTCAAACATGCGTGTCTCCTCGTTGTGGGGCGCGCACCGTGGGCGCACCTTGTGAACGATTGTGCGCCAGGCACTGACCGCCGCCTTACGCTGCAGCGCAACAAAAAAGCGGCAAGGGCTGTACCCCGCCGCTGTGCACCGTTACCGGTCTAACCGCGCCTTACTTGGCGGTCGATGCCAGCAACTTCCAGGTGTCCACCACCGAATCGGGATTCAGCGAAATGGAACTGATGCCTTCATCACGCAGCCACTGGGCAAAGTCCGGGTGGTCGCTGGGACCCTGGCCACAAATACCCACGTACTTGCCCTGTGCCTTGCAGGCGCCAATAGCGAGCTTGAGCAAGGCCTTGACGGCGGGGTCGCGCTCGTCGAAGTCCTTGGCCAGCAGCTCCAGGCCCGAGTCGCGGTCCAGGCCCAGTGTGAGCTGGGTGAGGTCATTCGATCCGATGGAGAAGCCATCAAAATACTGCAGGAACTCGGTGGCCAGCACCGCGTTGCTCGGGATCTCGCACATCATGATGACCTTGAGGTCGTTCTCACCACGCTTGAGGCCCTTCTCGGCCAACAGTTCGGTCACGCGTTGGGCCTGTCCGAGCGTGCGCACGAACGGCACCATCACCTGCACGTTATCCAGACCCATATCTTCGCGCACGCGCTTGAGCGCTTCGCACTCCATGGCGAAGGCTTCGCGGAAGTCGTCACTGATGTAGCGCGCTGCGCCGCGAAAGCCCAGCATGGGGTTTTCTTCATCAGGCTCGTAGCGGCTGCCACCCACCAGCTTGCGATATTCGTTGGACTTGAAGTCCGACAAACGCACGATCACCGGCTTGGGCCAGAAGGCCGAGGCGATGGTCGCCACACCTTCGGCAACCTTGTCCACATAAAACGCACGCGGTGAAGCGTGGCCCCGGGCCACCGATTCCACCGCTTTTTTCAGATCGGTGTCGATGTTCGGGTAGTCCAGGATCGCCTTCGGGTGCACGCCGATGTTGTTGTTGATGATGAATTCCAGGCGAGCGAGGCCTACACCACCATTGGGAATCTGGCAGAAATCGAACGCAAGCTGGGGGTTGCCCACGTTCATCATGATCTTCACATCCACCTCGGGCATGGTGCCGCGCTGCACTTCGGTGATCTCGGTTTCCAGCAGGCCGTCGTAGATGTTGCCCGTGTCACCCTCGGCACAGCTCACCGTGACCAGCATGCCGTCTTTCAGCTGCTCGGTCGCATCGCCACAGCCCACCACCGCGGGAATACCCAGCTCGCGCGCAATGATGGCCGCGTGGCAGGTCCGCCCGCCGCGGTTGGTCACGATGGCCGAGGCGCGCTTCATCACCGGTTCCCAGTTCGGGTCGGTCATGTCGGTCACCAGCACGTCACCGGGTTGCACTTTGTCCATCTCGCTGATGTGCCTCACCAGACGCACCGGGCCGGTGCCCACTTTTTGACCAATGGCGCGGCCCGAAGCCAGCACGGCGCCTTTGCCTTTGAGCCTGTACCGCACCTCGGTTTTGCCAGCCGACTGGCTTTTCACCGTTTCAGGGCGGGCCTGCAAAATATAGAGTTGCCCGTCGTTGCCGTCCTTTCCCCACTCAATGTCCATCGGGCGGCCGTAGTGCTGCTCGATCACCATCGCGTAGTGCGCGAGTTGCTCCACATCGGCGTCGCTCAGGCTGTAGCGGTTGCGCTGCTCCACCGGCACATCCACCGTTTTCACCAGCTTGCCCTTGAGCGCGCCCTCGTTGGCCTTTTCTTCGGCGGTGGTAAACGTCATCTGGATCAGCTTGCTGCCCAGGTTGCGGCGGATCAATGCGCGCTTGCCCGCCTTCAGCATGGGCTTGTGCACATAGAACTCGTCGGGGTTCACGGCGCCCTGCACCACCGTTTCGCCAAGGCCGTAGCTGGAGGTGATGAACACCACGTCTTCAAAACCCGATTCGGTATCGATGGTGAACATCACACCGGCCGCGCCGGTGTCGGAGCGCACCATGCGCTGCACGCCGGCCGACAGGGCCACGTCGGCGTGGGCAAAACCCTTGTGCACGCGGTAGCTGATGGCTCGGTCGTTGTAGAGGCTGGCGAACACCTCTTTCATCTTGTGCAGCACCTCGTCAATGCCGTGCACGTTCAAAAAAGTCTCCTGCTGACCGGCGAACGACGCGTCGGGCAGGTCCTCGGCCGTGGCTGAGGAGCGCACCGCGAAGGTGGCTTTGTCGTTATCCCCCACCAGCGTGGCGAACGCATCGCGAATGGCTTTTTCCAAGTCGGCCGGAAACGGCTGGTTTTCCACCATGGCGCGGATCTCGGCACCGGCCTCGGCCAGCGCGCGCACGTCTTCGGTGTCCAGCGCATTCAGGCGCGCGTTGATGCGCTCGGTCAGACCGTCAAACTGCAGAAATTCACGAAACGCATGGGCCGTGGTGGCAAAGCCGGTGGGCACTTTCACGCCGCTGGGCAACTGCGAGATCATTTCGCCCAGGCTGGCATTTTTGCCGCCCACAACATCCACATCGGTCATCCGGAGATGCTCGAAGGGCACGACCAGATCGGTCGGGGCAAACAGGTTGGACATGGAAAGACTCCTCAAGGTTAAAAAACCGGGGGCTCCACGCACCAGCTCAAGACCTGTAATTCTGTTGTGGGTCTGGCACCGGGCAACGGGGCTGAATCTGGGGCCGCAGCCAGGATAATGGTCTGCAGCCAGCACCCGTGATTGTAGGGTGCACGCCCCGGATGAGACGGCGACCCGCCTGCCGGCGCGTGAAAGCCACGACGGCTGAATTTGAATTTTTCACAATCCTTTTGAGCTCCCTTTTGCACATGCCCGGTACCACCATGCCCAACCGAACGGTCTTTTTCATCTCTGACGGCACCGGCATCACAGCCGAAACCTTTGGCAACGCCATCCTGGCGCAGTTTGAAGCGCCGGTTCGGCGGGTGCGCCTGCCCTTCATTGACAGCGTGGACAAGGCTCACCAGGCCATACGGCAGATCAACCACACGGCCGAGGTGGAGGGCAAACGGCCGCTGGTGTTCACCACCGTGGTCAACATGGATGTGTTGCGCGTGGTGAAAGAAACCTGCCAGGGCATGCTGCTGGACATGTTCGGCACCTTTGTTGAACCCCTGGAAGCGGAACTCGGCATCAAATCCAACCACCGGGTGGGGCGTTTTTCCGACGCCTCCAAAAGTCAAGCCTACAACGACCGGATCGAAGCCATCAACTTCTCGCTGGCCCACGATGACGGCCAGAGCCACCGCGACCTGCAGGGCTCCGACGTGATTCTGGTGGGGGTGAGCCGCAGCGGCAAAACCCCCACATCGCTCTACCTGGCCATGCAGTACGGGCTGAAGGCGTCAAACTACCCGCTCATTCCTGAAGACTTCGAGCGCCGCGCTCTCCCGCCGGCGCTCGTGCCCCACCGCAAAAAAATCTTCGGCCTCACGATTGCACCCGAGCGCCTGAGCGAAATCCGCAACGAACGCCGCCCCAATTCGCGCTACGCCAGCCTGGAAAACTGCCGCATGGAGATCAGCGAGGCCGAGGGCATGATGCGCCGCGAAGGCATTCGCTGGCTGTCCACCACCACCAAGTCGATCGAAGAGATCGCCACCACGATCCTGCAGGAAATACAACCGGATCGGCTGGTGTACTGAGCGCCCGGCACAGCACAGCAGGCGCTCCTGGTGGCCTGGCCTACCGGGGCTCCTGGTTCCCTTCAGACTTGGTCTTGGGGCCCAGACCGTGCGCCTGGCGGCCCAGCGCGAATGAAGCAAACAACTTGATCCACAAAGTAGATCCGGCCACAGCAATCCAGGCTTGGTACTCCAGGAGTCCGAACAACACGGCCATGATCACCCCCACGATCACGGTGCCCGCGATCAGGTTGATCACCATCTCGTAAGGTGCGTACTTTTCAGCATTCGGGGGCGGCAGGCCCTTTTTCAGCGCCACCTCCGAAAAGTCACGCTTCACCAAAATGCGGTAAACCCTGCGAAACCAGAAGAAGGCCACCGGAAACAGCGCCAACAGGAAAAAAACAGGGAACAAATTAACGCTCAACATGCAGTGATCCCACAGTCAGATCCATCACGAACAAAAGTAACTCTGCACAACCCACCCCTCGGGATGGCATTGTGCAGAACAGCCTGCCCATCGGGCAAGCCTGAAAAAAAACCCCGCCACGGGTGCAGCGGGGTTTTGATCAATGGGCACCGGTGGACGAAGCCCCGGCGCTCATCTTAAGCCATCAGTGGCCCGCGGCAGCGGCACCCGCTCCCCTGGGGATGCGGACCGACTCGACCATCTCTTGCACGTGCTGCGGCACGGTGCCAGAGACTTTGCTGACCAGGAAGGCGACCACGAAGTTCACGATCGCGCCCACGGTGCCGAAAGCAGCTGGGGTCAGACCGAAGAAGCTGTTCGGGCCACCGATCAGTTCCACGTACTCGGTACCCTTGATGAAGAAGATACCGTGGTGGGCGAACACATAGAACGCGGTCACGAACATGCCGGAGATCATGCCGGCGATGGCGCCCTTGTCGGTGATGGTCTTGGTGAAAATGCCCATCATGATCGCGGGGAACAGCGAGGAAGCGGCCAGACCGAAGGCCAGGGCCACCGTTGCCGCCGCGAAGCCCGGTGGGTTCAGACCCAGGTAACCGGCCAGGATGATGGCAAACACCATGGAGATCTTGCCTGCCATCAGTTCGTTTTTCTCGCTCATGTCAGGCACAAAAGTGCGCTTGATCAGGTCGTGCGAGATGGCGGACGAGATAGCCAACAGCAAACCCGCAGCCGTGGACAGCGCAGCCGCCATGGCGCCTGCAGCAACCAGTGCGATCACCCAGTTGGGCAACTGTGCAATTTCCGGGTTGGCCAGCACGATGATGTCGGCGTTCACGGTCAGCTCGCTGCCCTTCCAGCCAGCGGCTTCTGCCTTGGCGATCACGGCTTCGTTCTTGGTCTTGTCGTTGTAGTACTGGATGCGGCCGTCGCCGTTCTTGTCTTCGAACTTCAGCAGACCGGTCTTTTCCCAACGAGCCACCCAAGCAGGACGGTCTTCGTACTTGATGCTGGCTTCGGGCGCGAACAAGTCGGGCTTGGCTGCGACCACAGCCGCGTCGATGCCCATGCCGCCATCGGCCTTCTGGACGATGCCGACGTTGCTATTGAAGGTGCCGTGCAGGTTCAGGCGGGCCATGGCACCGACCGAAGGCGCCACGGTGTACAGCAACGCGATGAAGATCAGCGTCCAGCCAGCCGAGTAACGGGCGTCAGCCACTTTGGGCACGGTGAAGAAGCGAATGATCACGTGTGGCAAACCAGCGGTACCGATCATCAGCGAGATGGTGAAGAACACCATGTTCAGCGTGGAACCAGCGGCCTGGGTGGTGTACTGCGCAAAGCCCAGGTCGGTCACCACCTGGTCGAGCTTGGACAGCAGGGACACGTCGGTACCGGCGAGGTCAGAGCCCAGACCCAACTGGGGAATGAAGTTGCCGGTCAGGTTCAGCGAGATGAACAGCGCAGGAATCGTGTAGGCAATGATCAGCACGATGTACTGGGCCACCTGGGTGTAGGTGATGCCCTTCATGCCACCGAACACCGCGTAGGCAAAGACGATGGCCATGCCGATGTAGATGCCCGTATCGGCGGACACGCCCAGGAAACGCGCGAAGGTGATGCCCACGCCGGTCATCTGACCCACGATGTAGACCACGCAGATGATCAGCAGGCAGACCACGGCCACGGTACGGGCAACGGACGAGTAATAACGGTCACCGATGAATTCCGGCACCGTGAACTTGCCAAACTTGCGCAGGTACGGAGCCAGCAACATGGCCAGCAACACGTAGCCGCCGGTCCAGCCCATCAGGAACACGGCGCCGCCGTAGCCCATGTTGGAAATGAGACCCGCCATGGAGATGAAGGACGCGGCCGACATCCAGTCAGCGGCGGTGGCCATGCCGTTGGTCACGGGGTGCACACCGCCGCCGGCCACGTAAAACTCGGACGTGCTGCCCGCGCGCGCCCAGAAGGCGATGCCGAGGTACAGCGCGAAGCTGGCACCAACGACCAGGTAGGTGAGGGTTTGAAGTTCCATGATGTGTAGTCCTGTGGGTCAGTCTTTATTCGTCCATGCCGAACTTGCGGTCGATCTGACCCATCTTCACTGCGTAGTAGAAGATCAAGATGATGAAGATGTAGATGGAACCCTGCTGGGCGAACCAGAAGCCCAGTGGGTAGCCACCGAGGTGGATGCCGTTGAGCATGGGGGCGAACAGGATGCCTGCGCCGTAAGAAACCAGCGCCCAGACGATCAACACCTTGGTCAGCAGACCAAGCGTTGCCGACCAGTAGGCCTTTGCATTGCTATCAGTTGTCATGAAAGCCATCTCCTCAAAGTGATGCTTTTGCTGTTTCGACGGCTTGCGCCGCCACGTTTTGCATGCCCTCAACCCTGCGATCGCTGGCATTACGGGCACGACTGTGGAGCCGCTTTCTTACAGCAAAATTGCTGATCGGCCCCCGCCGGGCTCGCCCTAGGGAAAGCCCCTAGCAAATAGATAGATAAAGAGAGCAGACAGCCGATGAGGCGACCCATGCAACCGGATGGCCGCGGCTGGCCAGGTACCGGCCAGAACCCCGAGGCTGGACAGGCGCCACATCGGGACAGGGGAAGCCGTCTGGCCTCGCCCCTCCCACCCTCGTGCAGTTGCGCTTCGCTTCGCTCGTCTTGGTCCACTTGCGGCGGGACGTGCACCCGCAGGCGTGCGCCCATGCTGGGCGCACCAAAAAAAGGGCTTCGGTTTCCCGAAGCCCTTTCAATCATTGGTCAGCACGTTGGGTTTTCAGGCCAACGCAACCTCGACAGTTGAGCCTGCGTTCACCACTGGCTGGCGAATCAGGTAATCGAAAGCACTGAGTGCGGCTTTGGAACCCTCGCCGGCAGCGATCACAATCTGCTTGTAAGGCACGGTGGTGCAGTCGCCCGCAGCGAACACGCCGGGCACGTTGGTGTGGCCCTTGGCGTCCACCACGATTTCACCAAACCGGCTCAGCTCAACCGTGCCCTTGAGGAATTCGGTGTTGGGCACCAGGCCAATTTGCACAAACACGCCTTCCAGGGCCACATGGTGGTCGGCACCGGTGACGCGGTCTTTGTACCCCAGGCCGTTCACCTTGCCGTCGGCGCCGGTGATCTCGGTGGTCTGCGCGTTCACATGAATGTCCACGTTGGGCAGGCTCTTGAGCTTGCTCACCAGCACCGCGTCGGCCTTCAGGGCGTCGGCAAATTCGATCAGCGTGACGTGGGAAACCACACCGGCCAGGTCAATGGCGGCTTCGACACCGGAGTTGCCGCCGCCGATGACCGCCACGCGCTTGCCCTTGAACAGCGGGCCATCGCAGTGCGGGCAGTAGGCCACGCCTTTGTTTTTGTATTCCTGCTCACCGGGCACGTTCACATTGCGCCAGCGCGCGCCAGTGGACAGGATCACGCTGCGCGCCTGCAGCACGCCGCCGTTGGCCATGTGCACGGTGACCAGGCCGCCGGCTTCGGTGGCGGGCACGATCTTGTCGGCTCGCTGCAGGTTCATGATGTCCACCTCGTAGTGGCGCACCTGGGCTTCCAGCGCTGCGGCGAACTTGGGACCGTCGGTCTCGAGCACCGAAATGTAGTTTTCAATGGCCATGGTGTCGTTGGTCTGGCCGCCAAAGCGCTCGGCCGCCACACCCACGCGAATGCCTTTGCGGGCAGCGTACACCGCAGCCGCGGCACCGGCGGGGCCACCGCCCACCACCAACACGTCAAAAGCGTCTTTGGCGTTGAGCTTGGCGGCGTCGCGGTCGCCGGCGTTGGCGTCGAGCTTGCCCACGATCTCTTCCAGCGTCATGCGGCCCGAGCCAAACAGCTCGCCGTTCTGGAACACCATGGGCACGGCCATCACCTGGCGCTGGTTCACTTCTTCCTGGAACAGACCGCCGTCGATCACCACGGTTTGCACCTTGGGGTTGTAGATGGCCATGAGTGCTGCGGCCTGCACCACGTCGGGGCAGTTGTGGCACGACAGGCTCATGTACACCTCGAAGCGGTGTTCACCGTCCAGCGCCTTGATTTGTTCCAGCACCTCGGGCTCCACTTTAGGTGGGTGGCCGCCGGTCCACAGCAGGGCCAGCACCAGCGAGGTGAATTCGTGACCCAGCGGAATCGCCGCAAAGCGCACGCCGGAGGTTTGGCCTTCGCGGGCAATCACAAACGAGGGCTTGCGTGCGTCGGAGCCGCTGTCGTCCAGGGTCACCATGTCAGACAGGCTTGCGATGTCTTCCAGCAGACCACGCAGTTCCAGCGACTTGGCGCCGCCGTCGAGCGAGGCGATGAGGCGAATGGGGCGCTGCAGCTTGCCCAAATAGGCTTGCAACTGGGCTTTGAGGTTGGTGTCGAGCATGGTGGACTCCTTGAATAACAAAAAATGGGCGCACTAACCAGTGCCGCTGGTGCATGGGCCTTGAAACAAAGCCCATGGGTCTGCGGTACGAGAATCAAAACCGGTGGTGGAACGAGGCGTCTTGTTCCAGAACACCGCAGCACCGGCTTTGCCGGACCGCAGGTGCTGCCCCCTGGCGGAGGCGACGCGCCGCAGGGCGCGGCGCGGGCATGGGCAGAATCAGATCTTGCCAACCAGGTCCAGCGAAGGGGTCAGGGTTTCGGCGCCTTCGTTCCACTTGGCAGGGCACACCTGGCCTGGGTTCTTGGCGACGAACTGGGCCGCCTTGAGCTTGCGCAGGGTTTCCTTGACGTCGCGGGCAATGGCGTTGTCGTGCACTTCCATGGTCTTCACCACGCCTTCGGGGTTGATGATGAAGGTGCCGCGCAGCGCCAGGCCCTCTTCTTCAATGTGAACACCGAAGCCACGGGTCAACTGGTGGGTGGGGTCGCCAACCAGGGGGAACTTGGCCTTGCCCACGGCGGGCGAGGTTTCGTGCCAGACCTTGTGCGAGAAATGCGTGTCGGTGGTGACGATGTACACCTCGGCGCCCACTTTTTGGAATTCGGCGTAGTTGTCGGCAGCGTCTTCGACTTCGGTTGGGCAGTTGAAGGTGAAGGCGGCGGGCATGAAGATCAGAACCGACCACTTGCCTTGCAGGCTTTTTTCGGTGACTTCAATGAACTTGCCTTGCTGGAAAGCCTGGGCCTTGAACGGCTGAACTTGCGTGTTGATGATGGAGAGGGTGTTGATCAGGGACATGGTGTTTCCTAAGTTGAGGTTGAAGTTAAAGCGATAAAAACAAACAGGGTTGATTTGGTGCAGTGCCGCAATCATAGCCCGAATCTATTGATTGGGTTTATTGATAGTCTCTATCCGACCCATAGATTTTGTTGCTCTGCAGCATGGATGGACGGACTGCGTTGCCCGGCCTGCTGGCGCCACATGGCCTCTGGACGACTGAGCGCCCTGGCTCCATACATCTTATTACGAATCGTTCTCATTTCATATACAATCACCCTTCCAGCCAGCCAAAGCGCCGCATGCCGTGCGTTCCAGCCAGCCGAAAACCCAATCGACTGCCAACGCAACCATGTCCCAACGGAAAACACGTTCCCGCTCTGCCACCGTCCTCCACCCCGACCACGCCACCCAACCGCCAGCGGCCAAAAGCAGCGCCGCCCTGCTCCCCCTGGGGGCCATGTTGCTCGCAGGCTCCATGGGCGCCATGGCGCAAACCGCACCCGCTGCGTCTGAAAAAACGCTGTCCACCGTGGTGGTGCGCGAACAGGCTGAAACGCCACAGTCCAAAAACAACCTGCGTGCCACCGACAGCACCATTGGCAAAGGCCAGCAAGCGCTGCGCGACATTCCGCAGTCGGTCACGGTGATGACCGAGATGCTGCTGAACGACCGCAACCTGGACGACTTTCGCGAAGTGCTGAAAACCACCGCCGGCGTGACCTTTCTGGCGGGGGAAACCGGCGAGGAAGATGTGCGCCTGCGCGGCTTTTCACTGGGCCAGGCGGGTGACATTTACGTGGACGGCCTGCGCGACGCACCGCTGATCGAGCGCGACACCTTCAACCACGACCGGGTCGAGATTCTCAAGGGCTCGGCTTCCATGCTGTTTGGCAAGGGCTCGACCGGTGGTGTGGTCAACCAGGTCAGCAAACAACCCTTTTTGATGGACCAGCACGATGTGAACCTGACGGTGGGTGCCGGCAAGGAAGTGCGGTTGACCGGGGACTTCAACATCAAGACCGGTGATGGCGCTGCGCTGCGCATCAACGCGATGGCGCACGACGCCGACAACCACGGCGCCAGCGTGAACAAAAAAGGCATTGCACCCACCTACCGCTGGGGCATTGGTCTGAAGGACGAGTTTTCCGTGGGGCTGTACCACCTGCAAACAGACGGCACACCGCTCTACAACCACCCGTGGTTCATCGTCAACAACGAGATCGTGCCGAGCCTGCCCGCCAGCAACTACTACGGCCTGGCCAGCGACTACCTGAAGACCGAAAGCACCTTCGCCACCTTCAGCCACCTGCACCGTTTTGACCAAAACAGCCAGATCAAGACCCAGGTGCGCCACGGCACCTACGAACGAGACTTGTGGGCCAGCGTGGTGCGCTTCGCCGGCGCCAGCGCACAGCCCAATGGTCTGGCCGTGTCGCCCGCCACGCTCAATGGCAACTCGGTGATCACCCGCACGCCCAAGGGCCGCGTGGGCACCAGCGCCCTGACACAAATACAGAGCGACTACACCAACCAGTTTTCTGCGCTGGGCAAAAAGCACCACCTGATTGCGGGTGTGGACCTGTCTTACGAAGACGCACAGCGCAACAACAGTTTTGCCGGCGCACCGAGCGGCCTGACCACCACCTTGGGCACACCCAACGACGGCGCGGCCAGCACCGTGGTGCGCGGCGAGGCGCCGCTCAACGCGTTCAAAGCCAGCGGCGTTGGCTTGTACCTGCAAGACACCGTGGAAATCACCAGCGAGCTCAAGCTGCTGGGCGGTCTGCGCTACGACAAGTTCAAAGGCGCCTACCGCGACACCGCGGGCAACAGCAAGAAGATCAGCGAAGGTTTGTGGAGCCCGCGCCTGGGCGTGCTGTTCCAGCCCAGTGCCACCACGTCTTACTACGCCTCGGCCGGTACCTCGTACAACACCTCGGGCGACACCTACCAGTTTGCTCTGGGCAGCTTTGCACCCGGGAGCAACAACGACAAACTGGCGAACACACCACCGGAGAAGAGCCGAAACATCGAAATCGGCGGCAAGTTCGAGCTGTTTGAAGACCGTGCAAGCCTGGGCGTGGCCCTGTTTCGTTCCGAGAAATTCAACGAGCGCAACACCGATTCGGACACGGCTGCCACGCAATACCTGCTCTCGGGCAAGCGTCACGCCACCGGGATGGAGTTCAACCTGTCGGGCCGCATCAACCCGAAATGGGACATTTTTTACAACCACACCTGGATACCCAGCGCCCGCATCGACGAAAGCAACGTGGCGCCCAACGCCGCAGGCACGGGTGCGCAAGTGGCCGGCGACCGCCCGGCGCTCACGCCCAAGCACAGCGCGAGCCTGTGGACCACCTACCGGGTGACGCCCCGGGTGCGCGTGGGCGCGGGCCTGAACTACCGTGGCGAGCAAAACCCTGAAGGCCAGCGCACACTGGTGGCCAAGGCCTTTGCCACCGCCGACGCGATGGTGGAATACACGGTGTCGGACAGCACCTCGGTCAAGCTGAACGTGACCAACCTGACCGACAAGCTGTATGCCGACTCGCTGTACCGGGGCTTCTATGTGCCGGGCACTGCACGCAGCGTCCAGTTCAGCCTGAAGACCTTGTTCTAAACCCACCTCGACCTCACGGCCTGCACCACCTGCACCATGATCCTCGTCCTCAAAAACCTCTTGAACGCCGACGAACTGGCGTCGATTCGGGCCGACCTGGGACCACAGGCGCCCTGGATCGCGGGCGCATCGAGTGCGGGTGGACAGGCCGTGACCCAAAAGAACAACCAGCAACTGGCACAAGACAGTGCGTTGGCCATCCGGTTGCAGCAACGGATCTTGCAAGCGGTGCAAGCAGACCCGCTGTTTTTCTCGGCAGCCCTGCCTCACAAAATATTCAACCCGCTGTTCAACAGCTACAGCGGGCAGGCCAACCACTACGGGCCACACATCGACGGCGCCATTTTGCATTCACGGCAAACCGCCGAGCGCGTTCGGACCGACGTGTCCTGCACCGTCTTCCTGAGCGAACCTGGCGACTACGACGGCGGCGAACTGACCATGCACGACACCTGCAGCGCACAAAGCCTCAAGCTGCCGGCGGGCAGCGCCGTGCTCTACCCCGGCACGAGCCTGCACGAAGTGCGGCCTGTGACGCGCGGGCAACGCCTGGCGAGCTTTTTCTGGATTCAAAGCATGGTGCGCAGCGACGAACAGCGCCGCCTGCTGTTTGACCTGGACATGAACCTGCTCAAGCTGCGCCAACAGCACGGCGAAAACGCCGAGACCACGGCGCTGACCGGCACGTACCACAACCTGCTGCGCATGTGGGCGGACACATGAGTGCGCCCATGCAACCGGTCGACACCGACCCGGGCTCAGCGGCAGATCAGCCCAACAGCCCGATGGCCCGTGCGTTGCCTCAAGGGCTGGTGAGCCTGCTTGACCACGAACAGCACGCCCAAACGCTGCTGCCCGAGACGGTGTGGGCCTACTTCAATGGCGGCGCAGCCGACGAAACCACGCTGCGGGCCAATGCGCTGGCCTGGCAAACCCTGGAGCTGCTGCCCCGCGTGCTGCGGCCGCTGGCGGGCGGCCACTCCCGGGTGCCGCTGCTGGGCCGCACACTGGCGCACCCCATCTTGGTGGCGCCCATGGCGCACCAGGGCTTGGCGCACCCGCACGGGGAACACGCCACCGCGCTGGCCGCTGCCGCGCTGGGTGCGGGCCTGGTGGTGAGCACCCAGGCCAGCACCCGGCTGGAGGACGTGGCCCATACCTACCTGCCCGATGCCGACCGTGGACCGCTCTGGTTCCAGCTTTACATTCAACCCGACCGCGGCTTTACACGCGCGCTGGTTCAGCGCGCTGAAGCGGCAGGCTACGAAGCGCTGGTGCTGACAGTAGATGCACCGGTGCAGGGCGTGCGCGACCGCGAGCGCCGCGCCGGGTTTGTGCTGCCAGCCCAGGTGTCGGCAGCCAACCTGGCAGGCATGCCCGTGCCCTCCCAGGCCCTGTTGCAACCCGGGCAAAGCGCCTTGTGTGACGGCTTGCTGGCCCACGCCCCCACCTGGGACGACGTGGTCTGGCTGCGCTCCATCACCCACCTGCCGGTACTGCTGAAAGGCATTACCCACCCGGCTGATGCGGTGGAAGCCGTGCGCTGCGGCGCGGCCGGTGTGATCGTGTCCAACCATGGCGGGCGCACGCTCGACACCGTGCCTGCCACCGCCCGCCTGCTGCCCCGGATGGTGCGGGCTGTGCAGGGCAACGTGCCGGTGCTGGTGGACGGCGGCATCCGCCGGGGCACCGACGTGCTCAAGGCCATGGCGCTGGGTGCATCGGCGGTGCTGGTGGGTCGCCCTATCTTGTACGGACTCACCAACGCCGGCGCCACCGGCGTGGCCCACGTCATCCGGTTGTTGCGTGATGAATTGGAGATGGCCATGGCGCTCACGGGATGCCGAACGCTGGCCGACGCCCACCTGACACTGGCTTGACCCACCCACGAACAGACAGGTCGTTGCTCTGTGCCGTGGATTGGAAGACGGGTTTCGTTCTGCTCAATGCAGTTAATGAGAATCACTCTCATGTAGAATGACTTTCATTCAGCCACCATCAGGTCTACCCACCCGCACTAAGGAACCGCCATGGCCACTGGTCTCACCATGCTCGCAATCAGTCTGATGCTCCTGCTCGTGGCGCTGAGTTGGGTCTTGCGCCCGGTCAACAGCCCCAAGCGTGTCGACACTCCCTGACGCCGCCTATCAGCACGCCTAAACTATGACTGCCGCCAGCGCAAGCTTTGCGCCCTTCACCAGCCCCATGCCTCTCCACGCGCCACGCTCCCCTGTTCAGCGCCGCCTGCTCATCGTTGCAGCGGTGCTGGGTTTTCACGTGGCTGGGCTGTGGGCGTTGCAAAGTGGCTTGCTGCACCGCGCCGCGGTCCAGGTGATGCCGGTTCTGGTGATGGCCGACCTGATCGAGGCGCCACAGCCCGAGACCACCCCGCCACCGCCCGCCCCGCCCAGCGAGAAGGTGCGTCCGGTGAGCCAAGCGCCCAAGCAAGCCAAACCAGCGCCAGCCCCGGCACCCCTGCCCTTGGCCACAGCCCATGTCTCGCCCCCAACCGATGCACCCACGGGCGCCACGGAGCCTGACGCCGCACCACCTGACTTGCTGGCCGCCGTGAGCGAGCCAGCGCCTGCGCCCCCCGCCCCAGCGGCGCCGCCTGCGCCGCCCCGCGTGGAGCTGCCATCCAGCAGCGCCGAGTACCTGAACAACCCGCGCCCGCCCTACCCGCCACTGTCAAAGCGGCTGGGCGAACAAGGCCGGGTGGTGGTGCGCGTGTTCATTGAAGCCAACGGCACAGCCAGCAAAGCGGAAATTCGCAGCTCCAGCGGCTACGACCGACTGGACCAGACCGCTCTGCAAACGGTTTTGAAATGGCGCTACGCGCCAGGCAAGCGCAACGGCGTGGCCGAGGCCATGTGGTTCAACGTGCCCATCAGTTTTGTTCTTGAATAACCCTCTTTCTCCCGGAGTCTGAAACCATGGAAACGCAATTCGCCACCTCGGGCCTGGCCCACGTCTGGACGCAGGGTGACTGGGTCACCCGCAGCGTCGCCCTGGTGCTGCTGCTCATGTCGCTCGCCACCTGGATCATCATTTTGTGGAAAGCACTGGACCAGCGCGCCCAACGCGCCCAGGCCAAAGGCGTTGAAGGCTTCTGGCACAGCGCCGACTTTGCCGAAGGCCTGAACAAGCTCGGCGAGCCCGATGGCAACCCGTTTCGGGCTGTGGCCATGGAAGGCCGCGAAGCCACCCGCCACATCCTGCACAAAGACGGCCACAGCGGATCGCCCCCCCTGCGCCAGTTGCACGACACGCTGGACGTGAGCGACTGGGTGGAGCGTTCGCTGCGCAAGAGCGTGGACGACTTCCAGGCCCGCGCACAGAGCGGCCTGTCGGTGCTGGCTTCGGTGGCCTCCACCGCGCCCTTTGTGGGCTTGTTCGGCACCGTCTGGGGCATTTACCACGCTTTGCTGGGCATCGGTGCAGCGGGCCAGGTCAGCATCGACCAGGTGGCCGGCCCCATTGGCGAGGCGCTGATCATGACCGCCCTTGGGCTGTTGGTGGCCATTCCGGCGGTGCTGGGCTACAACGCCCTGCTGCGCGGCAACAAAGGCATCGTTCACAAGCTCAACCGGTTTGCGCACGACCTCCACGCCTACTTTGTCACCGGTGCCCGCGTCACGGCGGGTGGCGACGCCAGGGTGCTGCCCATGAAAAAAGCCTGAACGCTCTAGGACACGACCCATGGCCATTGGAACCCAGGAAGACAGCGACGCCATGCTGGGCGAGATCAACATGATCCCGTTCATCGACGTCATGCTGGTGCTGCTCATCATTTTCATCATCACTGTGCCGGTGATCAAACACGCGGTCAACATCGACCTGCCCAGAGCCACCAACGAAAAGGTGCAGGACAAACCGGAGAACATCCGCCTGGCGATCGACGCTGATGGCAGCTACTTCTGGAATGAGCAAAAGGTGGAAGACGCCGATCTGGCCAACCGCCTGGGGCTGGCGGCGGGCCAGTCCCCGCAACCCGAACTGCACATTCGCGGCGACAAAGCGGTGCGCTACGAGCGCGTGGCCCTGGCCATGGCGGCCGCGCAGCGCGCCGGTGTGCGCAAGATTGGCTTCATCACCGAGCCGGCAGCGGCAGGACAGTGAACCATGCAAAGCGCCACCCCAGACAAGACACACAGCATGAGCCACTTGAACGGTACGAATGAGCCGTTGGCGGCGTCTACCGACCCAGGGCAGTCAGATTTGACAGCACCCACCGCACTGCCCAGCCAAGACCTGTTGCGTGGGCAGAAGACGGTGATCATCGAGCACAACGGCACTGTGTACCGTCTGCAAAGCACACGGGCTGGCAAGCTGATCCTTACCAAGTAAGGTCGAGCCACCCGGCACCAACTGGGCAAGCAGCGCACAACCCAACTTGATCGTGGGGCGACCTGGCGCCTATACAGGCTCCAGCGTCGTTTTTTTGGCCAGCCAGGAAAGCGTCTTCGAGCGCTTTCGGTAGCCAGTCATTTTTTCAGGGGCCGGCCGCCCCTGCGGCTTAGAGTCCGAGTGCGGCAATGCCCGCACGGGCGATCTGCGCGTCTTCGCTCGACTTCACGCCGCTCACGCCCACCGCACCGATGCACTGGCCGCCTTTCATGACGGGAACGCCGCCTTCCAGCATGCCCGACACAGCGGGCGCACTCAGGAACGACACACGGCCCTGGTTGATCACATCTTCATAAACCTTGCTTTCGCGCTGACCCAGTGCGGCCGTGTGCGCTTTGGCGGGCGCAATGTGCGACGAAATGGCAGGGGCGCCGTCCAGCCTCTGCAGCCACAGCAGGTGGCCGCCGTCGTCCACGATGGCAATGGTCACGGCCCATTTGTTTTCCAGCGCTTCGGCTTCGGCCGCGGCGGCCATCTGCTTGATATCAGCGAGTTCGAGAACAGCTTTGTTTTTCATGAACTTTTTCCCAGGTTGTTGAGTCGTATGCAATGTGAAAAGCGCTGAGCTTAAACGCTCAGTCACAAGACTCCGACGATACTGTGTGCATTGAGCGCTTTGCGGTCACAAGTGACCTTACGAAAAAAGGCGCTTTCGCCCCATCGGTGTTGTTCGGTAGCCGGCACCCTAAAATATGTTGAAAAGTGTTGTTGACCTTCGGGTTTGGCAGCTGTGTGTTTTATCAAGTCAGATGATGAAGGAGATCACCACCATGACCGACCACGTTCAAACCAGCGGCAGCTTCGGTACCACCGTCGCCTCTTCGGCCGAGCGCAACAAGGTGATGCGCAACACCTATTGGCTGCTCGCGCTGTCCATGCTGCCCACGGTGCTGGGTGCCTGGATCGGAGTGGCCACCGGCATCACCGCCAGCCTGAGCGGTGGGTTGGGCCTGATCGTTTTCCTGGGCGGCGCCTTTGGCTTCATGTTTGCCATCGAGAAAACCAAGAACACGGCGGCAGGTGTGCCCGTGCTGCTGGCCTTCACCTTCTTCATGGGACTCATGCTGTCGCGCATGTTGGGTGCCGTGCTGGGCTTCAGCAACGGCTCCAGCCTGATCATGACTGCCTTTGGCGGTACCGCAGGCGTGTTCTTCGTCATGGCCAACCTGTCCACCGTGATCAAGCGCGATCTGTCGAGCATGGGCAAGTGGCTGTTTGTGGGCGCGCTGGCCATCATGGTGGGCGCCATCGTGAACATTTTCGTGGGCAGCACCGCCGGTATGGCCGCCATTGCCACCTTGGCCATCATCGTGTTCAGCCTGTACCTGCTGTACGACCTGAAGCGCATTGTGGACGGCGGTGAAACCAACTACATCAGCGCCACGCTGGGCCTGTACCTGAGCCTGTTCAACATTTTCCAGAGCCTGCTGGCACTGCTGGGTATTTTTGGCGGCGAGCGCGACTGATTGCTTGAGCCATTCACCCGGCACAGGGAAATGGACCTTCGGGTCCTTTTTCTTCGCCTGCTCGCAGCGCTGGAGGGGAGAAAGAACAAGGACTGCCATCGGCCCGGTCCGATGAAAAAAAGAAACCGGCAGCCAAGCGGCAGCGAGATAGCCGGCAAGCCCATCGGGCCTGCACCATCCGAGTCAACCTTGCAACTGCGGATTGAGGTGCCCCGACCCGAACGCTCGAGGCAAGGCCCCGCACCCGCCCCCAGCATGTGAACCGAGCTCAACCGGCGCGGACAACCGCCCAGCTCTCGTCGAGGTCGAACACCGCCATGCTCTCCACGTGGGCCGTGTGCGGGAACATGTTGACCACGCCCGCCGCCACGCAGCGGTAACCTGCCTGATGCACCAGCAACCCCGCGTCGCGGGCCAACGTGGCGGGGTTGCAACTGACATACACAATCCGCTTCGGGGGCGTCCAGCCACCACGCAACTCGGGCTGCAAGTGCAGGTCGGCCAAGGCCTTGGCCAAGGCAAAAGCGCCTTCGCGTGGTGGGTCCACCAGCCATTTGTCGGCGGCGCCGTCGGCCACCAGCAGCGCTGGTGTCATTTCAAACAGGTTGCGTGCCACAAACGCCGTGGGCGCCAAGGGAGCCAGGCGCCCAACCTGGTTGCCCGCCAGGTTGTCGCGGGAGCGCGCCACCAGCGCTTCGCTGCCTTCAATGCCCAGCACTTCGCCGGCCTGGGTCGCAAGGGGCAGCGTGAAGTTGCCGAGTCCGCAAAACCAGTCGATCACGCGCTCTTGCTTTTGCGCGTCCAGCAGCCGCAGCGAGCGGGCGACCAGCACCCGGTTGATGTGCGGGTTGACCTGGGTGAAATCGGTCGGTTTGAAGGGCATGGTGATGCCAAATTCGGGCAGGCGGTAGCACAACGCCGGTCTGCCCTCGTCGAGCAGCTTCACGGTGTCGGGGCCTTTGGCTTGCAGCCACCACTGGACGCCGTGCTGCTGACCAAAAGCCCGCAGACGGGCCAGATCGTCGTCCGACAAGGGCTCCAGGTGACGCAGCACCAGCGCGGTCACGTCGTCGCCACAGGCGAGTTCAATTTGGGGGCAGGTCTCGCGCGCGTCCATGCCGAAAATGAGATCGCGCAACGGCATCAACAGGGCGCTGACATGCGGCGGCAACACGTGGCACACCTTCATGTCGGCCACATAGCGGCTCTTGCGCTCGTGAAAGCCGATCAGCACCTCGCCTTTTTTGTGCACATGGCGCACCGAAAGCCGCGCCCGGTAGCGGTAGCCCCAGGCCGGGCCTTCAATGGGACGCAGCAAGGTTTCGGCTTTCACCTTGCCCAAGTGCCACAGGTTGTCTTCCAACACCCGCTGCTTGACTGCCACCTGGGCGGTTTCGTGCAGGTGCTGCATCTTGCAGCCACCACAGGCACCGGCGTGCAGGCCAAAGTTGGGGCAACCGGGGCGCACGCGCTGCGATGATTCGCGGTGGATGGCGGTGACGGTGCCCGCTTCCCAGTTATTTTTCTTGCGGTGAATGTTGGTGCTGACGACTTCAAACGGTAACGCGCCCTCAATGAAGACGACCTTGCCATCGGGCCGGCGGGCAATGCCCTGGGCGTCAATGTCCAACGATTCGACGGCAAGCCAGCCGTGGGGCAGCGCTTCGGCGGGGATAACCTGCGGGTTGTCGCTGGCGGTGGTGAGGAGGCTGTTTTCGTGCAGGGTAGATGCGGTCATGCCTCGATTGTCTCAGAGGCGCAAAGCCTTGAAGTGCCTCAGACCCAGGCCTTGAGGTACTCGTCCCAATGGCTCTCAGTGGGTGCGAGTTGATCCAGTGTGGCCTTTACCAGCACTATTTCCTGCTCGTATTCGGCCTCGGTGAGCCCGCCGCGCATTTTCTGGAAACGGCAATAAACGAGATAGGTGTTCATCGCATCGGTTTCGCAATAGCGCCGGATGTCATCGGTCTGCCCGGCCAGGTACTGGGCGTACACCTGGGAGCCGTCCATGCCGAGCTTGCCGGGAAAGCCGCACAGCTTCGCCATGGCGTCCAGCGGCGCATTGTTCTTGGGGTTGTACATGGCGAGCAAGTCCATCAGGTCGAGGTGCCGCATGTGGTAGCGGCTGATGTAGTTGTTCCACTTGAACTCGCGGTCGTCTTCACCCATGTCCCAGTATTTGCTGGCTTCCACACCGTGGCGCAAACCGCGGTAGTGCAGCACCGGCAAGTCAAAACCACTGCCGTTCCAGCTGACCAGCTGCGGCATGTGTTTTTCAACCGCATGAAAGAAAGTCTGAACGACCTTGCCTTCGCTCTGGTCATCGCGGTCGACAAACGAGTGAATACGCAAACCGTCAGAGTTCCTAAACACCACGCTGATGCACAGCACGCGCTGCAGATGCAGCGGCACGAAGTCGCTTTGCCCCTTTTCCTTGCGCTCGGCCAGCCAAGCTGCATAAACCTGCGCATCAGTGGCCTCCCCGGGCTCGCCACGCAAGGCGCGGAGCCCCGCAATGTCCGGGATCGACTCAATGTCGAAAACGAGGACGGGCCAGCCCATGGTGTTCAGCCCGCCATTGTGATCAGCCCAGCCAGCTCAACGCTTGGGCAGGTGGTTGAGCGGATCCACCGGCTTGCCTTGGCGGCGTACCTCGAAATGCAGCTTGATCCGATCGGTGTCGCTGCTGCCCATCTCGGCGATTTTCTGACCCTGCTTGACCGCCTGGTCTTCGCGCACCAGCAAAGCCTGGTTGTGCGCATAGGCCGTGAGGTAGGTGTTGTTGTGTTTCAAAATGATCAGGTTGCCGTAGCCGCGCAAGCCGGCACCGGCGTACACCACACGGCCATCGGCCGCAGCCAGAACCGGGTCGCCCACGCGTCCTGCTATGGACACACCCTTGTTTTTGGCCTCGTCAAAGGTAGCCACGACCGCGCCCTGCGCGGGCCACACGAAGTTGATCTCGTCAGCACCCGCCGGTTCGGGCGCCGGAGTTGGTGCGGCAACAGGGGCTGGCGAAGTGATGACAGTTGCAGTGCCGGCGGGTGCTAGCGGTCGCGCCACCAAGCCGGGACTGGTAACGGCCGAGGTGGAAGCGGTCAGTGGCGCAGGAGCCCCAGCCACCACCACCGGCGCGACACCGACCGGTGGAACCACGCGCAACACCTGACCCACTTCCAGCACGTTCGGGTTGCTCAGGCTGTTCCAGGTCTGCACATCGCGCCAGGACTGACCGCTGTCCAGCGCAATGCGAAACAGCGTATCGCCGGGGCGCACAGTGTAGTAACCCGGCTTTCCTGCATTTTCAGCGCCAGGCAGGCTCTTGACATCCACGCGAACCGAAGACCGGTCCTCCACTGGTGCGGGCTGGGCCAGTCGCCGCGTGGAACAACCGGTGGTGACCACCAGTGCGGCCAGCACAGTCAGCATCGCAGCGCCCCGCCAACGCGGAAGGACCTGAGGCGGCATGTGATCCAGCAACGGATTCGTAAACTTGTTCATGAAAACTCCCACCTGTGATACCCGGCACGGCCAGTGACCACGCCTTAGAAAAAAATAAGCCCAACCCAAAGCAGGCAGAACATCATGCGACACCTGATTTTAGGGGAACGAACAGCACGGGTTCGAGTACCGTACGGACGATGCCAGTGTCGGACTTGTCGATCACCACGAGGTTTTGATGACCCGTTTCGGTCCGGGCAGGCGCCACCAACCGACCGCCCACCGCCAACTGGTCGATCCAGACCTGGGGAATATCGTTCCCACCAGCGGCCGCGATGATGGCGGCGTAAGGCGCACCTTGCGCGTAGCCCAACATGCCGTCACCGAACAAGAGATGCAGATTGGACAGACGAAACCAGCGAAGGTTCTCACGCGCACGGTCGTGAAGCCCGCGCAGTCGCTCGATGCTGTACACCTCGCGAGCCAAATGGCTGAGCAACGCCGCCTGGTAACCACAGCCAGTGCCAATCTCCAACACCCGACCCAGCTTTTGGGTACGCCCCTGACACATCAACTCCAGCATGCGTGCGACCACGTTGGGCTTGGAGATCGTCTGCCCCAGGCCAATCGGCAGGCTGGTGTCTTCATAGGCTTGGTTGGCCAGGGCCGAGTCGACAAAACGGTGGCGCTCGACCGAACTCAGCGCCGCGAGAACCGCCGGATGCGCAAGGCCTTGCGCTTGCAACTTTCGAACCATGGCGGCACGCACCGCTTGCGAATCCATGCCCATGCCGCTGGATACAGCCGGACGCTGGGCGCTGGCACGCGGCAGCTTCTCCCCAGCAGATGCCACCCCAGCCACGACAGAAGCTTTGGGCGCAGACCCGCCGTGGCTCTTTCCCACCACGGGCTGGACGCTGGACGACAGATTGGCCGGAAAGCTGGGCCGCGGGCGGGGGGGGTTGGCCGATGGGATGGACACCGGCAGATTGCGCTTCATGCCGGCGCTCCGGCCGCAGGGTGGGACTCGGCAGGACCCGACAACAGCGCCGCCGTGGGCACCCAATAGGGCAATCGATCGTGGTCGGTCAGATCGACCTGTAGCGGCGTGATGGTGGCATAGCCCTGTGCAGCGGCATGAAAGTCGGTGCCATCGGCATCGTCTTTGGCGGCACCAGCGCTGCCGATCCAGTACATGGTGTCCCCCCGCGGGTTGACCTGCGAGATCACCTGTTCGGCCGCATGGCGGCGCCCGAGGCGTGCGACCTTGAAGCCCTTGATGTCGGCCAGCGGCCGGTTGGGGATGTTGACGTTGAGCAGCCAGGGAGCGCCGCGGTGAGCCACTTCAGGCAGCGAAGGCATGAGTTGGCGCACCAGTTGCGCAGCTTTTTGTGCCGCCGCATCCAGATGGGCCCAGCCCTTTTCGGCCTGAGAAAATGCAATCGCCGGAATGCCAAACAGGTAGCCTTCCATGGCCGCGCCCACGGTGCCGGAGTAAATGGTGTCGTCGCCCATATTGGCGCCGTTGTTGATGCCCGAAACCACCAGATCGGGGCGGTAACCCAACAACCCGGTCAGCGCGATGTGGACACAGTCGGCCGGGGTGCCATTGACATACCGAAAACCGTTGTGGGCCGTGTGCACATACAAGGGAGAGTGCAGCGTCAGCGCGTTGGACTTGGCACTGTTGTTGTGCTCGGGCGCCACCACCTCAACCTCGACGCCGGGCAGGCCCTTGATGGCCTCATAGAGGGCCACGATGCCAGGTGCCTGGTATCCATCGTCGTTGGAGATGAGTATTTTCATGAGCATGATTTTAGGTGCTGAAGCCTTCGTCAGCCGGAACGGCAAGACCGCAAGACCCACGGCCACCAGGCCGACACACGGGCGTCACGCGAGGGACAACCAAAGGGCTTTCCCGATGACCTGGCGCGCGCCAGCGTGCCTATCATGGGCCGTTTTAACCGAACCCAACGAGGAACACCCCCATGCAAGCCTGGCTGTGCGAAAACCCAGTGGGCGTAGAAGCCCTGACCTGGACAGAACTGCCCACCCCCGAACCCAAGGCGGGCGAGGTGCTGATCGAGATTCAGGCCGCCAGCCTGAACTTTCCCGACCTGTTGATCGTGCAAAACAAATACCAAATGAAGCCTGCCCTGCCCTTTGTGCCGGGCTCGGAATACGCAGGCGTGGTGCGCGCCGTGGGCGAGGGTGTGAAGCATCTGCAGGTGGGCCAGAGCGTGGCCTGCCTGAGCGGCACCGGCGGCTTTGGCACACACACGCTGGCGCCCGCCGCGCTGTGCATGCCGCTGCCGGCCGGCTTCCCGGCGGTGGACGCTGCGGCCTTCATCATGATTTACGCCACCTCGTGGCACGCCCTGATGGACCGCGCCGCCCTGAAAGCCGGCGAAACCGTGCTGATACTGGGCGCGGCCGGCGGTGTAGGCACGGCAGCCATTCAAATTGCCAAGGCGGCGGGCGCTCGCGTGATTGCAGCGGCATCCAGCGAAGAAAAGTGCGCACTGTGCCGCCAACTGGGGGCTGATGCCACCATCAACTACAGCGTGCACACACCAAAAGAAGGCCTGCGCGACGCCATCAAGGCCGCCACCGACGGCAAAGGCCCGGACGTGATTTACGACCCGGTGGGTGGTGACTTCGCCGAACCCGCGTTCCGCTCCATCGCGTGGCGCGGGCGATACCTGGTGGTGGGTTTTGCCAGCGGCCCCATTCCCAGCCTCCCGCTGAACCTCACCCTGCTCAAGGGTGCCAGCATCGTCGGCGTGTTCTGGGGCGACTTTGCCCGGCGAGAACCCAAGGCCAACGCAGACATGATGCACACGCTGGCGACCCTGTACGGCAAAGGACAGATCAAGCCCGTGATCGACCAGACCCTGCCCATGAGCGAACTCCACAAGGCCTACGCCATCATGGGCTCGCGTTCGGTCAAGGGCAAACTGGTGCTGGTGAACGCCTGATCCTGACCCCGCCCCTGGAAGCCTGGAGCGAGGGCCTATTTGGCCTCGAGATATTGACCCCAATAGCCGGCGTTGACCGCTTCAATTGCGCAGGGCCCCCCTGTGAACGCCGACGTTTGCAGCCTCAAATTGGGTGACTGCGGAGTGAATCTGTCGTCTGCTCCGGCACGGGCGTTCGGACCACCATAGACCGGTGGCGCCCAGGCTCACCAACTTCGCACGCGACCCGTATCGATGTGCACGAACTGATCTCGCGGATAGTAGCCAACACCGCCAGCACGCAGCGAAAGAGCGGCATCACGCAGATCGGACAAAGAGGTTCCTGGCAGTCGCACGTCAATTGCGCGCCCCTCCGTGTGCAGGCTGTGTTTCGCCACGCCACCGCCACGCGTCGTGCGAAGGCGAAGGTTGGTAGCGGGTTCTCGATAACCGGAAATGATCTCAAAAGAGCGCTCACTGCCCACGAGCAGGCGCACCCGGTGCAGCAGGTCGTAGACTTGAGGATCCATTCGCCCAATGCTGCCGGTGTAGTGGTCGCGCAGAAAAAGGTTGAGCGAACCCAGTGCATCGGTGATGTACTGCTCTCCCACGGCGTAGATCAGATTGATGCTCTCACGGGTGTGGGTATGAAACAACGCAAGATGCTTGGAATCCTTGTATGAAGCATGAGCCTGGGATGCAAGGGTTGGCAGGACACCTGCCGCAGCCAAGGTGCTGGCCTGACGCAGGAAGTGGCGGCGAGAAGATGGAGATTCTGTCATTTGGTTCGGTTCATTGCTGAGGTGATACCACGGTGCTGCTGCAAAGCGGCGCAGAGCTGGCGATCCAAGCCGCAAATATCATCAAGAAGTGGATACGACCGTTTTTTACCTGTGCAGTTCCATAGGCAATCAGTACGGACAAAGGCTCAGCCAAGCGCACGGTCGACGAGACCCCGGCACCCATGGCATCAACAATCCGCTTTTCACTCCATTCGGGCATATTCTCCAGCACGAATTTTGCCAACGCCACTGGCTGCTCGACCCAGATACAGCCATGGCTGAAGTCTCGTCGCTCCCGCTCAAAGAGGCTGGTCGACGGGGTGTGGTGCAGAAAGATATTCATATGGTTGGGAAATATAAATTTGACGTCCCCCAGCGCATTTCTTGGTCCTGACCGCTGCCGTATACGCATCTGACCGCCCATGACGGCTGCCAGCCTTGCAGGGCTGGACGTGGTGTACACCGCGCCATTGGGCGCAACAAACTCAAATCCCTCCCGCTCCAAATAACCAGGATCGCGCCGAAGACGGGGTACGGTCTCGCTTTGGGCAATCGACGGCGGGACATTCCAGTACGGACTGAACTCGATGAACGCATATCCTCATCGAACAGTGGGGTGCGCGTGCGCGTCGACTTGCCGACAATGACTTTTATTTCATTCTGCAACTGAATGCTGCCGTCGCGCAACTCGTAGGCGCGCAAAACGAACTCTGGAATGTTGATGACAATCATGCGAGGACCCTGGTCAAACGGCGTCCAGCGCAACCGCTCCAGCGCCAGTCCGATCTGTCTGACGCGGTCCGCCGGTACAACCTCCAGTTGCGCAAGCGTCGCTTTGCCGATCACGCCATCCACATCCAGCCCGTGGCGTTGCTGAAAGCTCTTCACGGCGTCGACAAGCGCAGCGTCGTATGTCAGGGGTGCACGGAGCAACATGGGTAGGTCTCCCAAAAGAGCCAGCCGCTGAGCCAGGAGGTCAAGTCCGTCCCAAGAAAACCCTGGCTCAAGCTTTCCCGCCTTGCCTCTGTTCGCGGCCGGCAGCGAAGGCAGCGAGGTCTTCCACGCCGCGTGATCCGAAAGCTGGCAATAGTGGTTGCGCATCACGCAGACGCTCATGCATCGGCACCTGGGGGACACAGTATCGCGCACCGCCTCGGCCAGACGGCGCGACGCCAATGCGTCCCGCAAGACGGTGGCTGCGTTGAAACGATGGCGGCGCTGAACCTTGAAATCGTGGTGAATCAGCCGGGGATCGTCGCGCCCATGGTGCAGGTCCTCAAGGTATCGATTCATGGCTGCTGTGAGCTCCCGTTCGAGCCGCGCCTGACTGACGTCATCGGCGACCTGACCCCGTACGGTCAGAGCGATCGCCTTATTGATCCGGCCCTGTGAAGTCCTAAGCCGCATAGCGGACGTGGCGGTCCTGGAAGTAGCTCATGACGCGCTGGGGTTGTGCTCCAGCATCGCCCTGTGATCATGGGCCGCATCGCGTAGCTTGGCCTTGGTTCGCACCGGCACGCGCTTGCCCATCTCTTGTTTCAAGTCCGCGTTGAGCCGCTCCTTCGGGTTGAGTTGCGGGCTGTAGCTGGGCAGGTAGAACAGCTCAATCTGGTCCTGGCGCTCAGCCACCC
>JAGXSV010000074.1 GCA_018333605.1 Hydrogenophaga sp. | reverse complement strand
AGCGGGCATGAAACCGCAAAGCTCTTTTGGTCAAAGATCAGGCGGCGTAAATGGGGCGGTTGTGTGATGAAGGAGTGCGTTCTTACCTGGGGAGATCTCGCCTGGCGCCTGAAAGGGCGACGGTACTGCCGGAGCGAGAAGTCAGCAGAAGCCGTCGTAGCAGGAGCCGGGGCCGCTGAGGCCACAAGGCAAGAGCGAAGGACCGAACGAGAGTGAGTGACCGAGGACAAGGAGATGTCAAAGGCTATGCGTCAGATGCCGGATTCATCCGGGCGGGGGAGCGTAGCGCACGGTGAAGCTGTGCGTGATCTCACCAGCGACGAAGCCTGCGGCCCGCTGCCTGAACACCCGGGTACAGGGTCGGCAAAGCAGATGGCGGGCACCGGTGGCCTGCTGTAAGCAGCGCTGACGAGACAGAACCTGCAAGCGGCATGGAAGCGGGTGAAGGCCAACAAGGGTGCCGCCGGGGTGGACGGACTCGACATCGAGCAGACCGCCCAGGTGATTCGCACAAGCTGGAGCGACATCCGCCAAGCGCTGCTGGCGGGCACGTACCGGCCCAGACCGGTACGCAAGGTGATGATTCCCAAACCCGACGGGAGCCAGCGCGAGCTGGGCATCCCCACGGTGCTGGATCGCTTGATCCAGCAAGCACTGCTGCAAGTGCTGCAACCCCTGATCGACCCCAGCTTCAGCGAGCACAGCCACGGGTTTAGCCCCGGCAGACGGGCACACGACGCGGTCAAGGCCGCGCGGGTGTACGTCCAATCGGGCCAACGCGTGGTGGTGGCTGTGGACCTGGCCAAATTCTTTGACCGGGTCAACCACGACATCCTGATCGACCGGCTCACAAAGCGCATCGACGATGCTGGCGTGATCCGGCTGATGCGTGCGTACCTCAACGCCGGGACCATGGATGGCGGGGTGGTAAGCGAGCGCCACCTGGGCCCACCGCAAGGTGGGCCGCTGAGCCCGCTGCTGGCCAACGTGCTGCTCGACGAGGTGGACAAGGCGCTGGAGGCGCGGGGCTACAGCTTCGCGCGCTACGCCGACGACTGCTTGCGTCTACGTGGGCAGCACCAAGGCCGGACAGCGGGTGATGGCCTATTTGAGGAAGCTGTACGGCGACTTGAAGCTTCAGATCAACGAAGCCAAGAGCGCGGTGGGCAGTGCCTTCGGACGCAAGCTCCTGGGGTACGCGCTGTGGGTGGCCAAGGGCAAAGAGGTCAAATGTGCGGTGGCAAAGAAAGCACTGGACAACTTCAAGGCCCGTATCCGGCTACTCACACGCCGCTCGGGCGGGCGCAGTGTGGCGCAAGTGGTGGATAAACTGCGGCCTTACCTGCTGGGCTGGAAAGCTTAATTCGGGATGGCGCAAACGCCCAAGGTCTGGCGAAGGCTGGACGAGTGGTTGCGCCACCGGCTCAGGGCGATCCAGCTCATGCACTGGAAACGGCCAAAGACGATCTACCGGGAACTCAAGACGCTGGGGGCCAGCGAGGATGTAGCCAACTAGGTGGCGGGCAACTGCCACCGCTGGTGGCGAAACAGTGCCATGTTGCTCAACAGCGTGCTGACGATTGCGTACTTTGATGGCCTGGGGTTGCCAAGACTGTCCTGAGCTCAAACTCTCGAACCGCCCGGTGCGGACCCGCATGCCGGGTGGTGTGGCAGGGGCGCCTACGATAATGGAGGCTCCCTATGCCGATTCTGATCCACAAAGCAGTCTCTTACGAGGCTGCCTCAGCGCCGTCACTGACCTATGCTTGGCATCATGCTGAAACCCTTGCCTATTTTTGACCCGCGCGAGGTGCCTGTGGTGCAAGGCTTGGCCAGCGAGGGCCTGCTGCCGCCGGCGGATCACCGTCTGACGCCGCATGGCTTGCGTCGGCTGTTTGCCAGCCCGCCCGTTTGGAACCCTGAGCTGCTTCAGGAGAAAAAGTTTGCCGACCGTGCGCCAGCGCAGGCCGCCGTGCTGCTGCCGCTGGTGATGCGTGAGCAGCTCACGCTCATCCTCACGCAGCGCACGCTGAACCTGTCCACGCATTCCGGGCAAATCGCCTTGCCAGGCGGCAAGCTGGATCCCCACGATGCCAGCGCCACGGCCGCGGCGCTGCGTGAAACGCACGAAGAAATCGGTCTGTCGCCGGAGCGGGTGGAGGTTTTGGGCACCTTGCCTGTCTATGTCACGGGTACCGCGTTCACTGTCACGCCCGTGGTGGGGCTGGTGCAGCCTGGTTTCGTCTTGCAGCCCAATCCACACGAAGTGAACGATGTGTTTGAGGTTCCATTGGCTTTTCTCATGAACCCGCTGCACCACCGTCGCCACGCAGGGGTGTACGAGGGCGTGGTTCGTGAGTGGTATTCCATCCCTTACCAAGATGGGGTGCATGAGCGCTTCATCTGGGGTGCCACGGCGGGCATGTTGCGCAATTTCTACCGCATGCTCAGCGCTTGAACTGCGGCCGGGTCATTGAGCCGATGGACGGCACCTCGGCCGCTATGATGCTGGCATGAGTTTCTTTGCCATCTTGATTGCGCTGCTTCTGGAGCAGGCACGCCCGCTCGCGCACGACAACCGGGTACACGCGGGTTTGCGGGGCTGGGCCCGCATGGTGCGTCGCAACCTCGACACCGGGCAGTCGGCCCACGGCTGGACGGCATGGGCGCTGGCTGTGGGTGTGCCCGCCCTGGTGGCCGGTCTGGTTTACTGGGGACTGTGGCAGTTCAGCACCGTGATGGCCTTCGTCTGGATGGTGGGCGTGTTGTATGTGACCTTGGGTTTTCGCCAGTTCAGCCACCACTTCAGCGAAATTCGGCTGGCGCTGGACGTGGGCGACGATGCCGCAGCGCGTGACAAGCTGGCGCAGTGGTTGCAGGTGGATGCCAGCAGTTTGCCGCGCACCGAGTTGTTGCGCCAGGTGATCGAGCATTCGGTGCTGTCTGCTCACCGCCATGTGTTTGGTGTGCTGGTGGCGTTTGTCGTGTTCTGGGTGCTGGGTCTGGGGCCGGCTGGCGCGGTGTTCTACCGAATGGCCGAGTACCTGTCGCGCAACTGGCGTGCCCGCCCCAACGGAGCGCCCAGCGAAGCGCTGCATCAGGCCGCGGCGCTGGCTTGGCAATGGGTAGACCTCTTGCCGGCGCGTGTGACGGCGCTAGGCTTTGCCATTGTGGGTAACTTTGAAGAGGCCGTGGCCAGTTGGCGTGGTGATGCTGAACGCTTTGCGCCAGGCAGTGATGGTGTTGTCTTGGCTGCGACCTCGGGTGCGATCAATGTCCGGCTGGCGCCCCAGCTGGAAATGAATGGCACGGCTGAAGATGCAGACAGCAGCCTTCGACCCGATCCCCAATTGGCGCACTTGGGCAGCGTGGTGGGACTGGTGTGGCGCACCGTGGTGCTGTGGATGCTGCTGTTGGCTTTGCTGACACTGGCCCGCCTGGTGGGCTGATATGCCGAGAGCCGCGCTCAGTAGCGGCGCTTGTTCGACAGCTCGTCGAACAGCTCGCGGTAGATCTGGTAGCGGTAGGGGCTGATGGCCAAGGCATTGTTGGCTCCAGGCTCGTCACCGGTTTGCACATGCGCCACCACGGCGCAGCCGGGCTCGTGCAGGTGGGTGCAGTTGTAAAAGCGGCAGGTGCCCAGGTTGGCTCGAAGGTCGGGCATCAGGTGCGCAAGCTGCATGGGCTCAAGGTGGTTGAGCCCAAACTCCTGGAAGCCGGGCGAGTCGATCAACGCGGTCTGGCGCTGTTCGTCAACCCAGTACCAGGTGGTGCTGGTGGTCGTGTGTTTGCCGGAATTGAGGGCGCGGGAAATTTCACCGGTGAGCGCTCGCGCATGCGGCACAAGCCGGTTGACCAGGGTGCTTTTGCCCACGCCCGACGGTCCGAGCACCAGTGTGCGTTTGCCTGCCAACCGGGCTTGGAGCTCGTCCAGTCCGGCTTCGGTGGTGGCAGCGGTTTCGCCTTTGAGCCGCAACGGCAGCACCGCGGAACCCATGCGGCGGTAGGGTGCAAGACGTGCCCAGGCGCGATCAAAACCCGGTTGCACGTCGCTCTTGTTGAGCACGATCAGCACGTCGATGTGCTCGGCCTCGGCTGCAATCAGGGCGCGAGCGAGTTGGCTTTCTGAAAACTCGGGGTCGGCTGCCACCAGTACCAGTATCTGGTCCAGGTTGGCCGCAAACGACTTGGTTCGCATCTCGTCCTGGCGGTAAAAAAGGTTGCGCCGCGTCTGCACGCGCTCAATGCTGCCTTCGTCTCCGGTGGTTTGCCACAGCACCTGATCGCCCACGACGACCTGGCTCTTTTTGCCACGGGGGTGGCAAATGCGGCGTTCACCGTCGGGGCTTTCTACCAGGCAGTGCCGCCCGTGGGCCGCCACCACCAGTCCTTCGGTGGGGGGTGTCGGTGCAACGCTGACCCCGGAAGGCTGCAGGGTGTGGTTGCGCTTCAAGCGGTGCGCCCGTTAGGTGTGAGGCCTTGCATTTAGGCTTTCAGCAGGGCGTCAACCGCTGCGGCACAGAAAAAATCACTCACCGAAATGCCGCCCACGTCGTGCGTGTTGAAGCGCACATTGCAGCGGCTGTAGCCCAGCGCCAGGTCGGGGTGGTGGTCTTCTTGGTGGGCCACCCAGGCCAACGCGTTGACGAAGGCCATGGTTTCGTGGAAGTTGGCAAAGGTGTAGGTTTTCTCCAGCGACCCATCAATCAGCTTCCAGCCCTGGGCAGCATCGCCGTTGAGCTGGGTGAGTTGCGTCACGATTTCGGTGGCCGACAGGGCGCGGCGGTTTTGGTGAATGGGGTTCATGGTGTCGGTGTGCCTTCAGGCAGGGCGGGCGGTTTGGGCTGGGCTGGCCGCCAGCAGGCGGGCCAGGCGCTCGCTGGCTGGCGGGTGCGAGTAATAAAACTGCGCGTACACCGGGTCGGGTGTGAGGGTGCTGGCATTGTCCTTGAAGAGCTTGAGCAGCGCGCTGGCCAAATCTGCCCCGCTGGTCTGCGCCATGGCGTAGGCGTCGGCTTCAAACTCGTGGCTGCGCGACATGCCCGCCATCAGGGGCGAGAGGAAAAAAGTGAGCAAAGGCACCACCATCATGAACAGCAGCAGCGCCAGCGCGTTGTTGGGCGCATCCAGCGCCGGCATGACACCCAGCCCGGTGTAAAACCAGATTTGGCCAGACAACCAGCCCAGCAGCGCAAAGCCCAGCAGGCTCAAGCCAAACATGAGCGCAATGCGCTTGATGATGTGACGGCGTTTGTAGTGACCCAGTTCGTGCGCCAGTACGGCATCAATTTCAGCCGGGCTGAGTTGCTGCAGCAGGGTGTCAAAAAACACCACGCGCTTGGCGGCCCCAAACCCGGTGAAGTACGCATTGGCATGGGCGCTGCGCTTGCTGCCGTCCATCACAAACAGGCCCTTGGCCGCAAAGCCGCAGCGCTGCATCAGTGCGTTCACTCGGGTCTTCAGCGTCTCGTCTTGCAGCGGCTCAAATTTGTTGAACAACGGCGCGATCACCGTGGGGTACAGCACGAGCGCCAGCAAGTTGAAAGCCATCCACACACCCCAGGCCCAGAGCCACCAGGTGGCGCCCGCTGCGCCCATGAGCCACAAGACCAGGGCCGCGATGGGCAGCCCGACCAGGGCACCCACGAAAGTGCCCTTGACCAGGTCACCCAGCCAGAGGGAAAGTGTCATTTTGTTGAAGCCAAAGCGCTCTTCGATGCGGAACGTGGCCCACCAGCCCAGCGGCAAGGTGATCAGTCCGCCAATGAGTGCAAAGGCTGCCAGCAAAGCCAGTTGTTGCACCATGCCGCCACCCAACGCGTCCAGCAGCGTCTGGTTGAGCCAGTTCAGCCCGCCCAGCAGCGTCCAGCCGAGCAAAAGTGCGGCGTCAATGGCCTGCTCCAACAGACCAAAGCGCGACTTGGTGATGGTGTAGTCGGCCGCCTTTTGGTGGGCCGGCAGTGAAATGGTGTCGCTGAAAGCCGCCGGCACCGCAGCACGGTGCCGGGCCACATGCCGTATCTGGCGGCTGGCCAGCACGGTTCGCGTGATCAGGCTGAGCACCAGCAAGGCGCAGAAGACGGCGGTGAAGATCAGTGATGCAGTGTCCATGCCCGCGAGTCTATCGAAGACCGTGGCAACCGAGGCGCGCGGGTCACCGGTTTCCCCTTGGGTTGGCGGGCAACTGTGCCGGATCGGCGAAAATCTTGCCATGACATTGCCCAACCTCATCGAAATGCCGGCTGCCACGCCCCCCACCACTGCGCCCACGTTGGCAAAAAGTGACCAAAACTTGGTCTGGATCGACTGCGAAATGAGCGGGCTCGATCCAGAAAAGGAGCGTTTGCTGGAAATTGCGGTGGTGATCACCGGCCCGCAACTGACGCCCCGGTTGGAAGGCCCGGTGCTGGTGATTCACCAGAGCGAGGCCGTGCTCGGCGCCATGGACAACTGGAACAAGGGCACCCATGGCCGCAGTGGCCTGATTGACAAGGTGCGCGCCAGTACCGTCACCGAAGAGCAGGCACAGGCCGAGTTGCTGACCTTTATCGGGAAATATGTGCCCAAAAACAGCTCGCCCATGTGTGGCAACACCATCAGCCAGGACCGCCGCTTTCTGGTGAAGTTCATGCCCAAGCTGGAGGCGTATTTCCATTACCGCTGCCTGGACGTGAGCACGCTCAAAGAACTGGCCAAGCGCTGGAGTCCCGCGGTGTACGACGCTTTTAAAAAGCAACAGAAACACACCGCCCTGGCTGACGTGCACGAGTCCATTGACGAACTTGAGCACTACCGCACGCACTTTTTGCGCTGAGGCGAGCGACAACTCCGAGTTTCGGGGCATTGGCGCCTGAGGCGGAAAGCCATCGCCCCTCGCGCGTCGAAAATGTGGCAATCGCGCGATCTTTTCATGACAAAAAAATCAAAGCCCCGTTTCGTCTCCAAAAACCAGGACGTTCTGCAACTCGGCGTTGCGGTTGTTTTTTTGATTCTGGTCGGGATTTACGCCTCGTTTACCGGCGCCTCCGCAGCGGGGCTCACGTCGTCGGCCGTATGGCTGCTCATTGTGGCCGCTGTTGTGGGCGCTTACATGGCCATGAATATCGGCGCGAACGATGTTGCCAACAACGTGGGACCCGCCGTGGGCTCTGGCGCCATGACCATGGGCTGGGCCATTCTGATTGCCGCGGTTTTTGAAGTCTTGGGCGCCGTCGTGGCCGGGGGCGAGGTGGTCGGCACGATCAAGGGCGGCATCATCGACGCCGATCAAATCGCCGACCCCAACCGGTTTGCCTGGGTCATGTTTTCGGCGCTGCTGGCCGGCGCACTCTGGCTGAACCTGGCCACCGCACTGGGGGCGCCCGTGTCTACAACGCACGCCATCATTGGTGCCGTCATGGGCGCGGGCATCGCGTCCGGCGGCTGGGGCCTGGTCAACTGGAGCACCATTGGCGCCATCGTGGCGAGCTGGGTGATTTCGCCGCTGGTGGGCGGCGCCATTGCGGCGGCTTTTCTCTACCTCATCAAGCGCAGCATCACCTACCGCGCTGAAAAAACCGAGGCTGCCACCCGTATGGTGCCGTGGCTCATCGCCGTCATGGTCTGGGCCTTTGGCACTTACATGATGCTCAAGGGTCTGGGGCAGTTGGTCAAGGTCGGCTTCGTGACCGCGTTGCTGGCTGGTGTGCTCATGGCCGCTGTGGCCTGGGCATTGCTTCGAAAGCCGGTTGCCCGCATGGCAGCGCGCCAAGACAATAGCAAAGATGGTGTGAACCGCTTGTTCACTTGGCCGCTGGTGTGCTCGGCCGCGTTGTTGAGCTTTGCCCATGGAGCCAACGACGTGGCCAACGCCATAGGTCCGCTCGCGGCCATCTATGAAGCTGTGAAGCAAGGCGCTGTGGCCACCAAAGCCGCAACGCCCATGTGGATCATGGTGCTGGGGGCGCTGGGTCTGGCCATCGGTCTGGCCTTGTACGGTGCCAAACTGATTCGCACCGTGGGCAAGGAAATCACCGAGCTGGACAACATGCGCGCGTATTCGATTGCCATGGCGGCCACGCTGACCGTGATCGTAGCGTCTCAGCTGGGTATGCCGGTGTCCACCACGCATGTGACCCTTGGCGCTGTGTTTGGTGTGGGTTTTCTGCGCGAATTGCTGAAGGTGAATTACGCCAAGATGGAGGCCGTGGTGTACGCAGCCCATCAGGGCCAAGACCGGGCCGAGGTCGAGGCGTACCTGCAGCGCTTCGAGACCGCCGAAGTGCTGGAGAAAAAAAACATGCTGGCCGACATGAAACGCCGGACAAATGCCCGCGAGGAAGCCGACAGCACCCTGTTTGGCAAGAGCGAGCGCAAGGCGCTGAAGAAAGCCTACAGGCAGGAAATCGTCAAACGCTCGGCGGTCATGCGCATCGTGGCTGCATGGATCGTGACCGTGCCCGCCACGGCGGTGCTCGCGGCGATCCTCTTCCATATCGTGGCAGCTGTGCTCGGTTGAGTCGCATGTGAAAAATAATTTAGGGTTTTCCCTGAAATCTGCCATAATCAGGGCTGCGCAGGAAACTGCGCTGATTTGTGCATCTGCCTCACACTCAGAGTCCTGATACCGTCGGGAAGCCAACAGCCAAACCGCTCAAGCTTCCCCAATAACGGCCACGACCGTGACAGACACCCACCTTCGGTGGGTCTTCACGGTTGATGTTTATCTCCAGGGCCCATGCGCCATCCTCTGTCAGATTGTTGATCTGACGAGCGGCGCTCTTCGTTTGATGGTTGATGTTTTTGCCAACCACGAATGAAGCAGCCTGACTCTGCGGCACCGGCTTTGCCCGTCTGCCCGGAACAGTTCCCGCTTTGCTCGATCACGTGCGCGCCATTTTTTGCGCACAGGATGATGGAACATGAACGACTCACTGGATTTCTCCGACAACACCCGCGACGAATTTTCGCCTGCGCAAGACGCTTTTATTGCTGAAGTGGCCGACGTGGCCGTGGAAGCCGACCCTGAAACCGGCGCTGTGGCCAACGCCGCACCGGTGGTGACCGAGCCCAACGGCTTTGAATTGCTGGGCCTCGCGCCCGAACTGGTGCAGGCCTGTGTGGACCTCGGCTATACCAAGCCCACCCAGGTGCAAAACAACGTGGTGCCCAAGGCCATGCTGGCCGAAGGCGAAGCCCGTTTTGCCGACCTGATGGTTTCCAGCCAAACCGGTAGCGGCAAAACCGCTGCTTTTTTGCTGCCGGTGCTGCACACCCTGCTGCAACAGCAAGCCCAGGCAGAAGCCCAAGAGCGCGCCGACTTCGACCGCTCCGTGGCCGAAGCCCTGGCTCGCGGTGAAGTTGCGCCCAAGCGCCCCAAGCGCAAAGACCCCACCAGTGCACGCAACTTCAAGGCCGCCACCCCTGGCGCCCTGATCTTGTGCCCCACCCGCGAACTGGCCCAGCAGGTGGCGCAAGACGCCATCGACCTGGTGCGCCATTGCCGCGGGCTGCGCATCGCCAACGTGGTGGGCGGCATGCCTTACCAGGTGCAGATTGCCCGTCTGCAAAACGCCGACCTGGTGGTGGCCACGCCTGGCCGCTTGCTGGATCTGCAGCGCTCGCAGCAGATCAAGCTCGACAAAGTGCAGTTCCTGGTGGTTGACGAGGCCGACCGCATGCTCGATCTGGGCTTCTCCGACGACCTGGCCGATGTCAACGACATGACCAGCCAGCGCCGCCAGACCATGATGTTCTCGGCCACGTTTGCACCCCGCATTCAACAACTTGCTATGCGCGTGATGCACGACGGCGGCAAGCACGTCCAGAAAATCCAGATCGACAGCCCGCAAGAGCAGCACGTCAACATCCAGCAAAAGCTGTTCTGGGCCGACAACGCCCAGCACAAGCGCACCCTGCTCGACCACTGGCTGCGCGACACCACCATCAACCAGGCCATCGTGTTCTGCAGCACGCAAATCGAATGTGACGGTCTCGCCACCGACCTGCAACAGTCTGGCTTTGCGGCCGTGGCCTTGCACGGCGCGCTGAGCCAGGGCATTCGCAACCGCCGCCTGATGGCGCTGCGCGACGGCCAGGTGCAGATTCTGGTGGCCACCGATGTGGCGGCCCGTGGCATCGACGTGCCCACCATCACCCACGTGTTCAACTTTGGCCTGCCGATGAAAGCCGAAGACTACACGCACCGCATCGGCCGCACCGGCCGTGCCGGCCGCGATGGTCAGGCCATCACGTTTGCTGAAATGCGCGACCGCCGCAAGATCTTCGACATCGAAGCCTTCACCCGCCAGCGCATTGCCGTGGAAACCATCCCCGGCATGGAGCCACGCCAGCGCGCGCCGTCTGCCGAGCCGTTTGGCCGCGGTGGTGCACCCGGTGGCCGCCCAGTGGGTCGTGGCAACAGCAACGACCGCTTTGCTGATCGCCGTGGCGCACCCGCACCGCGCGGTCCGCGCTTCGAAGGTCGCGGCGATGCGCCTCGCTTTGAAGGTCGCAGCGACGCGCCCCGTTTCGAAGGGCGTGGTGAGGCACCCCGCTTTGAAGGCAACCGTTTCGAACGCGAGGCTCCTCGCAGCGAAAACCGCTTTGACAACCGGGGCGACAGCCGTCCCGCAGGCCGTGGCTTTGGCGACAAGCCGCCAGCACGTGCCGGCTTCGGTGCCAAGCCAGCCGGTTTCTCCAGCTTTGCTCGCCCCGATACCCGCGGTGGCGATCGCTTCAGCGACCGTGGCAACTCCGAGCGCGCCGCCATGCGCGGCGGTGAGTTCGCTCCCCGCCGCCCTGAAGGTGGCGCACCGGCCCGCCCCGTGGCGCGCCGCAGCCCACGATAAATCGGCGTGCGGCCGGGCCTTTCGGCCCATTTGAAAAAGCCGGACAAACTGTCCGGCTTTTTTGTGCCTGCTTGACCCCCTGCCGGGAGGCGCTCAGCCATTCACCCTCTTTTTTTTCAGCGCATGCCGTTGCGCTGCGCCAGCTCGACAAACAGGGCCGAGTGGTCCAGGTCACCCAGCCCGTGTTCGGTGGCCTGGGCAAAGAGCTGTTCAAACAGGCTTGTAATGGGCGCTTCAAAGCCAATTTCGCCGGCCGTGGACAGGGCGTTGCGCATGTCTTTCAGCTGCACGGTGATGGCGGCTCGTTTGGTGAAATCGCGTTCAACCATGCGCTGCCCGTGCACCTGCAAGATGCGGCTGTCAGCGAACCCACCGCTGATGGCCTGCTTCACTTTGGCCATGTCGGCACCGCCTTTTCGCACAGCAGCAGCGCCTCGGCCACTGCGCCAATGGTGATGCCCACAATCATCTGATTGGCCAGTTTGGCCAGCTGCCCGGCGCCGTGTGGGCCCACATGCGTGGGGCGCCCCAGCAGCTCCAGCAGTGGATGCGCGCGCTCAAAGTCAGCGGCTTCCCCGCCCGCCATGATGGCGAGCGTGCCCTGTTCAGCACCCACCGTACCGCCCGACACGGGTGCGTCGAGGTGGTGCACACCCTGTGCCAGCAGCCGGGCGGCGTGCTCGCGCGCCTGGCGCGGTTGTATGGACGACATGTCCACCACCAGCGTGCCCGGGCGCAGGGCCTGCGCGGCACCTTGGGCAAACAGCACGTCTTCCACCACGCCGCCGTTTTCCAGCAGCGTGATGACAATGTCGGCCTGCGCCACGGCTTGGGCCGGGGTGTCTGCCACCCGGGCGCCGAAGGGCAGCAGGCGCTCGGCTTTGGTTCTGGAGCGGTTCCACACGCTCACGGCGCAACCGGCCTCACACAGGCGCCGGGCCATGGGAAAACCCATCATGCCGATGCCGAGCACGGCCACCTGGGCCGGTTGTTGAAAGGGGTTGCGAGGCGCGGTACGGGTGTTCACGTGGGTTTGCTGTGGGGGGTCAATGGGGCCCGCATGCGCGGCATTTGGAAAATTGTAGGTGGAGTGTGGCGGGGGTGCGTGACACAATGCCGACGCATGAAAGCCCCCCAACGCCCCGACCCGGCCTGGCTGGACAGCCAATACAACAACCGCGCCCTGGTGCCCGAGCACGCCAGCCATTTTGAGCGCTGGGCCCGAGATTCCGCCGCAGCCCGAGCGTTTGGCGGGGCGTTGCTGGACGTGGCCTACGGGCACGGCAGCGGTGAAACGCTGGACATTTTTCCCTCTGCACGCCAGCCGGGCACGGCACCTGCGCCCGTGCTGGTGTTCATTCATGGCGGCTACTGGCGCAGCCTGGACAAAGCCGACCACTCGTTTCTGGCCCCGGCCTTTGTGAAGCAGGGCGCCTGCGTGGTGGTGCCCAACTACGCGCTGTGCCCGGCGGTCACCATCCCCGAGATCACGATGCAGATGGTGAAAGCGTTGGCTTGGGTATACCGCCACATCGCCACCCACGGCGGTGACCCCAACCGCATCACCGTGGTGGGCCATTCGGCCGGTGGGCACCTGGCCGCCATGCTACTGGCTTGCCAATGGCCCACCTACCAGGCCGACTTGCCACCGGTGCTGGTGAAAAACGCGCTGTCCATTTCCGGCTTGTACGACCTGGAGCCGCTGCGCCATACGCCGTTCCTGGCCGACTCGTTGCGGCTCACGCCCGAGCAGGTGCGCATGGCCAGCCCGGCCTATCTGCCGCGTGTGCCGCAGGAGGACGAGCGCGGCGTGTTACTGAGCGTGGCGGGCGGTGACGAGAGCAGCGAATTCCAGCGCCAGAACCACCTGATCCGCGAGACCTGGGGCGAGGCACTGGTGCCGACTTGCGAGACCCTGCCAGACCTGAACCACTTCACTGTGCTTGACGCCCTGATCCAGCCGCGTCACCGGTTGAACAAGCTGGCACTGCAACTGTTGGACTGACCCCCGCCGTGCTGCGCGCGACCCCCTCCAAGGGGGCGGCACTTGCGGCTCCGCAAAGCCGGTTCCGCGGTGCCCTGGGACCAGCTCTCTCGCCGGCGCGAGTGTCTTGATTCGAGAATGCGGTGGAACCGGCTTTGCCGGGCCGCTCGCATCGCCCCCTGTGGGGTGACGCGCCCTTGGGCGCGGCGCGGGGGAGACCCTCACATAAACAGGTGTTCGCCCGCGTTCTCACCGCCCAGCACCACGTAGTTCACCTTCTTCAGATCGGCCAGTTTGGTGCCGCCCGAATAGCTGATGGAGCTCTGCACGTCTTGCTCCATTTCAATCAGCGTGTTGGCCAGCTTGCCCTTGATGGGCTCCAGAATGCGCTTGCCTTCCACATGCTTGTACTCGCCCTTGTTGAAGTCGCTGGCCGAGCCGTAGTATTCCTTGAACAAGGCGCCGTCCACCTCCACGGTTTTGCCAGGCGACTCTTCGTGGCCGGCAAACAGCGAGCCGATCATGACCATGGACGCGCCAAAACGGATGCTCTTGGCAATGTCGCCGTGGCTGCGGATGCCGCCGTCGGCAATGATGGGTTTGGTGGCCACACGGGCGCACCACTTGAGCGCGCTGAGTTGCCAGCCGCCGGTGCCAAAGCCGGTCTTGAGCTTGGTGATGCACACCTTGCCCGGTCCCACACCCACCTTGGTGGCGTCGGCGCCCCAGTTTTCCAGGTCAATCACGGCCTCGGGCGTGGCCACGTTGCCAGCAATCACAAAACTGCTGGGCAGCTTGCCCTTGATGTACCCGATCATGTTGCGCACGCTGTCGGCATGGCCATGGGCAATGTCGATGGTGATGTATTCGGGTACCAGCCCCTCAGCGGCCAGCGTGTCCACCGTGGCGCGGTCGGGCGCTTTCACCCCCATCGAAATGGAGGCGTAGGTGCCCTGGGCATGCATGTGGCGCACAAAAGCCGCGTTGTCCAGATCGAACCGGTGCATCACATAAAAATAGCCGTTTTGCGCCAACCAGAGGCTGATGGACTCGTCCACCACCGTCTTCATGTTGGCCGGCACCACCGGCAGGCGAAACTTGCGCCCGCCCAGCTCCACGCTCGCGTCGCACTCTGAACGGCTTTCCACGCGGCATTTGCGCGGCAGCAGCAGGATGTTGTCGTAGTCAAAAATTTCCATAAATACCAGGCTCCAGAAAACTGTTTGTGTGAACAGGGAGAGCGCTTGGCTTGGGTCCGGCCTTCAGTCCGAACGGAACCCATCCGGCCACAAAGAAACCGGGCGCAAGAATCTTGGGCCCGGTGGCCAATTCTAGGCGCATACAGCCGGCCGCAACAGCGCGAGCGACCCGCAAGGCGCGTATGGGTTTTATACCGATAGGCGTATACCCAACGCGCGCTGGCTGGGCTTTCTACAATCAACCGCATGCTGTTTGAAGAACCCGTCGCTCCGTCCCCGCTGCTCGCGGGCCTCAATGCCGAACAGGGCGCCGCTGTGACGCTGCCCGCCGAGCACGCGCTCATCCTCGCGGGTGCCGGCTCGGGCAAAACCCGGGTGCTCACCACCCGCATCGCCTGGCTGCTGCAGACCGGGCAGGTCACGCCCGGCGGCATCTTGGCGGTGACCTTCACCAACAAGGCCGCCAAGGAAATGATGACCCGGCTGGGCGGCATGCTGCCCATCAATGTGCGCGGCATGTGGATCGGCACGTTTCACGGCCTGTGCAACCGCTTTTTACGCGCGCACCACAAACTGGCGAACCTGCCGCAGACGTTTCAGATTCTGGACACGCAAGACCAGCTGTCCGCCGTGAAGCGCTTGTGCAAGCAGTTCAACGTGGACGACGAGCGCTTTCCGCCCAAGCAGATTCAGTACTTCATCAGCGGCTGCAAAGAAGACGGCCAGCGCCCGGCCGACGTGGTGGCCCGCGACGAAGAAACCCGCAAAAAAGTGGAGCTGTACGCGCTGTACGAAGAGCAATGCCAGCGCGAAGGGGTGGTCGATTTTGGCGAGCTGATGCTGCGCTCGTATGAAGTGCTGCGCGACAACGACCCGGTGCGCGAGCACTACCAGCGGCGCTTTCGTCACATCCTCATCGACGAGTTCCAAGACACCAACCGACTGCAATACGCGTGGATCAAGATGTTCAGCGCGCCGCCGGTGGAGGGCTTGAGCGGCCCGGGCAACGCCGTCTTTGCCGTGGGTGACGACGACCAGAGCATTTACGCGTTTCGGGGCGCGCGCGTGGGCAACATGACCGACTTTGTGCGCGAGTTCCGGGTGCGCCACCAGATCAAGCTGGAGCAAAACTACCGCAGCGCCAGCAATATTCTGGACTCGGCCAACGAACTGATCAGCCACAACAGCCACCGCCTGGGCAAAAACCTGCGCACCGACGCCGGTGCGGGCGAGCCGGTGCGGGTGTTCGAAGCCACCAGCGACTTTGCCGAAGCGCAGTGGATGGTGGACGAGATGAAGCAGCTCGCGCGCGAAGACATGCCGAAGACCGAAATGGCCGTGCTCTACCGCAGCAACGCGCAAAGCCGGGTGGTGGAAACCGCGCTGTTCAACGCCGGCATGCCGTACCGCGTGTACGGTGGTCTGCGCTTTTTTGAGCGCGCCGAGATCAAGCACGCCCTGGCCTATCTGCGGCTGCTGGAAAACGCCAACGACGACACCAGTTTCATGCGGGTGGTGAACTTCCCGCCGCGCGGCATTGGGGCGCGCAGCATCGAGCAGTTGCAAGACGTGGCGCGCACCTCCGGCTGCTCGCTGCACGACGCAGTGAGCGCCGTCACCGGACGGGCCGGCGTGGCCCTTGGTGGTTTCGTGGCCAAGCTCGACGTGCTGCGCGAACAAAGCGTGGGCATGACGCTGAGCGAAATCATTGAACTGGTGCTGGAGCACAGTGGCCTGCTCGAACACTACCGCGCCGAGCGCGAAGGGCAGGACCGGGTGGAAAACCTGGAAGAACTGGTGAGCGCGGCCAAGAGCTTTGTGGGCATTGAAGGCTTTGGGCGTGACGCGGTGGCGCGTACGGGCGATGGCGGTTTGACGCAAAGCCCGGTCAGCCAGGGGCTGGACGCCGCGCTGCCGATGCTCGACGAGCCCCTGGCGCCCGACGCCGACACCGGTGAAACCATGAGCCCGCTCGCGGCCTTCCTCACGCACGCGGCGCTGGAGTCGGGCGACAACCAGGCCCAGGCCGGGCAAGACGCTGTGCAGCTCATGACGGTACACGCCGCCAAGGGCCTGGAGTTTGACTGCGTGTTCATCACCGGTATGGAGGAGGGCTTGTTCCCGCATGAAAATTCCATGAACGACCGCGACGGGCTGGAAGAAGAGCGCCGCCTGATGTACGTGGCCATCACCCGCGCACGCAAGCGCTTGTACCTGAGCCATTCGCAAACGCGCATGCTGCACGGGCAAACGCGCTACAACCTCAAGAGCCGGTTTTTTGACGAGCTGCCAGCCGCCTGCCTGAAGTGGCTCACGCCGCAGCAGCCCGCCTGGGGCGCGGGTGGCGGTGCTGGTGGATCGGGCGGCACAGGCAGCTGGCAAAACGGCAAGCGCAGCTTTGGCGCTGCGCCGGTGCTGCAGCCGTCATGGTCGCCCGGGTTTGCCGAGCGCGGCGACCCCAAAGGCCTGGGGCAAAACGCGCCCGAGCCCGACCGCGGCACCGACGTGAAAGCGGGCAAAAAAGTGTTTCACAACAAGTTCGGCGAGGGCAAGGTGCTGTCCATTGAAGGCGCAGGCGCCGACGCCCGCGCGCAGGTGAACTTTTCGCGCCACGGGGTGAAGTGGCTGGCGTTGAGCGTGGCCAAGCTCACGCCGGTGGACGATTGAACTGAAGGCGTAAGTGGCTGGCCAGTCGGCCAGGTGGCCTTGCAGGCCGGGCCACACAAAAAAGCCGTGACCAGCGAGCCGGTCACGGCATAAAAAATTATGCGGTCTCTGATTGCAATTGCTTGCTCCCCGCGCCCGTTGCCCATTGCCCATTGCCCATTGCCCATTGCAAGCAGGTGCCTGTATTTCATCGAGAAACCATAAAACATTTGTGACACAAGCCGTATGTTCCCTATCTGTTGCTTCCGTACAACATTTGATCTTCAAGGCTCACCGACGGAAACGAGGTCGGGACTTTTTTTTGGTCCGTGCCTGTGATTCGTTGTGTTCACCTGACCGTGTGTACCCGATACAGCGCTTGCAACGGCTCAGGGTGCGAACCGGTCGTCGGGGCTGTCAGCGGGGGGGGGGCTGAAGTGGTGCCAAGCGCTCGGCGCTTCGTGGCTTTAGCGTGAGCCTGCTTGCTGCCCTCAGGCGAAGGGGGCCAGGTGTTGCCGCCCCGTTGTGGTCCGGTCGGTTCGGGTTCGGTTCACGGTTTGGCTGCAGGGGTGGCTGCAACCGGTTCGGCCTGATCTTCCTGCAACTTGCCCGCTTGCATCGAGATGTCCAGCAGAACCGCCTTGCTGCTGTAGTAGCGGTCCAGACGCCATTCGGTCAGCAACTCCACGGCCAGACCAAAATCGTCGTAATCCAGTTGGTACAGGTCCGAGAGTCTGAAGGGTTGTTCTGATTCGAGGGCCACCACCAGGCTGGACAGGATCTTTGCCGCCGGTTTGCCGGGGTTGCGCTCAATCAGTTTGCGGGCTTTTTTCAGGGCTCTCATGGGTGGCCTCTGGTTCTCAACAGTTGGTGAAGGGGATGCGGTCCGGATGGTTCGTCTGGCCGACTGTGGCTGAAGCATACCGGGACCGTAATTTTTTTTTGATGACAAATTCGTGGCATGACCGTGACGTAACGGGGAGCACCGGGCTCACCATGCCCGCCCGTGGCGACAGATCAACACGTCGCGGATCACCGGCTGCGGCCGTTGAAGTTGTGCTTGTTGGGGTGACCGTTCAACCACCGCCGCACGGCTTCTGCCACCCACAGGGGATCGTCCAGCGGCAGGTCGTGCCCGGCATCGGGGTGTGCCACGAGAGGGCAGTTCCATGCCCTTGCAATCGCCTGGGAACACCGGTTGTCGACCAGGTGGTCCAAACGGCTGGACAGCAGCAGGATGGCCGGAGTGGGCGCGGTGGCGGGCGCCTGGTAGCGGGCCGCAGCCACCAACTGCCGCAGGGCGTTGGCGCGGGACACCGGCCTTTGCGTGCGTGCAGCGACCCAGTCGGTCACGACATGGCGGTGTTGATCGGGGTGGTTGCTCGTCATGCGCAGGATGCTGCTTTCGATGGTTTCTGCCGAGCGCGGTAGCAGCGCCAGCCGAAGCAGGCTCAGGTAGTTGCGCGGCAGCAGGCGCCGGTAGAAGGGGCTGAAGGGGCGCATGCTGGTGTTGATCAGGACGCACCCTGCGATTTCCGAAGGGGCCGTGCGAGCCCAATCGGCTGCCACCATGGCCCCGAGCGACATCGCGAGCAGACGCACCGGGTGCTCTACGCCACGGCACTCCAGTGCCGTGCGGCAGGCCGCCACCATGTCTTGAACCGCCATCGGGCTGCGCTGCCCATGCAGAAGTCCGTTGCCGGGCAGATCCAGGGAGAGGATCTGTGCGTTCGGGATGACCTGTCGAAACGTGTCGGGAAACGATCCCCAGTGGGTACGTTCCCGTGTCAGTCCGCGCAAGAAGATCCAGGTGCTCATGGCACGCTCTCAATACCAGTCGACCAGCGCGTTGGCATGGCGTGCTTCGCGCTGGTCAGGGGTTGGCATCCAGCGGGCATGGCTGCTGGCGGCGCGCACCAGAAAGTCCAGCAGCGCAAGGTGACGCCGCAGCACCCGCTGCAGGCGGTGGCTGATCAGCGGGTTGAAGATGCCCCTGCGGGAGAACAGTTGCCGTGGGTTTTTCTTGATCCACAGCCAGGAACCCATTTCCAGCGTGAGCGGCAGGAAGATGCGTTCGGGATCGCTGCAGGCCTGCAGGTACAGGTGGTCCCACAGGTCGCCGTGTGCCAGGTACTGGGCACTCTGGGGTTCGATGATGTAGGGGTGATGGCTGTGCGTCTGCTCGAAGATCTCCTTCAGCGCATGCAGTTCGGCCAGATGCGTCATCGGCCTGCGGGTGTGCGCAAAGGGGAACCACAGGCGGTCGCTCACGCCGAAGCCCGAATGGCAGTCGATGGCGATGCTGATGGTGCGCGTGAGCAGCTCGCGGCTCACCACTTCGCACAGCGCCTGGCTCTCCGCTTCCAGCGGGTCGCCCAGGCGCCCCCGGTACCAGGGCAGTCCGGCACTCAGCCGCTGACCGCCCAGCAGGTACGGCACTTTCTCACGCGCATCGACGGGCGCGTTGCGCATCAGGTCCACGCCGCGCGGGTTCGCGCGCGTGGCCGACCACATGCCGCCGGGATTGACGATCGGCATGAACACGAGGCGCACCTGCTCCAGCTGCCGGATCAGCATCGTGTCCCAGCGCAGCCGCATGACGATGTGCTGCAGGTAGGCGATCACCACCTCGGCACCGATGCGCTCAAGGCCATGCACGCCGCCAAAGAAGCCCACGCCGGGAACATCCAGGCTGGGGTTGCCCAGGCTGATGGCGTAAACGGGAAAGCGGTGGCCCGCAGCCACCGACACCTCGCGCACCACGTCAACCTGAAGGTGGGGGGCACCCTGCGCGATGATTTTTTCCAGCGCCAGCAGTTCGGGCAGGCTATTTTTAGGCACGTTGGGACGGAAGGGTGAATGGGTGCCTGTGAGGGCCATCGCAGAGCGCCAAGCATAACGCCGACCCATGGCGTCCGGCATGGGGACAGAGTCTGACCGGCTTGTCATGAAACTGCCCCAAAACCTTCACACAGGCGCGTTAACTTGTCTCGAGATTCACATCAACTTCAGGAGTGCCTCATGCTCTGGAAACTGCTTGGCCTGCAGAAGCTGCTGGATGCCCTGTTCGACGATGGCTGGTGCCGGCTCTGCCTGCCCGAGACCGAAGGGGTCTGCTACGACGAGGTTCTGGGGCTGTCGGATGATTGACCCGCGGCACACAATCCGGCGCACCGGTTTGATCGGCTGCACCGTGGTGTGCGGCATTCTGGAGCTATTTGCACTGCAACGGGCGCGCTACCTCGCGCGGCGCAGCCGCAAAGACACCGTCTGGCACCGCTGAGGCTTTCGGGAGCCTGGCGGTCGGGCCCTGTCGTGGGGTCTGGGCTGTCGCGCCCTGCAGCCTTGAGCAAGAGCTTGTCGTCAGGCATGCAGGCCGCGGGTCTTCAGGGAGCCCGACGGGTCGCCTGACCCGCTGCGCAAAGCATGGCTGCTGCGCCTCGTTGCCACGCCATTGCCACAACCCCTGCCCATCATCGATCTGGCGCTGCCAGCCGCAGTGTGCTTTGTTCACGCAATCAATCCCTTCACTCACGAGGTACTTCTATGCGTCATTTGATTCTTTGTCTCGCTCTCCTGAGCGTGGCAGCCGGCACCGCGCTGGCCTCCCCGCGCGACACCAAGCTGGGGCAGCGTGCCGAACGTCCTGCCCACGTACAGCTCGGGGTACGCCCGTTTTTCCTGGTCGATGACATGAGTGAAGGCCCGCTCAAACAACGGCTGCAGCAATGCGGCCAGCGAGGCCAGTTCAGCCCACGTGAGTTCTCCATTGGTCACCGCGGTGCGCCCATGCAGTTTCCCGAGCACACCCTGGAGTCCTACACCGCCGCGGCCCGCATGGGCGCCGGCATTGTCGAATGCGATGTGACCTTCACCAAGGACAAGGAACTGGTCTGCCGCCATGCGCAGAACGACCTGCACACCACCACCAACATCCTGGTGACGCCACTGGCCACCAAGTGCATCCAGCCATTCGTTCCCGCCACACTGGATGCCCATGGAAAACTGATCACCCCTGCCACGGCCGAGTGTCGGGCCAGCGACATCACGCTCGCCGAGTTCAAAACCCTGCGAGGGAAGATGGACGCTTTCAATGCGGCCGCCCGCACGCCGCAGGAATACCTGGGCGGCACCGCCAGCTGGCGCACGGACCTGTACGCCGGTCCCAGCAGCGGCACGCTCCTGACGCATGCCGAGAGCATCGAGCTGTTCAAGCGACTCGGGGTGAAAATGACGCCCGAACTCAAGAGCGCCAGCGTGACGATGCCCTTTGACGGGTTCACGCAGGAGGCCTACGCACAGAAAATGATCGACGAATACAAACGTGCGGGCGTGCCTGCGCGCAACGTGTGGGCACAGTCGTTCAACATCGACGACGTGCTGTACTGGGTCCGCAACGAGGCCGCTTTCGGCCAGCAGGCTGTCTTCCTGGACGACGCCAACACTGTGGCCGACTTGCCCAGCTACAACGATCTGGTGGCCTACAAGAGCGCGGGTATCCAGATCGTCGCACCGCCGATCTTCGCGCTGCTGAACACCGATACGGCTGGCAAGCTCGTGCCTTCGACCTACGCTCGCGACGCCAGGAACGCCGGTCTGGGCATCATCACCTGGACGCTGGAGCGCTCGGGCATCCTGGCCGATGGCAACAACGGCTTTTACTACCAGTCCTTCGATTCGGCCATCAAGAGCGAGGGCGACATGCTGCGCGTGCTCGATGTGCTGGCGCGGGAGGTGGGCGTGATGGGCGTGTTCTCCGACTGGCCGGCCACCACGACCTTCTACGCGAACTGCGCCGGATTGCGCTGATGCCCGAAATCCATGGCACATGGAGTCGCCCTGGTCGGGCGGTTGGGGTGGAGATCCACTTCGACCTCAGGGCTTCACCGCCGGATCCCCGGGCCGCACCTGCGAAGGGACTGCTGGGTTGTGCTCTGTGCGCAGGCGTCCCCTTTTTATCGGGGGAGGTGTGTGTCCAGGGTGTCTGCGATGCAAGCTGTGGGTCGCATGACGACCGCCATGCCCGCCAGGGCAGGGCCGCAGGTGCAGCAGGTGCAGCAGCATGAAGCCGAATACCGCACCCATCCCGGTGGCTCCGTGCTGGGAAAACCGGCACGCTGGTGGGCCCGGTGCCCTGTGACCATGCCGGCGAACAAGCGCCTGTCCAGCCGCTCCCAGCGTGGCATTGCTGATGGTCACAAATGCACCGGAGCGGTCTCAGCGCCGACCGTTTGAGCCCATCAGCAACGCGGCCCGGCCTTTGTGGGCATCGACTGCACCGCCCTGATGATCGGGTGGAGGTTGCAGCTTTGACCGCCTGACCCGGCGGACGTGCCATGCGTTTGATGCGCTCAGCGCCTTGCTGAGCGCACGGCCTGATCCTCAGCGCGCGCCCGCTGAGGCCTGGATGGCCTGGTGCAGATCGCGCCAGGCTTGGCAGTCTTGTCCTTTGCAAAGGCGCTCGATCGCCTGAAGCTGCTCGCGGGCGAGGTCTTGGCGACCCTGCATGAGATACGCCTGGCCAAGGTACTCGCGGGCCTGCACATGTGCAGGATCCAGCCTGAGCGCCTGCTGGTAATGATCGACCGCAACGCCCAGGTTCGACGGACTGGCCTGCCGCAAGGCGTAACCCATCAAATTGTGAAATTCCGCGTCGTCCGTGATCTCCGGCATCTCGCGCGTCAACTGCCGCAGGGCGTCAAGCGCCTGCAACCACTGCTGGCTTCGCAAAGCCTGCCGGGTCTCTGAAAATTGATCGGCACCAGCCCCATAGGGCTCAGGTCGGGGTTCTGAAAGCACGCTCAGGCAGTGCAGCAACAGGAGGGCGCCGAACGCCAGGCGCACACGCGGGGCCAGCCAGTGAGCAGGGGTCATGGGTCGGTTCATCGTTTGGAGGGCAAAAAAAGAGCGGCCGAAGCCGCTCTGAAATCTCATGCAACTGAGAAAAGGGGTATCAGGTGCCGATCACACCGCCGTCTTCTTTGGTGATGACGATGGTGGCCGAGCGGCCGTAGCGGCCCATGTTCGGCCAGGTGCCGGTGAGCTTGCCGGCGGCAAAGTCGTCGGCCGTGGTGGTGGCTCCCGGGTGCTGCACGTTGACGAACATGGTCTTGCCGTCGGGCGTGGTGATCACACCGGTGATCTCCTGCCCGACCGGCCCCACCAGGAAGCGCTTGAGCTCGTTGGTGCGCGGGTCGGCGCACAGCATCTGGTTGTTGCCGAACTGCGCATAGTCGCCCTGGTTCATCGAGCTTTCGCTGATGTCGGACTGGATCCACAGACGGCCGTCGTTGTCGAACCACAGGCCGTCGGGGCTGTTGAAGATCTGGTCCTTGTTCAGCGGCTTGCCGGCGAACTGCGAGTCTTTCTCCGGGCCGGCCAGCAGGAAGATGTTCCAGTTGAAGCGGGTCGCGGCGGGGTCGTTGCCGGCTTCGGTCCAGCGAATGATGTGGCCCCAGCGGCTCTTCTCGCGCGGGTTGGCTTTGTCCGTGGTGGTGCGGTCGCTGTTGTTGGTCAGGGTGAAATACACCTGCCCGTTTTTCGGGTCGATGGCACCCCACTCCGGGCGGTCCATCCGGGTGGCGCCCAGGGTATCGGCCGCCAGGCGGGTGTTGACCAGAACGTCGGCTTGGCTGTTGAAACGGAACGGGGTCAGCGGGCCCTGGCCAAACACCAGTGGCAGCCACACGCCCGAGCCGTCGTCGTTGAACTTGGCCACGTACAGCGTGCCTTCGTCGAGCAGCGCGCCGTTGGCCAGGCCAGCGGCCTTGCGGTACACGCCCTTGGAGACGAATTTGTAGATGTATTCGTTGGTGGCGTCGTCACCCGAATAACACACCACCGGCTTGCCCTCCACGCCCGGCTGGAACACCACGCCCTCGTGGGCGAAGCGGCCCAGCGCGGTGCGCTTGACCGGTGTGCTGTCCGGGTTGAACGGGTCGACTTCCACCATCCAGCCAAAGCCGTTGGCTTCGTTGCGGTAGTCCTGCGTCGCATCGGCACCTGTGGCGCTGACGTCGAAGCGGGCGAACTCGTCGGCACCGCTGTCGGCCAGTTCCCAGCCGTAGCGCGAGGTGGCAGGCTTGCTGTCGTTGCTGTTGACGCCATAGCGCGACTGCTCGCGGGTGCGGCCACTAGCGCTCACCTTGTTGATGAAGTAGCCGGCCCAGTTTTCCTCGGCCATCATGTAGGTGTTCCAGGGCGTCACGCCGTGGGCACAGTTGTTGAGTGTGCCGCGGGTGCGGGTGCCGTCCGGGCTGTGTTTGGTCTTGACGAAGTCGGTGCCGCGCACCGGGCCGTTGATGACCATCGGCGTGGCGCCGGTGATGCGGCGGTTGAACTTGCTGTTCACCACCTCCCACTGGCCATTGCCACCCTTCTTGATGTGCACCACCGACACACCGTGACCGTTGATTTCCTTGCGGCACTCATCGGCCGGGCGCTTGCCGTTGACCAGCGCAGGCACCGCATCGCGGCTCAGTTTCTGGCCCACGGCGCTGGCGTGCATGTAGCGCGGCTCCACGTATTCGTGGTTGAGCACCAGCAAGCCTTCGGTGGAACTGCCGCTGTACGGGTCCTTGCCCTCGATCGGGAAGAAGTGCATGCCGTCGTGGTGGCTGCCCAACTGGTTGGCCTGGTCGGCGCCGGTGTTCTTCAGTGGGTCAAACGCCGGCATGTTGCCGGTGATGGGTGTGCCCCAGGGAATGAAGTTCTGCACCTTGTAGCCCTTGGGCACCACCACGGTGTCGGCGCTGCCGATGGGCACGGCTTCGAAACCGATCAGCTGGCCGCCCGCGCCACCGGCGGTGGTGGCACAGCCGACCAGACCGACGCCGCCGAACAGGGCGGTGATGGAGGCGCCCAGGCCGCCCTTGAGCGCCGAGCGCCGGCTCAGGCTGGCGTTGAGCACATCGTTGAAGTGACGGTTGTTGCTGGGGTTGGACATCGGCTCGTCGCCGTCGCCGTTGTCAATGATCAGGTTGTTGGAAATATTCGACATCGTGTGGGTTCCTGTTTCAAATCGGTGGTAACTGGCGTGCAGGTTAGGCGCGTTCCGTGACATTTGCGTGAAAGTCAGTGGGTCAAGGCTTGTGGCGAGAGCACGGCAGCAGCGACACGAACCTGTCATGTGTGGTGCGCAACATGTGTTCCATCGAATCACACGGAGTCGCGATGTCATCTGCATTTCGTCCCACAGCATGGGTTCTGGGGTTGCTGGTCGCGGGCCTGGTTACCGCTTGCGGCGGCTCTGACGCGCCCCCACCGGCCGAGCAGCCCGCGTTCACGCTTCAGCTGCTGCACTTCTCGGATGCCGATGGGTCCGATACCACGGCGTTGAATTCGGTGGCCAGCCTGTCGGGCCTGGTCAGCCAGTTTCGCAGCCAGTTCCCCACCAGCACCCTGGTGGTGAGTTCGGGTGACAACTACATTCCTGGCCCGCGCTTCAACGCCGCCAACGACAGTTCGCTGATCACACAGCTTGGTACGCCGGAAGTCGGCCGCGCCGACATCGCATTGCTCAATGCCCTTGGCGTGCAGGCGTCCACCATCGGCAATCACGAGCTGGATCTGGGCACACGACAGTTCACCGAAATCGTGCGGCCCAGCGGCACGACAACCACCAGCTGGGTGGGCGCGCAGTTCCCGCACCTGAGCTACAACGTCGATCTCAGCGCCGACAGCAACACCCGCAACCTGGCCGTGCCCAACGGCGGCGACGCGGCCACGCAGGCCGGCAAGCTCAGCGGGTGGAGCCACATCACCGTCAACGGCGAGCGCATCGGCCTCATTGGCGCCGGTTCGCCGGTGTTCAAGAACATCACCACCACCGATGGGCTGGAATTCCTGCCCCGCATGGGCGGCAGCGCAGTGGATGTGGATGGCCTGGCCAGCGCGATCCAGCCAGGCGTGGACGAAATGACCGCCGCCGGCATCAACAAGATCGTGCTGCTGGCCCACATGCAGACGCTGGACACCGAGAAGGCGCTGGCCAGCCGGCTGCGCAACGTGGACATCATCGTGGCCGGTGGCTCCAACACCCTGCTGGCCGACAGCAACGACGCCCTGCGCACCGGCGATGTGGCCGCCGGCGTGTACCCGTACCAGACGACCAGCGCATCCGGGCAACCGGTGGTGGTGGTCAACGTGGACGGCGACTACAAATACCTCGGCCGTTTCATGGCCCCTTTCAATGCACAGGGCGTGCTCATGCCTGCGCAGTTTGAAACGGTGCGCTCGGGTGCCTGGGCCACCAGCGAGTCCAGCACATCCACGGCCATCGCCAAAGTGGTGGAGTTGCGTGAGGCGGTCAAGAGCGTGTTGCGCCTGAAGGACGGTGTCAGCTTTGGTGAAACCGCGGTGTTCCTTGAGGGGCGCCGCCTGGCGGTGCGCAACCAGGAAACCAACTTCGGAAACCTGACCGCCGACGCCGACCTCTGGTACGCCCGCCAGTTCGACAGCACCGTGCGGATTGCCCTGAAAAACGGCGGCGGTATTCGGTCTGAGATTGGGGAAGTGGTGGCCGCACCGGGTTCTGTGTCCGGTGCCACCCTCACGCCGCCCAAGGCCAACGCGGACGCGGGGCGCAAGGCGGGCCAAGTCTCGCAACTGGCCATCGAGACCGCGCTCAAGTTCAACAACAAGCTGTGGGCGCTGGACGTGACCGCCACCCAGCTCAAGCAGCTGCTCGAGCACGGCGTGGCTTCACTCGGGTCGCAGGGCCGGTTTCCGCAGGTGGCCGGCATGGCCTTCAGCTACGACGCCAGCCGCACGGCACAGGTGCTCACCGGTTTTGCGGTGACCACGCACGGTGAACGCATTCGATCCCTGAAGGTGGGGGATGAGACGGTGGTGCAGAACGGCGCCATCGTGGGTGATGCCAACCGCAGCTTCCGCCTGGTGACACTGAACTTCCTGGCTGGCCGTGGCGACGGCTACCCGTTCCCGCTGAAAGCCAGCATGGTCAACCTGGCCGAGCTCGACGTTGTCATGACGGCGGCCACCGCGGGTGGCGCAGCCAGCACCACCACCGCAACCCTGGGCAGCGAGCAGGACGCGCTGATGAAGTACCTGCGCAGCCAGTTCACCGCCACGCCTTTCAGCGTGGCCGACACGCCGGAAGCCGAGGACTTGCGCATCCAGAATCTGGCCCGCCGGTCAGACGCCGTGCTGAATTAGGGCCTGTCCACACTGTTTTGTCGCGATGCGTTGCCCATAAAAAAGGCGATGCGGGAGGCGCAAAATGCCGTCTGGGTCGCATCCCCGGCTAGGCTTGGCTGCGCCGTCCAAGGGCTTTGGGGCTGCAACCTGGAGGGAGCGGGTGGTACAAAGAACCTTTCTTGTTGCAAGCTTGCGCCAGGCCATCCGTTTGGCGAGGGTGCGCGCCCTGGTTGGTGCGGTGTCAGTTCCTTGGCACGTGGCGAAGCCGGTACGGACAGGCCACGGTGGTCCTGCTCGCCCGCGTGCGGTGACGCCGGCGACCGCAGGACCGCCAAGCTGCCGGGTGAAGAGCAGGCCGACTTTGCTGGCGCCGCGCACCATCAACTGACGACCTGGACCCACGAACTTTCCCCAGCCAACGTGCCGCTCCCCGTTCCATGAGCGTGCGTTTCTCCTGTGAGAGGGCCCCCCTTGCTGGCGACGCCGGCCTTTGTGGCCATGCCGGTTGAGCGCCTGCATCTGCTTGTCCTTCCTGCGCGCGTCGTCGACCGTGGCCTCGCGGTGGAAGGAGGCGAACCCGTTTTCTTCGCCGGAGACGCAGGGGCCCCAGGGCGCCTTGCCGGAGCCGCAATTGTTCAGCGTGCCGCGGGCCGGCCCGTGGATGGCGGCTTCGGTCATGGTGGTGACGCGGCGGTTGAAGGCCGAGCCCGTCTTGTTGGCCCACTGTTCGCCATCGCTCTGCAACTCGACCACGGACAGGCGGCGGATCGTGAGTTCCTTGTCCACTTCGGCGGCGGTGCGGGGCAGGGTGGACGCAGCGCGGTTGGCGTGGATGAAGAACGACACCAGCTTCTCGTCGGTGGTGGCCTCGTGGTTCATCGCGATCAGGTCACGCAGTGCGGCACTGTGCGAAGGCTGGCCTTGCGCGTCCAGGCCAAACCACGCCATGCCGTCGCGTGGTCACCGGCGCGGTTGGTGAAGTCGGCGTCGGTGCCGTCGTTCTTGAAGGCGGGGGTGCTGGCGGTCAGCGGATCACCCAGCGCGTAGACGATCTGGGCGCTGTAACCCTCGGGCACGATCACCGCATCGGCCAGGCTGGTGGCGGCCAGCGTGCCCACACCGGCCGCGCCCATATCCCGCGCAGCAGGCTACGGCGGCTCAGGCGCGCGTCCAGCACCGGCGCGATGCTGGGGTTGGCGGTTGGCTTGGCGTCTTCGATGTTGAAGTCGGTGGGGGTGGCAGCCGTGTTCGTGGGTGGTCGTGGATGGAGAAAGTTCAGATAGCGGGGTGAAACAGCGCAGGGTCGATGGCGTTTGTGAATTTGGTGTGCCGGTCCGGCGTCTCCCCATGAAAAAAGGCAGGGCGCCTGGGCGCTCTGCCTTTTTGCTTGTCTGGTGCGATCCGGAGACCGCACAGGGGGTCAACCCCCGATCACACCGCCGTCGGTGCGACGCACCACCACAGTGGCCGAACGAGGACGGACACCGCTGGTGGGCCACTGTGAGAACGCGGTCGGGTTTTTCGCGATCCAGTTGTCACGCTCGGCACTCGGCAGGGCGAGGTACGCGGCCGGCGCCTTCGGGTGGCTGCCCACCTCGCCGGGGTGCTGGATGTTCACAAACATCGTCTTGCGGTCCGGCGACCAGGTGATGCCGGTGACTTCGCAGCCGTCCGGGCCGACGAGGAAGCGACGGATTTCCTTGGTCTTCGGGTCGGCCACCAGCATCTGGTTGTTGCCGTTGCCAGCGAAGTCACCGGTGTTGGCGAAGCTGCCGTCGGTCTGGATCCACATGCGACCGAAGGCGTCAAAATCCAGACCGTCGGGGCTGTTGAAGAGGGTTTCGGCGTTGATGTTTGAAGACGGCGCGCGCGCGCCGGTGACCGCGGGTTGACCGGCTAGGACGAAGATGTCCCAGTCGAAGGTGGTGGCGGTGCCGCCATCGCCACCGGCTTCGTTCCAGCGCACGATGTGACCCCAGACGTTGTTGGCGCGGGGGTTGGCTTCGTCCACCGGCGGGCGGGCCGAGCCGGCCACGGTGCTGCCGTCGGGGTTGTTGACCGAGGCGGTGGTGGTACCGCGGCGGTTGTTGTTGGTCAGCGTGATGAACACCTCGCCAGCCTTCTTCGGATTGACCGCGACCCATTCCGGGCGGTCCATCATGGTCGCGCCCACGGCATCGGCGGCCTGGCGGGTCTTGATCATGATGTTGGCCAGCACTTCGGCGTCGGTGGCGGCTGCGAAGTTCGGGTTGTCGCGCAGTGCGACGCTGTTAACACCCACGGTGTCCGGCTTCAGTGGAATCCAGGTGCCCGTGCCCATGTTGTCACCCACCGTGGTGCCGGCGCCAAAGCGGGCCACGTACAGCGTACCCTTGCCCAGCAGGCTGCGGTTGGCAGCACTGGTGGGGTTGGCCGCATCGAAGGTGCCGTCGGCGACGAACTTGTAGACGTATTCATTGCGCTCGTCGCAGCCCATGTAGACGGCGACCTTGCCACTGGGCGTGACTTCCAGCGCGGCGTTTTCGTGCTTGAAGCGGCCCAGTGCGGTGCGCTTGGTGGCCTGGCTGCCCGGTGCAAAGGGATCGACTTCGACGATGTAGCCGTGGCGGTTCGGTTCGTTGGGCGTGGCGTTCACGTCAAAACGCGAATCCACGGTGTGCCAGCGGTAGCCAAAGCCGTTGGCAGAAATGCCGTAGCGGTTTTCCAGCGCGGTGGCGGTGCGGGTCCCGTTCCAGCCGAAGTAGCCGTTGAAGTTTTCCTCGCAGGTCAGGTAGGTGCCCCAGGGCGTGCGGCCGTTGCCGCAGTTGTTCAGCGTGCCCAGCGCCACGGTGCCGCTCGGGTCGGCAGCCGTCTTCATCAGGGGGTGGCCGGCGGCCGGGCCCTGGATCGTGATCGGCGTGTTGCCATGGATGCGGCGGTTGTAGGGTGACGACTTGACATGCTCCCAGCTGCCGTCGGCTGCGCGCTTGACGTGCAGCACGCTGATGCCGTGAGCGGCCAGGGCCTTGCGTGCCTTTTCGAAGGTGAAGGGCGCCATCCAGTCGGTGGCATCGATTTCCGGAGCGTAGAAGTACTCGGGGTTGATGTACTCGTGGTTCATCACCAGCAGGCCTTCGTCGCTGCGATCACCGAAGCCGTTGCCCGCCGCGTTGAAGCCGAAGAAGGCCATGCCGTCGTGGTTGTCACCGACCTGCTGCTCCTGTTCGGCCGCGGTGCCGGTGGCATCGCCTTTCCAGGCCGGAGCCAGATCGTTGATCGGCGAGCCCCAGGGGGCGAAAGCGGAGGCGATGTAGCCCTCGGGCACCACGATTTCGCTGCCGCTGGAGGTGGCCACGGCCTTGAATCCCAGCATCTGTTCGACTGGCGCCACCGGAGGTGCCGGCGTTGGTGCCGGCGTTGGTGCCACCACGTCATCGCCACCGCCGCAGGCGGCCAGACCGCCGAGAAAGGGGATCGCCGCCATCCCCAGGCCAGACTTCAGCAGCAGGCGCCGCTTGGGGTTCTGTGCGATGGCCCGGTCGACCAGTTCGGTCAGGCTGGTGTTACCGGAGGTGTTGGAAACGCTGTCGTCGTCTCGAATGCTTTGCGCCATGTGGCTCTCCTGCTTGGTTTGAACAAACTGCAGTCTCGCCAGCACGTGTGACGCGCTCATGAAGCATTCGTGAAATCCGGATGACGTGAGATCCCCGGGCCGCCTGCGCACCGGTGTCTGTATCGCCGGGGCATCGCGTCGGGATTGTCGTCAACATCACTCTTTTCACCTGCCCTGGCTGCCATGGTGACGGTGGTGCGCGGACGGATCTGGCAGGCCAGAAATACGAGTTCCTCGTCCGGGCGTGTGGTGGTTCCGGAGGGGCGAAAAATCGGCTGTCTCTGGCCTCAAGCTCACACCAGAACGGCGCGTGGTCATGGCGCATCGAAAGCGCTCAGTCGGTTTTGGCGACCATATCCATGGTGCCGTAGCCTTTGAAAAAATGTGGATGCTGGCCGGCCTCACGACGGGGTAGACACCGGTACTGTGCGTGCTGTTTCACACCCCTGACCGCCACCCCGCCGCCGCCGCCCCGAAAGATCAGACTGGTGTATCCGGCGTGTTCTGTTCGTCGGTGACGAAGCTGTCGCGGAAGGTGAAGTAAATCGAGGTATGAAACATGGACGCCATGAACAAGACCATGGGGTACATGATGAAGCTGAGGGCGCTTGCCCCGCCCAGCATGGCGCCCAGCAGGCTCATCACCAGGCCCATCAAGATGAACACGCCCACCCAGCCAAAGGTGTAGGCCAGCATGGCGCCTTTGTTGCGCCAGCAGGCCATGACGCTGAAAAACAGGCTTTTGCCCGGGCTCACGCCATGCCAGAGGACCAGCGCGGGCGCGTGCCAGAAGGCCATGAGCACCGGCACATAGGCCAGCATGGCCACCCACATGCCCTGGCTCACAAAGGCTGTGCGCATGGCTTCGGGGGTAACCTCGCCGTCGGTTACGGGCACCGGTGTGCCGTCGGCGGGGCCCAGCAAGGCGGCCATACCGAGCACGAGCAAGAGCGCGCCGGCGTACATGCCGCCCAGAATGAGCATGGCGCGCGCGCGGTCTTTGCCCGAGCGAAAGGCGGTGAGCAGCAGCAACGGCATGGGAAAACGCCCAGCCAGGGCTTCGCGGCTCGCGGCCATCAGGCCCACGGTGGCCGCGGGCACGAGCGCCAGCGAAACCGGGGTGCCAATGAGCGGCACCACCGACAGCACCGACACCACCGCCATGAACATGAAGAACAGGCCAGACATGGCCAGCGGCTGGCTAAAGAAGGTTTTCACCCCCAGCTTGACCCAGGACAGGCCGGTGCTTGCGGGGACGGCGTTAAGTTTCATGTGGGGGGACGCAGGTTGTAGCGGGCTCAGTGCGCCAGGCAAGGCGCATCAAGCAGGACCGATGAAAGGGTAGGGGCGTGGCGCACGCGATGGCGCAGCACACGTTCGAAATGCGCTGGGTCGTGCGCTTGCAGCATGGCGGCTTCGCGTGGCAGGTGCAAGTCCCACAGGCGCGAAACCCAGAAGCGCAGCGCGCCAGCCCGCAGCATGGCGCCGAGCAGGTTGCGCTCGGCCGCACTCAGGGGGCGAACCGCCTGGTAAGCGGCCAGAAATGCCTGCGCGCGTGCGTCGTCGTGGGCGCCATCGTTGTCGTCGGCGCTGTGTGACACGCACCAGTCGTTCAGGCACACGGCGATGTCGAACAAAAAGCTGTCGCAGCCGGCAAAGTAAAAGTCAAAGAAGCCGGTGAGTTCGTCGCCGTCAAACATCACGTTGTCGCGAAACAGGTCGGCGTGGATCGGCCCGCGCGGCAAGGCGGCATAGGCCGGGCTGGCCGCGACATGGTTTTGATAGGCCAGTTCGGAGCGGATCAGGTCGGCCTGGGTTGCGCTCAGATACGGCAGCACCACCGGCACGGTTTCGTTCCACCAGGGCAGGCCGCGCAGGTTGGGCTGGCTCATGCCGAAGTCACGCCCGGCCAGGTGCATGCGGGCCAGCATGTCGCCCACGGCGAGGCAGTGCCTGGGTGCGGGCTTCAGCTCGCTTGAGCCGCGCAGCTTGTTCACCACCGCCGCTGGTTTGCCCTGCACGCGGTGCAAGATCTCGCCCTTGGCGGTGGCGGCCGGGTCGGGCACGGCAATGCCTTTGCCCGCCAGGTGCTTCATGAGGTGCAGGTAAAACGGCAGTTGCTCAAACCCCAGACGCTCGAACAGCGTGAGCACATGCTCCAGCACCTCACCGTCGCGTGTGCTGGTGACGAAATAGTTGGTGTTCTCAATGCCTCCCTTGATGCCCCGCAGTTGGGTCAGTTCGCCCAGGTTCAGGGTGCGCAGCAGGGCAGAAGCTTCTTCAAACGAGACTTCGGTGTAAACGGCCATGTGAAAGCAGAAGGTTTCAGAAACTCAGGATGCGCCAGCTGCTGCGCCCAGCGTTGCCCGTGGGTTGCGTGGCGCCGTCCAGGCCGGCGGGCTGCCCGTGCCCGGGTTGTATCTGGTAGGCGGGTGCGCCGTTCTTGGGTTGCACGTCGATACGCTGGGTTTGCCCGCCCACGCGCAGTTCGTCAATGCGGGACAGCGCGTCTTCGTGCGTGATGCGCTCCACGCGTGGCGTCAACGGCAGCGGCGCCGCCGCCTCAGGCGGCGAGGCGGGGGTCTGGGCGGTAGCGCTCAGGGCCAGCCACAGGGCTGCCAGCGTCGATGTTCGCAAAATTGGGTGCATGGCTGATTGTAGGCAAGCCAGCCAACCGGCGCCCTGCATGGGCCAACACCGGTCCTGGTGGTGGCCCGCCGGGCGGCTGCCCAATCTCCTCCACAATGGCGCCATGACAGAAGATCCAAAGACCCTGGCCCCGTCCAGTGCTGCCGCCGAAGCGCCCCCCACCTTGCTGCTGGTCGACGGCTCCAGCTACCTTTACCGCGCTTTTCACGCCATGCCCGACCTGCGGGCCACCCCCGGCGACCCGAACAGCCCGGCCACCGGCGCCATCCGCGGCATGATCAACATGATGCAGAGCCTAAAAAAGGAGGTGCCTGCCGACTTTGTGGCTTGTGTGTTTGACGCCAAGGGCCCCACCTTTCGCGACGAGATCTACCCCGAATACAAACAGCACCGCAGCCCCATGCCGGACGATCTGCGTGCGCAGATCGAACCCATACACGAAGTGGTGCGTCTGCTGGGCTGGGCCGTTCTGGATGTGCCGGGGGTGGAGGCCGACGACGTGATCGGCACGCTGGCGGTCGTGGCCGCGCAGCAAGGCGTTCGCGTCATCGTGTCCAGCGGTGACAAAGATCTGGCCCAGCTGGTGAACGAACACATCACCATCATCGACACCATGAACGGCAAGCGGCGCGACCTGGCCGGCGTGGAGGCCGAATTCGGCGTGCCTGCCCGCCTCATGGTGGACTTTCAGACCCTGGTTGGCGACGTGATTGACAACGTGCCGGGCGTCGAAAAAGTGGGTCCCAAAACCGCCGCCAAATGGCTGACCGAATACGGTTCGCTGGAGGGCGTGGTGGCCAACGCCGACAAGATCAAGGGTGTGGCCGGCGAAAACCTGCGCAAGGCCCTGAACTGGCTGCCCACCGGGCGCCAATTGCTGACCATCAAGACCGACTGCGATCTGAATGGCTGGGTGCCCGGTCTGCCCGCGCTGGACGCCATTCGCATCGGGGCGCCACAGACCGCCGCGCTCAAGACCTTCTACGAAACCTATGGCTTCAAGGGCCTGGCCCAGTCGCTCGGCGGCACATCAGCCGTTCGGGCTGAGCCGGGTGCAGCCCTTCGACAGGCTCAGCCCGAACGGAGGGATGATGCAAACCCTGGCCTTTTCGACGAACCCACACCCGCTGAGCCACGCGTCAGCACGCTCGCTTACGAAACCATCCTCACCTGGGACGCCCTCAACACCTGGCTGGCCCGCCTGCAAGCCGCTGAGCTGGTGGCGGTGGACACCGAAACCACGTCACTCGACGAAATGCGCGCCGAGATCGTGGGCATCAGCTTCAGCGTGAAGCCCGGCGAAGCCGCCTACATTCCGCTGCGCCACGCCGGGCCCGACGCGCCCGAACAACTGCCCTTTGACGAGGTGCTGGCCCGGCTCAAGCCCTGGCTGGAAAACCCGGCGAATCACAAGCTCGGCCAGCACATCAAATACGACCGCCACGTGTTCGCCAACCATGGCATTGAAGTGCAGGGCTACGCGCACGACACCATGTTGCAAAGCTATGTGCTGGAAGTCCACAAACCCCACGGCCTGGCCAGCCTGGCCGAGCGCCATTTGGGCCGCAGCGGCATTGGCTACGAGGAGCTCTGCGGCAAGGGCGCGCACCAGATCCCGTTTGCGCAGGTGGACGTGGCCAAAGCCGCCGAATACGCCTGTGAAGACAGCGACCAGACCCTGGACGTGCACCGTGTGCTCTGGCCCCGGCTGCAGGCAGACGACAAATTGCGCTTCATCTACGAACTGGAAATGGCCAGCAGCGAGGCGCTGTACCGCATTGAACGCAACGGCGTGCTGATCGACGCGCCCACGCTGGCCAAACAAAGCCACGAACTCGGCGCTCGCATCCACGCGCTGGAGCAGGAGGCTTATGAAATTGCGGGCCAGCCCTTCAATTTGAGCAGCCCCAAGCAACTGGGTGAAATCTTCTTTGACAAGCTCGGCTTGCCCGTCGTCAAGAAAACCGCCACAGGCGCCCGCAGCACCGACGAAGAGGTGCTGGAGAAGCTGGCCGAAGACTACCCGCTGCCCGCCAAAATTCTGGAGCACCGCGGTCTGATCAAGCTCAAGGGCACCTACACCGATAAGCTCGCCCAGCTGGCCCACCCGCGCACCGGCCGCGTGCACACGCACTATGCCCAGGCCGTGGCGGTGACGGGGCGGCTGTCCAGCAACGAGCCCAACCTGCAAAACATTCCCATCCGCACGCCCGAAGGCCGCAAAGTGCGGGAGGCCTTCGTGGCGCCCGCTGGCAGCGTCATCGCCAGCGCCGACTACTCGCAAATCGAGCTGCGCATCATGGCGCACATCAGCGGCGACGCGGCCCTGCTCAAAGCTTTCCACGAAGGCATCGATGTGCACCGCGCCACCGCTGCCGAGGTGTTTGGGGTGGACGCCACACAGGTCAGCACCGAACAGCGGCGCTACGCCAAGGTCATCAACTTTGGCCTTATCTATGGCATGAGTGCCTTTGGCCTGGCCAAGGCCCTGGCCATCGACAACACCGCCGCCAAAAACTACATCACCCGCTATTTCGAGCGCTTCGCGGGCGTGAAGCAATACATGGACGACACCCGCGCCCAGGCCAAAGCCCAGGGCTATGTGGAAACCGTGTTTGGCCGCCGCCTGTACCTGCCCGAAATCAACAGCCCCAACGGCCCGCGCCGCAGCGGCGCCGAGCGCGCCGCCATCAACGCGCCCATGCAAGGCACCGCAGCCGACCTCATCAAGCTCAGCATGGTGGCGGTGCAAAAAACGCTGGACGCCCAGGGCCGGGCCACCAAAATGATCATGCAGGTGCACGACGAACTGGTGTTCGAAGTACCCGAGGCCGAGGTGGACTGGCTCAAAACCGAGATCCCCAGCCTGATGGCCGGCGTGGCCCAGCTCAAGGTGCCGCTGCTGGCCGAGGTGGGCGTGGGGCTGAACTGGGACCAGGCGCACTGACGCTGACCCACCCTCGCCGCGCTGCCCGCGACCCCCTCAAGGGGGCAGCACCAGCGGCCCGGTACAGCGGGTTTCGCGGTGTTTCCTGGCTGGGAAACCTGCGCTCGGCAAGGGCTTGTTGCAGGGTTGTGCGAACGGTCCCGGGCATGCAGAATCATCCGCACCTGGCCAACCACAAGGAGATGACCCATGCTCAATGAAACCCAGACCCAGGATCTTTCGGCCTTGCTGCCCGGCCAGTCTACCGGGGCTGGCGCCACGCGCCGCGCCGCGCTCAAGGCGGCGATTGGGGTGGGTTACGCCGCAGCCGCCTTGCCCATCATGGCCCAAACCGCCATCAAAACGTCGGCTGACGGCCTGACGGCTGGCGACGTGATGATTGACGTGAACGGCTATTCGATGCCGGCTTACCGGGCCGCGCCCGCAGGCAAAACCGGTCTCCCGATGGTGCTGGTGCTGTCCGAAATTTTCGGCGTGCACGAATACATTGCCGACACCGCGCGCCGATTTGCCCGGGCCGGTTACCTGGCGATTGCGCCGGAGCTGTTTGTGCGCCAGGGTGATGCACAGAGCTATGGCGAAATGGCCAGGCTGATCGCCGAGGTGATTTCCAAGGTGCCCGACGCACAGGTGTTGGCCGACCTGGACGCGACGGTGAAATGGGCTGCAGCCCATGGCGGCGATGCCCGCAGGCTCGGGGTGACGGGTTTTTGCTGGGGTGGTCGCCAGACCTGGCTGTATGCGGCGCACAACCCGGCGGTGAAAGCGGGTGTGGCGTGGTACGGCCGGCTGGTGGGCGAGAAGAGCGCACTCAACCCGAAGCACCCGGTGGACGTGGCGGCAGGCCTGTATGGACCGGTGCTTGGTTTGTACGGCGGTGCCGACACCGGCATTCCGCTGGAGACAGTTGAGAAGATGAAGACCGTGCTGGCGGCTGGCAACGCAGCGGCCAGGGCATCGACGTTTGTGGTCTACCCCGACGCCCCGCACGCCTTTCACGCGGACTACCGGCCCAGTTTCCGCAAGGAGGCGGCTGAAGACGGCTGGAAGCGCGCCATGGCGTGGTTCCAGCAGCACGGCGTGGCGTAGATGTGTGCCGTGTTTGCACCAAGGGCCGCAGTTCAGCGGCCTTTTTTTGTGACAGGGGCCGCCCCGGGCGGAGCGTTTGGCTGGTGCATTGCGCAGAACCACATGACTTTGTGCACGATCCTGGTGGGCGCCATGCTGGCGCGTGCGGGCCGTGTGTGGCCAGCTGTGCGGGTTTTGCCATGCTGGCGGGCTGCACACAGCACGTGCCGAGCCTGGTGGCGGGCGCGCTCATCGCCGCGGCCGTCTTGCACTTGTTGCCCGAAGCTTTCGAACGTCAGGCCAGTGCGCACGAGCTGTTTTCCATGTTGCTGGCGGCTCTGGTGTTTTTCTTTCTGCTCGACAAGGCCGTGCTGCGGCCGCACGGTCATGCGCACCACCAGGAACCAGGGCACGGCCCAGGTGAACACCAGGGTCACACGCACCACAGCCCTGCAGAGCCGCATCGCACGCAGGCCGGCGGCATCACGACCCTGTTCGCGGTCCGCGCTCAGGCGGCTGGGCCGTGTTGGCGGGTGACAACGTGCAGGCGTCTGGCGACAGCAGCCTGATGGCCTCGGCCTTCATGGTCGACGTGTGGCCGGGCCGTGCGGACGGTGCTGGCACACGAGGCGCCACACCCCATGGGCGACCTGGCGGCACTGCGGCACACCCCGGGCACGCAGCGCGGGCTGCGCTGGTCAGGGTGTCGCCGGCGAGCCATCCGGCGCACGGACGCCGTCGGCTGTGGGGCACCCTGTGTCCGTGTGAATTGGTACTGGCCGGATCAGCCGCGCGCGCACGGTGCGCCCGGCGTGTTGCACCATTCGCTCCAGCTGCCGGGGTACAGCGCGGTGCGGCCCAGGCCGGCCACTTCCATGGCCAGCAGGTTGGGAATGGCGCTCACACCACTGCCGCAGTGGTGCACCACGCTGGCAGGGTCGCGGCCAGCCAGCAGTTGTTCGAATTCGACGCGCAGTGCCGATGCGGGCTTGAACCGGCCGTCGGGCCCAAGGTTCTCGGTGAAGGGCCGGTTCAACGCGCCGGGAATATGACCTGCCACGGGGTCCAGCGGCTCCACTTCGCCCCGAAACCGGGCCGCAGCCCGTGCATCCAGCAAGGTGAGGTCAGGGCTGCCCATCTGCTGGACGAGGCGGGTGGTGTTGGCCGTGGCTGCGCGCGCCGGGCTCAGCGGGTAGGCCGGCGCTTCGGCAGGTGGCGCCGGGCCTGGGCCGCTTTCAGCAACGCCGCCAGCCGCCACCCAGGCGGCCCAGCCACCGTCGAGCACGGCCACCGCTTCGTGGCCGCACCATTTCAGCATCCACCACAGGCGGCCGCAGTAATTCGCACCCTGCCGGTCGTACACCACCACCTGGGTGGCGGGGGATGTGAGGCCGCTGCGCCCCAGCCAGGCGGCAAAACGCTCGCGTGAGGGCAACGGGTGGCGTCCGCCGCTGGCGCGGTCGGGGTGGGCTTTGTCGCTCAGGTGTTCGTCCAGGCTCACATGAGACGCGCCGGGGATGTGTTCGGCCTGGTATTGCTCCCGGCCGGCACCGGGGTTCATCAGATCGGCGCTGCAGTCGTACACGCGCACGGGCGTGGCGCTGTCCAGCAGCTGTTTCAGTTCGGTGGCGGAGATCAGGGTGGTGTGCATCGCGGTATTGTGCGGTGGCCGCCTGGGCTTGGCGAGGCCATGAAGGCTTTCCCACCACCGGCGCGCCTGCAACGCGTCACGCGCCCACGTGGTCAGTGATCTTCGGCCGGCGCATGTGGCACCGCACGGGCGCGCAGCACGGTGGCGGTGATGCCGCTCACAATGATCAGGCCCATGCCCAGCCAGCCGATCAGGGGCAACTGGTCGCCAAACAGGGTGAGGCTGTAAATGCCGGCAAACACAATGCCCGAATACTGCAGATTGGCCACCACCAGCGTGGCGCCGCTGGCGTAGGCGCGCGTCATGCACAGCTGGCCAAACACCGCCAGCAAACCAATGGGCAGCAGCCACAGTGCGCTGGGCCAGTGCCATGTGCTGGCGCCTGCAAACACCATGCCCAGCGCCCCGGCCAGCACCGCGCCGATGGAGAAATAAAACACGGTGCGGCTTTCAGGCTCGCCTGCGCGCGAGAGGGCGGCCACCTGCAGGTAGGCAAAGGCTGAAAAAATACCCGAAAGCAAGCCCACAAAGGCGCCCACAAACTGGTCTTCGTTGAGGGTCGGGCGCAGCATCATCGCCACCCCGGCAAAACCGGCCAGCACCGCCAGAAAAAGGGGGCCTTGTTGCTTGATGGGCGCGTTGCGGCCCTGCACCAGCAGCGCGCCGCCCAGCAGGAAAGCGGCAATCCAGACGCTGCTCATGTAGTTCAGCGTGACGGCGGTGGCCAGTGGCAGTGCGGCAATGGCATAGAACCAGGACGTGAGCGCGGTGACGCCCACCACGCTGCGCCAGAAATGCATCATGGGCACGCTGGTGCGCAACGATACCCCCCGCACGCGGGTCAGCCCCAACAGAAAGATCACGCCCACCATGCCCCGGTAGCAGACGATTTCAAAACTGTTGAAATGCTCGGACGCGAACTTGATGCACACCCCCATGGTGGCAAAAAACAGCGACGCGAGCAGCATCCATAAGGCTTGCATCAGGCCCTTACCAAAAAGACGGCCTGATCGGCGCGCGTGACCCGCTCCGGGGTCACCGCAGAACCGGCTCCGCCGGGCTGCTGGTGGCGCCCCCTCGGGGGGCTGACGCCGAAGGCGGCGCAGGGGGGTGCATCATCCTCCGGTACCACTCGTGAAAGTGCTGCATGCCATCTTCCATGGGGCTCTGGTACGGACCCACCTCGTTGTCACCGCGTGCCAGCAGCGCCTTGCGTCCGGCATCCATGCGCTCGGCGATCTCGTCGTCTTCTATGCAGGTTTCCATGTAGGCCGCACGCTGGGCCTCCACAAACTCGCGTTCGAAGGCGGCAATTTCTTCGGGGTAATAGAGCTCCACCATGTTCAGCGTCTTGTCCACGCTGAGGGGGAACAGGGTCGAAACCGTCAGCACATGCGGGTACCACTCCACCATGATGTGAGGGTAGTAGGTAAGCCAGATCGCGCCGTGTTCGGGCATCAGCCCCTGGCGGTACTGCATCAACTGCTGTTGCCAGCGCTGGTACACCGGGCTGCCCGCTTTGCCCAGCAGGTTGGCAGCGCCCACGGTTTGCACCGAGTACGCGGGCTTGAACTCCCAGCGCAGGTCGTCGCAGGTGACGAAGTTGCCCAGCCCCGGGTGGAACGGCCCCACGTGGTAGTCCTCCAGATAGACCTCAATGAAGGTCTTCCAGTTGTAGTTGCAGGTATGCAGCTCCACGTGGTCCAGCACCATGCCGTCAAAGTTCAGGGCCGCACGCGGCCCCATGTGGGCCAGGTCGGCCGCAATGTCGCGGCCGTTGTCTTCAAACAGCAAGCCGTTCCATTCGCGCAGCTTGTAATTGTTCAGGTTCAGGCAGGGGTCTTGCGCAAAGTGCGGCGCGCCCAGCAGGTTGCCGGCGGGCGAGCTGCCCTGGCCACCGCTGTAGGTCCAGCGGTGCAGGGGGCACACGATGTTGCCGCCGGCGCTGCCGCTTTGGGTGGTGCTCAGGTTGCCGCGGCCTTTGAGCATCACCGCCTGGCGGTGTCGGCACACGTTGGACACCAATTCCACGCCGTTTTTGGTGCGCACCAAGGCTCGGCCGCCAGCTTCCTGGGGCAGGGCGTGGTAGTCCCCCACGTTGGGTACAGCGAGTTCGTGCCCCACATAACGGGGCCCGCGCTGAAAGAGGATTTCCAGTTCGCGCTCAAAGAGCGTCTGGTTGAAATAGCTGGAAACCGGGAGTTGGCTTCTGGCCTGCTGTAATTGAAGACTTAAATCAGACATGGTGGTCTTGACCTAGAGACTCCCCCTATGAAGGGGCAGGGTAAGCGCTGGTCGAAAATCGAATTCGCGCGGGATGGGTGGAGTGGTGCGTCCCTCCGGACAAGGCTGTCCGTCAGTGATGAAAAAATGAGCGCGGATTGTACCCCGGGGCGCCTGCATGTCTGGGGTTTGGCTTCGTGCGCCCGGGCGCCGGTTTTGACCCGGCCGCAGCAAGGGTGGCTCTCAGGGCTAAAATCTTCGATCGACGGTCTGGCTGGCCGGGTGCTGGCTGCGGCCTGTCCCGGCGGTCAGGCGGTCTGTTTTGTTGCTGTTCCATGACCTCACCCACCCCATCCAAACCCACCAAGTCCCCAGCCCGGGCCGGCGCAGCCAGCCCGGTCGCCACCAGCTATGAGGCCGCTCTGGAGGAGCTGGAGCAACTCGTGGCCCAACTGGATGCAGGGCAGTTGCCACTGGACCAGCTGCTCACGCGCTACCAGCGTGGCGCCGAACTGCTGGCCTACTGCCGTGCGCGGCTCGAAGCGGTGGAAAACCAGATCAAGGTGCTCGAGGACGGTGAGCTCAAACCCTGGGACGCGGCATGAGCGCCGCGCGGGCTGAGAGCCCGTCTTTTGCGGCCTGGCGCGAGTCGCAACAGGCTGCTGTCGAACGCGCACTGTCCCAATGGGTCTCGCCCGACGCGCCCGCCGGCCTGGGTGAGGCCATGCGCTACGCGGTGCTGGATGGGGGCAAGCGCCTGCGTCCGCTGTTGGCGCTGGCCACCAGCGTCGCGGTGGGTGGCTCGCCCGCCGCGGCCATGCGTGCCGCGTGCGCGGTGGAACTGATCCACGCCTATTCGCTGGTGCACGACGACATGCCCTGCATGGACAACGATGTGTTGCGCCGCGGCAAGCCCACGGTGCATGTGCGCTTTGGTGAAGCCCAGGCCCTGCTGGCCGGTGATGCGCTGCAGGCGCTGGCTTTTGAGTTGCTGGTACCCGATGACGGCAGCATGGCGCCCGACATGGCCGCTTCGCTGTGCCGCTTGCTGGCGCGCTCAGCGGGTGCGTCGGGCATGGCGGGCGGGCAGGCGGTGGATCTGGCCAGCGTGGGCCTCGCTCTTGACCAGGCTGCGCTGGAAGCCATGCACCGCCTGAAAACCGGGGCCTTGCTCCAGGCCAGCGTCATGATGGGGGCCGCCACGGGTCAGGTCAGCGCTGCGGTGCTGGCCCAACTGGCCCAATACGGTGCCAGCCTGGGCCTGGCCTTCCAGGTGGTGGACGATATTCTCGACGTCACCGCCGATTCGGCCACGCTGGGCAAGACCGCTGGCAAAGACGCTGCCTGTGACAAACCGACCTTCGTGTCCCTGCTGGGGCTTGAGCCGGCGCAGGCCTACGCCGGCCAGGTGCTGGACCAGGCGCACGCTGCCTTGGCCCAGACCGGCCTGACCCAGCTGGATACCTTGCACGCTCTGGCCGACTGGGTGGGACACCGCGCCCACTGAGTGCCCACTGAGTCCTTTTAGAGCGAACGACGCGACCCTACACATGAGTTCATTGCTGTCCCACATCCAGTCGCCTGCCGACCTGCGGCGTCTGTCGCGCACCCAGTTGCACCCGCTCGCCGATGAGCTGCGGGCCTTTTTGCTGGACAGTGTGGCCCGCACCGGCGGACACCTGAGTTCCAACCTGGGCACCGTCGAGCTCACCGTGGCGTTGCACTACGTGTTCAACACGCCCGAAGACCGCCTGGTCTGGGACGTGGGTCACCAGACCTACCCGCACAAGATCCTGACCGGTCGTCGCGACCGCATGCACAGCCTGCGCCAGCAGGGCGGCATCAGCGGCTTTCCGCGCCGCGAAGAAAGCGAATACGACACCTTCGGCACGGCACACTCGTCCACCAGCATTTCGGCCGCGTTGGGCATGGCTCTGGCGGCCAAGATCAAAGGCGAAAACCGCAACGCCGTGGCCATCATTGGCGACGGCGCCATGACCGCCGGCATGGCTTTTGAAGCCCTGAACAACGCCGGTGTGGCCGATGGCCGCCTGCTGGTGGTGCTCAACGACAACGACATGTCGATCTCGCCGCCCGTGGGCGCGCTCAACCGCTACCTGGCTCAGCTCATGAGTGGCCAGTTTTATGCCGCCGCCAAAAACGTGGGCAAGCAGGTGCTGAAAAACGCGCCGCCGCTGTTTGAGCTGGCCAAGCGCCTGGAAGAGCAGGCCAAGGGCATGGTGGTGCCGGCCACGCTGTTCGAGAAGTTTGGCTTCAATTACATCGGCCCCATCGACGGTCACGACCTCGACTCCCTCATCCCCACGCTCGAAAACATCCGCCACCTGCTCGACACCGACAGCGGCCCGCAGTTTCTGCACGTGGTCACCAAAAAAGGCCAGGGCTACAAGCAGGCCGAAGCCGATCCCGTGGCGTACCACGGCCCCGGCAAGTTCGACCCGGCGGTGGGCCTCACCCAGCCCGCCGCGCCACCCAAAACCACGTTTACCCAGGTGTTTGGGCAGTGGCTGTGTGACATGGCCGCTGCCGATCCCCGGTTGGTCGGCATCACGCCAGCCATGCGCGAAGGCTCCGGCATGGTCGAGTTCGAGCGCCGATTTCCGGCCCGTTATTTCGACGTCGGTATTGCCGAGCAGCACGCCGTCACTTTCGCCGCCGGTCTGGCCTGCGAAGGCTTGAAACCGGTGGTGGCCATTTACTCCACCTTCTTGCAGCGCGGCTACGACCAGTTGATCCACGACGTCGCCCTGCAAAACCTGCCCGTGGTGTTCGCACTGGACCGCGCCGGCCTCGTGGGGGCCGACGGCGCCACCCACGCCGGTGCCTACGACATCGCATTTCTCCGCTGCATTCCCAACATGGCGGTGGCCTGCCCGGCCGACGAGGCCGAGTGCCGCCAGCTGCTCAGCACCGCTTTTGAGCAAAACCACCCGGTGGCCGTGCGGTACCCGCGCGGTGCGGGCGTGGGGGCGGTGCAGCCCGCTGGCCTGGATGGGCTGCCTTATGGCCGTGGCGAATGGACGCGCAAGGGCCAAGGCGTGGCCATTTTGGCGTTTGGCACCTTGTTGCACCCCGCACTGGCCGCGGCCGAAAAGCTGGGCGCCAGCGTGGCCAACATGCGCTGGGCCAAGCCCATTGATGTGGACCTGCTGCGTGAACTCGCGCAGAGCCACCAGGCGCTGGTCACTCTGGAAGAGGGGTGTCTTCAGGGTGGCGCCGGCAGCGCCGTGCTGGAGGCCCTGCAGGCCGAGGGTTTCAACGTGCCGGTGCTGCAACTGGGCTTGCCCGACGAATTCATTGAGCACGGCGACCCGGCCAGGTTGCTGGCCATGCTTGGGCTCGATGCCGCCGGCATTGAACGCTCGGTGCGCCAGCGTTTTGCCGATCTGTTGGCCGCCGGTGCCGGCTTGAAAGCGGCAGCGTGACGGAGCCGCTCAAGGTCGCTGCGGCCGCGCCCATGCCCGATGTGCAAGGCCGTCACGACCGGCGCGCCATGCCCATTGCCCAGGTGGGCGTGAAAAACCTGCGCTACCCCATTGCCCTGCAGGTGGCGGAACGCCTGCAACACAGCGTGGGCACCTGGCACGTGCATGTCGGTTTGCGCGCCGAGCAAAAGGGTGCTCACATGTCCCGCCTGCTGGCCTGGCTGGACAGCTTTACCCAACCGGCAGACGGTGACCCATTGCCCGTCACCTTCGAGCGGCTGCAAACCGCCATGCCCGAGTTGCTGGCCCTGCTGGAAACCACCACCGGTGGTTTTGATGTGAGCTTCCCCTTTTTCATTCGCAAATCAGCGCCGGTGTCCGGGCTGCAAAGCCTGATGGAATACGACGGCGGCTGGTCGGTGTCTCATACCGCAGGCGGTTTCACCGACGTTCGCATGATCGCGACCGTGCCGGTCAAGTCCTTATGCCCGTGCTCCAAAGAGGTCAGCGACGACGGTGCGCACAACCAGCGCTCACACATCCGGCTGGAGGTGTTGCTCAACGCGCCCATGGCCTGGACCGAACTGGTGCGCTTTGCCGAAGACAACGCTTCTTGCGAGTTGTGGGGTTTGCTCAAACGCACCGACGAAAAGTGGGTGACCGAGCGGGCCTACGCGCACCCCAAGTTTGTGGAAGACCTGGTGCGCGATGTGGCGTTGGCGCTGGAGCGCGACGCGCGCATCGATGCCTATGTGGTGGACGTGACCAACTTCGAATCCATCCACGCACACGACGTGCACGCGCGCGTATCGCGTGACAAACGCCTGCCCTGACGCGGTCCTTGCAGCCCGGCGGATGAAGTTATTTCACACCTTGCTTGAGCAGATTTCATGCCGTCCCGCAGAGCTTGCGCATAGGGTCGAAAGCTTGTCATTTTGGGGGTTTCCCGAGGGAAAACCCACGCTCGCCGGTCCCTTTCTGCCCATAGAATCGCGCTGGCCTTAAAGTCAACGGCTGGCGCAGTCCCGCATGCCAGCTGGAATTCAACCAACACGGAGATACCCACCAATGGATCGTCGTTCCATCATCAAGCATGCTGGCATTGCCGGTGTGCTTGCCGCAGGCGCAGCACCCGCTGTGCATGCCCAGGCCGCCATTCGCTGGCGCCTGACTTCCAGCTTTCCCAAGGCGCTGGACACCATTCACGGCGCGGCCGACGTTTTTGCCCAGAAGATTGGCGAAATGTCGAACGGCAGGTTTCAGGTCACGGTGCACGCCCCTGGCGAGCTGGTGCCCGCTTTCGGTGTCGTGGACGCGGTTCAGGCCGGTACGGTCGAAGCCGGCCACACCGCAGCCTATTACTACTTCGGCAAGGACGACACCTTCGCCCTGGGCACGGCCATTCCGTTTGGTCTGAACAGCCGCCAGCTCACCGCCTGGTACTACGACGGCAACGGCCTGAAGCTGTTCCGCGAGTTCTACAACCAGTACAACATCGTGAACTTCCCTGGTGGCAACACGGGCGCCCAAATGGGTGGCTGGTTCCGCAAGGAAATCAAGACGGTGGCAGACCTCAAGGGCCTGAAGATGCGCATGGGCGGCTTTGCCGGCAAAGTGCTGACCCGCATGGGCGTGGTGCCACAAAACATTCCGGGTGGCGAGATTTACCAAGCCCTGGAAAAAGGCACCATCGACGCCACCGAGTGGATCGGGCCATACGACGATGAAAAGCTCGGCTTTCAAAAGGTTGCCAAGAACTACTACTACCCAGGTTTCTGGGAAGGTGGCGCTCAGCTTGACTTCTACGTCAACAAGACTGCATTCAACGCCCTGTCGAAAGACCACCAGGCCATGGTTGAAACGGCTGCGGCCTACGCGCACACCGAAATGCAGGCCCGCTACGACGCCCGCAACCCGGCCGCGTTGAAGCGCCTGGTGTCTGGTGGCGCCAAGCTGTTGCCGTTCCCCAAGGTGGTGATGGACGCCGCCTTCAAGGAATCGATGGCGTTGTACGGCGAACTCAGCGCCAGCAACCCCAACTGGAAGAAAATTTACGCCGACTACTCGGCCTTCCGCAAGGACCAAAACCTCTGGTTCCGCTTTCCCGAAGCTTCGTTCGACCGCTACATGCAGTCGGCCAAGCTGTAATCGGGGAGCGAGTCTGACAAAAACCCCGCTTTGGCGGGGTTTTTTGATCAGACACCAAGCCGCCTTAACGCGGGCGGCTTGGTGTCGGTTCAAACTCGTGACGGGTTCCATTGTGGTGTCCGTCGGCTTCTCAGTCCTGTCCGCTGCCAACCCATCACCTGCTTCGTTGGGAATTCTCATGTCTTTTCTGCTCAAGTTCTCCCGCCTCGTTGACGGCCTCAGCGATCTCATTGGCAAGGTCGCCATGTGGTTGATCCTGGCCGCCACCCTCATCAGCGCGGGCAACGCCATCATCCGCAAGACTTTTGATACCAGCTCCAATGCCTGGCTTGAAATCCAGTGGTATCTGTTTGCGGCGGTTTTTCTGCTGGGTGGCGGCTACGCCTTTTTGCGCAACGCCCATGTGCGCATTGACTTCATTTCCTCCAAATTCAGCGACCGCACCCGCAACTGGATCGACGTGGGCGGCATCATCATTTTCTTGCTGCCTTTGTGCTACCTGATGATTGTTGAAGGCTGGCCGCTGTTCATGAACGCCTGGACCTCCGGCGAAATGTCGTCCAATGCGGGTGGCCTGATCCGCTGGCCGGTCTACCTTTTCATTCCGCTGGGTTTTGCACTGCTCATGCTGCAAGGCATGAGTGAGCTGATCAAGCGGCTGGCGTTCTTGACGGGTCAAGGCCCTGATGTTTTGAGCCACACGGGGCCCAGTGAAACCGAGTTGCTGGCGAAAGAGATCGCCGACGCCGAAAAACACAAGCTGGAAGCGTCATTGGCTTCCGCCAACAAGCACTGATCGGTTTGCACCATGGTTGAATTTTTGTCCGCCAACTTTGTCCCGGTGATGTTCGTCGGGTTGATCGCTTTTTTGCTGATCGGTTTTCCAGTCGCTTTCTCGCTGGCTGCCACAGGCCTGTTTTTTGGCCTCATCGGGATGGAGCTGGGCTTGTTCCCTTCCAACCTGTTCCAGGCGCTGCCCCTGCGGGTTTTCGGCATCATGCAGAACGACACGCTGCTGGCCATTCCGTTCTTCACGCTCATGGGCATCATCCTGGAGCGCAGCCGCATGGCCGAAGACCTGCTGGAAACCGTGGGCCAGGTGTTTGGCCCGCTGCGCGGTGGCGTGGGCATTGCCGTGGTGCTGGTCGGTGCGCTGCTGGCCGCCACCACCGGCGTGGTGGCCGCATCGGTGATTTCCATGGGCCTGATCGCCATGCCCATCATGCTGCGCTATGGCTACAACCGCACCATCGCCACCGGCACCATCACCGCTTCGGGCACGCTGGCCCAGGCGCTGCCGCCGTCGCTGGTGTTGATCGTGCTGGCCGACCAACTCGGTCGCTCGGTGGGGGACATGTATGCCGGCGCCCTGATTCCCGGTCTGTCACTGGTGGGGCTGTACCTGGCCTTCATCGTCGTGGTGGCACTCGTTAAGCCCTCCTGGGTGCCTGCGTTGCCGCCCGAAGCCCGCATTTACAGCGAGCCCAACGGCAGCAGCGGTCACATCTCATTGCTCATTCTGCTGGGCGTCTGCGCGGTCGCCAGTGTGCTGTGGTCGCAAGTGCATGGCGCCATCCTGAACCCGATGCTGGAGCGTGAAACCGCTCCTGGCGACGAGGTGTTCATCCTGTCCACCGCCGTCGGCGCGTTCCTGGCCTTGGGCCTGGCCTTGCTCAACCGCCTGTTCAAGCTGGGTCTGTTGTCTCGCCTGACCGAGCGCGTCACCTTCGTGTTGATCCCGCCCCTGGTGCTGATTTTCCTGGTACTCGGCACCATCTTCCTGGGCGTGGCCACGCCCACCGAGGGTGGCGCCATGGGCGCCATTGGCGCACTGATCATGGCGGGTGCACGGCGCACGCTGTCGTTCAAGCTGCTCCAGCAGGCGCTGGACAACAGCACCAAGCTGGCCATCTTCGTGATGTTCATCCTGATCGGTTCGACCGTTTTCGCCTTCACCTTCAACGCGGCGGATGGTCACATCTGGGTAGAGCACCTGTTTGACAAGTTGCCCGGTGGCCAACTCGGCTTCCTGCTGGTGGTGAACCTCATCGTGTTCATCCTGGGCATGTTCATCGACTTCTTCGAGATCGCGTTCATCGTGGTTCCGTTGCTGGTGCCGGTGGCCACCAAGCTGGAGATTGACCTGATCTGGTTCGGCATCATCCTGGCCATGAATCTGCAGACCTCGTTCCTCACGCCGCCGTTTGGTTTTGCACTGTTTTACCTGCGCAGCGTGGCCGCACGCAACGACTACACCGACCATGTGACCAAGAAACGCATTCCAGCGGTGACCACAGCGCAGATCTACAAAGGCTCCATTGCGTTCATCGTCCTGCAGCTGATCATGGTGGTGGTGATCGTGTTCAACCCGGGCATTGTGTCGGGCAATTTGGACAAGGCGGTGAAGATGGATGACGCGACGGTCATGGACATGTTCAACAACATGCAGGACCAGCAGAACGAGGAGAACGCCCCGCCTTCCCTGGAAGCCCCAGGCCAAGAGCAACCGGCAGGCGATGCCGCGCCAGTGGGCGAAGAGGTCGACCCGATGAAGGCCCTGGAAGAGGCCATGAAGAAGGCCGAGTGATGCAGATCGATGTGAAGCTGCTGGACCCGCGCATGGCGGACCAGCTGCCTGCCTATGCCACCAGCGGCAGCGCCGGCCTGGACTTGCGCGCCTGCCTGGACGCACCGCTCACGCTCGCGCCCAACGCCTGGCAACTGGTGCCCACCGGTCTGGCCATTCACCTGGCCGACCCCGGCTACGCGGCCATGATCCTGCCGCGCTCGGGCCTGGGCCACAAGCACGGCATTGTGCTGGGCAACCTGGTCGGTCTGATCGACAGCGACTACCAGGGGCAGCTCATGGTCAGCGCCTGGAACCGCAGCGACGTGGCTTTCACCATTGAGCCCATGGAACGCATTGCGCAAATGGTCATCGTGCCGGTGGTGCAGGCGCAGTTCAACGTGGTGTCTGAATTTGGCGCCGCCAGCGAGCGGGGTGCAGGGGGCTACGGCTCTACCGGACGCTCCTGAGCGCCGGCCACAAAAAAGGGCTCTTCGGAGCCCTTTTTGCTTGTCGGACGCGGTTGGGTTGCGTTCAGTGCAGGGTGCTTGGGGTGTCGTCGCCGGGTGCATCTGCAGCGGGTTCCGGCGTGACCTGCATGCTGAAAAACCCGGTACCCAGCGAGCCTGCGCCCACTTCGCTTTCCTCGGCTTCGCGCACCGCGTGCACCTTCATCGAGATGCGCAGCGCAATGCCCGCCAGCGGGTGGTTGGCGTCCAGCACCACATGCTCGGGGTAAATGTCGCTCACGAAGTACAGGCGGTCTTTCGGCGCATTGGGGGTGCAGCCGGCGGGCAGGCCTTCAAAGCCCATGCCTTCTTCAAGCCCGGCGGGAAACAGGTGGCGCGGCTCCAGAAACAGCAGGGTGTCGTCGTAGTCGCCAAAGGCGTCTTGCGGCTCCAGGTGCAGGTCCACGGTATCGCCGGCTTCGTGGCCTTGCAGGGCTTCCTCGATCTTGGCCAGCAGGTCGTTGCCGCCGACAAAGAACTCAATCGGCTCGTCGAGCACATCGAGTTCTTCGCCCAGCGTGTCTTTCAGCGTCCAAGTCAGGGCCACAACGCATTGTTCGGTGATGGTCATAGGGCTTTTCATCGGACAATTGTCCCATGTTCAAAGCCAACCCCTCCAGCCTGGCCAGCGCCTCCGTGGCGGCCGCTCATCCCCAGCCCGATGCACCCACCGCGCTGCTCGGTGGTCTCTCGCCCGCGCAGTTCATGCGCCGCCATTGGCAGAAAAAGCCGCTGCTGATCCGCAATGCACTGCCGGGTTTCAAGCCCTTTCTCACGCGCCAGCAACTGTTTGCCATGGCCGCTGACGAAGCGGTGGAGTCGCGCCTGATCGTGCACCAGACCAAAGGCTGGACGCTCAAGCATGGCCCCCTGGCCCGCACCGCCTTGCCACCCATCAAACAAGCCCGTTGGACGCTGCTGGTGCAAGGCGTGGACCTACATGTGAATGCTGCGCACGAGCTGCTGCAGCGCTTTCGTTTTGTGCCCGACGCCCGGCTGGACGACCTCATGATCTCGTGGGCCAGCGACGGCGGCGGTGTGGGCCCGCATTTCGACAGCTACGACGTGTTTTTGCTGCAGACCAGTGGACAGCGCCACTGGCGCATTGGGCGGCAAAAAGACCTGACGCTCGAGGAGGGCGTGCCCCTGAAAATTCTGAGCAACTTTCAACCCGAAGAAGAGCACCTGCTCAACCCCGGTGACATGCTGTATCTGCCCCCGCGTTGGGCGCACGACGGCGTGGCCGTGGGCGACGACTGCATGACCTATTCGGTGGGCTTTCGCGTGCCCCAGCGCGGTGGGTTGGCCGGTGAACTGTTGCAGCGCATGGCCGACGATTTTGAAGATGCCACGCTCTACCGCGACCCGGCCCAGCCAGCCACCGCCACGCCCGCCGCCATGCCGCCCGCGCTGGAAGCGTTTGCGGTGGATGCGCTGCAGCGCTTGCTGGCCGAGCGCCAGTCGCTCACTTGCGCTCTGGGCGAGGTCATGACCGAGCCGAAACCGCGTGTGTGGTTTGAAGAACCCGAAACCGAGTGGGTGTCCGGTGGGGTGCAACTGGACCGGCGCACCCGCATGATGTATGACGAGCGCCACGTGTTCATCAACGGTGAGAGCTTGCGCGCGGGTGGCGCTGATGCCCGGTTGATGCGTGCGCTGGCAGACGAGCGGTGCCTCACGGCCGCGCAGGTGCAGCGTGCCAGCGCTGATGCGCGTGCGCTTTTGCAAGACTGGTTCGAGGCCGGCTGGTTACACACCACCCCCGCAATCTGAGGCGCAGGTGTTGGTTGCGCCGGACGTGGATCGGAGAAAGTGTGTGGGTGCTCCCTGCACCGGTGTGCTGATGCACCCAGTCCAGCGGGGTGTTCGCTTTGTCATCGACGATGTCTTTGATGAGCTGTCTGGAGACCACCATGACCGATGGTTTGAGTTCGCCCGATGTATCCCCTGTGCTGCTTCCCCTGCCTGAAGGGCGGTTGCAGGGGCGTTTGCTCTTCGCTGATCTGGTGCGTCAGGCGCTGGCCACGGCGGCCGTTGAAGGCTGGCCACGCCTGGTGCTGTGTGACCCCGACTTTTCCGATTGGCCCTTGGGGGAGCAGGCGGTGGTGACCTCGCTGCAGGCATGGGCACGGCGTGGCCGCCTGCTGCAGGTTCTCGGGCGCGACTTTGGCCCCTTACGCCTTCAACATCCGCGTTTTGTGCAGTGGCGCGTGACCTGGGCCCATCTGCTGGAGGTTCGCGCCTGCCGCAGCGCAGCGGCAGAGGCCTTTCCGAGTGCGATCTGGTCGCCCGGCTGGACGCTGGAGCGCATCGACGCGACCCATGGCGTGATGGTGGCAAGCCGCGATACGGGGCGGCTCGTGGCGCTCGGTGAGCGGCTTGATCACTGGTGGCAAAAGGGTTGCGTCTCGCTGCCACCGAGCACTTTGGGTTTATAGTTTTATAAAAGTCGCTTTTTAACAACGCCTTTGTGTGAGCAAAAGAAAAACTTGATCAGGGTAAACACGGTTGTTTTTTTCATCGTATGATTTGCACCCAGCCGGGACACACATTTACAAATGGGCGTCAGGCTGAATCGACCTAACTCGAAAAAGCTTTCGGGTTTTTTTTTGGTCGATTCAAGCGTTTTGCTTCGTTTTGTACACATCCATTGGAATCTCTCATGAAAAAAACCCTCCTGATCGCCAGCCTGTTGGCCGCTGTTGCCCTGACCGCCTGCGGCAAAAAAGAAGAAGCACCTGTTGAGGCACCAGCGCCTGCTGCTGCTCCAGCACCTGTGGAAGCCGCACCTGCTGCCGTTACGCCCGCCGCAACCGACGCTGCTGCAACGCCCACCGTTGCCGGTGCAATCGAAGCTGCTGCCGGTGCTGCTGCTGACGCCGCTGCTGCAGGCGCTGCCGATGCTGCCAAAGCCGCTGCCGACGCTGCTGCTGAAGCCGCCAAAGCTGCTGTGAAGCCCGCACAGTAATTGGTGCATTCGGGCCTTGTGCCCGAGCGCAAGAAAGCCGCCCTCGGGCGGCTTTCTTGCGTCTTGAGTGTGTTGAAGAGGCCGCAAACTCAAGTGCCGCGCCCTCTCTTTACCCTGGTCACTTCAGGTCGTTGGCCAGCAGCTGCAAAATGTTTTGCGCATTGGTCGAGCTGGCGGGTTGGCCCTGGGCGTCCAACACCGACACGGTGGTGCTGTTGCCACTGCTGCGCACCACCACCCGGTATTTCGCCGGCGTGGCTTCTGGGGTCGCCCGCCCAATCAAGCGGCCAAAGAAACCGGGTTTGGCTGCGTCGGTCGCCAACGCCGGGACATAACGCACGAAGTAGATGCCTTGCGTGCGGTCCCGGTCTTCCACGGTGAAGCCGGTGCGATCCAGCGACAGGCCGACCCGGCGCCACGCGCGATCGAATCCGTCGTCGATCTGCACCACGGGTACGTTGTTGACCGTGGTCACACGGGCGACGGCCTGAGACGGTGCGGTCTCCGCAACGGCCTTGGCCTGTGCTTCGCTCACGCCCAGCTTCACCATCAGGCGGCGCAAAAACTCGGTTTCGAGTTCACTGTCGGCCGGACGGGGTTGCCACACCGTCTGGTCTTTCTGTGCGCTGGAATACACCTCGATCATGCCGCGGTGGCTGATGTAGATTTCGGTGCCGCCAGCGGCGTTGCGCTCCAGGCGGGTGCGGAATTTGTCGCGCTCGCCGGTGGAGTACAGACTCTCAAACACCTTGCCAATGGTTCGGCGAATGATGTCTTGAGGCAACTTGGCGCGGTTTTCCGCCCAGTCGGTTTCCATGATGCCCAGGTTTTCCTGATCGAGTTCGAGCAGGAAGCCGTTTTCCTGCCAGAAGTCGCGCACAGGGCTCCAGAGTTTGTCGGCCGGGCGGTCGATCACCAGCCAGCGCTGGTTGCCGGCCCGTTCGATGCGCACGTCGCCCACGGTGTTGACCGCGGTGGTGCTGCTCGACGCCTGGGCGGGCTGCGCGGTTTGGTAGCCGCTGGCGGTGACCACGGAGCCCGGCACGTTGTAGCGCGAGTCGCGGCTGAGCTGGGTCAGGTCGGGCGGCACGTCCAGCGTGACACCGCGCTCAGCGCTTTTGTAGTCGATCTTGTCTTCCTGCAAGATGGAGCACCCCGTGACCAGCACGGTGGCGGCGGCCACCAGGCTCAGGCGTGCCAGCCGCGAGCCGACGTGAACCGGTAAGGCCGGGAGGGATGCTGCTTCAGACGGTGCGAAAGTGGGCATGTTGGGGCGCTCGGTGAGAAAAGATGGGATGGGTAGGGGCTTTGTGCCGGGGCAGCGCCTTGATTCAGACAATCAGACCGCTGTCCTGCAGAGCGTTTTCGACCGTGGGCACCAGCGCGCGCGACATGGGCGTGAGCGGCAGGCGCATGGTCTCGTTGCACAGGCCCATGCGGGCCATGGCCCATTTGAGCGGGATCGGGTTGGCTTCAACGAACAGGTTTTTGTGCACCGGCATCAGTCGGAACTGGATGTCCATGGCGCGCTTCACGTCGCCCGCGATGGCGGCCACACACAGTTCGTGCATCAGGCGCGGTGCGATGTTGGCGGTCACGCTCACATTGCCCTGGCCGCCGCACAGCATCAGTGCCACGGCGGTGGGGTCGTCGCCCGAGTAAATGGCAAAGCCCTCGGGCGCTTCGCGAATGAGCCACTGCGCCCGCTCGATGTTGCCGGTGGCTTCCTTGATGCCGACCACGCCGGGCACCTGCGCCAGGCGCAGGGCGGTTTCGACCGACATGTCCGCCACGCTGCGGCCGGGCACGTTGTACAGCACGATGGGCAGGTCGCCGGTGGCTTCGGCGATGGCTTTGAAGTGCTGGTACTGGCCCTCTTGCGTGGGCTTGTTGTAATAGGGCACGACCTGCAGTTGGCAGTCGGCGCCCACTTTTTGGGCAAATTTGGCCAGTTCAATGGCTTCGGCGGTGGAATTGGCGCCGCAGCCGGCCATGATGGGCACGCGTTTGGCGGCCTGTTCCACCGACACGCGGATGATCTCGCAGTGTTCTTCCACCGTGACGGTGGGCGACTCGCCGGTGGTGCCGACCACGCCGATGCAGTCGGTGCCCTCAGTGATGTGCCAGTCGATCAGTTTGCGCAGGGTGGGGTAGTCCACGCTGCCGTCTTCTAACAGGGGCGTGACCAGGGCCACGATGCTGCCGGTGATGGTTTTCATAAGCTTCAGGCTCGAAAGGATGCAACCCGACCCGGCGTCAGGACGGGCCGGCCCGCGGTGGGCAGGTAATCTTGCATTCTACCCAGTGATGTCGAGCAGATGACGCACTGGCGTGGCCCCTGAGGGCCCGGTTTCACGCACGGCGGCGATGCGCTGCACGAAGCGCTCGGGTGCGCTGCAAAAACCGTCCTCAAAAGCCACCACCCGCAGCCCGCTGCAGGCTTGCAGCAGCTCGCCGGGTTGCAGCAAAAAATCGGGCCGGGCCGGCCGGCCCACGGTCTCATGGCCGCTGGCAAAAGTTTCGTACAGCAGCACGCCACCCGGGGCCACAGTGGCCACGATGAGGGGCAGCAGCGGACGCCACAGGTAGTTGGTCACCACCACCGCGTCAAAGGTCTCGCCATCCAGCGGCCAGGGGCCGTTTTCAATGTCGGCCAGCACGGCGCGGCCCAGCGGTGCCACGGCGGCGATGGCTTCTGGCGAGCGGTCCAAGCCTGTCACGGGGTGGCCCCGCCCGGCCAGCCATCGCAGGTGGCGGCCTTGGCCGCAGGCCACGTCCAGCACGGTGCCCCCGGCGGGGATCAGGTGCGTCCAGCGGCGCACCCAGGCAGACGGGGCTTCGTTGCCATGCAGCACGGGGCTGCCCGGCGAAGGGTTGGGGGTGGTGGGCATCAGAAACAACTCCAAAGCTGGTCGGCCAGGCTCATCAAAAAGTCGGGCTGGTTGTACAGCGCCAGGGTGCCCAGCAGCGCCGCACCAATGGCCGCCCAGAGGGCGGTCTTGGCCCACAGGCCGTTCCAGCCGGTGGTTTTCACGCCGCCGCTCCCATGCGCTGGGGCCCGCGCACGATGGGAGACTCCCGCACCGGCAGATTGATCAGTGCGGCAAAAACGCCCAGCGCAATCGAGATGTACCAGACGATGTTGTAGCTGCCGGTGCGGTCGTACAGCACGCCGCCGAGCCACACGCCCATGAAGCTGCCGATCTGGTGGCTGAAAAACACAAACCCGCCCAGCATGGACAGGTGGGCCACACCAAATATTTGCGCCACCACCGCGTTGGTGGGCGGCACAGTGGACAGCCACAGCACGCCCATGACGGCCGAAAACACATACACGCTGGCCGGTGACAGCGGCACGAGCAGGAAGATGCTGATGACCACCGCGCGCGCCATGTAAATAAACGCCAGGATGTAGCGCTTGGGCATGCGCTGGCCCAGCGCACCGGCGGCGTAGGTGCCGATCACGTTGAACAGGCCTATGAGCGCCAGCGCGTAGCTCGCTACCTGGGGCGAAAGCCCGTTGTCCTTCAGGTAGCTGGGCATGTGCACGCCAATGAACACCACCTGGAAGCCGCAAACGAAATAGCCGGCCATGAGCAACTGGAAGCTGCGGTATTTGAACGCCTCGCGCAGCGCCTGCAAGATGGACTGCTCCCGCCTGGGCATGGTGCCACCCGCAAAGCCCGGCTCACGCAGGCCCCAGGCCAGCGGCATGATCAGCAGCACTGCCGCACCCAGCACCATGAGCGCTTCTTGCCAGCCGAAGCTGCTGATGAGCCAGCCTTCCACCGGCACCATGAGGAACTGCCCGAACGAGCCTGCCGCCGCGGCCACGCCCATGGCCCATGAGCGCTTTTCGGCCGGTATTTGCCGCCCGATCACGCCGTAAATCACCGCGTAGGTGGTGCCGGCCTGCGCCGCCCCGATCAAGATGCCCGCCGTGAGCGCGAACCCCAGCGAGGTGGTGGACATGGCCATGCCCAGCAGGCCCAGCGCATACAGCGCGGCGCCCACCACCAGCACCTTGAAGGCGCCGAAGCGGTCGGCCGCCATGCCGGCAAAAATGCCGAACACGCCCCAGGACAGGTTTTGCACCGCCAGCGCGAAGGCAAAGGTTTCGCGCGTCCAGCCCTGAGACTGGGTCACGGGTTGCAGCCACAGGCCAAAACCGTGGCGGATGCCCATGGACAGCGTGACGATGAAAGCGCCACAGACGAGCACTTGCAGGGTAGACAGGCCGGCGGGACCCGGGTTGGGGGCAGCGCCGGCAGGGGTGGGTGAGGCAATGGACATCGGGGGAATGTAGCGAATTTGCCCCCTGCCCGCAGCCACCTGCGCGAAACCGTTCACACGACCACACCCTTGCCCGCTGGATGGCTGTGATTGCATACAGTGAAAAAGCGGGGCGCGCACTACAATGCCGCGCATGACTGAGAAACCCGCCGCCCCCAAGTCCGTTGCCGCCAGCGACGCTTATTCCGAAGGTTCGATCCGCGTCCTCAAGGGCCTGGAGCCGGTCAAGCAACGGCCGGGCATGTACACCCGCACCGACAATCCGCTGCACATCATTCAGGAAGTGCTGGACAACGCAGCCGACGAAGCGCTGGCTGGCCACGGCAAAAAGATCAAGGTGACGCTGCACGCTGACAGCTCGGTGAGCGTGGAAGACGACGGCCGTGGCATTCCGTTTGGCCTGCACCCGGAAGAAAACGCGCCGGTGGTGGAGCTTGTGTTCACCCGGCTGCACGCCGGGGGCAAGTTTGACAAAGGCAGCGGTGGCGCCTACAGCTTCTCGGGCGGCCTGCACGGTGTGGGCGTGAGTGTCACCAACGCGCTCTCGACCCGGCTGGAGGTGACCAGCTACCGCGAAGGCCAGGTGGCCAAGCTGGCATTTTCGGCCGGTGACGTGATCGAGCAACTCGTGATCGCGCCCAAAGGCGAGGGTGACCGCAAGCAGGGCACCACGGTGCGCGCCTGGCCCGACCCGACGTACTTTGAGTCAGCCGCGCTGCCCATGAGCGAGCTCACCCACCTGCTGCGCAGCAAGGCGGTGCTGATGCCGGGCGTGACGGTGACGCTGGTGAACGAGAAAACCAAAGACACGCAGGTGTGGCTGTACAAGGGCGGCCTGCGCGACTATTTGCAGCAAACGCTGCACGGCGAGCCGGTGATTCCGCTGTTTGAGGGCGAAGGCTTCGCCGACAGCGGGCACGACAGTTTTGCCGAAGGCGAGGGCGCCAACTGGTGCGTGGCCTTTACCGAAGACGGCCAGCCGGTGCGCGAAAGTTATGTGAACCTGATCCCCACCAGCGCGGGCGGCACGCACGAAAGCGGTTTGCGCGATGGCCTGTTTCAAGCCGTGAAGGGCTTCATCGAACTGCATGCGCTGCTGCCCAAAGGCGTGAAGCTGCTGCCCGAAGACGTGTTTGCGCGTGCCAGCTACGTGCTGAGTGCCAAGGTGCTGGACCCGCAGTTCCAGGGCCAGATCAAGGAGCGGCTGAACTCGCGTGACGCGGTGCGCCTGGTGGGCAGCTTTGTGCGCCCGGCGCTCGAACTCTGGCTCAACCAGCATGTGGACCACGGCAAGAAGCTGGCCGAACTCGCCATCAAGGCGGCGCAGTTTCGCCAGAAGGCCGGTCAGAAGGTGGAAAAACGCAAGGGCTCGGGCGTGGCGGTGTTGCCCGGCAAGCTGACCGACTGCGAAAGCAAAGACCTGGCGCACAACGAGGTGTTTCTGGTCGAGGGCGACTCGGCCGGTGGCAGCGCCAAGATGGGCCGCGACAAGGAAAGCCAGGCCATTTTGCCGCTGCGGGGCAAGGTGCTGAACACCTGGGAGGTGGAGCGCGACCGCCTGTTTGCCAACAACGAAATCCACGACATTTCGGTCGCCATCGGCATCGACCCGCACGGCCCGCTGGACACACCCGACATGAGCGGTTTGCGCTATGGCAAGGTCTGTATCTTGAGCGACGCCGACGTGGACGGCTCGCACATCCAGGTGCTGCTGCTCACGCTGTTCTTCCGCCACTTTCCCAAGCTGATCGAGAACGGCCATCTGTACGTGGCGCGCCCGCCGCTGTTTCGGGTGGACGTACCGGCGCGCGGCAAAAAGCCCGCCATCAAGCAATACGCGCTGGACGAGGGCGAGTTGACCGCCATTCTGGACAAATGCGCTAAAGACGGCGTGCCCCGCGAGAAGTGCCAAATCAGCCGCTTCAAAGGCCTGGGTGAAATGAACGCCGAGCAGCTGTGGGACACCACGCTCAACCCCGACACGCGCCGCCTGATGCAGGTGAACCTGGGTAGCATGGACTTCGCCGGCACCGAGGCGCTTATCACCAAGCTCATGGGCAAAGGCGAAGCCGCTTCGCGCCGCGAACTCATGGAGCTGCATGGCGACTCGGTAGAAGTGGATATTTGATTCCCCCCGCGCCGCCTGCGGCGTCACCCCCAGAGGGCAACACCAGCCGTCTGGCGAAGCCAGCCCGGCGGTGTTTCTGGACCAACTCCCCTGGCGCGCAACCGTTTGTACGAATGCCTGAAACCCCATGAACGATACCCCTGAACTCGATCTCGCACCGGCGGACTTGCCTGGCGAAGACAACCTGGCCAGCTACGCCCAGCGGGCTTACCTGGAATACGCGCTGTCCGTTGTCAAGGGCCGCGCCCTGCCCGATGTGTGCGACGGCCAGAAGCCGGTGCAGCGCCGCATTTTGTACGCCATGGCCCGCATGGGTCTGGGCTACAGCGGCGCCAACAACAACACCGCCGCCAAGCCGGTGAAGTGCGCCCGTGTGGTGGGCGATGTACTGGGCAAGTACCACCCGCACGGCGACAGCGCCGCCTACGACGCGCTGGTGCGCATGGCGCAAGACTTCGCGCAGCGCTACCCGCTGATCGACGGCCAGGGCAACTTTGGTTCGCGAGATGGCGACGGCGCCGCCGCCATGCGCTACACCGAAGCCCGCCTGGCCAAGATCACCGGCCTGCTGCTGGACGAGATCGACGAAGGCACGGTGGACTTCATCCCGACCTACGACGGCTCGTTCGAAGAGCCCAGGCAACTGCCCGCACGCCTGCCGTTCAACCTGCTCAACGGCGCCAGCGGCATCGCCGTGGGCCTGGCCACCGAAATCCCCAGCCACAACCTGCGCGAAGTGGCCGACGCCTGCGTGGCGCTGATCAAAAACCCCAAGCTCAGCGAGGAAGAGTTGCTGGGCATCGTGCCCGGGCCCGACTACCCGGGCGGCGGCCAGATCATCAGCCCGGCCGGCGACATTGCCGACGCCTACCGCACCGGCCGCGGCAGCCTCAAGGTGCGCGCGCGCTGGAAAATTGAAGACCTGGCGCGCGGCCAGTGGCAGCTGGTGGTGAACGAGTTGCCCCCGGGCGTGAGCAGCCAGAAGGTGCTGGAAGAAATTGAAGAGATCACCAACCCCAAGGTCAAAGCCGGCAAAAAGGCGCTGAGCCAGGACCAGACGCAGCTGAAAGCCAGCATGCTGATGGTGCTGGACGTGGTGCGCGACGAGTCGAGCAAAGACGCGCCGGTGCGCCTGGTGTTTGAGCCCAAGAGCAGCCGCATCGAGCAGCAAGAGCTCATCACCGCGCTGCTGGCCCACACCAGCCTGGAAAGCTCGTCGCCCATCAACCTGACCATGATCGGCCTGGACGGGCGGCCCACGCAAAAGAGCCTGCGGCTCATGCTGAGCGAGTGGATCGAGTTCCGCCAGACCACCATCGTGCGCCGCTCGCAGCACCGGCTGAACAAGGTGCTTGACCGCATCCACATCCTGGAGGGCCGGCAGCTGGTGTTGCTCAACATCGACGAGGTGATCCGCATCATCCGCCACAGCGACGAGCCCAAGCCCGCGCTGATTGAAGCGTTCAAGCTGAGCGACCGACAGGCCGAAGACATTCTGGAAATTCGCCTGCGCCAGCTTGCGCGGCTCGAAGCCATCAAGATTGAGCAAGAGCTGAGCACGCTGCGCGAAGAGCAGGGCAAGCTGGAAGACATTCTGGGCAACCCTGGCAGCCTGAAGCGCCTGATGGTGAAAGAGATCGAGGCCGACGCCAAGACCTTTGCCGACGCGCGCCGCACGCTGATTCAGGCCGAGAAAAAGGCCGTGGCCGAAATCAAGGTGGTGGACGAGCCGGTCACGGTCGTCATTTCCAGCAAAGGCTGGGTGCGCGCGCGCACCGGCCACGGGCACGAGGCGGGCAGTTTCGCCTTCAAGGCCGGCGACGGCCTGTACGGCACCTTTGAATGCCGCACAGTGGACACGCTGATCGTCTTCGGCAGCAACGGCCGCGTGTACAGCGTGCCCGTGGCCAGCTTGCCCGGTGCACGTGGCGACGGCCAGCCCATCACCACGCTCATCGAACTGGAAAGTGGCACGCAGCCCATGCACTACTTTGCCGGTCCGGCCCACGCCACGCTGCTGCTCGCCAGCACCGGTGGTTACGGCTTTTTGGCCACGGTGGACAACCTGGTGTCGCGCCAGAAAGCCGGCAAGGCTTTCATCAGCGTGGGCGAAGGTGAAACCATTTGCGCGCCCTCGCACGCAGCAAACACCTCGGGCGGCCAGCCGCTGCTGCCCGCCACACACGTGGCCTGCGCCTCCACCGGCGGGCGCATTCTCACGTTTGAAATGACCGAACTCAAGGCCATGGAGAAAGGCGGACGCGGTTTGATGCTGATCGACCTGGACGCCAAAGACACCCTGGCGGGTGCGGCGGCCTATACCCGCAGCGTGAAGATTGAAGGCATCGGCCGTGGCGGCAAAGAGCGCGACGAAACGCTGGAAATTCGCAGCCTCAACAACGCCCGCGCGGCCCGTGGCCGCAAAGGCAAGGCGGCCGACCTGGGCTTCAAGCCCAACCGCATCACGCGGGTGGAGTGACCGGTATGGACCTCACCGCTCTGTTCATCATCGTGGCCTGCGCTGTGCTGGCCTTCATCGTGGCCCGGGCTTTGGGCAAACGCACGCGTGCCCGCCGTGCGGCCCAGCAGACGCAGCAGCAACTGGCCGGGCAAAGCCGGCAAGTGCGGCGTGCGCAGGCGCGCAAAAAGCGCAACTGAAGCACCACGATGCCCACCGCGCCCCGCTTTGGTCCCCACCTCAAGGGCTTCCCTGCAGGCCACGCAGAGCTGTCGCGGGAACACCTTGCCGAGCAAGGCTGGCAACTGCTGCGCGGCGACCTGGCCTTGCCGCTGGCTGTCATCAGGCAAAGCGCCTTGCGGCACAACCTGCACTGGATGCGCGACTTCTGCGCCCAGCGTGGCCTGTACCTGGCGCCGCACGGCAAAACCAGCATGTCGCCCGAGCTGTGGCAGATGCAGCTGGACACGGGCGCCTGGGGCATCAGCTTTGCCACTGTGTTCCAGGCGACAGTGGGTGCGCGCCACGGCGTGCCGGTGCTGCTCATCGCCAACCAGGTGATCCAGCGCGCCGAGCTGGACGCGCTGGCCCTGCTGCACGCCGAGCGGCCGGCGCTGCGCTCGCTGTTTCTGGTGGATTCGCTCGGGCAGGTGGACCAGATTGAGGCGTGGGCGGCGGCCCGTGGTTTCAAGGACCGGTTTGAGGTGCTGCTGGAACTGGGCATGACCGGCCAGCGCACCGGCTGCCGCACGACAGAGCAAGCGTGGCAGATTGCCCAGCGCATTGCCGCCAGCCCAGCGCTGCAGTTGGCGGGTATCGAGTGTTACGAAGGCACCACCGCCACGTGCGACCACGCCCAAGACCGCGCCACCGTGCAAAGCCTGATGGACCGAGTCGAGGCGATCGCACGCAAAGCCATCGAGCAACAGTGGTTCGCGCACGAAGAAATCATTCTCAGTGCCGGTGGCTCCGCCATTTTTGACCTGGTGGCCGAACGTCTCATGCCCGATCTGGGCCACCCGGTGCGCGGCGTGCTGCGCTCGGGGTGCTACCTCACGCACGACCACCAACGCTACACGCGGTATTTGTGCTGCGTGGCTGAGCGCCTGAACCTGCGTGAAACCCTGAAGCCCGCGCTGGAGGTACTGGCCTGCGTGCAAAGCTGCCCTGAGCCAGGATTGGCCTTGCTCAGTATGGGCAAGCGCGACGTGTCCCACGACCTGGACTTGCCGTTGCCTCTCTGGCGAGGCGACGGGCAGGGTGGATCACCCAAGGCCGTTCCGGGACACTGGCGCATTGACGCTCTGAACGACCAGCACGCCTACCTGCGCTATGACCCGGTTGCGCCAAAAGACGAGTGGCCCGCGCTGGGTCAAATCGTGGCGAACGGAATTTCGCACCCCTGCACCACGTTCGACAAATGGCGCTGGCTACCGGTGGTAGACGACACCTACCGCGTGGTGGACGCGGTGACCACCCGTTTTTGACTTAGGGTCGCTTGTGGCCCGTTCGCCAGTGCCCAATCTTGTACCGCTATGAAGGAGCCTGTTTGTGAGCCTGATCCTGAAACAACCCATCACCGGTCCCGCCGCCTGGCGCGGCTCCGATCTGGCCGGTGACTTCACCTGGCTGCACCAGCTGAGCGGCGAGTCTGTTGCGGTGCTCGACGCGGCGCTCGCTCACGTCAAAGCCCAAGGTCTGAGCTTCCCCAACTTCTCCCGGGAAGACTTCCCCATCCAGGCCCTTGCGCCCGATCTCCGGCGCTACGCCGAAGAACTGGAAAATGGCCGAGGTTTCCTGGTGCTGCGTGGCCTGCCGGTGGAGCGTTACACCGACGAAGACATCAACACCGTCTACTTCGGCCTCGGCCTGCATCTCGGTGTGCCTGTGCGGCAGAACCCCAGAGGCGACCTGCTGGGCACCGTGATGAATGTAGGCGATGTCAACGACAAGAACACCCGCGTCTACGAGACCAACCTGTATCTGCCCTACCACTCCGACCCGTCCGACGTGGTCGGCTTGCTCTGCGTGCGCAAAGCCAAGGCCGGTGGCCTGAGCAGCCTCGTCAGTGTGGCCGCCATTTACAACGAGATACTGGAGAAATTCCCCGAATACCTCGGTCTCTACTACCGACCTGTGTATTTCGCCCACCTGTGCGAGCCACTGCCCAGCCTGTCACCCATTTTCAGCCACCACCAGGGCAAGCTCAGTTGCCGCTACCTGCGGCAGTACATCGAACTCGGCCACGAGATTCGGCAGCAGCCGCTGTCGCAGGTGGAGATCGAGGCGTTAGACCTGTTCGACGCCGTCATGCACCAGGCGAGCATCCGGCTTGACATGATGCTGGAGCCCGGTGACCTGCAGTTCGCCAACAACTACGCTGTGCTGCACTCGCGCAACGACTTCCTGGACGACACCAACCCCGCGCTGCACCGCAAAATGCTGCGACTGTGGCTCAAGATGCCCAACGCCCGCACCCTGGCGCTGGAGTTCCCCGGTCGCAATGGTTTCCCTGCACCGGACGCGATGATCCCGACCTGAGCCGCTCAGCAGCTTTTCGCCAGGCCCACACACACCACGCAGGCTGGCAAACCTGCGATGTTGGAGGAATGCCTCTAACTTTGTTGCGGTGCAGCAAAAACACTTGCCATCTTCGGGAATACCCGTAAAATTCAATGCATGCTGCACTGCAACATAAATCGGTCATCCGGTCCATGTTCAAGGCTCACTCACTCCACTTCACCCAAAGGAAAACGAAATGAACAACCCCGCTGAACAGATCATGGCCGCCAACAAAGCCAACATGGAAGCGTTCGAAGCTGCCTTCAAAAAGGCCTTCACCGGCGCAGAAAAACTGGTTGAACTCAACATGGCCGCTTCCAAAGCCGCCGTGAGCGAGTCCTTCACCCACGCCAAGGCCGCCCTGTCGGCCAAGACGCCCCAGGAATTCATGACCCTGCAAACCGGCTTTTTTCAGCCCATGGCTGAAAAGTCGACCGCTTACTTCCAGCACGTGCAAAGCATTGCCGCCGAAGGCAGCGCAGACATCACCAAGCAGATCGAAGCCAATATGGCCGATGCACAAAAAGCCTTCGGCGCTTCGGTGGACCAACTCGTCAAGAGCGCGCCCACTGGTTCTGAAACTGCGGTGGTTGCTTTCCAAAGCGCCTTGAGCAACAGCCAGAAAGCAATCGAGTCGGCCCAGGCCAGCATCAAGAAAGCCACCGAAGTCGCCCAGGCCAACTTTGCTGTGGCCACCAAGCAGACCACCGACATGGTCAAGAAGGCAGCCAAAGCCGTCTGATTCCGAGATGTTGTGACCAGCCTTCGGACTGGTATCCCAATGCAAAAGAGGCTCCTTTGGGAGCCTCTTTTGCGTTGGTGTGATGTGTCCATCAGCGAGCCATCCCGAATGGTGTTCATTCGGCTTGATGCTGGCACTGGCGGTGTTGTGGCGTCAGGACGCTTGGGTGCGTCAGGTGGGTATTCCGTGCGGTGGTTTGGGTCACGGCCAAATCGAGTTTGTCGCCGCCTGCATTGGTGGTGAAATGCCGCGCCTCTGAGAAGGATCCGCACAGGGGGTCAGAGGGAGTACAAGCATTCTGTTCCCCCGATTGTTCCCACCGCTCACTTCCGTATGTCAATGGTGTTTCCGGTACGTCGCTGACAGGAAAGATGTTGATTTACCAATGAAAAAGGCCGTCAGGTGTATGCCCTTGACGGCCTTTGGCGATGCATTTGGAGCGGGTGAAGGGAACATCATCGTGTTCCCAACTCGTTGATTGATAACGAGTTTTCCGCACTCGGCGAACCGAGATGGACATAATTATGGACTGAAAAACCACGCTTGGTCAACGCGCGCTCCGAGCAAGTCCAGCGCGAGCCATGGACAGCCAGCAGTAGCCAATGTACCCGAGCGCTCAACGTCACGAGGCCGGTTCATCTCCCTTTGGCAGGAACTCCTCGCGGGCGCGCTGCAGAAACCGCTTCATGGGCTCAGAGGGTTCGGCGCTGCGGCGCAGCAGGTAGGTGGACAGCATGGGCGGCGTGCCGGCCAAGGGGCGAACGGTTATGTCGGGGCGGTTCAGGGTCTGCACCTGCGAGGCAATGGCGAAACCTAGGCCATAACCGGCACCGACCAGAGTCAGCATCACGCCTAGGCTCGTCACCTGATCTACCAGCTTGAGCGGCTTGGACGCACCTTGAAGCACCGCCTGGATCTGGTGGTGGCAGCCCGATCCCGCGTCCGGATGGCACAGTACCAACGGAAACTTCAAGGCTTCATCCAATGGCACTTCCGCGTGCGCCAACAAGGGGTGGCGCACGGGCACGATCACCGACAGAGGATCGGTCCACACGGGCTCGGCGACAAGGCCTTCGCTCACCGCGTCCGACAGCGCAAAGCCGATGTCCAGCAGATCGTTGTGCAGGCCCTTGAGCTGCTGCGCGAAAGGCAGCTCGAAGACGCGAATCTCCAGTTCGGGCTCTTCCTCGCGGCTGCGCGCCAGCAAGGTGGCAATGTGGGGCTGCGCCAAGCTGTCGCAGATGGCGATGCGCAGATAACCCTGATAGCCCTGCGCCGCCGCCTTTGCGGCACTCACCGCCTGCTCCACGGTGGCCAGCACACGCCGGCACTCACCGAGGAACACTTGACCGGCCCAGGTCAGTCGCGTCTGGTGCGCGCTGCGGTCGAACAACTGCACGCCGAGCGTGGCTTCGAGATTGCGCATTGCGCGCGACACAGGCGATTGTTCTACGCCTGTTAGCGGCGGTCAGTTTCCGCGTAAATCTGGTGTCGGCAAGCAGTCGGACGCGGTCATCCGCGGCAGTCAGCTGAATGCCTTGAACTTCCTTTGAGTTGAATGGGGGGTGCCCGTTCTGCAGGGCACTGAGGTGTGCCGGGGGGGCGTGCCTGCTGTGGCCGTGGGATGGCGGGAGTGAGCCAGCGCAGGGGTATGGCGCAGCGCTGGTCTTTTGCGTTACATATCGCCTACCTGTGTAAGAAGCAGGCGCGACAG
>JAGXSV010000073.1 GCA_018333605.1 Hydrogenophaga sp. | reverse complement strand
GGAAGGTCTGCACAACACCCGTTCTCGCGCGCGTTGATGCGCGTGATTTCAGATGACGGCATTTTTCGACTCACTCGGCTTGTTTCAGGGTCGAATTCACCCCCGCACTGGGCCCTTGGGCCTTTTGCGGGCGCACTCATGCCCGCATCGCTCTCAAAAGCGTTCGACGCGCCGTCCACAGATTGGAGAGGGCAAACAGGGTGTGCAACTGCGCCGTGTTTTTCTTCAGCCCGCGGTAGCGGACCTTGATGTGCCCGAACTGGCGCTTGACCACCCGGAACGGGTGTTCGCCAATGGCCCGGATGCGGGCCTTGGTCTGCTCCAGCTTGTCCATGATCGCGCCCATGGGCGTGCTCTTGTCCAGCGCCTTGCGCTTGCCCGGGCGCATGGCCACGTGCCAATCAATATCCATGCTCTGGGTCTCTTCGCGCTTGTTCACGCCCTGGTAGCCCGAGTCGGCGAACACATCGGTTTCCTCGCCGTGCACCAGCGCGTGCGCCTGCGTGACATCGCTGACGTTGGCCGCCGTGCCTACCACCGTGTGTACCAAGCCCGACTCGGCGTCCGTGCCGATATGCGCCTTCATCCCGAAGTACCACTGGTTGCCCTTTTTTGTCTGGTGCATTTCGGGGTCACGTTCGCCGCTGCTGTTCTTGGTCGAACTCGGTGCCGCGATCAATGTGGCATCGACCACCGTGCCGCTCTTGAGCAGCAGGCCTTTGGCGGTGAGCATGGCGTTGACCGTGGCCAAGATTTGCACGCTCAGTTCGTGAGCTTCGAGCAGGTGACGAAACCGCAAGATGGTGCTCTCATCGGGCAGGTTATCTTCACCCTGGTCCAGCTTTACGAACTCACGAAACATCGGTGTGTCGTAGAGCGCCTCTTCCATCGCCGGGTCCGAGAGGTTGAACCATTGCTACTGAGATGGACCCGACGCCACCCTCCGGCGAAACTGTGTGTCCCTCATCAACCGTTGAAATGCGGAGGTTCATCATGGAAATCGACATCCTGGGGATCGACCTTGCCAAACGTGTGTTTCAACTTCACGGAGCAGACCGCCGAGGTCAGGCGATGCACCGATCCAAAGTATCGCGCCCAGCTCTGATGGAAACGATTCGTCAACTTCGTCCACGAACCATCGCTATGGAAGCCTGCAGCTCCGCACACCACTGGGCCAGGCAGTTCCAAGCACTGGGCATTGAGGTCCAGCTCATCAGCCCCCACTACGTCAAACCGTTCGTCAAAACGAACAAGAACGACAGGAACGATGCCGAGGCCATTGTTGAGGCTGCTTGCCGCCCAAGCATGAACTTCGTACCTGTCAAATCTGTTGAGCAACAAGACATTCAGGCAGTTCATCGTGTTCGTGAGCTGTTGGTGCACCAGCGCACAGCCCTGATCAATCAAGCAAGAGGGCTGCTCGCTGAGCGCGGGATCATCATCGCCAAGTCACCTGCGGCGTTCAAACGCTCCATTCCCGACATCCTCTCGGAGCCGGATGGGGAGCTGACCACGTTCTGCCAGTCCTTGCTGACCATGCTTCTTGAGCAGTTCCGAGTGATCGAAAACCAGATAAGCAGAGCCGAGGACTGGATCACATCCTTCATGAAGAACTCGGCTCTGTGCCAACGACTCGCAACCATTCCTGGTGTGGGAGCCATTACAGCAACGGCAATCGTTGCGGCGGTGGGGGACGCCAAAGCGTTCAAGAATGGACGACATCTCGCTGCGTGGATCGGGTTGGTTCCACGGCAACACTCATCAGGCGGAAAGAACCGTCTGCTTGGCATCAGTAAACGCGGTGACGGCTATCTGCGGACATTGCTTATCCACGGGGCGCGATCAGTACTGATCCGTGTTGCCTGCAAATCTGATGCGCGAAGTCGCTGGCTGCAGGAATTGATTGCCCGGCGTGGGTACAACCGTGCGACGGTTGCGCTGGCAAACAAGAACGCACGGATCATTCAGGCGATGTTGAGTCACGAGACCAACTACTGCCCCGCGATGGTTGCGGCGTAGCTGCGACCGTGTTCAAAAACAAAAAAAAAGGGAGAGCACCCACACTGGTTTGCGAAGCCTCTTAAACGTGATGACACAACCGGTTAGACCAGCGTTCCGGGAGCCTGTACTTTCTGTCGGCTGATCACTCAAGCCGAACTGCTGCTAAGGACGGAACGCGCGGATCTCATCAAGGCTGCGGGCATGCATCGACGACTGCCCATCAGCAAGCCGTATACATGTGTGCAGACCGTTGAACATCACCAAAAGGGGCTTGCAAAAGGCGTCGGGTCCATACATGAAGGAAGTGGATGCGCAGCATGGTTTCAACCGCAAAGGGCGGGCGTCCGCCTCTGGCGCTGCGCGTGGCAGCGTGCGGGGCAATCAGCGCCACCAGTTCTGCCCAGGGCACCACCAGGTTCATCTCGTCGAGGAACTCGCGCTTGCGCGTGCGCTTGGTCTTGCGCTCGAATCCCGTCTCACCAAGGCTGATTTGTTTCATGACGTTCATACAGCACAACGCGTGCCAGCTGGGAGGTTTTGCAGAGATTCCCTAGTTCTCAGGCTTACGCGGCCGCAACAGAATACATTTATTCTGCATACAGAATAATATTCTTTATACAACATGGGCATGAAATGAAGAAAGTCAAAGCCTTTTCCAAGTCGCTCTCACTGGCGTGCGTCCTGCTGGGTGCCGGCGCCACCACTGCCGCCGAGTTTCCGGAAAAAGCCATCAGCATCGTGACGCCTTTCACGGCGGGATCGGCCCCCGATGGCTATACCCGCGCACTGGCCAACGAGTTGTCCAAAGCAGCAAGAGTCCCCGTCATTGTCGAGAACCGTCCTGGTGGCAGTTCCGGCATTGCCGCACAAAGTGTCGGTTCAGCAAAACCGGATGGATACAGCTTGCTGATTTCGGGAAATGTGGCGTTCACCGGCAACCCGCATGTGATCAAAAACCTGCCCTACGACCCTGTCAACGGCTTCGTACCTCTGACGACGCTGTCCAAAGGCCCCATGTACCTGTACGCCAATCCGGACAAGGTCAAGGCGACCTCAGCCAAGGAGTTTTTGCAGCAACTCAAAAGCGATCCAGGCAAGTACACGTTCGGGTACACGAGCATCACCAGCCGCTTGCCTGCCGAGGTGCTGCAACAGACCGCCGGAGTGAAGGTGGTGGGTGCTGCTTATCGCAGTGGTGCCTCGATGATGCCGGACCTGATGAGCGGCGTGATTGACTTCATGTTTACCGACTTTTCAGCGTGGACCCATGTCAGCACCGGAAAGCTCAAGTCGCTGGGCGTGACCGATGACGTCCGCAGCCCGTTTGCCCCCAACCTGCCGACCTTCCGGGAAAACGGCATCGAGGGTATGGACATCGGCTTCTGGCTGGCGGCCTACCTCCCGGCACAGACCCCCCAACCGGTGGTAGAAAAAATGCACGCTCTGCTGGTGCAGGCGAACCAAACGCCGGCGGTGCAGGCCGCCATGAAGGCATCTGGCACGTTCGAATTCGTCCAACCCCTGGGTCAGCTTGAGAAGTACCAGGCAAAAGAACGCGAGCTGTGGGGAAAGATCATCAAAGCCGCAGGCATTCAACCCGAGTAAACACCTGTATGCATCCCAACATCATGAAAAACGCGCTCAAACTTTTCCCCTTGTCCGCCTTCGTCCTGCTGTCCGGCCACGTTCAGGCACAAAGCAGCCTGACCCTGTTTGGCAAGGTTGATGCCGGACTGGTTCGTGCGATTGGTGCGGGTACGACCACACTGGGCGAAGGTGCCCAAAGTCGTTTTGGACTGCGTGGCACAGAGGACCTGGGTCAGGGACTGAAAGTGTCGTTCTGGCTGGAGAACCGATTCCGATCCAACACGGGCGCGCTGACCGCCGTTCGCTATTTTCAGGGCCAATCCATCGTAGCGATCGAAGGAGGCTGGGGCAAGGTGTCTCTGGGCCGTGACTACGTCGCTGGGTACACCGAAGTTCAAATCACGCCGGATCCGTTCATCCACACGGGCGTGTCATCCTTCGTTTCGGTCGGCACCGGCGGCATCGGAACCGTCCGAAATGATGGCGCGATCACCTACAAAAGCCAGCTTGGTGCTTTTGGTTTTGCCCTGCAGACGGCCAGTGACGTCAACCCGAACAGCGCAACCTTGCCCGCCGCCAGCACGATCGACCGCCCAGTGAATGGGTACCTCTCCTACCAGGCGGGTCCCGTTTACCTCGGATGGAGCCATGAAAACCCCGGTGGGGCAAACGACAGCTGGAATTTCATCGCAGCAAGGTACGTCCTGGACCGCTGGACGCTCACCGCGGGCTTTGGCTCAGGCAAAGACAATGTGAACAACAAGCGCAAGAGCGCCATGTTGGGAGCTGCGTTCAAGACAAATGCTGGCCGCGTCAAGCTGTCATACGGCCAACTCGAAAACACCACGACCCACACCGATCTGACCAAGAAGTTTGCGATTGGCTACAACCACGATCTGTCCAAACGCACGTTCCTGTATGCCAATCTGGCTCACGACAAAGCGGTTGCCACCAACAGGAGCGGCTTTGATCTCGGACTTCAGCACAACTTTTGACGCTTAACTCTGGCGTTGACTGACCCTCGCCCATCGACCGCTGGTGGGCTGCTCGCACACCCAGTCACATCGGCGGTTCAGCTTTCTCGCCTGCACCGCCCATAAGGAGCACTGGTGCGGAACCGGTTACGTGGGACGCGGTGCTTGACCACAGCCAAGTTCGGTCTGTACACCGGGTGCAGGCGATCACACGATCGCTCCTCCCCACAACTCCGCGTAGTGGTATTCCCTAGTAAATCCGCGTTTTTGACTCTAATATGAACATTTTTATTGATTCTGTTCATTATTTAATCTAGCATCCAGACTCCCACCTCTGGTTCAGCTGCCACTGTGCCGGGCCCCTCCGCACCACCCTTTGGAGACAAGATGAAACTCGAAGACCTCATCCTCGTCAGCGTTGACGACCACGCCATCGAACCGCCGAACGCATTCGCTCGCCACATGCCCGCGAAGTACAAGGGACGCGAACCCCATGTTGAAAACCACAAAGGCCGTGACGTCTGGGTGTTCGAAGAAAAGGCCACCGGCTACATGGGCCTGAATTCGGTGGTCGGGCGCCCGAAAGAGGAATACGGCATGGAGCCGTTGGGCTACGAGCAGATGCGCCGCGGTACCTGGGACATCAAAGCCCGTGTCGACGACATGAACGCCAACGGCGTGCTGGGCTCGCTGTGCTTTCCGACCTTCCCCGGCTTCGCCGGACAGCGGTTTCAGAGCTACGACGACCGGGGCGTCTCGCTGGCCGCCATCCAGGCCTACAACGACTGGCACCTGCAGGACTGGTGCAACGCCGCACCCGGCCGCTTCATCCCGCTGATGATGGTGCCTTGGTTCGACATGCAAGCCGCCGCCGCCGAGGTCGCGCGCATGGCCAAGCTGGGTGTGCATGCGGTGACCTTTTCCGACAACCCCACCGTGCATGGATACCCCTCCATCCACAACAGTCACTGGGACCCACTGTGGAAGGCCTGTGCAGACAACGACGTCGTGATCTGCTGCCACATCGGCACCGGCGCAAAAGCGGCCCACGCTTCGGATGAATCGCCGATCGACGCCTGGATCACCTCGATGCCGATCTCGATCGCCAACTCGGCTGCAGACTGGATCTGGGCGCCGATGTGGAAGAAATTTCCCAAGCTGCGCATGGCCCTTTCCGAGGGTGGCATCGGCTGGATTCCCTACCTGCTGGAGCGAGCCGACTTCACACACAACCACCACAACGCCTGGACCAACTCCAACTTCGGCGGCAAGAAGCCCAGCGACATCTTCAACGAGCACATCATCACCTGCTTCATCGAGGATGCGTTTGGTCTGAAGAACCTCGACGCCATCAACGTGGACAAGGTCTGCTGGGAATGCGACTACCCGCACTCCGACTGCACCTGGCCAGAATCTGCCGACGTGTTCTGGAAACAGGCTGGACACCTGAGCGATGAGGTCATCAACAAGATCACGCACCTGAACACGATGCGCGAGTTCTCCTACGACCCCTTCGCCATCCTGGGCCGCGAAAACTGCACCGTCGGCGCGCTGAAAGCACAAGCCAAACACGTGAGCATTGAGCCCGCCTGCGGCATGGGTGGAGCGGCACCGCTTCGTGAACTGGAAAAACCGGTGACCTCTGGCGACATCAACAAGATGTTTGCTGCCGCCGACGCCCAAACCGCTCTGTAATCCGCACCCGGACCCACCCAGCAAACCTGGCATCCCATGGCGCTTGCATCTTTTCAATACCACCGCGTACCTGCAGAAGCCGAACCGCTCCGTGCTGATGTCAGGCGTTTTCTGGCTGAGGCGCTGAAGGGCCGCAGTGCCCTTCGCCGCGCTGATTCGTGGATGGGCGCCGACCCGGCGTTCAGTCGCGAGCTGGGCCGGCGTGGCTGGCTGGGCATGACACTGCCGCTCGAGTACGGGGGGCACGATGCCGGCCCCTGGGCCCGCTACGTCGTGATCGAAGAGTTGCTGGCTGCCGGGGCGCCTGTTTCGGCGCACTGGATCGCCGATCGCCAGAGCGGCCCGTTGATCTTGCGCTACGGAACAGAAGCCCAGCGCCAGAAATACCTGCCGGGCATCTGCCAAGGCGAGGTCTATTTCTGCATTGGCATGAGCGAGCCCAACTCGGGCTCCGACCTCGCCTCCATCCGCAGCCGCGCCGTTCGCGACGAAGCGGCGGGCGACGGCAGCTGGCGGGTCACGGGCCAGAAGGTCTGGACCACCAACGCCCACCACGCGCAATACATGATCGCCTTGGTGCGCACGGGGGCCCCGACCAGCGAAAAGGCCGCGCGCCACGAGGGCATGTCTCAGTTCATCATTGACCTGAAGGCGCCCGGCGTCACGGTGCGCCCGATCCGCGACCTGGCCGGGGGCGAACACTTCAACGAGGTCTACCTCGACAACGTCCGGCTGGACGCCGATGCCTTGATCGGCACCGAGGGCCAGGGTTGGGAACAGGTCACCGCAGAACTCGCCTTCGAGCGCAGCGGGCCGGAACGTTTCCTGAGCAGCATTGCCTTGTTGCACACCTTGATCGACGCGGTAGGTCCCCAGCCCGATGCCTTGCAGGCCAACGCCGTGGGGCGCCTCAGTGCCCGCCTGGTGGTGCTGCGCCAGATGTCGCTGGCGGTCACGGCCGAGCTGGCCGCAGGAGGCCATCCGGCCTGGGCCGCCTCTTGTCTGAAGGACCTGGGCGCCGCGTTCGAGCAGGAGATTCCCGAGCTCGCCCAACAGGTGCTGGATGTAGCGCCCGCCGTTGACGGTGGCAGCGACCATGCGCAGGTGCTGGCGGCCCTGATGCAGATGGCGCCTTCCTTCTCGTTGCGTGGGGGCACACGCGAAATCCTGCGCGGCATCATTGCCCGTGGCCTTGGACTGCGTTGAGAACACCCACATGCGCGAACTGTTTGAATCCACCATCGAGCGGCTGCTGGCCGATCTGATCACTCCGGAACTGATTCGCCGCGGCGAAGCAGGTCACTGGCCCACGGAGTTGTGGGCAGCCATTAAAGAGTCAGGGTTTGCGGTGGCCGCAGCGCCGGAATCCTTGGGCGGCTCCGATGCCACCTGGGGCGACCTCTATGGGGTCGTGAAGGCAGCCGGGCGCCACAACCTGCCGCTGCCTCTGCCCGAGACCATGCTGGCCAACTGGCTTTTGGGACAGTGCGGCCTGGAGGCACGCAACGAGCCCCTGGGCATCGCCATGCGGAGCACGCTGAGCCTGGACCATGCATCGACCAGCGGTGCCTTCTTCGATGTGCCTTGGGTCGCCCCTGCAGACACCCGCGTCAGTGGAGTCCTGTCCGATGTCCCTTGGGGCCGCGATGTGAACCATGTGGTGGCCGTCATTCCGGGTGAAAGAACGACGCTGTTGTTGCTGGCCCGTCGCGATGCAGAAATCAGCACCAAGCGCAACACCGCCGGCGAACCGCGCGATGACCTCAGCTTCAAGAACGCCATTCCCGTCGCCACCGCCAACCTGCCCCGACACTTGAGCGACGATGTGCTCTGGTGGGGCGGTTCCATGTTGCGCACGGCCCAGATGGCCGGCGCGCTCGAAGCCACGCTGGACCTGAGCACCCGTTACGCCACGGAGCGCGTGCAGTTCGGAAAACCCATCAGCGCGTTTCAGGCCATCCAGCACCAGCTGGCGCAAATGGCGCAGCAGACGGGGTGCGCCATCGTCAGTGCGGAAGCCGCTTTTGCCGAATCGGATGGCCCACTGGCAGCATGGCAGATCGCTGCGGCCAAAGTCTGTGGCGCCGAAGCCGCGGGCGCGGTGGCCGCCATGGCGCATGCGGTGCACGGTGCCATTGGCTTCACCCATGAACACGCCCTGCAGCTGGGCACCCGCCGCCTCTGGGCCTGGCGCAGCGAATTCGGCAACCTGGGCCACTGGGCGCAGCGGCTGGGTCGGGCCGTTGCCCAAGGTGGCGCTGCCTCACTGTGGCCTGGGGTCACCAGTGGCCAACTGGTTGCCTTGGCATCCTCCCGGACGGAAACAAAATGAGCCAACAGAGCCCTACCCCCTTCTTGCGGATCGAACGCGACGGCGCCGTGTTGACAGCGCGCCTGAACCGGCCCGAAACCCGCAACGCCCTGACCGATCCGGCGCACATGGATGAACTGGTGGACTTGTGCCGCCAGATTCGCAGCGACCACAGCATCAAGGTGTTGGTGCTGACCGGCGAAGGCAGTGCCTTCTGCGCCGGTGGCAATGTAAAAGACATGCAGCAGCGCGGCGGCATCTTTGCCGGCAGCCCCTACCAGGTGCGCGACAGCTACCGGGACAGCATCCAGCGCATTCCCCTGGCGCTGTACGAGCTCGACGTGCCGGTGATCGCCGCCGTGAACGGCCCGGCCATCGGCGCAGGCCTGGACCTGGCCTGCATGTGCGACATCCGCATCGCCAGCGACAAAGCCCTGTTTGCCGAGAGCTTTGTCAAAGTGGGCATCGTGCCGGGCGATGGCGGTGCCTGGTTGTTGCCGCGTGTGATCGGAATGCCGAAAGCCAGCCTGCTGGCCTTCACCGGTGACATGATCGATGCAGCCAAGGCGCTCGACTGGGGCCTGGTCGCCGAAGTGGTGCCCGCCGACCAGTTGATGGTTCAAGCGCAAGCGCTGGCGCAGCGCATTGCGCTCAACCCCTCTCACGCATTGCGACTGACAAAACGCCTGTTGCGAGAAGGCCAGCACACGCGGCTCGACACCTTGCTGGAGCTTTCGGCCGCCTACCAGGCCCTGGCCCACCACACCGAAGACCACCTCGAAGCGGTCAACGCCTTTCTGGACAAGCGCCCTGCGCAGTTCACCGGACGTTGATTGCAAGACCCCACAGCCAGGACATTTCCATGCGCCCCGTATTCCGCGAAGACCACGAGCAGTTCCGTGAACAGGCCCGACGTTTCATTGACCGTGAAATCGTGCCCCACCTGCACACCTGGGAGTCTGAGGGCATCGTGCCCAAGAGCCTCTGGATCAAGGCCGGCGAAGCCGGCTTGTTGTGCTCCACGGTGCCAGAAGCGTACGGGGGCGCGGGCGGTGACTTCGGCCATTCCGCCGTGATGATCGAAGAGCTGGCACGCGTGAACGCCACCGCGGTCGGCTTCACCACGCACTCGGAAATCGTGGCGCCCTACATCGTCGCCTACGGGACCGAAGCGCAAAAGCAGCGCTGGTTGCCCAGGATGGTCAGCGGCGAGATGGTGGGCATGATCGCCATGAGCGAACCCGGTGTGGGCAGCGACCTGCGCAGCATGCGCACCAGCGCCGTGCGCAACGCCGACAGCTACACCATCAACGGCCAGAAGACCTTCATCACCAACGGTGGCAACGCGGACCTGGCGGTGACGGCCACCAAGCTGGACCCCGCCGCCAAGGAGCTGACGCTGATCTGCGTTGAGACCGACCAGCCCGGTTTCTCCAAGGGCCGCCTGCTCGAAAAAATCGGGTTGAAGGGCCAGGACACGTCCGAGCTGTTTTTCGACAACGTGTCGGTTCCGCTGGAGAACCGCCTCGGCGAAGAGGGACAGGGCTTCAAGTACCTGACCCACCAACTGGCCTGGGAACGCACCATCATCGGCATCCGCGCGGCGGCCTCGATCGAGTCCCTGATTGACCAGACGGTCCAGTACACGCGCGACCGCAAGGTGTTCGGCAAGACGGTGTTCGACTTTCAGAACACCAAATTCAAGCTCGCCGAATGCAAGGCCCAAGCCACCATGTTGCGCGTGTTCGTCGACGACTGCCTTGCGAAAGCGATGCGGGGCGAACTCAGCGCCGAGGTCGGCGCCATGTGCAAGCTCATGGGCTCGGAGATGCAGGGAAAAATCCTTGACGAGCTGCTGCAACTGCACGGCGGTTACGGCTTCATGAGCGAGTACATGATCAGCCGCGCCTGGGTCGATGCCCGGGTGGCCCGCATCTACGGCGGCACCAGCGAGATCATGAAAGAGATCATCAGCCGATCGCTGTGACTCCCCCTTTATTTCAGGAAACACCCATGCCACACATCATCTGCATCACCCCCGACGGCAAGCAAACCGAACTGCAGGTCGCCGAAGGCACCAGCGTGATGCAAGCCGCGCTGGCCAACGGCCTTCCGGGCCTCAACGCCGACTGTGGCGGTGCCTGCCAGTGCGCGACCTGCCACGTGTACGTGGAGCAGCCCTGGGCCGATCACCTGGCCGCCGTGGGTGACACCGAAGACGCCATGCTGGACTGCACCGGCGAGCCCCGCCAGCCCAACAGCCGGCTGTCCTGCCAGTTGATGGTCACCGCCGCGCTGGACGGCATGGTGGTGCGCCTGCCTGCCATGCAGTAACCCCGATCACCCCCCGATTAGGGTTCGGTCGCGGCCCAGGCCCCCACATGAGCGAACCAGCGGCATCTCCCGGGCGGATCAACCTCGGGATCGTTTCCATTGTCTGTTTCAACTTCGCGTCCTACGTCTGTAACGGGCTGCCGCTCGCGGTGCTGCCCGGTTATGTGCTGAGCGACCTGGACCTGGGTCCCGTGTTTGCCGGGTTGGTGATAGGCGTGCAATACATGGCCACCTTGTTGTCGCGCCCGCTGGCGGGTCAGCTGGCCGACCGATGGGGTTCCAAACGCGTGGTGCTGTACGGCCTCGGCGGACTGGTGCTCAGCGGGGTGTTGACCAGCCTCGCGATCTTCCTCCACGCCCAACTCTGGCTCGGCACAGGACTGCTGCTGGCGGGACGTGTGGTCCTGGGTGTCTCTTCCGCCCTGGTATCGACGCCGTGCTGTACCTGGGCCATTGGCCTGTACGGCACCCAGAACACGGCCCGAGTGATGTCGTGGAACGGCATCGCCGCCTACGGTGGAACCGCGCTGGGAGCCCCCTTGGGCGTGCTCGTGCGCGATGGAACGCACCTGATCGGCATCGGACTGTGCACCGCCCTGCTCGGCCTTCTGGCCTTGCTGTTCGCATCGACCCGGTCAGCGGCAACCATCGTGTCGGGCGCCCGTCAACCCTTCCGCCATGTGTTCCTGGCGGTCATGTCCAACGGCGCCGCCATGGCCTGCAGTTCGGTGGGTTTTGGCAGCCTCACCGCCTTCATCGCGCTCTATTTCAACAGCCTCGGGTGGGATAACGCCGCCTACTGCCTGAGCAGTTTCGGTGTGGCGTTCATCGTCGCCCGACTGGTTTCCCCCAACTTGCTGCCACGGTTCGGTGGCTACCGGGTGGTCGCGGCGTGCATGCTCGTCCAGAGCCTGGGCTTGCTGCTGATATGGCAGGCCCCCTCACCCGAACTGGTGATGCTCGGTGCCGGGCTGACCGGTATCGGTGTTTCATGGGTCTACCCGGGGCTGGGGGTGGAAACCCTGGAGCGCACACCCCCTGCCAATCGGGGTGCGGCACTCAGTGCCTTGTCGCTGTTCTTTGATCTGGCGGTTGGCCTGGCCGGACCTTTGATGGGCTTGATCGCCTCGGGTTGGGGTTACGCCGAGGTGTTCCTGGTCTCGGGGCTGCTGGGCATCGCGGGCTTCCTGCTGGTGATGCAGCTTCATCGAACCGTCCACCGTTCCAGCGCCTGAAGGCACCCCACCCGTTCCACCCCGCGTTACCGAACCGGCGAGAGCCAAGGAGTCTGTTGTGATCCAGCGACCCGACCATTTCACCATCGTGACCGACCAGCTGGAGGCCACCCGCAGCTTCTATGTCGACCTGCTGGGCATGCGCGAGGGACCGCGACCTCCGTTCCCGGTCCCGGGTCTGTGGCTCTATGTGCACGAGCACCCTGTCCTGCATGTGGTGGCCGTGGACCAGATGCCCACGCCCCGACGGGGTGCGCTCGACCACATGGCCTATTGGGCCGAGGGCCTGACCGACACCATCGCCAGCTTGCGTGCGCACGGTGTGAATCTGCGCTTGATCCGTTCGCCGGGCGCGAACAGGACATGGCAGCTGTTTTTCAACGACCCCAACGGCGTTGAAGTTGAACTGGATTTTGCAGAAACCGAAACGCCTCCTGAAAACTGGAAAACGCTCTCTGCTCCGCTTCGTTAAATCAGGCCTTCGTAGCTGCCGCCATCCACCTGAAGGTTCTGGCCACTGATGTACCCCGCCTGCGCCGAACACAAAAAGGCACAGGCATCGGCCAGCTCCTCGGGTCGGCCAAACCGCCTGGCGGCGACCGGCTTGAGCAATTCGGCACGGGCCTGCTCCAGCGTGAGCTGCCGACGCTCGGCCAGCTGCCCGGTCATGTACCGAATGCGATCGGTCTCGATGCGCTCGGGCAGCAGGTTGTTGATGGTGACGTTGTCGCGCACCACCTCGTTGGACATCGCTTTCGAGAAAGCGGTCAGGCCCGCGCGCGAAGCGGTGGAAAGACCAAGCATCAACTTGGGTGACTTCACCATCGCCGAGGTGATGTTGACGATGCGCCCGAAGCGGCGCGCCCGCATCCCGGGCACCACCGCCTGAATCAGCAGAATGCCGCTGAGCATGTTGCTCTCAACGGCGGCGATCCAGGTGGCGTGGTCCCATTGCCCGGCCTCACCGGGCACCGGCCCCCCGTTGTTGGTCACCAGGATGTCGGGGGCCGGGCAGGCGGCCAGCAACGCCGTGCGCCCTGCATCGGTGCTCACATCCGCCACCACCACGACGGGAGAGCGTCCCGAGATGGCAGCGATCTCCGCAGCGGTCGCATGCAGCGTGTCCGCGCGGCGACCATTGATCACCACCAGGCAGCCTTCGCGCGCGAGCGCCACGGCACAGGCCTTTCCGAGCCCCCGCGATGAAGCGCAGACGATGGCCTTGCGGCCCGCAATGCCCAGGTCCATCGTGGCCGCCTATTCGAGCTTGCCCATGCGCCGGACCGCCTGGGTCAGACGTGCGGCATCCTGGTCCCAAAAGGTCCGGAACTCGGCCGCGTCCAGGTAGGCCGGGCCGCCCTCTGCCTTGAGCAACGCCTGCTTGAACTCGGCATTCTCTGTGGCCATCCGAAACGCAGAGCGCAGCCGGTCCACCACGGCAGCAGGGGTGTCCAGGGGAACAAACGCGCCCGTCCAGGGCTGCACATCCACATTCAGACCCAAAGCCGCGGTGTTTGGAACCGAAGGAAACTGCGGCCACGCTTCAGCACCCACGGTTGCCAGGATGCGCAGCTTGCCGGCACGGACCTGGGACGTGATCGACGAGCGAGGCAGCATGGTGAAGTCCACCTGACCACCCAGCAGCCCCACCATCAAGGGACCGCCGCCCGCATAAGGAATGTGGTTGAGCTTCAGCTTCGCTTCATGGGCAAAGATCTCGATCGGCACGTGCACGGTGCCGTAGTTGCCCGACGAGCCGTAGCTCACCTCACCCGGCTTTGAGCGCGCCTGGACCATCATTTCGCCCAAGGATTTGAAAGGGCTCTCGGCCCTGACCACGATGGCCAGGGGGTCGGTGCTGACGCGTGCGATCGGCCTGAGCTGGCTCAACAAGAAGGCCGGCTTCTGTTGATTGACCACGGCCTGTTCAGGCAGGGTGGACACACTCGACAGGGCGAAGAGCACCGAATAGCCATCGGGCTTGGCGGTGGCCACCGCAGCCGCCCCGATCGCACCCGCCGCACCGACCCGGTTCATCACCACCACGGGTTGCCCAAGCGCCCGCTCCAGCGAGGGGGCCAGCAACCTCGCCACGCTGTCGGCCAGTCCACCAGGCGGAAATGGCACCACCAGGTTCACGGCCCTGGCGGGAAAGGCTTCCTCGGCGCCCAGCAGCGGGGACAACCCAATGGCTGCACTGGCCAGCAGCCACTGGCGACGGGACATCACAAACGAGCGCTTCATACCGTCTGGCTCCTCAGTCCCACACCACATGCAATTCGTGCGGCCCACGCAGCTGGGCACCAGTGATCCTCGGCGCGGGCTGCGCGGGATCCAGTCGCAAGTTGGGCAACAGATCGAGCACCGCGTTCAGCGCCACCTGCATCTCGGTCTTGGCGATGAACTGACCGATGCACATGTGCGGGCCGAAGCCAAAGCCAAACGACGGCTTGGGTTTGCGGTCGATGTCGAACTGGTCCGCGTGCTCAAAAGCTTCTTCGTCTCGGTTGGCCGACATCACGATGGCCTGCACCATGGCCCCCTTGGGAATCTTCACCCCATCGATCTCCAGATCCTGCGCCGCCTGGCGCACCTTGAACGTGGCCACGGGCTCAAACCGCACCGCCTCATCGATGGCCTTGCCCACCAGCGCGCGGTCGTTGCGAACCCGTTCCAGCAGCTCCGGGCGCTCCAGCAGCAACACCAGCAGCGAACCAAACGTGCGTGTGGTGGTTTCGCCGGCCGCCGGCAGCAGCGAACGCACGAAGGTGGTGATCTCATGGTCGTCGAGCTGGTGGCCTTCGTACTCCGCGCGGATCAACCTGCTGATCAGGTCGTCGCCCGTCGCACCCGCAGCTCGCACCTGAACCACGGCCTCCTTGACCGCGTCGTAGAGCTGCTTGGCGGCCTCCATGGCCGCCCCACGTGCCTGGGCCGCCTTTTCCGGGTCAACCTGAGGGCCTGCCAGTATCGCAAGTGCCCAGGCCGCAACCTGTTTGACACGTTCAGGCTCGTTCTCCGGGAAGCCGATCAGCGAATAGATCAGGCGGATCGGGAAGTGCAACGCAAAGTCCATCAGATCGGCACGCTTGCTGGCCACCAGGGGCTGCAGGTACTCGCTGCGGACGATGGCGTCCATCTTCGGCTTCCACCGGTTCACCACCTCGGGCATGAAGATCGGCTGCAGCAACGCACGGGCCTTGCGGTGCTCGTCGCCGTCCATGCCGGTCAGGATCAGGCCGTCGAAAAACGCGCCCAGACCTTCCGCGATGAAGCCGCTGGTGAAGTTGGTCGCATCTCGAAGCACCGCCATCACATCGCGGTACTTGAAGACGGTGAACGTCGGGCGGTTCGCGTCCAGCCCCGCAATGTTGGGAACACCGAGACCCGCCATGAAGTTCTCCGCGATCACTGGCGAGTCGCGGCGCATGACCGCGTAGACCGCGTTGAGGTCGACATCGGAACCGCGGTAGTTATCTGCGACGCCCGCAAATGCCCGCTCAAGACTGCTGGTGGAGTTGGTCATTTCAGGCTTCATGCCCGGCACTCACATGGGTGCGTAGCATCGATTTATTTATGAACAGTTTTTTAAATTCTGCATTACTTAACACGAAATCACAAGCGGGTAAACCTAGCTTGAATCATAGTAAACACCTATGCCACTTTGAACTTATATGATCACAATGTCAATAACTGTTCAACATTAGCTCGCCTTTCTCCAGCGGGAATCGAATTTGGTTCTGCTCAACGACATCCGCCTCGCCACCTGAAGACCATGAACGCCCGCCAGGTCCACCTCGAACCGCCTGAAGCTGAACAGCCCGAGGCCAATCATCGCCACCGAGTGGCGCGCGAGCGGCGTGCCCGCATGCGCGAACGCCTGATCGCGGCGACCATGGACGTCTACAGCCAGAGCCCCGGAGGACGCCGCCCCGTGATCGACGACGTGATCCGTGCGGCCGATGTGTCACGCGGCACCTTCTACAAGTACTTCGACACGCTGGACGAGGTGCTGGTCGAAATCGGCCGCAGCGCGGCGAGCGAGATGCTGCTCAGCTACGACCGCCTGTTCGGCCCCCTGGACGATGGCGCAGTGATGCTGGCCACAGGCCCGCTGATGGCACTGGCCCGAGCGGCGATGGACCCCCCTCACGGTGCCATCATTTCGCACGCCGACATGATCGACCGCACCAGCGGCGAGGACCCGCGGCGCCAACTGGTTTACCGCAGCCTGAACCATGGACGCGATCAAGGCGTCTTCAAGTTCGACGCCATCGAGGCCGCCTTTGACCTGGTGATCGGCACCAGTGTCGAGGGAGCCAGGCGCATCTCCCGAACGGGCCAACTCGACGGCGCCGGCATCCGCGAGACCGTGGTCATGATCCTGCTGGGCCTGGGCATGCAGCGCCCCGCAGCTCGCCGGGCCGTCGACACCGCCTGGCAACTGCTGCAAGGCGCCTCCGAACACCTGCACTGGTGGAAACCGGTCAACCCGGTCTGAATCTGCCCCTCCCCGAATCTGCCCTTTTCCTTGCTGGAACCTTCTACTGGAACCCGAATGAGCACAAGCACTCCTTACGACGCCATCGTCATCGGCGGAGGCCACAACGGACTGGCCTCCGCCTGCTACCTCGCCGCCGAGGGCCGCAAGGTACTCGTGCTCGAATCACTCGCCAAAGTCGGCGGCATGGCCTCGTCCGGCTACCTCATCCCCGAGGCGCCGAACCATCTGGTGCACCCCTGTGCGCTGGACCTGATGTCCTTGCGGGTGCATCCCATGATGCCGCTCGAACTGCAACTGGAACGGCATGGCTTTCGCCAGACCGACATGGACCCCGGCTATGTCTATCTGCACCCGGATGGCAGTTCACTGGTGTTCGGCCGCAGTGCGGAGCAGACCGCCGCCGAGATCCGCCGCTTCAGTGCAGCGGATGCCACGGAATTCCTGGCCCTGATGAAACTGGTGAACACCTTCATCGACCTGGCCATCCCCATGATGCGGGTCGATCCGGCGCAGAAAAACCTGGGGGCGAAATGGCAGGCGCTCAAGGTCTTGATCAAGAACCGCCACATGAAGCCGGAACTCATGGGCTTGATCGGGAGCCCCGCCTACACCTCCATCATGGAACGGTTCGAGCACCCGGTCACGCAGTCCGCCCTGTGCTGCCTGCTGGGTGCCGCCGGCCCCATCACCGGTGAAGCCACCGGCGTGTATTTCGCATTGCTGGGCTTCATCCAGCGCTTTGGCCTGGGCCGCGCCGTGGGGGGCATGCAGACGCTGTCCAACGCGCTGGCGGCCCGTTTGACCGAGCTCGGCGGCGAGATCCGGCTAAACACGCCCGTGGCCGAGATCGTGGCCAAGAATGGCCAAGCTCAAGGTGTGCGCCTCGCCAGTGGTGAGGTGCTGACGTCGCGCAGCGTGATCGCTGCGGTGCACCCCAGGGTAGCGCTGCACATGGTGACGCCTGGCGCCGTCGAACGCCGCTACCTGACACGGGTCGATCTGGCACCGGCCAACGGCCATGGCGGTTCGCCTATGAAAATCGACATCGCGCTCAGCGGCCAATTGCGCGCAAGCCGCCACGAAGCCCTGCGCAGCGACGGACTGAGCCTGCGCAGGAGCGTGCTGCTGATCGGCACCGTCGAAGCCGTGCTCGACAACTTCAAATGCGCGGCCCGCGGCGAAGTGTCCCAGCTGCCCTATCTGTGGGCCACGGCGCCGAGCGCGGTCGATCCCACCCAGGCCCCCGAGGGCCAGGACATTGCGTACCTGTACCCGATCGCCATGCCCCTGGAGCCGCGCGAAGGATGGGATGCCATCCGGGCCCAGGTGACAGAGACGGTCATCGATCAGACGGATGCGTACCTCCCCGGCCTCAAAGCGCTGGAGATCGGTCGCCGCGCAGAGGCTGCCCCTGACTTCGCCGCCCGGTTGAACGTTCCCAACGGCTGTGTGGTGCACATCGACACCGGGGCTTCGCGCACGGGACTCATGCGGCCCGCCTTTGGGCTGGGTGGCGAGACACTGCCCGTCAAGGGTCTGTTTTTCGGCGGCGCAGGCATCCATCCCGGTGGCGGTATCAACGGGCTGCCAGGTCGCATCGCAGCGGGCCGCGTGAAACGTTATCTGAAGTAAGTCCGTTATCCCAGCCTAGAAACCCACTTCCAACCCTGAAGGAGACACTCCATGAATACCCCCACCAAAGCCAGTACCGAAAACGCCCAGAAGCTGGAAGCAGCCTACGCCAGCGTGTCCGACCTCTACCGCGGCAAGACGGACGACCTGTATGCCGCTTGCCGCGAGATGCGCCAGACCACACGCGTCTACGAAGGTGACTTCATCGCCAAGTTCCTGGGGGTTCCGACCAACGCCGGACTGCAGACCAAACCGACCTACGCGGTATTCCAGTACCAGGACGTGATGAACGTGCTCAAGGACGCCAACACCTTCACCAGCGGCTTCATCCTTGAAGGCATGGGCAAGGTATGGGACGGCCTGATGATCCTCGGCATGGACGGCGAGGCCCACCGCAAGGTCCGTGCCCTGCTTCAGCCGGCCTTCATGCCCGAAAACGTGAACAAGTGGCGCCCGAAGATCGATCGGGTCGTGCGTGAAGATTTCCTTCAGCCCTTGCTGCCCAACAAAAAAGCCGACCTCATGGAGATGGGTCTGCACTTTCCCGTGCGCGCCATGTACGCCCTGGTCGGATTCCCGGAAGACAACCCCGACCAGTACAACCAATACGCCACCTGGGCGCTGTCCATGCTGGCGGCGAACCAGCTGGACAAAGCCAAGGCCGAAGAAGGTCGACGCATCGCGGCCATTGCCGTCAAGAGCCTGTACGACGCGCTGATGGAACAGGTGAAACGGCGCCGCGCCGAGGGTGCCACGGGTGACGACCTGATCACCCGCCTGATGAACGCCGAATACGAGGGCCACAAGCTCGATGACCACGAGGTCGCGACCTTCGCTCGCTCGCTGCTGCCCGCCGCTGGTGAGACCACCACGCGCACCTTCAGCGCCGCCATGACGTTCCTGCTGACCGTCCCCGGCCTGATCGACCGGGTGCGCAACGACCGCGCCCTGGTGTCCAAATTGATCGACGAAGCCGTGCGCTTCGAACCCTCTTCCACCTTCAAGGTGCGCGAGACCTCGGCCGACGTGCAGATCGGCGACGTCCTGATCCCCAAGGGCTCCTTCGTGCAATGCATGGTCGCCGCGGCCAACCGCGACGAAAGCGCCTTCGAGAACCCGGACGTGTTTGACATCGACCGCCGCCAGAAACCGTCGTTCGGCTTCGGCTTCGGACCGCACATGTGCATTGGCCAGTTTGTGGCCAAGCTCGAACTGAACTGCGCAATCAACGGCATCCTGGATCTCTTCCCCAATGTGCGCCTCGACCCCGAGCAACCCGCACCGAAGATCGAAGGCGCCCACCTGCGTGGCGCCAAAAGCGTGCACGTGATCTGGGACTGAACAAGGACAGCCGATCATGCGAAGCTTTGACACGATCCCTGAACGCGCCGACTTCGGCTACCAGTGTCTGGTTGGCCCGCAAAAGGTCAGCGGCGCCAAGCTGGCCGACCTGCGTGACCACTTTGGCCTCAAGCTCACCAAACACATGCCGTTTGGCAGCGTGCGCGACGAAGAAGGCCACATCTACTCCATGGTGCGCGCCCTCAACGCACCGGGCAGCACGCCCAACCCCACCAAGTTCATCTACCAGAGCACCCGCCTGGACGGAAAGAACATCCGTGTCGACAAGGAAAAGATCGCCCCCCGGGCGCTCACCATGTTCCCGGCGCGCGGACTCGACGGCGACACCGCCTGGTGGTCCAGCCACCCGGAAGACCCCGGCCAACCCTGGCGGCTGACCGCCTCGGGCACCGACTTTAGCTGGAAGGAAGAAGGCCTTTTCGACCTCACGGGCAAGCTCATCGGCAACGGCATGCAGTGGTACCTGCCCGGGGTGGACTGGGGCACCTTCTACGTCGCGCAGCTCTACGACGTGCAGGGCACCTGCGAGGGCAAAAAGGTCAAGGGCATCATTTCCCTGGACCAGGCCTGGATGGCCGAAGGCGCCGCCATCCACATGCACAAAGACCTGGTGGTCAACAACAAGATGCACGTCATCTGGTGGAACTTCGCCACGATCTACAAGGACGGGAGTTGGGACGTCGGCTCCTTCCTGGTCGGTCACGACAAACTGGGCTACGCCATTTTCCAGAACGAAAAGGGTGAGGTCCGCTGCACCACGGACACCGAGGGCACGGTGCGCCATGAAGCCGATGGCTGGTTTGCCGAAGAGGCTCGCATCGTGCTGGAAGGCAAGGAGGAGTGGGAATTCCTGCCCGACCCGAGGGGCCGGATGATCGACTTCGTGGGCGGCTTCCCCATCACCGCCCAGCAGGAGGGTCGCTGGCGCAAGGTGGGTGACACCCGTGAGCCCGACCGCTGGATGGCCTGGGGCGAAAGCGACAAACGAAACGGCACGGCACGCAATGTCCGTGGCACCGAAACCTGAACCGGAGACCACGCCATGGACACATCCACCATCGAACACTTCCTGCACACCCAGGTGCAGGCCTGGAACCGGGGCGACAAAGAAGGCTTCTTCGCCGCCTACCGCGCGGCGGCCCCCGAGGGCTTGCAGATCGAGTACGTGGGCCGTGGGCCCATGGGCAATGGCTGGCCGGTGCTGGAGGGCATGTGGGCACAACAGAGCGCCAAGATCGAGATCGAAGAAGTCGCCCTGATCATCAACGGCAACGAGGCCGCATGCCACAACCGCAACAAGGTGCGCGGCAGCTCCCTGGCCATCGAGACCATCGAGCTGTACAGCTTCGACAACGGCAAGGTCACGGTGCGCTATTTCGTTCGCCAACCCTGACTGCCTTGTCATGGAAGCGAACACCGCCCCGGCGCTGGACCCCAAAGCCTTCCGTGCCGCGCTCGGCAGCTTTGCCACCGGCGTCACCGTGATCACCGCACGGGCCGCCGACGGGTCGCCTGTGGGCTTGACGGCCAACAGCTTCAACTCCGTTTCTCTGGACCCGCCCATGGTTCTGTGGAGTCTGGCCAAGAAGTCACACAGCCTCGCTGTCTTCAGCAACTGCAGCCACTGGGCGGTGCATGTGCTGGCGGCCGACCAAGAGGATCTTTCGGGACGCTTCGCTCGTTCAGGCACCGACAAGTTCAGCGGACTGGAGGTCGCCAACGGCATTGGCGATGTCCCGCTGCTGGCCGGTTGCGCTGCCCGCTTTCAATGCCAAAGCACGTTTCAGCACGAAGGTGGTGATCACCTGATCTTCGTCGGCGAAGTGGCCGCCTTTGACCGCACGGACCGTGCTCCGCTGGTGTTCCACGCGGGTCGCTACGCCATGGCAGCCCAACGCGACCCCAGCCTGCCGCCGGCCCGCAGCGCACGTGTTGCGGGTGGCTTGGATGAAGACCTGCTGGGGTACTTGCTGGGTCGTGCCTATTTTCAGTTTCACCAGGGCGTGCGCGACAAGGCCCGCGCGGCCGGACTGACGGATGCCCAATGGATCGTCGCAGCGGCACTGACGGCGCGCGACGGTGTGCATGCCGACGACCTGAGCGCCGCCTTGGGCTATGTGCTCGACGAACCCTTGTCGCCTTTGCTGCAGTGCATGCAATCCGACGGGTGGGTTCATGCAGATCCCCAGGGCCGCTGGCACCTGACCCCCAGCGGGCGCGACCGCTCGCTGCACCTGCTGGCAGCGGCCAAGGCCCATGAAGGCGACCTGCTGTCCCGTTGGAGCTACGACGAAGGCGCCCTGTTGAAGCTGCAGCTTCAGAAGTTCATCGCGGCCACCAACCCGGGTTTCCCAGACCTCTGGCACGAGGCCTGATCCCTCCAACCGAAAGAAAACACCATGTCCCAGATCAACCCCGAGCAGATTGAACGCTTCATGAGCGGCCAGGTTCGCTGTTGGAACAGCCACAACAAACCCGGCTTGCTGGCGCTGTACCGTGAAGTGGCCCCTGCTGAACTGAACATCGAATACGTGGGCCGTGCCCAGCAGGCCGATGGCTGGCTCGTCATTGAAGAGATGTTCGACAAACACAACCACCAGTTTCGCCTGGAGGTCGTGAACACCATCATCAATGGCAACGAGGCCGCCGTGCACCACCGCAATTGCATTGTGGGCACCAGCCAGGTGATCGAGAGCATCGAGACCTACCGGTTTGGCCCAGGCACCCTGCACGTGCGTTACTTCCTGCAGCCTCCCAAGGACGCCAACGTGAACCTGGAACAGTTTCGCGGCTTCTCTGCCGCCATCCCCCCAGATGCACCATGAGCAAGCCCGCACTCCCCGGCCCGCATGAGGGTCGGTTCAAAGACCAGATCGCCATCGTCACGGGGGGCGCCTCAGGCATCGGTGAAGCCACCTGCCGGCGGCTCGTCGCCGAAGGCGCCACTGTGGTGGTGGCCGACGTCAACGCTGAACGGGCCGTGGCGCTGGCCGCAGAACTGGGCCCGCGTGCCAGTGCACAGGTCTTCGACGCCGCCGACGTTCAGAGCATTAAGCGGCTTGTGCAAGGAACAATCGATCGCTTCGGTCGCCTGGATGTGCTGCACAACAACGCGGCACTGAGTTCCCCTGCCATTCATGCGAAGGACAAAAACGCCATCGACATCGAGTTCGAGGTCTGGGATCAGGTCATGGCCGTGAACCTGCGCGGCTACCTGGCCGGCTGCAAGTACGCCTTGCCGACCATGATCGCCCAGGGCGGCGGCGCGATCGTGAACACCGCGTCCACCGGCGGGTTTTCGGGCGACATCACGCGCATGGCCTACAGCGTGTCCAAGGCGGCCATCATTGGCCTGACGCGCCAGATCGCCACCCACCACGGCGCCCAGGGCGTGCGCTGCAATGCCGTGGCCCCGGGCCTGGTGCTGACACCGGGCACGCGCGGTGCGGCGGCCAGTGTGATCGACGTGATGCAGCGCCATCTGCTGGTGCCTGAATTCGGCGAGGCCGAAGACATCGCCGCGCTGGTGTGTTTCCTGGCGTCCGCCGAAGCGCGTTACATCAACGGCCAGACCTACATCGCAGACGGCGGCATGCTGGCCCACAACCCGACCATGGCCGACCTCGTCGACATGGCGAAATCCAAGACCCTCTGAACCACATGAACCTCTTCCGTTGCGGCGCGCCATTGGGCCAGCCGACCTGATGCCGCGCGCGCCCTCAGACTCCCTGCTCGAACCCTTCCGGGGTTCGGGCTTTCGTTATTTGTGGCTGGCCTGGCTGTCCGGCAACATGACCATGTGGATGCACGAGGTGACGGCCGCCTGGCGCATGACCCAACTCACCGAAAGCCCCGTCTGGGTGGCCTGGGTTCAGGCGGCCGGCACACTGCCCCTCTTTGTGCTGGGTCTGGCCAGCGGCGCCCTGGCCGATCTGCTCAACCGCAGGCGTTTTCTGGCCGTCGCACAGGCCTGGATCGCGGTGGTGGCGGCGGTGCTGGCGGTGCTCGCCGGCAGCGACGCCCTGACGCCGGGCACGCTGTTGCTGCTGTGCCTGCTCAATGGCGTGGGCCTGGCGTTCCGGTTCCCGGTGTTCTCAGCCCTGGTGCCCGACCTGGTGGAGCGGCGCCTGCTGTCGTCGGCCCTGACCCTGAACGCCCTAGCCATCAACCTGACGCGGGTGTTGGGCCCGATCGTCGCGGGCATCGTGCTGGCCTGGCAGGGATCGGCCATGGTGTTTGCGCTCAACGCCGTGCTGTCCATCCTGGCCGGTGTGTTGATCTGGCGGGCCCCCATTCCCCCGCACACGCCCCCCGCCCAGCGCACCCGGTTGCTGCAGGCCATGCGCGATGGCGTGGGCCACGCACGGGCCTCGCCCATCCTTCGGGCCGTGTTGTTCCGCGCCTTCGTGTTTTTCGCCCAGGCCGTCGCTTTGGTGGCCTTGCTGCCTTTGGTCGCCAAAGGTCTTGGTGCCAACGAAGCCACCTACACCGCCTTGCTCGCGGCCATGGGTGCGGGCGCCGTGCTCGCCGCCATGGCTCTGCCCCGCCTGCCGGCCATGGCGGCGCGCAACCGCATCATCGATGCCGGCGTCTGGTTGCACGCGCTGGCCACACTGGGCGCCGTCTGGGCGCCCAGCGCATGGACGCTGGCACCCGCGCTGGCGCTGTCGGGTGCGGTCTGGCTGTGCGTGGCCAACACGCTCACCATGTCGGCCCAGCTGGTGCTGCCCACCAACCTGCGCGCCCGCGGCATGGCGATCTACCAGATGAGCATCATGGGCGGCAGCGCCGGAGGGGCCATTGTGTGGGGCGTGGTGGCCGAGCACACCTCGGTGAACTCGGCCCTGGTGGTCTCCGCGGTGTTCAGCGTGCTGCTGCTGCTGTGGACCCGTGGCACTAGCGTGGAAGAGCGCCTCCCTCACTGAGGCTTCTGCGCCTCAACGCCCAGAGGGTGCTGCCTGGCGCCTTTGAAGCCAAACACCTCGACCCCGACCGCTTCGCAGTCGGGGTAGACATCGGGCTTTTCGGTTGACACGCGCACCGCAACCACCTGGGGATGGGCCAGTAAAGAGCGCAACAGATCATCGGCCAAGGTTTCCTGCAGCTGGATGTGCCCTCGACCCACCCGCTCACGAACGACCTCCCGCACAAAGTCGTAATCCACGACCTCGTCAAGCACATCACCCACCGGCGTGCTGCAAGCGAGCGGCACGTACAAATCCACATTGATCCGAACGCGTTGCGGGCGCCCTTGTTCAAAGGCATGCACCCCAATGCCGATATCCACCTCATGGTTACGCAGGAACAGACGCCGGCATTGCGCCAGTTCGGAGATCAGGAGCGCGTGGGGCATGTCAGTGGGCTTCCATTTCGCGTGCCAGAAACATCACGTCGCGCGCCTGGCGAGACAGGTGCTGGCCACCGTCCACCAGGATCGTGGAGCCGGTCGTGGCAGGCGAGGTCAGCAGGAAACGCACCGCGCCGGCAATGTCCTCCGGGGGTGAACTGCGCTCCAGGGGATTGAGCCGCTGGCCCACATCAAACTCCTGTTCGCTCATCGGGCCGGACAGCAGGGTGAGACCCGGGGCCACGCCACTCACACGCAGCTGCGGCGCCATGGCCATGGCCAGCATCTTGGTTGCCGCCTCCAGCGCCGCCTTGGACAGGGTGTAAGAGAAGTAGTCAGGGTTGGGATTCCACAACTTCTGATCGAGCAGATTCACCGCGCACCCTGTGCGCCCGGTGCCTTTCAGATGTTGGTACAACTCCTGAGACAGCACAATGGCGGGCGCGGTGTTGGCCTTCCAGTGACGCTCCATGGCCGCCAGTCCGAAGGTCTCGGCGTTGTCGTACTCAAAGGTGGATGCGTTGTTCACCACCGCATCGATGCGGCCGAAACGCTTCACCACCTCGGGCACCAGTGCACGGCAACTGGCCTCGTCACTCAAATCGGCAAAGAGGGCTTCCGCCTGCCCTGGGTGGCGGCGCAGTTCCCGCAAGGTGTCTTGCGCTTCGGCCGACGAATGGCGGTAGCTGAACGCGACGCTCCATCCGGCGGTAGCCAGGTCGAGCGCGATGGCCCGCCCGATGCGGCGTGCGCCGCCGGTGACAAGTACGACAGAACGGGACATGAAATTACGCTCCAGATAACGAATGGGGATCGGGCGAGGAAACGGTTGACTACCGTGCGGCGACTCAGCGGTCCAGGGCCAAAGCACGGCGCCGCGCGGGGCGGTCGGCACGTGCGAGGTAGGCGTCGATGACCGGACAGTCCCCCAGCAGCGGCCGCGCCATCTCGAACAGGCTCATGAACAGGATGTCGGCAGCGGTGAAGCGTGGGCCGAGCAGGTAGGGGCCACGTTGCAGCGTGTGCCTGATGTGCTGCATCATCGATTCGTTCAGTCCGCCCATCGCCCGGTCCTGCACCAGCAAGCCCTGCCCCTTCATGTAGACCAGCGGTTCGGTCAAGCCCACCTGATAGAACAGCCAGGTGAGGTAGGCGCCGCGCAGCGCATGGCCCACCGGGACACCGACTTCCGCATCGGGATACAGATCGGTCAGGTACAGAGCAATGGCCGCCGTTTCCGACACCAGATGACCCTCGTGTTCCAGTGCCGGCGTGAATCCGTGCGGATGCGGGTTGCGCGGATCGGCCTCGCTGCCGTCGGCGCGCGGGTACTTCACCACCACAATCTCCCGGTCGGCACCCAGCTCCTCCAGCAGCCACAGGATGCGCGTTGAATTGGAACCGGGTGAGTGATACAGCTTCAGCATCGTGTTTCCTTGCGGTGGTTTGACCGGAATGATTGGCGTGGGTGCACAGTGGTGTGCTGCACCCGTCAGGCGTGCCTGGCCCGGGAAGGCAAGCCGAATGCGGCCCAGGCGCCCGCAGACAGCGCCGCCCCGGTCATCCAGAACACCGGCGCGACACCCAGCACGGCGCCCACGGCACCAAAACTCAAGGGCATCACCAGGGTGGAGAAGTGGATGACGGTGGACCGAAGCCCCAGCGCCTCACCCTGGCGCTCGGGCGGGGTGAAGCTGTGCAGGCTGGACATGACCGCGGGCTGGATGGCACCCAGACCCAGGCCCATGGTGCCAGCACAGACGGCCATGGCCCACGCACTGTCCAGCCAGGGGTAGAGCAGAAACACCGACGCCGTCAGGGCCAGCGCGCCGGTCATCACCCACCGGGGTTGCAAACGCTCCGCCATGAATGGAATCGCCAGTCGCACGGAGGCCGACGTGACGGCGTAACTGGCCAGCACCATGGCAATCGCGGACGCGCTCAATCCCCGCTCATGGCCCAGGATCGGCAAGGCAAATGCGTGTGCGTCCCAGCAAGCGGCAATAAGCCAGTTGATGAAGAACAGCCGCCGAAGATCGCTGTTCCCCAGCAGGTCCCAGGCCTTCTGTGGCGCGGCCACCGGTTTGGCCGGCGCCCGGGGTGCTTCAGGCGGCACCCGGGTGGTGGCGAGCAGCGTCCCCAAGGGAAACAGCGCCAATCCGACAAACGCGGCGCGGTAGCTCACTTGGTCGATCAGCGCGCCTGCCAGCAAGGGACCGAGAAACGTGGCGATGGACGGAGCGAGCGCCACCCAGCTGAAAATTTTCAGGCGTTCGGCCTCGCCACGGGCCAGCCGGCCGGCGGTGCGCTGGAGCGCAATCATGCCCATCGCCGAGCCTGCGCCCACCAGGGCGGCGGCGGCTCCCAGTGCCCACACATGGGAACTCAACGCTGCGAGCACAGCCCCCACCAGGGCCAGCAGGGCGCCGATGCGCGTCGCCAGGTGGTACCCCCGCCGGTCCACCAGACGGCCTGCGGGAATGGCCAACAAAAAGGGGAACACCGCAAACAGGGCCATCAGCAAGCCGATCACGGCCGCGCCACGTGCCTCGTTCACCGCCAGCAAGGGGATGGTCATGCGCATGCCGTTGAGGCAGCCATGCAAACCGACCTGCGCAGCGACCAGCGTCAGCAGCGCCCACCCAAACCGGGAACGCTCGCTGCGGGTCGCCGGATCAACCGAGGGCATCCTCGATGGCCGAAATCAGCCGTGCGTCGTTGGGTGTCACGTCGGGGGCAAAACGGGCCACCACGGTACCGTTGCGGTCGATCAGGAATTTTTCAAAGTTCCACATCACATCGGTGTCGCCCTTGGGCAGCAGTTGGTGCTTGGTCAGGGTGTCGCGCAGCAGCGAATCGCCAGACGCCAGGGCCTGTGGCTGCGCGGCAATAAGCGCGGCGTACAGTGGGTGCCGGGGTTCGCTGTTGATGCGCAGTTTGGAGAACAACGGAAAGTTCACGTGGTACTCGGTGTCGCAGAAATCGCGAATCTCGCCCTCGCTTCCCGGCTCCTGACCGGCAAAGTCGTTGCACGGGAATCCCGTGACTTGCAGGCCACGGTGATGAAACCGGTCGTGCAGGGCCTGCAGGCCGGCGTACTGCGGGGTCAGGCCACATTTGGACGCCACATTGACGACCAGAATCACCTGCCCCTTGAAGGGAGCGAGGCTGGTGTTGGCGCCGTCCAGTGCTTGAAGGGGGATGTCGAAAATCGATGAGCTCATCGGGGTGTTTCCTCGTAGGCTTGTTGAACCAAAGTCATGCGACCGCCCGCCAGCATCAAGGCGCAGAACATCTGCAGTTCCACGGTTTCGGCGGTCGAAAAATGTGCCGCCAGCGCGGCAAAATGGTGTTCATCAATGGCGTGTGCGTCGGCCGCGAACAGCTCGGCGTAGGTCAGCGCCGCGCGCTCGGCCGGCGTGAAGTGCTCGCTGCCGGTCTGCAGGCAGTTGAGGGCCTCGATGTCTTGCGCGTCCACACGATCACTTTTGCGCGCCAGCTGGCAGGCTTGGCACTGCGTGATGCTGGCGATGCGCAGGCGCACCAGCTCCCGCAGGCGCGCGTCCAGCAGACCATGGTTGTGCAACTGGTCCAGCAGCGCCAGCCAAGCCAGCGCCGCCTGCGGCCGGTGGGCCCACACCTGGACCGGCACGGTGGAGCTGAGCATGCGGGTGTCCACACCCCGCTGCACGGCCTCACCCAGCGGCGCCGGAAAATCGGCCAGCGGCACCAGCGGCAGGCGCGCCACGGCTACAGAAGCTCGATCAGCGTGGCGGTGGCCATGCCACCAGCGCAACAGATGGCCTGCAGCGCGTAGCGGCCACCGCGGCGCTCCAGCTCGTGCAGCATCGAGGTCATGATGCGCGCACCACTGGCCCCCAAGGGGTGGCCCAGCGCGATGGCGCCGCCATTGACGTTCAACCGCTCGGCGGACACACCCAGCTCTTTCATCCACACCATCGGCACCGGCGCGAACGCTTCGTTGATTTCAAAGAGGTCGATATCGTCCAGCGTGAGGCCCGCCTGTACCAGCACTTTGCGGGTGGCCGCGATCGGCCCCGTCAGCATCAGCGTGGGGTCGGAGCCCACCGTGGTCATGGCGCGGATGCGGGCGCGGGGTTTGAGACCCAGCGACTCCGCCTTGACTGAGGACATCAACAGCAACGCGGCCGCGCCGTCGGAAATCTGTGATGAGTTCCCGGCGGTCAGGCGCCCGTCGGTGCGAAAACTGGTCTTGAGGGTCGCCAGCTTTTCAGCCGCCGTGCCCGGGCGAATCGTTTCATCCGCAGAGAACAGGGGCGCCTCGCCCTCGGTGCCCTTCTCGCGCACTTGCGCCACAGGCACCGACACGATTTCTTTCTGGAAATGGCCAGCCAGCGCGGCGGCGGCGGCACGGCGGTGGCTCTCCACCGCGAACGCATCGAGTTCCTCGCGCACCAGTCCCCATTGATCGCACAGCCGTTCGGCGGCTTCGCCTTGACCGGTCATTTCATAGCGGTCGGCGGCCATCCAGCCAAAGGCCTCTCCGTGGATGCTGCGGTTGCTGCCCATGGGCACCCGGCTCATGTTCTCGGCACCGCCAGCCACCACCACGTCGGCCGAGCCGAAGGCAATCAGGCCCGCGGCCAGGTGCACGGCCTCTTCACCCGATCCGCATTTTCGATCGATGGTCAGGCCAGGAATCGTGCAGGGCCAGCCGGCCCCCAGCAGTGCGGTGCGCGCGATGTTGGCCGACTGTTCACCCACCTGGGTGACGCAGCCGAAGATGACATCGTCCACCTGCTCGGGTTCAAGCCCGGCGCGGGTGATGAGTTCGTCCAGCACCACGGCCCCCAAGTGATCGGCGCGAACGCCCGCCAGACTGCCCTTGAATTTTCCGACGGGGGTGCGAACCGCCCCGACGATCACGACATCAACGCGGCTCACAGCACGCTCGCTTTCAGGCCGGAACCGGGCACGCGCTGGCCTTTGTCGTCGTACTGGTACACGCCCGCGCCGGTCTTTCGGCCGTGGCGACCGGAGGCCACCATCTTGATGATCAGCGGGCACGGGCGGAACTTGTCACCCAGTGTGGAATGCAGGTAGCGGAGCACCGACAGCCGGGTGTCCCAGCCGGTCAAATCGCCCAGCTCCAGTGGCCCCATCGGGTGGTTGAAGCCCATGCGCAGCGCGGTGTCGATGTCTTCGGCCGTGGCCACACCTTCCTGCAGCATCCACATCGCCTCGTTGCCCAGCATGGCCGACATGCGGCTGGTGGTCAGGCCGGGGGACTCGTTGACGACGATCGACGTCTTGCCCAAGGCGTCGCTGTACGCACGGCTCAGGGCCACGGCCTCGTCGCTGGTGGCGATGCCGCGCACCAGTTCGACCAGCTTCATCTTGTGCACCGGGTTGAAGAAGTGCATTCCCACCACCCGCTCCGGGTTGGGTACGGCCGTGGCGATCTCGGTCACGCTGAGCGCCGACGTGTTGCTGGCGATGAGGGCGCCGGGCAGCATGTGGGCAGCGGCCGTGGCCACCACCTGCTTCTTCACCGCAATGTTTTCGGTCACGGTCTCGACCAGCAACGCCGCCCCCGCACAGGCGGCGGCCAGATCGGTTTGTGTGGTGAGGCGAGCCTTCGCGGCCTCGGCCACCGCTGCATCGAGTTTTCCGAGGCGAACACCGTCGTCAAGGATCTTGGCCACGGCGGCCAAAGCCTTGGCGGCCGCGGCCTCGTTGCTGTCCACCAGCACGGTGGAGAAGCCCGAACTGGCGAAGGCATGGGCAATGCCCGTTCCCATCAAGCCGCCACCGACGACGACCACTTTGTTTTGCGTGATGCTCATTTGATTTCTTTCTGAGTGTTTATTGCGCGGCCGTGACGGTGTTGCGCAAGACTCCAATGCCCGGGATTTCGGCCTCGACCACGTCACCCACCTTGAGGAATTTGCCGGACCCTTGCGCCGTGCCGGCGGGTGAGCCGGTGAACATGACATCGCCGCTCTCGAATCTCGACCGTTCGTCCACGAACTTCACCAGCTCCGCCACGTCCCAGGTCATCTCGGCGGTGTCGCCGTCCTGCCGGAGGTCGCCATTCACACGCAGCAACAGGCGCAACGACAATTTGCCCTCGAGCGGGAATTCATCGCGGGTCACGATCCAGGGGCCGAGTCCGGTGGTCTGGTCGCCGCTCTTGGCGGCGAACAGGTCCATCCCCACACCGGGCGGTCCGCTGCGCTGCAGATCACGCGAACTCACGTCGTTGCCCACGGTATACCCCAACACACTGGCGATCGGGTCCTGGCGATTGACCACATCACCAATCACCGCCACCAGCTCCACTTCGTGGTCCAGCTCCTGGGTCAAGTGCGGGTAACGCAGCGCGTCATTGGCGCCGATGAGTGCGCCGTAGGCCTTCAGGAAGGCAATGGGCTGGCTGTGGCCCTTGATGCCGAAATCGGCGGCGAGGTGCTTGGCGTAGTTGGCGCCCGCCACCACCACTCGGTTGGTCTTCTCAATCGGCGGCAGAAGCCTCACCGAACCCATGGGCAACACGGCCCCGGTGAACCGCAGTGCGGCCTCGCCCTCACCGCGCGTGACCGCCGGCCCCCAATCGGGCACGCCGCCCTCGATCGGGCGAAGCTCCCCTTGTTCGGTGTTCACCAGCGCCCAGAACGGTGCGCCGCCATCGGTGCAGCGGGCGAGTTTCATGCGACGGCTTTGACGGCGGGTTTGCCCAGCTTGGCCGGATCGAGATGCAGCAGTTCACACGCGTTTTTCCAGCGGATTTTCTGCAGATCGTCGTCCGACAAACGCAGGCCATCGGTCAGGTCGTGGCGAACAGCGTCACTGCCGCCAAAGTTGCTGCCGTACAGCACGCGGTCGGCGCCGATGATGTCGACCAGGGCCTGGCGCATCGGCACTTCGTGCAGCTCCACGTCAAACCAGAAGTTCTTCAGGTATTCCTCGACGGGCTTCTTGTTGAATTTCACATCCAGATTGCGGTTGGTCTGGGCCAGACGACCGAGCTGGTAGGGGATGTAGCCACCACCGTGCGTGATGTAGACCTTCAGATCGGGGAAGCGATCCAGCACGCCACCGTTGATCAGGTACCAGAAGAAACGCGTTTCGTCGTAGTTCATCCCCACGATGGCCGTGGTCTCGTACTTGTCGTGGTCGGCCTGCATGCCCCAGGTAACCGACTGGTTGTAGCCGTGAATGAAGATCGGCAGATCCAGGTCGCACATCGTTTTCCAGACCACATCGAGTTGCGGCGAATCGGCTTCCAGACCGCCGAAGTTCGCGCCACCAGCCACCAGGCCTTTGGCACCCAGCTCGGTGCAGGCACGGCGAATTTCCTTCGCCGCATCGTGCGGTGCATTCAGCGGCGCATGGGCCCAGAACATCAGGCGGTCTGGCGCTGCCGAGCAGTAGTCGGCCAGGATGTCATTGACTTTGGTGGCAAAACGGACCGAGAACTCGGGGTCGGCCCAGTACATGTAGCAATGCGAAGGGACCGACAGCACTTGCGCGTTCTGGCCCGCGGCGTCCATGCCGTTCAGGCGGTTTTTCGGATCAGCCCAGCGCGCCATGTATTCCTCGACGCTCGGACCATTGCCGGCGCGCACAGCCGCCTTGCGCTCGGGCGAGCCGAGGCGCAGCACCCAGTGGCCGACGCGAAGTTTGACATCGCCGTCCGGATGCCTTTCGAAGAACGGCCCCCAGAACGGGTGCTGGTTGTAGTAACCGGGTAGCGGTGCGTGGGCGTGGAGATCGATCAGCATGGTGGTTCTTTCAGGTTCAGGCGTGGCCAAAGGGGCAGACGCGGATGTCGTTTCGTGTGTCACCGAAGCAGTCGCGGTACATGCCAGACATTCGACATGGATTTGCGCTGCATCAATGCGATATTAATCAGAAAATGCGATTCTGTTCAAGTTATCGAAAACACTGAGATCACGATCGGACCCGATGCAGGTACTCTGCACACTGTCTTGCATGGAGATTTTTTATGTACAAACACCTGCTGGTTGCCTTGGACGACACCCCACTCGGGGTGACCACTGTGAACCGTTCGGTTGAATTCGCGCGCGCCCTGGGAGCTCGAATCACCTTTTTTTACGCCGCACCCGACCTGACCGCCACCGGCGAAGGTGCCATGCTGTTTTCCCTCGACCGGCAGGCATTCAGCGACGAGAGCGATTTGCCCCGGCATGCGGTGCTGCTCAAAGCGAGCAACGCGGCCAGAATCGGTGGCGTGGTGTGCTCGACAGACGCCAGCGTCAGCGACCACCCGGCCCAGGCCATTCTTGACGCAGCACACCGGCATGCCTGCGACCTTCTTTTCGTCAGTTCGCACGGCCGTTTGCCGGGTTTGCGGGGTTGGCTGCACGGCAGTGTGACCCACCGCCTGCTGCAGATCGCCGACCTGCCGGTGCATGTGGCCAGCATAGAGTCGAATGACGATGAGGCCGACGCCAACCGTGCACTCGCCATCGTGCTGGGAGAACATCGCTCCATCGCTGCGGTACTGAGTGGACTTCAGCAACTGGACCAAGCCGGGCGCATCAACGGCAAGGCGCCCGATCTGGGGTTGATGCACCTGATGGTCGACTACCTCCGCCAGTGTCCGGCGAAGTTGCACCACCCCAAGGAAGAGACATTCATTTTTCGTTTGCTCCGGCAACACACGGGCGAGCACAACGCCGTGCTGGACGAACTGGAGCGGCAGCACACCCTGGAAAATGCGTTGATCGACAGCTTGTCCGACGCCCTGTCCCGGCAGGAGCGCGGACAGCCAGACGCCCAGACGGCCATCAGCGCAGCGGTCCAGCGCCTCAGTGGAGCGATCTGGGAACACATGTCTCTGGAGGAGACCGTCATTTTTCCGGCAGCGCGCCGACACCTCACCCACGCCGAATGGTCAACGGTCTACCAAGCCTTTTCAGCACATCAGGATCCGCTGCTCACCCACTCCTACGAGATGCCGATGAACCAGTTGTTCGCACGCATTGCCACCGTTCTGCAGCAGGGCACATCCAAGCCATCCACCGGTTGACGGGGTACGCCGCCTGCCCGGGTCAGCGCCTTGCGCGCGAGGACGTTCCACCAGCCATCAGCGACTCCACCATCCGCCCGATGCGCCGGGGCAGCGCCTTGCGATCGGTGTCACCCGGCACCAGCTGCTCGCTCAACACATATCGGATCAGCAGCTCACACACCAGTTCCCGGTCGAGCTTGATCCCCATGCGGGCCTCCCAGGCGTCAAAGACCACGGCCAAGACATCCTGAAATCGAACGACCGAGTCGTGGAAGATGCGCCGGAAGAACCCCAGGGCGTACTCCGGTGCCACCACCAGCAGCCGCCGCGCACGACCATGTTCGAGGTAGTAGTCGAGGTAGCGAATCAGCGCGGCAAAGCGCTCATCGGGATCTTGGTAAGACTCCACGGCTTCGGCCAGTGCCACATGAAACCGGGCCCGTTTGTGTCGTGAGAAAGCATCCAGCAGCTCATCTTGGGACGCAAAGTAGCGGTAGAACGTTCCCCGAGAAACATCAGCCGCCCGGCAGACATCCAGGATAGAGATGCGCTCAGCGCCGGATTCCAACACGATGTTTTCGGTGGCCGCCAGGATGTTCGCAATGGTCTGCTCGGATCGCCGATTGCTGCGCACGCGCCGGACACCTTCCGGCACCACGGCCGCCGGCTTTTTTTCTGGCACCGCGACAGCGGCCAAGGGCTTTTTTGCCACCGATGCAGCAACGACTTTTTTCGCCACTCTGGGACGGGGCTTGCCCTCGGGTTGGGCGTCAGGTTCGGCTTCTACGTCCAAAGCCAGAGCGACTGAGGTTTGTTTCTTCGCACTCTTGAGACTCATTTCCATACTTTCTGAAGGTCGGTGAAGTTGCTGCAACGGGGCAAAGTCAAGGGTTTACCAGCACATCCGTTGTGAAATCTGCATTTAGAATTAGTATCTATATACAGAATAATCTGTGGCTTTCGTCACGGTTTGGAGCTTTTCACATGGCAGGCATTGGCAACCCAGACACATGGTCTCTCGGTCAACAGGATACGGTCATTGCAGCGCTTGAACGCGCGGTAGCGAAACACCCTGACCGGGTTCTGCTCGACTTTTCGGGTGAATTTCATACTTACGGTGAGGTGGATCGCCAATCGACCCGCTTGGCCCATTCGTTTGCAGCACTCGGTGTGCAAGCTGGGCAAACCGTGGTGACGATGCTCGACAACAACGTCGACGCGGTGCTCTGCTGGTTCGCCATCAACAAGCTTTGCGCTGTCAGCGTCCCCATCAACACGGCCCTCAAGGGCGAATTTCTGCGCCACCAGATCGCCGATGCAGGAGCCGCATTGGTGGTCTGCGAAGCGAACTACGTCGAACGCATCGCGGCGGTCTCGGATGGGCTGCCGGACGTGAAGCAGGTGCTGACCCGGGGTGAGCCCGGCAACGGACAGTGTGGCACCCTGCCACTGGCACCTCTCAGCGAGCACCAGGGTTATGACGACAGCGCGATCGAGCGCAAACCCAACCCCTGGGAACTCGCTTGCCTCATCTACACCTCGGGCACCACCGGGCCGTCCAAGGGCTGCATGATCAGCTACAACTACATGTGCAACCTGGCGCGCCTGCAACTGCGCGCCGGTCCGGCCAACGAAAACGACGTCACGATCACGCCGCTGCCACTGTTCCACATGAACGCCATGTGCGTGGGCGTGCTGGCGTCGATCCTGGTCGGCGCCCGTGTCGCCTTTGTGCCGCGCTTTTCGGTGTCGAATTTCTGGCCCGAGGTGGAGCGCAGCGGTGCGACCATCGCCTCCATCCTGGGCAGCATGGGCGCCATGCTGGCCAATGCGCCCGACACCGAAGCGGGACAGCGCTGCAAGGGACAGATCCACACGGTGCGTGGCAATCCGTTCACCGAAGAAGTCAAAGCCATCTGGCGCGAACGCTTTGGCGCCAAACAGGTGGGCGGCAATGGCTACGGGCTCACGGAGGCGGCGGTTATCACCTCGCTGGCCGGGGGTGAATACGCAGCGCCCGGCTCGTCGGGCACTCGCATTCCCGACTTCGACGTGCGCATCGTGGACGACCTCGACCGCGAGGTACCGACCGGGACTTCCGGCGAGATCGTGGTGCGACCGCTGCGCCCGGACATCATGTTCATGGGCTACTGGCGCCGGCCAGAAGACACGCTGAAGATCATGCGCAATCTCTGGTTGCACACCGGGGACATTGGCAAGTTCGACGAGCAAGGTTTTTTCTACTTCGTGGACCGCAAGAAGGACTACTTGCGCCGGCGCGGCGAGAACATTTCCAGCTTCGAGATGGAGGCGGCGTTTGCGCGTCATCCGGCCCTCGCTGAAGTCGCTGTGCACGCCGTGCCGTCTGACAAGGGAGAGGACGACGTCAAGGTGACGGCCATGCTGCGCCCCGACATGACGCTGAGTCCCGAGGACCTGTTCCGGTGGGCCATTGACGCGGTGCCTTATTACGCGTTGCCGCGCTACATCGAATTCCGCGACAGCCTCCCGAAGAACCCACAGGGGCGGGTTCTCAAGTACGAACTGCGTGACCAGGGCTGCACGCCGACCACCTGGGATCAGGAGACCAGCGGCATCCAGGTCAAGAAGCGCTAAACCCAGCGCTTCTTGGTCCATCAGTATTCGCGCACCGGCACATGGGCCGGGCGCGAGTTGTAGCCGGGCAGGTGCAGGCCGCCGTCCACGTGCATGGTGATCCCGGTCACGAACCGGGCCATCTCCGAACCCAGAAAAACGACCACAGGCCCGATGTCGAGCTCCGGGTCACCGGATCGACCCAGCGGTCGTGCTGCCGCCGAGCGCTCGGCAAAACCGGGGATTTCAGCGGCCAGCTTGTGGAAGGTGGCGCCCATGGCGGTCGGCGCAATGGCGTTGCAGGTGATGTTGAAACGGCCCCACTCGGCCGCCGCGCTGCGGGTCAACCCGACCACACCCGATTTGCCCGTGTTGTAGTCCGCGTGTTGCCAGGCGCCAATGTCCACATCAATCGAGGTGAAGTTGATGATGCGCCCACCACCGCGCTGGCGCATGTGCGGCATGGCCGCACGCATCGCCCACCAGCTGGCCCAGACGGTCGAGGTCAGGGTGCGCTCCAGCATCGCGTCCGTCTTGTCCTCCAGCAACACGTTCTCCGAAGGCACAAAGGCGTTGTTGACCAGGATGTCGAGCCCCCCGAAATGGTCCACCGCAGCCTGGACCGAAGCCTCCACACTTTCCTTGCGCAACACGTCGGTCGGAACGAACAGGGCGCGGGCACCCATCTGCTTGAGCTCGAGTTCGGCCTCAGCCCCTGTCACCGGGTCAAGCTCGGCAATCAGCACCGCCGCACCTTCGCGTGCGTAGCATCGAGCGACGCCTCGGCCTATGCCGCCCCCGGCCCCTGTGATCAAGGCCACTTTGTCTTTCAGCAGATCCATCGAGTCTCCAGATATATATTGAACACATTCTTATTTATCGTACACTTTAAGACAACTCGTGTCAGCCGGGAAGACGTGAACATCGTGGATTTCCTGCTCGGTAGAAACCCTAGAAAGTCCGCATGCCTCTGTTCCGACGACGCATTCTGATCGCCACCGACCCCATGGAGATCGGCATCCGGTACCGGGCTGCGCTTGAGGACGACTTCCACCATTTCCGGGTTGAACTGGTGGTCCGGGATGGCCTCATCGCTTCCCTGCACGCGCAAGCGCCCCGCCACCCCTACAGCCTGTGCCCCTCTGCGGCAGACCAGCTCCAGCAGCTGGTGGGTACGGTCCCAGCCACCAGTGCACACGCGGTGATGCGCCAGGTCGATGCCAGCCAGCAATGCACCCACATGCTGGAACTCAGTGGCCTGACGGCCGCGGCCGCGGCACGCGCTCTGCAGGAACGGCGCTATGACATCGAGATACCTTTGCGGGTCGACGGGCGCACCCATGCCACCCTGGACCGAGACGGCACCCGGCTGCTGGCCTGGGATGTCCAGGATCTTGAGATCGAAGGACCGCCGCCCTACAGCGGCATCGGTTTGCGCCAGGGCATGGCGCGCTGGGCTCTGAGCCACCTGAGCGAAGACATGGCCGAGGCGGCCCTGGTGTTGCGGCGATGTGCGGTGATATCCATGGGCAAGAACCGCCCACTTGATGCCCAACGGCACGCCCAATTGAGCGGCGCCTGCTATGCGCAACAGCCTGAACAGGCCCCTCTGGCTCTGCGCCAGGTGGGTTCGACCTGGAACTTCACCTGGCAGCCCGACCAGTTGTGCCGGGACGACCAGGACTGGATCGCCTTCAAGGTCTGAAGGCGATTAACAGGCTCAGAGGAAGATGGCCAGGTTCGGAGTTCCCAGCACAGCCTGATCCAGCAGGATCTCACGGCGCGCCAGCTTGAAGCTCTCGCCATCGACCCGCAGCACATCCCGGCGCTCGGCGCTGATCAGGTCAAACTCGTCGAAGTTGAAACGGCTGCGCGTCACCAGCAGGTAGCTGCGCACGCTGTATTCCTGGGGCTTGTCGGTCTCTTCAACCAGGACATTGGTCACCAGCCGCCGCGTGCGCGATGGGGGGTCTTCCGCCCAGGCGCTCTTGGTACCGGTGAGGCGGACAATGCGCCCCATCACGGAACGCCAGTCGTCGTGGTAGTGCTGCATGGTGCGCACCACCGACGCCGCCTGCTGACTCACCGGCCGGGTTTCCCTCAAGGGGGCGGTGTAGATCAGATCCTGTGCCAGCGTGTCGCCCCATTCCTTGAGGCGGGTTTCATCCAGCAGTCGCGCTTCGACGTACAGGAATTGGAGGATCTGGTTGTAAACAGGCGATCCAATCGGCACCAGGGCGCCTTGGGCTTCACTCATGAGAATCTCCGAAAATGGGGGTATCGAATTGCGACGAGAGCTCGGGGGCTGGAAGAGGGTTCAGACATTGCCGCCCATGAGCTGGCGCCAATACATCCACCAGTGCCACTGCGTGTCGTCCTTGGTGAAGCCCTCATTGACGATGCCAGGGCCGGGCCAGCCTTCGGGGGCGCCGGTTTCGTAGACCGCCTGGTACTTCAGCGTCGCCTTCTTGCCCTGTGCGCCCTTGGCGGCCAGGGTCATGTGAGGCCAGGTGTCGGAGTCGTCCTGCTCAACCATGCCCGACGTACCAAACAACTGGATGGTCTGCTTGAGCATCTTGTCGCGCAGATCTTGCGGCGCGTCCTTCTCGGCGAAGATCCAGTTCACGAACTCCAGTTTGTCCGGCCCTTTAGGCACATAGGCGTGCATGGTCATCGAGCCGACCACGGTGCCATCGGCCTGGGGGATGTAGACAAAGCCAAACAACACGTTCGGGAAAATGCCGCCCACCTGGGGTGGCATGCTGGTCTGCACCTTCAGCTGTTCAGGGGTAAGGTTGCGTTTGAGTTGCTCGACCATGTCCTTGGTCATACCGGCCGGTGGCAAGGCGTTGAGCTTTTCGTCAACGCTGAGCACATCGGGGTCCAGCCCCGTCATGCGGCGGATCTTTCGCCCCAGATCGATGCAGCGCAACGCATGGCCATGGGGAGAGCTCACTTCCACGCCGTACATCTCTGGGCTCAGATCACCGCCGCCGCCCTCACCCTCACCCTTCTTGGAGTAATTGCCGACCTCGCCGAGCCAGCGGTGCAGGGTCAGCGTGTGGTACCCGTCGGCGGCCGATTGCTCGCCGGCAGCCTTCCAGTTGGCGCGAACCGTGAAGCGTTGCGGCGGACCCAGCACTTCCATGCCTTTGTCCGTGCGCTTGAAAAGAATGTCGTAGTACCACTTGGCATCGCCGAGAAAGTCATCAAACGAAGGCCCGTCGATGTTCCAGGTCGCAAAGATCAGCCCACCATACAGCGTGACCCGGGCCTTCTTCAGACCCAGCTCATCCTTGCTCATCATCTTGCCGTGCATCGTCTCTTTTTCGACCGGCGCACCGAGAAAGGCACCGTTCGGGCGGAATGCCCAACCGTGGTAGATGCAAGTGTGAATCTGGGTGTTGCCCGCATCCAGGGTTGAAACCCGCATACCGCGGTGCGAACACAGGTTGAGCAGCACATGGACCTCGCCCGACTTGTCGCGCGTGACCAGCACCGAGTCGGAACCCATGTCGCGGGTGATGAAATCGCCGGAGTTCGGAATCTCAGATTCGTGACCGAGGAATACCCAGATCTTGCCGAAGATCTGTTCCATCTCCATCTCGTAGAGCTCGGGATCCGAGAGTGCGCGCATCTGCACCTCCCGGGTGGCGACATTGACCAGGTCAGAGACCTTGGTTCCATCGGAAAGTGTGAGGTGTGTCGGGCTCAGCATGCGCGTCTCCTTCATCTGTTAAGCAGCGGTGAAGACTTAATATAAACAATTCATCCAACTGTGTACATATAAAGCCCCTCGTATTTGCAAAATGCGGCAAAAAACAAGGGTTAACACCGATCTTCTACCCCACTCATTGCCCTGCTGCTGGATCAGCCCATCCACAGCATGCGCATCAGCCCCGAAAGGAGGCCGTGATCTTGGCATGAGGCCCCGCCACCTGCGCCGCCCAGGCATCAGGCATCTGATCGAAGCGGTAACCCACATGATCGAAAGTGATCTGGTGTTCACGTGCCAGCTGCAAGAGCCTGCGCCAGGTGGCCTCACGATCACTCGGTGAACGCTGACCAGTGCCCACACAGCTGAGCGTTCGGAACAGCAGATCGGCGATGTTGAGCTGGATGTCGCGCCCGGCGCCGGTGCCGATGGTGAGGATGCGTGCCCCCCAGCGTGTGGCCTTCAGGGCAGCGAGCAGGGGCGGTCCACAGACGCCATCGAGCACCACGTCGAAGCCCTCCCCCGCCACGGCCTTCAGGGCGGCGGCATCGTCGTCGCTGCCCAGCGCCACCACGGCATCGGCCAGGCCGCGGGCGCGCAGGCGTTCCAGCGCGGCCGCATCTCGGGCCGCCCCCACCACACGACCCGCCCCCAGAATGCGCGCGAGCTGAAGCGCGATCTGCCCCAGCGTTCCGGTCGCGCCGAGGATCAACACGTTCTCGCCGGGCTTGATAGCGGCCTGCTCCAGCGGCAGCAGCGCGCCCGTGCCCGCGATGCCCATGGTGATGGCGAGCACATCGTCCACATCGTCGGGCACGTCCCACACCTCTTCGGTCGGCACCAGGGTTTGCTCGGCCCAGGCGCCAAAGGGCGCCACCGAGCGCTCACCAAAATAGACCCGGCGCCCATCCGACGCACGGCCGACCCCCTCGCCACGAATGACGCAAGGGAATTGCACCCCCAGACGGTAGGCGCCCAGAACGTCCCAGCCTCCCAGTCCGGCGGTGTCGACCTTGATCAAGGTCGCGCCCTCGCGTGCTTGCGGAGCAGGAAAGTCCTGCAGGACCGGTCCCAGGCCGCGCTCGGTGATGACAGCGGCGCGCATCAGGCGAACGCCTGCTGGTCAAGGTTCAGCCCGACATGGTCATAATGCCGGAAATCGACCTGACATGGCACATCGTTGCGTTGTTTCATCTGGTTCGCCTTGGGTTACAGCGCGGTTTCGGCATCTGCATCGGCAAACATCTTGTTGATGTCGCCCGACGTCACGGGCTTACCGGCCACACGCACCGGCTTGGCCCCTCCCATGCCCAACATGGGCTCCACACTCACATGCTTGGCCTGCGCCCGCAGCGCGCCCACCGTGCAGTTCTCGCGTCCCAAAATCGAGAACGGGTCATAGGAGAACTCCCGCATGGCATTGAGGTGGCCGATCTTGTCGATCTGCACATCGGTCAGGTGCTGGGTCTGGGCATGGAAGATCTCCGGGGAACCCGGCCAGGTGCAGTCGGAGTGCGGGTAGTCGCATTCCCAGGTCACCTTGTCTTCACCGATGTCGGCCAGATTGCGAAGGCCAAATTCGTCTTCTATGAAGCAGGTGATGATGTGCTTTCTGAAAACATCGCTGGGCTTTCCGCCGCCGAAGTCGGTGTTGGTCCACTCGTGGTGGTGCCGGTAGGTGAAGTCGGCGCGCTCCAGCAGATAGGGAATCCACCCGATGCTGCCCTCGGACAAGGCCATGCGCAGGTTGGGGTATTTCTTCCACATGGGTGCCCAGATCCAGTCGGCGGCCGAGTTGGCGATCGAGATCGGCATCGAGGTGATCCAGGCATCGATCGGCGTGAGGTCCGAGGCATGCTCGGCCTTGACGCCGGTACCGATGTGGCAGCAGATCACGACGTCGTTGTCCGCGCAGGCCTGCCATACCGGGTCCCAGTGGTCAGAGTGGATCGACGGGAATCCGTGCAGTGCCGGGTTGTCCGAGAGCGAAATCGCGTGAACGCCGAGTTTCGCCATGCGCCCGATTTCCTGAGCCGCCAATGCACCGTCCCACCAGGGAATCAGACTCAGTGGAATGAACCGACCCGGTGCGGCATTGCACCAATCGTGCAGGTGCCAGTCGTTGTAGGCCTGGATGGCTGCAAACGAGACCTCCCGCGCGTCCTTGTACTGCTGGAAGCGTTGACCTGCGAAACCGGGAAAGGTCGGAAAGCAGATCGACCCGAGAACGCCGTTGGCGTTCATGTCCTCGACACGGGCTTTGATATCCCAGGTGCCGCGGCGCATGTGTTCATAGCCCAGAGGCTCCATGCCGTATTCGTCCTTCGGCCGACCCACCACCGAGTTCAGGCCCATGTAGCCCGTGGCACGGCCTTCAAAGACCCAGACATCACGGCCCTTGCTTTGCACCACCTTGGGCTCGCGGCCCTTGAATTTGGCTGGCATGTGGCGGTCAAAAGCACCGCGCGGTTCGATCGCGTGGTCGTCCACGCTGACAAGAATGAGGTCGTCGAGTTTCATGAGGGTCTCCAGATCAAAGGAATGTGCAGAGGTGTGGGGGCCTGATCACCGGCGGGTCGATCAGGGTGTCGATGGCGTGTTCGTCAAAGTCGACGACCGTTGGAACGCCACGTTTCATGGTCAGGGTCTTCAGTCCCAAATCACGGGAACCGAGGAAGCGCCGCGCAACATGCTTCCGGCGATCACGGGCGCGGGGCGGTCCGGGTCGAGTCGAACGTTGGGGAACAGGTCGAGCACCGCATTGATGGCGATGGACAGTTCCATCTTTGCCAGGTACTGGCCGATGCACATGTGCGGGCCGAAGCCGAAGGTGAAGGACGGCTTCTGGCGGCGATCGATGTCAAAGGTGTCGCTGTTGTCGAACACCTCTTCGTCGCGATTGGCCGAAGCGACCACGCACTGCACCATCGCATCCTTGGGAATCTGCACACCACGGATCTCGACATCGCGAACAGCCTGGCGCACCTTGACCGTGGACACCGGCTCGAAGCGCACGCTCTCGTCGATCAGTTTGGCCACCAGGCTGCGATCGTTACGAACCCGCTCGACCAAAGCAGGGCGCTGCAACAGCAGCGTCATGATCGAGCTGAAGGTGCGGGTGGTGGTTTCACCGCCGGCGGCCACCATCGAGCGAGCGAAGGTCGTGATTTCGTGGTCATCGAGCTTGCGGCCCTCGAACTCGGCACGCAACAGGCGGCAAACCAGGTCGTCACCGGGCGCACCTTCGGCGCGGCGGCGTTTGACCAGCGCCATCACGGCCTCGTACAAGGTGTTGGTGGCCTTCATGGCGCGTTCGCGGGATGCCGCCTCTTCGGTCGGGTCGAGCTTGGGACCGGCCAGCACGGTCAGTCCCATCGCCGCGTACTCGTAAAAGTTGCCCAGCTCTTCGTCCGGAAAACCGATCAGTCCGTAGATGACCCGGATCGGAAAGTACAGGGCAAAGTCCATCAGGTCGGCGCGCTTTTCCGGCACCAGCGGCAGGATGAATTCGTCGCGAATCTGGTGTTCGATGGCGGTGCGCCATGGCAGCACCGCGTCGGGTGCGAACACCGGCTGCAAAAGCCCGCGGGCCTTGCGGTGCGCTTCACCGTCCATGGCCGTGATGACCAGCCCATCGGCACTGAAAAAGCTGCCGAAGCCCTTGGCCATGAAGCGGCTGTTGAAGGTGGCGGAATCCTGCAGCACGGTCTTGACATCGTTGTACTTGAACAGGGTGAAGGTCGGGTGGCCGTGATTGGCGCCCGCATGGGTGGGCACGCCGATGCTGTTCATGAAGTCGCCGGTCGCGACCGGCGTGTTCGCGCGCCTGTCGCGGCACGCCGCATACAGGTCGATGTCGGTTCCCCGGTAGTTGGCCGACAGTGCTGCGAACGCTTGTTCGAGCTTTTCGGAGCGGTAGGTGGTGGTCATTTTTTGATCCTGATCAGCAGAGGGTGGGAGGACAGATCAAAGGAAGATGCCCAGGTTGGGCGTTCCGAGCACGGATTGGTCGATCAGGACCTCGCGCCGCGCCAATTGCAGGGTGTCTCCGTCCTTGCGCAACACGTCGTGCCGGTCACAGGGGATGAGGTCAAAGTAATCGAAGTCGAACCGGTTCCGGGTGAGCAGCATGTAGCTCTGCACCTTAATTTCATTCGGCTTTTCGGTCCTGTAGACACGCACGTTGCTGACCAAGCGGCGCGTACGCGACGGCGGGTCTTCGCACCAAGCACTGCGGGTCTCCGTGATGCGGCGCACGCGCAGCATCAACGACGCGTGGTTGTCGTGCATGTGCTGGACCGTGCGGATGATGGTGCCGTCCTGCATGCGCACGGGCCGTGTCAAGCGCTGGGGAACGTTGTATTCAATGTCCTGCGCCAGAAGTTGGCTCCATTCGGCAAAGCGAAGCTCATCGAGCATTTCGGCTTCATCAATGAGGAACTCAACGCATTCGTTGTACAACGGGCTACCGACGGGCAGGCGGTTGCTGCGCACGGTAGGTGGCAAGGGTGTGGGTTCGAGCAAATGGGCAAGCATGGTGATCTCCTGGTGATGTGGGGCTGGCATGGGCAACTCAAGACGCCTGAGTCATCAGTTCGTGCCAGTACTGCCAGAAGCTCCAGTTGGTGTCGTCCTTGGTAAAGCCGCTGCCCACATGGCCGGGACCGGGCCAACCGTCGGGCTTGCCGGTCTCATATTTCGCCTGGTACTTCAGCGTGATGTTCCTGCTCATGGCACCCTTGGACACGATGGTCTGGTGCGGCCAGGTGTCGGAATCGTCCTGCTCGACCATGCCGGAGGTACCCAGCAACTGGCAGGAAATGCGCAGCATGGCGGCCTTCTGCTCGGGGGGGGTGTCCTTTTCTGCCAGGATCCAGTTCATGAACATGAACTTGTCCGGCCCCATGGGGACATAGGTGTGCAACGCCATGGCACTGACCACCTTGCCGTCGGCCGTGGGCAGATAGAGAAACTCGAACAGGCCGTTGGGGAAAAAGTTGCCCACCTGCGGCGGGTTGGAGCTCATCACCCGGATCTGCTCGGGCGAGAGGCGGCTCACCACCTCGGGAATCATCTCCGGTGTCAACCCTGGGGGCGGCAGCACGGCCAGCTTCTGCTCGGGTGTCAGCTCGGACGGGTCCTGGCCGGTGATGCGACGCACCTTGCGGTCCAGATCGATGCAGCGCATGGTGTGGCCGTGGTCGGTCCAGACTTCAACACCGTACATCTCCGGGGTCAGGTCAGCGCCGCCGCCCTCGGCACCGGGCTTCTTCGCGTAAGGGCCGATCTCCCCCAGCCAGCGGTGCAAGGTCAGCGTGTGGTAGCCGTCGCAAGCCCCCTGCTCAGCCGCAGTCTTCCAGTTGGCCTTGATGATGAAGCGTTGCGGCGGGCCCAGCACTTCCATGCCTTTGGTGGTGCGGCACCACATGGTGTCGTAGTAAAACTTGGCATCGCCCAGGAATTCGTCAAACGACGGACCTTCGATGTTCCAGGTGGCGAAGATCATGCCGCCATAGATCGCCACACGGGCTTTGGTCAATGAGAGCTCTGCCTTGCTCATCATCTTCCCGTGCATGCACTCTTTATCGACGGGTGCACCAATGAAGTCACCGTTGGGCTTGAAGGCCCAGCCGTGGTAAATGCACATGTGGGCCTGCGTATTGCCCATGTCCAGGGTGGACACCTTCATGCCCCGGTGGGTACAGGCGTTGAGCACCACATGCACCGAGCCTTCGCGGTCGCGCGTGACAAGGACCGAATCCGATCCCATGTCCCGCTGAACAAAATCACCCGAGTTGGGTATTTCCGTCTCGTGGGCCAGAAATACCCACGTCTTGGCGAAGATTTTTTCCATCTCGAGCTGGTACAGCTCGGTATCGGACAAAACCCGCATCTTCACTTCACGGGTGTCCAGGTTGATGAGGTCCGAGATCTTGGTTCCATCGGCCAACACCGGATTGCTACGCGTCAACATATCAGTCTCCTTGGAGCCAGCACCATTGCAGGCATGGAAACTAATTTAAGACAGTTTTATTGTTTGTGTATAACTTACAAGGGTTTACCCGGAATCGAATCATGTGCGCCCTTGATCTACCTCAAACTTTTAGGGTCTTTTTCAGATTTTTGAGCAGTTGATCGGATTCTGTCCTAGTCGACCGCAAGGCGATGCCTCCGGGGTACACGCAGAGGCTCATGCATTGACTTGCCCACCCGATAGACAAGGCAGGCTCAGCAGCATGGACAGGCCTGCAACGGCACCTCGGGGCAGGCTCCGACAACCAACTTGATGAAGGGCCAGTGCCCCCCTATAACGGGGTGATCCACACCAGCAGCCAGACCTGGCGCCGGCTGAGGACAAAGCCTGTTACCCCGCGACGGGGGCGTCGAGTTTCAGCAGACGGCGCGCATTCCCGCTGCGGATCTTGGCCACGTCGGCGTCCGACAGGCCGAGCCCGGCGGTCAGGTCACCGTTGTCGTAGGCACCGCCAAAGTTGGTGCCGTAAAGGACCTGGTCAGCACCCACCACCTCCACCACCGCGCGACGCAGGGCCGGGTGGTGCACATCCAGATCGAACCAGAAACTGGGCAGGTAATCCATGAACGGGCGCTTGTTGCGGGCGTCGGGTGCCATCGACTTGTTCAGCTCGGCCAGACGACCGAGCTGGAACACCGACATGCCCCCGGCGTGGTTGATGTAGGTTTTCAGCGTGGGGAAAACGTCCAGTGCACCACCACAGATCAGGTACCAGAAAAACAGGGTCTCATCGACGCAGTCGCCCACGATCGAGGTGGTTTCAAAGCGGTCTTCCGCGTGCTTGTCGCCCCACCACACAGACTGGTTGTAGCCATGCACCATCAGCGGAACGTCCAGCCGGGTGGCGGCTTCCCAGACGGGGAACAGTTCCTCGCTATAGGCCTGCAAGCCCTTGAAGTTGGCGCCGCCCACACAAACCCCCTTGGCCCCGAGTTGCGTCACGGCGCGCTCGATCTCGCGCGCGGCTTCAGCGGGCTCGGCCAGGTTGGCGTGGGCCCAGAAGGCAAAGTGCGCCGGGTCCTGGGCGCAATAGGCGGACATCTCTTCGTTGCAGATGCGCGCGTACTCGCTGCCGAAGTCGTCCGCCCAGTACATGAACGCATGCGACGGGGTGGACACCACGATCTGGTCCACGCCCCGCTGTGCCATCAACTCACGGCGCGAGGCGTGCGTCATCTTCGCCAACAGGTTCGCTTCCGCCTCTTCATCGCTGGCCGCCTTGGATTTCTGTTTTGTACCCAGCGAAAAGTTTCCGACGGTGAAACCCTGCATCTTCATGAACGGCCCCCAGAAGGCATGGCGATTGAGCATTCCGGGGGTGATCAGGTGGGCGTGGGCGTCGATCAGCATGATTTGAAACAGTGGGAAGAGACGAGGAAAGGGCCCTCGAGCGGCCACCCGTACTTGACATGAGCAGGGATCGAACAGTCTAATGATTGAACACTTTTTGTCAATCTGTATTAATACAAAACAAGATCAGGAGCATCCGATGACACCCACCCCGTACCACCTGCTGGGCCGCACCGGTTTGCGCGTCTCGCGCCTTGCGCTGGGCACCATGACGTTTGGCACCGAAAACGGCTGGGGTTGCGACCGGGCGACCGCGCGCTCGATGTTCGACACCTACCTGGCCTCGGGTGGCAATTTCATCGACACCGCCGACATCTACACCCAAGGGACCGCCGAAACCTGGCTGGGCGAGCTCATGGCCGAAACGGGCACGCGTGATCGCGTGGTCCTGGCCACCAAATACAGCTTCAACCACCAGAACCCGCAAGGCAACCCGAACGCTGCGGGCAACGGCCGCAAGAACCTGATGCGCTCCATCGAAGCCTCGCTGACGCGGCTGAAAACAGACCACGTGGATCTTTACTACCTGCATGCGTGGGATGGCATCACGCCGGCAGAGGAGGTGCTTCGCAGCATGGACGACCTGGTGCGGGCCGGAAAGATCCGCCACTGGGCGCTCTCGGACGTGCCCGCCTGGTACGCCGCCCGCATCACCACCCTGGCTCAGGGTCACGGCCTCGAAGGGCCATGCGCCGTGCAGCTGGAGTATTCGCTGGTGCAGCGCGGCATCGAATACGAGTTTCCGGCCATGTGCCAGGAGCTGGGGCTCGGGCTGGTGGCCTGGAGCCCCTTGGGCGGAGGGCTGTTGTCCGGAAAGTACCTGCCCAACGTCGAGGCGCAGGCCCAACAGGCTGGCCGCATCAAGACCACCGCTGCGGTGGCGACGCCTGCGTTGAACAAGCTGACACCCCGCAACTGGGAGATCGTTGCAGCGCTGGAGTCCGTCGCCAAGGCCTTGGGGCAACCCATGGCACGGGTGGCCATCAACTGGCTGTCGGGTCGCCCTGCCCTCAGTTCGGTGATTCTCGGCGCCACCCGGCTGGAACAACTGGAAGACGGCTTGCGCGCCCTGGACTTTGAATTGCCGCCCGAACTGCGCGACCGGCTGGACCAGGTGGGTGCTCTGCCGGCGCTGTTCCCGTACAACTTCCTGGGTGCCGTGCAGCCGCGCCTGCATGGCGGTGCCAGCGTGTCGGTGCGCCCCCCGCACTTTGATCAGCCCCCCGCAGCCCGCAGCGGCGGCTGGCGCTGATGCGCCTTCTCCCGATCAGCGAACCATCAGGGTACCGCCGTCCACGGCGAAGGTCTGCCCCGTCATGAAGCGCGCGCCCGGAGAAGCCAGAAAGGCCAGCACGGGCACCAGGTCGCGCTCCATGTCGCCCAGCTGGCCCCCCAGCGGAATCACCCTGGCCATCATGGCGTCGTGCGCGGTCAGTTGTTCCGGGCTCATTTCGGCGCGGGTCTTGTCGTACATCGGTGTCCAGATGGCCGGGGCGATCGCGTTCACGCGGATGTTGTAGGGCGCCCATTCCTGCGCCACCGTGCGGGTCCAGGCCAGCACGGCCCCTTTGGCGGCCGAATACGCCGATTTGTTGGGCAGGCCCAGCGCACCGGCTGCGGACGCAAAGTTGATGATGCTGCCGCCGTGTTCCTGCAGGTGGGGGAACACAGCCCGGTTCATCAGGAAAGTGCCGGTAGCGTTGACCGCGAAGACCTTCTCCCACAGCGCCAGGCTGGTGTCTTGCGCTGGCGAGGACGGCGCGATGCCGGCGGCGTGGATCAGCACATCCAGGCCACCCAGACCGGCGCAGGCAGCGTCCACGGCTTGCGCCACGGAGGCCTCGTCGGCCACATCGACCTCGATGAAACCCCGGGCGCCCGCGGCCGTGGCAATGGCTTCACCGCTGGTGCGATTCAGGTCCATGGACACCACCAGCGCGCCCATGGCCGTGAGCGAACGCACCAAGCCCTCGCCCATGCCACTGGCCCCTCCGGTGATGAGGATGCGGCGACCGGTCAATTCAGAAACAGACATGTGGGTTTTCCTTGAACGTGAGCCTGAACGTGACCGTGACCGTCAGCGCTTCACTTTGATGGGGGACTTTTCGATGTCCCAGGTGGCGGGTGTCACGCCTTCGTCGCGCAGCTGGTACTTCAGCACCCGCCCTTGTGGATTGACCGGCAGCTCTTCCCGGAACTCGATGTAGCGGGGCACAGCGTAGTAAGGCACCCGGTCCACCAGCCAGCGGCACAAGGCTTCCTCGGTGAGTTGCGCGTGCTCCACCAGCAGGGCGGTGACCTTGAGATCGTCCTCGCCCAGGTTCGACCGCACGGCATGCACCGCGACCTGCTCGACATCGGGGTGCAGCAAGATCGCCGACTCCATTTCGAAGCTGGAGATGTTCTCCCCGCGTCGGCGCAGGTAGTCCTTCTTTCGGTCCACAAAATAGAAGAACCCGGCCTCGTCGAACTTGCCAATGTCGCCCGTGTGGAACCACATGTTCCCCATCACCTTCTGCGTGTCCTCGGCGCGGCGCCAGTAGCCCTTGAACATGATGTCGGGGTGCAGGGGGCGACACACCACCTCACCGGCCTGACCCGGCGGCAGCGGGTGGTCCTGGTCGTCAAAGATGCGCACATCAAACTCGGGCGCACAGCGTCCCGACGAACCCGGCGGCACCGGTTCACCTGCGGGCACCGATGTGATCAGTGCCTCCGTCAATCCATAAGCGTTGGATCCGATCTGGCGTGTACCGAAACGCGTGCGCCAGATGGCCTTGATTTCCTCTGGGAACGGATTGCCCTTGACCGTGTGGATCTGGCCAAAGCAGCGTTGCATGGCGTCGTTGTCCGGCGCCTGAGCGAGCAGCGTGCCGAGCGCACCCAGGATCGACACCACGGTGGCGCCCGAGGCCTCCACGGCGGGCCAGAAGCCACTGACTGAAAACCTGGGGGCGATCGAGATCGTCGCGCCGACCAGCAACGTGGACACCACACCCGTCGCGATCGCGTTCATGTGGTACAGCGGCAGCGGGGTCCAGAGCACATCGTCCGGGCCGAACGGCGCCGCCCGCAAGAGCAGGCGGGCCACGTGGCACATCTGGTTGCCACTGATCATGCAGCCCTTGGACGGGCCGGTGGTGCCGGAGGTGTAGATCAGGGCGTTGAGCGCTGCGGGGTCGGGCAGCTCGGCTATGGGCGTGGCATCAAACCCCCGGTGCTCGTCCAGGTGTTCGATCGCAAAGCCAACGGATGGACGGACTTCCAGCGTTCCGCGAACCAGCGCGCGCTTGACGTTGCCGATGTGCTCCGAGACCTCGAACAGGCGCGGCGCATAGACCGCGTCACACACGACGATCTCGGCCCCCGAGTCCACCACCTGGTGGCGCAGGAACTCGCCCTTGAGCGCGGTGTTCAGCGGCACGCTCACGGCACCCAGCTTGTTGAGCGCGATCCACAGCACCACCGCGTCGAGGTGGTTGTCGAACAAGGAGGTGACCGTGGCGCCGGTCTTCACCCCCAATGCCCTCAGCGCATGGGCCATTCGGTTGGTGAGCGCGTCGAACTCGGCGTAGGTGGTGGTTTCCCCGCTGAAAGCGAACAGCACTTTGTGCGGGTGCGCGGCCACGGCGCGCGCCAGGGCCGCGACCGGGGTGTCGCGGTTCCCAGTGGTCCACCCCGGTGTGTTGTCCATGGGTGTGTTCATTCGGTCCACCTCGCTGCACGTTCCAGCAGATTGACGGCGTTGTGGTGAAAGCGTTGGCCCAGCGCCTGATCGGCCTTGCCCGCGCAAGACCTCGCAAAGGTGCCTTCCAGCAACAGGCCCAGCTTGTAGCAGGCCAACACGCCGTACCAACGCGCCTGAGACACATCGGCTCCGGTGCGCTCGGCGTAACAGTCCACCAGCTCGACCGCCGTGGGGAACCCCGACCAGGGCTCGATTTCGATGGGCGATCCGGGGTCGTCCGCGCCCTGCCCCCGCCAGGTGGCCATCAGCCACCCGAGGTCGATCATCGGGTCACCCACTGTGCTCAGTTCCCAATCGACGATGGCGGCCAGCGCCGGACTGTCAGGGCGGAACAGCACGTTCTTGATGTGGTAATCGCCGTGCAGGATGCCGGGCGTGAAGCTTGTCGGCATGTGTTGCTCCAGCCAGCGCCCGACCGCCTCCACCTGCGGCAACCCGCCCGGGCCCGGCCAGCCGGTGTAGCGCGCATAGCTCTCCAGCTGGGTCCGCCAGCGGCTGACCTGACGCTCCAGAAAACCATCGAGGTGGCCAAGGTCGGAAAGACCCGCGGCCACGGGGTCCACACGTCGCAGCGCGGCCAACCCGTCGATCAAAGCGAAGCCCATGGCGCGCCGCATCGCGGGCTGGCTGGCGTGGGGCTCGGGCATGCCCATGCCCACGTTGAAACCCTCCACGGGCTCCATGAGGTAAAACGCGCCGTCCAGCACCGCATCGTCGTCGCAGGCCGCGATAAGGCGGGCATGGGGCACGTCGGTGCCGGCCAGCGCCGCCAGGATCCGGGCTTCACGGCGCATGGTTTCACTGCCGTTGGCGTAGGCCGTGCCCGCCGCCTTGCGCAGGACGAACGCCCGACCACCACAGTGGAAACGCACGATCAGGTTCTGGGTGCCCCCCGCCAGCAAGGTGGGCCCTTGCAGCTCCCCATCGGCCAGGCCCTGCGCCAGCAGCCAGCGATTCAGGCGCAGAAAGTCAATGGACGCGAGCCTCTCCTGTGCATCGCTCATGGCAGATCGGCCTCCAGCATGTCGGCATACCGATCTCTGGCCGCCTGTGCGCGCTGCGGCAGGTGGTAGTCGGGAAAGGGGCTGTCGTCGGGCACAACATGCCTCGTGAGTTGTTCTGCCACCGTCACCTTGTGCACCTCGGTTGGGCCGTCCGCCAGACCCAGGAAGTACGACTCGGTGATCCAGTGCATGAACGGCATTTCATCGGACAAACCCAGCGAACCGTGCACCTGCAGCGCGTGGCTAGCGATGTCGTGCAACACCTTGGGCATGGCGGCTTTCACCGCCGCGATGTCCTTGCGAACCATTCGATAGTCCTGGTGCTTGTCGATCAGCCAAGCCGTGCGCATGACCAGCAACCGGAACTGTTCGAGCTGGATCCACGAGTCCGCGATGCGCTCCTGCACCATCTGTTTCTGTGACAGCAGCGAGCCTTTGGTGCTGCGGGAGACGGCCCGCCGCAGCATGTAGTCCAGCGCTTTTTTGGCCTTGGCGATGGTGCGCATGGCATGGTGAATGCGCCCGCCCCCGAGCCGGGTTTGCGCCACCAGAAAACCCTGGCCCCGCTGGCCCAGGATGTGGTCGGCCGGCACACGGACCTGATGGAAACGCACGTACGCGTGGGTCTTGGTCCCGGTGCCGTAGCCGCAGTCGCGCACGATCTCGATGCCGGGGGTTTCTGCGGGCACGATGAACGCCGAGATGCGCTGGTGAGGCGCGGCATCGGGCTCGCTCTGCGCCATCACGATGAAGAACTCCGCCAGGCTGGCGTTGGACGCGAACCATTTTTCGCCCTCGATCACCCAATGATCGCCCTCCAGCACCGCACGGGTGCGGATCTCCAGCGGGTCGGCGCCGCCTTGCGGCTCGGTCATGGAGAAGCAGGACACGATGTGGTTGTCCAACAAAGGCTGCAGGTAGCGGACTTTCTGGTCGGGGGTCCCGAAGTGCGCCAGGATTTCGGCGTTGCCGGTGTCGGGCGCCTGGCAGCCAAAAACGATGGGGCCGAACCGGGCGGCGCCCAGAATCTCGTTCATCAGCGCCAACTGTACCTGGCCGTAGCCCTGCCCGCCCAGTTCCTTGCCCAGGTGACAGGCCCACAAACCCTGGGCCTTGACCCGCTGCTGCAGCGGCCGGATCAAGCGCACGTTGTCGGGGTGCTTGACGTCGTAGTGGTTGCCCAGCACGAATTCCAGCGGATCCACCTCCTCGCGCACGAAGGTGGTGATCCAGTCCAGTTTGGCCTGAAAAGCAGGTTCGGTCTCGAAATCCCAGCCCATGGTGATGCCTCGTCTTTGAAGTTCGTGAAGGAGAGTGAGTGGCGTCCAAGCCCGTCAGGACAGGCCCTTGCCGCCATCCGCCAGGATGGTTTGCCCCACCACGTACGACGCGAGGGGAGAGGCCAGAAAGAGCACCGGGCCAGCGATGTCCTGCGGCGTGCCAAAGCGGCCGGCCGGGATACCACGCAGCACCTTGGCGGCCCGCTCGGGGTCGTCAAAGGTGACCCCGGTGAGCTTGGATGGCACCAGGCCGGGGGCCACGCCGTTGACACGGATGCCGTCCCGGGCCCATGCCTCACCCAGGGATTTGGTGAGCGAGATGGCGCCCGCCTTGGACGCCGCATAGGCCGGGTTGCCTATTCGAGCGGCAAAGCCTGCCAGCGAGCTGATGATGATCAGCGCCCCCCGACGCTGCTTGAGCATGGCGTGGAACTTGTGCGCGCAATCCATCAGGCTGTTGAGATTGACATCCACCACATGGCGGAACCCATTTGGCTCGAACTCGTCCCGCCCGTACCGAACAATGCCCTGGCACAGCACCAACACGTCCAGCGCATCAAAACCGGGCTGCAGGGCGGCAACGGCAGCGCTGTTCGCCACATCGCATTGCGCGTAGTGCAACCCCTCCAGGTTGGAGCCCTTTTCTGCCGCGTAGTCCACCGCGCTGGCACGCGTGCCCCACACGTGCACGTCGGCACCGCGCCCCCGGAATGCCTGGGCGATGCCATTGCCGATGCCGCTGGAGCCCCCCACCACCAGCACGCGGCGCTGGTCGAAATTGAGTTCTTGCAAGGTGTCTTCCATGGTGTCCAGTAGGATGAATGCCTGCCCTCGGGCATTTAGGTCATCATGTTAAAGCAAATGACCTAATTCATGCAACCCCCCAAGAAAAGAAGCCATCCATGAGCGGAAACGACACCCGTGAGCACATCAAACTCTCGGCCAGACGGCTGTTTGCCCGGCGCGGTATCGACGGCGTGACCGTGCGGGAAATCGTGGCCGCGAGCGAGCAAAAGAACTCCGGGTCGCTGCACTACTACTTCCGGACCAAGGACGCCCTCGTCCGTGAACTGATCGTCGACACCGCAAAACTGATCGACGACCGGCGCAACGCCGCACTGGACCAGATGGAGGCCGAGGGTGGGCCCAGGCACCTGCGCCAGGTCCTGGAAGTGCTGGTGTTTCCCTCGATCAACCTGGGCGAGGCCAACGGCGAGGAAGACACCTACCTGCGCTTCATCAGCCTGCTCGCGCTGCAGAACCGGGGGCTGCTCAACGAGGTGCTGGAGGGCGGCCTGAACACGGGCTACCAGCGTTGCCTGGCGCACATCCGGCAGCTGGTCACAGCCGTCCCTGCGGCGGTGCTGGAACAGCGCCTGGTGTTCATGAGCATTTCACTGCGCGCCATCCTGGCGGCCCGTGAGGCGAGCCTGGAACGCACCGAGACCACCCATGCGTTCTGGTCAGCCGAGGGCACATTGGGCAACCTGCTCACAGCGCTTGAGGGCCTGTTGTGCGCCGCCTCCCCTCCATGACGACTGCACCCGCCAGCAGCCCCTTCCTCAGGGCTGGGGGATGGGCTGGATGGTTGGCTGTGTGATGCGCGTGCGCAGCAGGCCAATGCCTTCGACCTCCAGCTCCACCACGTCACCGGGCTTGAGGTAACGCATCTGCTCCAGGCCGCAGCCGTTGCCCACCGTGCCCGACCCGAAGAACTCGCCCGGGTACAGGGTTTCGGAGCGCGAAATGTGCGCGATCACGTCCTCGAACTTCCAGTACATGTCGCGTGAATTGCCGCGCCCCCATTCCTCGCCATTGACGCGGGCGACCATGCTCAGGTTGTAGGGATCGGGCAGTTCATCGACCGTCACGAGACAGGGGCCCATCACGTTGCCGGTGTCAAAGTCCTTGCCCTTGGCCGGCCCGAGCATGCCGCCCATTTCCACGGCCTGCGCATCGCGCGCGCTGATGTCGTTGAAGATCGTGTAACCAAAAATGAACTCGCGCGCTTTCTCTTTGGGCACGTCCTTGGCCCGCGCACCCATGTAGAAACCGAACTCGAGTTCAAAGTCCAGCAGCTTGCTGTAGCTGGGCCAGACCACATCGTCGTCCGCGCCGATGGTCGCGAAGCGGTTGCACTTGTAGTAGATGGGCTGGCGCTGAAAGGTCTCGATCACGCGATCGTCGGCGCGTGTGTTCATGGCCTTCAGCGTGGCTTCTGGGTCCGGTGTGCGCGCCGCGCGGGCCCGCCGCGCTGCCGCGAAGCTCTGGCGCAGGTGCAGCTCGAAACACGAGGCATCGCGCATCTGTGGCGGGGGTTGAATGGGCGCCAGGATCTTAACCTCGCTCCGCTGCCGAACCGCCACGCTAGGCGCGCGCGCGATCAAGCCTCGCGCCAGCTCGGAAGCCGCAGGCCCCGCTTCGATCAGCGACAGCACGCTGGCCAGCGCATCGGCGCTGCCGCCGTGCACGGCCTGTGCGGCCTGCCGCAAATCCAGCACCGCCTGATCGCTCTCGATGAATGCGCCGGCGCGGGCCGCTTCACCTGGTGTCTGAAATGTCACAAGTCTCATAGCGTGTCTCTTTGGGGAAAGTGGAAACCAGGGTCAACAGCGAACCTGGCGTGAGCGAGGATTCAATCGGCCTCGGGCGGAACCGGTGCGTCAGCGGGGTCCATCCGCCGGCGAAGCACCACGGGTTTCCCACCATGACTGCGTTTGATCAGCCACTGGGAGAGAGAGGCATCCATGTAATCAGCGTGTCCGGGAAACCAGTCCGCGAGCGCACGGGCGAGATCGCGAGCCACCTGCCCGGAGGCCCCGTTGCGCAGCAACTCCTGCACCTCGTGCACGGAGTTGAGGACCGCGGTGTGCTCGTCCACGTGGCACTGCGCGGCAGGAAATGCGGTGCTGTCCATCCAGCGCCTTTCCTGTTCGAAATGCTCGACGGCATGTGCCTCGAAAGCGGCCAGGCATTCAGCGAGGTCGGCATCTTCTGCCAATTGAAGAGCTGCCACGCACTCGACAAATTCGCGGTGGGTGTCGTCCATGCCGTTGTGCCCGAGCAGGTAGCGGTCGGACCATGTCATGGTGCTGCCGCCCGTCGATCCGGCGGCCGTGGATGAAGAAGACTCGGAAGACACGTTCAGGTTCTCCATCATCAAACCCGACCCGCCACAGGGATGCAGGCACCGGTGACAGCACTGGCGTCGTCGGACAACAAAAATGCGATGACCGCAGCCAGCGAGCGTGGAGGCACCCAGCGCGTGGCGTCTGCGTCGGGCATGTCGGCCCGGTTGGCGGGGGTATCCAGAATGCTCGGCAGAACCGCGTTCACACGCACACCGCGGTCTTTCAGTTCTTCGGCCAGTGCTTCGGTCAGCCGGGCGACGCCCGCCTTGGACGCCGCATAGGCACCCATGCCCGCACCCGCCTTTTGAGCGGCCAGAGCCCCCACGTTGATGATGCCCGACCCGCCCGCCTTCACCAGACGGGGCAAGGCCTCACGGCACGCCACCACGGTGCTGCGCAGGTTCATCGCGTAGAGTGCGTCCCAGGACTCCAGGCTCCCGGTTTCCAGCGTTTCCCAGCGGAAACCACCGGCCACGTTCACCAGACCGTCGAATCCATTGAGCCGCTCACCGGCCTGGTCGAACGCAGACCGTGTAGCGTCCGAGTCGGTCAGATCAACGCCACCGATCACAGCAGCCATTCCGGGTACATCGTGAGCTGGGGCACGATCGAGCAGGACCACGCGCGCGCCGTGCTCGGCGAGCACGGCCCCGACCGCGCGGCCCAGCACGCCCAGGCCACCGGTCACAACAATATGGCGGTTCGCCAAAGAAAGTTCAGTCATAAGTGCGGGTAGTTGGTGTAAACCAGTAGTTAGACATATTGACGCAATCTGTTCAGCTATTAAACTCGTTCGAACCCTCCACGTCAATTCGTGGCGACCCTGACCACACCCGCTGTCTGCTTCACACACCACTTGTCCATGCCACGAAAACTGCCCCAGATCACCAGCGATTCGTCGGCCTTCTGGCAGGGCGGGGCGTCGGGTCGGCTGATGATCCACCGCTGCGGCGCCTGCAGACGCTTCTTCCATCCCCCCGCACCGATGTGCCCACGCTGCGGCTCGATGGATGTGGCCCCGGAGCCCACAAGTGGTCGCGGCCACGTGGCCACGTTCACCGTGAATCACCAGGCCTGGAAACCCGAGCTGACCGAACATTACGTCGTCGCCATCATCGAGCTCGATGATCAGCCCGGCTTGCGCCTGCTCAGCAATGTGGTGGGGATGCCGCCCGAACAGGTGCGGATCGACATGCCGGTTCAAGTGCGCTTTGAGCAGCACGAAGACGTCTGGCTTCCCCTGTTCGAGAAAGCCGAATGATGTTCGATCACCTGTACGAAAAGAACGTGGCGATTGCGGGCGTGGGCCAGTCTGAGGTGGCACGTCCCTCCGACAAATCCGCCATGCGCCTGACCCTGGACGCTTGCATGGAGGCCATTGCCGACGCCGGGCTCACGCGCGAGGACATCGATGGCGTGGCCTGCTGGCCAGGCGACAACAACAACGGCAACAGTTTTTCACCCGTCGGGCCCAATGCCCTGATCGGCACCATGGGGCTCAAGGTCAACTGGTATGGCGGGGGCTATGAAGGCCCCGGGCCATTGGCCGGCGTGATCAACGGCGCCATGGCCGTTGCTGCGGGTCTGTGCCGCCATGTGCTGGTGTTCCGCACGATCACCGAAGCCAGCGCCCGGCGGGTCGACAAGCATGCCAACGCCTTGAGCAACAAGACCACCGGCCGCGACAGCAGCTTCTTCTGGCAGTGGTACACGCCGTATGAAGTGCACTCGGCCATCAACCTGATGGCGATGTACGCACAGCGGCACTTTCACGAATACGGGACCACCGAGGAGCAACTGGCCCAGATCGCCCTGACCTGCCGCGCCAATGCCGTGGTCAACCCGAAAGCCGTGTACCGCACGCCCATGAGCATGGACGACTACATGGCGTCGCGCATGATCTCGACACCGCTGCGCATGTTTGATTGCGACGTGCACTGCGATGGCTCCACGGCCATCGTGCTCTCGCGCATCGACGCCGCGCGCGACGGCCCCCACCCGCCCATCCGGCTGGAGGCGATCGGATCGGCCCTGCACCAGCCCTGGTCCTGGGACCAGATTTCGTTGACCGGCGGGGCCAGCATCGACGCGGCCAACATGATGTGGCAACGAACCGATCTCAAACCTGCGGATGTGGGAAGCGCTCAGTTGTACGACGGTTTCTCCATCCTCACCCTGCTGTGGATGGAAGCCCTGGGCCTGTGCCCGGTCGGTGAAAGTGGCCGCTTTGTTGAAGGCGGTGCGCGCATCGCCCGCAGCGGCGCGCTGCCGATCAACACCAACGGTGGCCAGCTCTCGGGCGGCAGGACCCACGGCCTGGGCTATGTGCATGAAGCCTGTACCCAACTCTGGGGCCGCGCCGGGCTGCGCCAGATCGCACCGCATCGGGTCGCGATCGCGGCAGCCGGTGGAGGACCGCTCGCCGGTTCACTGCTGCTCGTGCGCGAGTGATCCGCTCGTACCTCCGCCTGCGTCGGCAAAGCAGAACCCCCTCACCTTCCCCGGTATGACCGAATGACACAACACAACTCCAGCAGCTCACATGGCCCACGTGGGTTGGGCATTGATCCGACCGAGTTCAAACGCGCCTGGCGCATCGTGATCCTGGCCACGTTGGGATTGGCGATCAATTCCAACTCATCCATGCTGTATGCGTACGGCGCGATGATGGTTCCGCTACAACAAACCTTTGACTGGGCCCGCGCCGATCTCCAGTCGGCAGTGAGCTTCATGTTTTTGGGGTCGGTTGTGGCGTCTCAAATCGTGGGATGGCTCAATCTGCGTTTTGGCATGAAGCGCGTCACCGTGATATCACTGTGCGTGCTGTCCCTGACCTTCATTGCCATGACGCGCATGGGGCCTTCCATCGTGACGCTCTACCTGAGCTTCTTCTTGATGTCCATGGCTAGCATGGGCACCATGCACGTCACGTGGACCCACCTGGTGAACCTGTGGTTTGAACACAATAGGGGCCTCGCACTGGCGATCGTGCTTTCCGGCACCGGTCTGGCCGCCATGCTGATCCCCTCTGCGGTGAGTGCCGTGATCACTCGTTGGAACTGGCAAGCGGCCTTCTGGTTGCTCGCAGCCCTGCCCGTCACATTGGTGTTGCCGCTGGTTCTGGCCTGGATGAAAGAGCCCGCGCGCACACCGGCTCGCGCAACCAGTCAGCAGGCATCTTCGTCCGAATTGGTGGCAGGCGTCTCGTTGCGCGAGGGCGTGCGCAATCCACGCTTCTGGCTCCTGAACATCGCCTTGTCGATGATCGTCGCCTGTGTGGTGACACTGGTCACGAATGGCGTTCCCTTGTTGCAAGACAAGGGGTTGGAAGCCGTCGATGCCGCGCGCATCTTCGGCAGCTTTGGCCTGTCCCTGATACTGGGACGGGTGATAGTGGGTTACCTCGTAGACCGATTCTGGGCACCTGGTGTGGCTGCCGTGGCCTTGAGCTTGCCTGCCCTGGGATGCCTCTTGCTGGGCATTGGCAGTGCGGACGACACCATTTGGCTGATCGCAGGGGTCATGCTGGTGGGCATTGGCGCAGGTGCTGAATTCGACGTAGCAGCATTCCTCGTTTCGCGGTATTTCGGCATGCGCGAGTACGGTCGCCTGTTCGGCATTCACCTTGGTCTGATCACCCTGGCATCCACCCTGGCACCCTGGCTTTTCGGACAACTCTACCGAAGCACCGGCACGTACCAGGCGACGTTGATGATCTGTGGTCCTGTCTTTCTCATCGGCGGTCTGTCGCTGCTCGCTCTGGGTCGCTACCCCATCTTTGACCGCAGCACCTCCGCTGCCCCAACCCATTGAGGCTGAACAACCATGTCACCCCAAACCATCGTCATCGTCGGTGCCGGTCAAGCCGGTTACCAGGTTGCGGCATCGCTACGGCAGGAAGGGTTCGATGGTGCGATCACGCTCGTCGGCGACGAACCCGGCGTGCCCTACCAGCGCCCGCCACTGTCCAAGGCCTATCTGCTGGGAAAAGTCGGTGTGGCGGCGCTGCGATTTCGTCCGCCTGAGTACTTTGACGAACACCGTATTGCCCGCATACAGGGCAGCGTGGCCGCCATCGATCGTGACCATCGCCAACTGGTTCTCACGAGTGGCGAAAAGCTCAGCTACGAGCACCTGGTGCTGGCCACAGGCGCGCGCAACCGCGTGCCAACAGTCCCAGGCATGGAGTTCGACGGCGTGTTCGGGTTGCGCAGCCTGGCCGATGCGGACGGGTTGTCACAACGCCTGGGCCATGCAAAACGCGCCGTGGTCATCGGCGCGGGCTTCATCGGCTTGGAGTTCGCTGCCGTCGCGGCCGCGCGCGGCATCTCGGTGGATGTCCTGGAGCTCGGTACACGGCCCATGGCGCGGGCGGTCTCCACGGTCACGTCCAGGGTGTTCGATCAGGCCCACGCCAGTTGGGGCGTGCGGATTCACTATGGTCAAAGTCTGGCGGCCATCCTTGGCGCTGATGGCCATGTGACCGGCGTGCAGCTGGCCAGCGGTGAAGCGCTGTCGGCCGATCTTGTTGTGTATGGAATTGGTGTGCTGCCCAACGCGGAACTGGCCAGCGAAGCCGGACTGGCGGTCCACAACGGCATCGTTGTGGACGCGCAGCTGCTCACCAGCGATCCGGCCATCTCTGCCATTGGCGACGTGGTCAGCTTCCCCAGCCCCTGGGCACACCAGCCCATCCGGCTCGAATCGGTTCAGAACGCCGTCGATCAGGCCAAGACCGTGGCGGCCCGGCTCATGGGCAAACCCGCCAGCTACACCGCCCTGCCCTGGTTCTGGACCGATCAAGGGGAGCTCAAGCTGCAGATTGCCGGCCTCTCCGATGGACACGATGAAACCGTCGTGCTGGGCTCCGTAGAGCAACGACAGATCAGTGTGCTGTGTTTTCGCGCCGGTCGTCTGGTGGCGGTGGAGTCCTGCAACCGGCCAGCCGACCACATGGCGGCACGCAAGCTGATTGCACGCCACACACCGCTCAGTGCGGCCGAGGCTTCGGCCGCGGGCTTCGAGCTCAAAGCCTTTGAAGCCGCGACGCGCGAGGCGAACTGAGGACGCCACGCTCCCGCTTCCGCCGGTCAAAAAAAACCCTGACAAACCAGCAAGGCTTGTCAGGGTATTCAATCACCCCGGTTTCCACGGGGTGCAGTGTCAATCACCGGTCTTCGTTCCGGTACTTGCCACCTTGGAGACAATCATTCAGGCCCCAACCAGGTCAGGTCATCGGCCCCAGATAGTCGGCTTTGCCCAACTCCACACCAGCCTGACGCAGCAGCGCATAGGCCGTCGTCACGTGAAAAAAGAAGTTCGGCAACGACCACTGCTGCAGGAAGGTCTGACCGGTGAAGTGCAGCGGATCGCCATGCCGCTGCGGCAGGACCACGGCTCGCTCGGCACTCCCGGCGAGCTGTTCCGGCGACACACCTTCGACAAAGGCAATGGCATCCCGCACACGAACGCGCAACCCGTCAAAGCTTTCATCGGAACCTTGAGCAGCAGGGAGATCCAAGCCACCCAGCCGCGCAACGGCCAGTCGGGCTACTTCGCTGGCGATGGCTACTTGTTTGCCAAAAGAAAGCATGTCAGGCGACAGCTTCGTGCCCAGGAACACCCCGCTGTCAAAGCCCCTGGCCTTGGCGTGCACTTCGGCTTTGTCCAGCCAGGCAAGCAGGTTGCGCAGCATGCGGACATAAACTTCAGCGCTGGCGGCATACATAGAAAATGACATGATCGAGTAGAAGTTGGGTCAGAGTTTGTTGGACCCCATGCGGGCGAAAAACTCGCGCATGGGCACCATGGACGGGGAATGGCTGGTGAAGCCACCATCCACCGGAATCACCGCGCCGGTGACGAACGAGGACTCGTCACTGGCCAAGAAGCTCACCACATCGGCGATCTGCCGGGGCGAACCCAGCTGGGGTGTCAGGTGCTGGTCCAGCAGGATCTGCTTGATCTCTTCCGGAACGCCCTTCTGAGCGTGCTCGTTGAGCACAAAGCCGATCATGATGGCGTTGGATCGGATGCCCTGTTTGCCGTATTGCGCGGCCACCGAACGTGCCAGCGCCATCAGCGCCGCCTTGGAGGCAGCGTAGGCCGTCAGCGTCACGTCGCCCAGCAACCCGAAGCCCGAGGTCGCAAAGATGATGGACCCCCCACCGGTTTTGAGCATGTGGGGAATGGTGTGCTTGCAGCACAGCATGGCGCCGCGCGCATTGACATTCATGGCCTGGTCCCAGGCAGCGATATCCACATTGCAGACATCGCGGTCCCCGGCACGTTGGGCGGGGGCCAAGGCGGCGGCGTTGTTGTGCAACACATCCACACGGCCGAAGTGTTGGACCACCGCAGCCACCATCGCGATCACCTCGGCCTCGGAGGTCAGATCGGTCTGAACCGCCAGGGCATGGCCACCGGCCGCTTCAATCTCTGCGACCACGGACTGCGCGCCCGCCAGGTGGATGTCCACCACAGCGACCCGGGCGCCATGCAAAGCCAGCGAGCGGGCACACTCAGCGCCCAGGCCGGCACCCGCGCCGGTGACGATGGCGACCTTGCCATCCAGTTTGCGTTCACTCATGGGGTCTCCAGAAATTGATGGGCGTGACGGCGTCATTCACCGGTAAAACAAGGGACTCGCTTTTCGCGAAACGCGAGCGCGGCTTCTTTGACATCGTGCATCGGGACCAGCATGGCGAACAGGTCCAGTTCCAAGTCCAGGCCGCTCCGAAGATCCAGTTGCGTGGCCGCGCGCGCGGCCTGCTTGACGAACAGGGTGGCCGTGGGCGGCTTGCCGGCGATGCGCTCAGCCAGCGCGGTGACCTCGTCGTCCAGAGCGTCCGCGCTGCCCGCTACCCGGGTGACCAGGCCGATGGCCAATGCTTGAGGGGCGTCCATGCGGTCGCCGGTCAGCAACAGGTCCAGCGCCCGACCCGGCCCGACGACAGAGCCGAGACGCTGCGTCCCGCCGCCGCCGGGGATCAAACCCAGGCCGGTCTCGGGCAGGGCGAACACCGCATCGGGTGCGGCGAATCGCACGTCGCAGGCCAGGGCGAGCTCCATGCCGCCGCCCATGCAATAGCCGTGGATGGCTGCGATGACCGGTTTCTCGGTTCGATCCAGCGCTTCGATCCAGCGCGACTTTTGCATGCGCCGACGCACCTGGACCGATGACTCGGCTGCCCGCCGCTCCTTGATGTCGGCCCCAGCACAAAACCCACGCTCACCCGCCCCGCGAATCACGATCACGCGCACGGAAGGATCCCCGTCCAACTCGGCCAAAGCCGTTGGGACACCACGGCGGATGTCGTCGTTGATGGCGTTGATCTGGTCCGGGCGATTGAGCACGATCCAGCCAATGGCCCCTCGACGCTCCACCTCGACGGCAGGCCCAGAGGCTGTTGCTTGAACTCGCACTTTTGAGGCTGGTTTGTGAAGGGTGGTTTCCATGATCTGTTCAATACTCCTCGAACTCAAACAGCTGCCCGCGCACATCGGCCGGGTCGACACGGATCAGCGACTTGCCGCCCACCGCCTCGCATTCTTCGATCCAGGTGAAGCGGGTGCCACGGGCCTTCAGGTCTTCGGCCTTGGCCTGCAGGCCGTTGACGGCAATGCGGATGTAGTACGGGCCAGGGCCCCAAGAGTTCAGGTACACGCCGGCGTCGCCGTTCCAGCGGGTGGCCTCAATCACGTCCAAGGTGGCGCTGTGCGGCACCGTGAAACCCATGCGGGCACGGCGGTAGCCCTCTTTGCCCAGCGACTCCACCGGGCCGGTCGGCTCCCAGTCGAGGTTGCTCGACACCGTGCGCAGGGTTTCGTCGAGGTTGCGAACGATGTAGCCACGCGAGGTGACTCGCACCATGTCGCCCGGCTGGGAATCGCGCGGCTCGGGCGGCGGCACCATGAAGGTGTCTGCCGGCATCTGCAAGGGCTCCAGCGGCATGACCTCGATGCACAAGCCGCCATCCACCGAGGGGTGGTAGTGGGGGTCTTCGGGCGTGGCGCCGAGCCAGAGGCGGTCAAAGGGCATGTCGGGCGTGCGCTGCGCCATGCGGAACCGCAAGCGCCGGCGCATGAGCTTCTCCACCAGCTGGTCGAACTTGTCGCCCCGCGCAGCGAGCACGATGGAGTGGGTCACCATGGGGCGGTGCGGCCCCTGATAGGCCTTGAGGCTCTCCAGGAAGTCGTGAAACATCGGGTCGCCCGGATTGGGTTGATCCAGGTGGCACTGTGGCTCAATGCGGGTGGGCGCCACGGCAAGCGACTTGTGCACCCGCAAGAAGTGGGCAATGTACGGGTGCCCATCAAAGGCCTGGCGCCATTTGGGGTGGCCATGCACACCCAGCTTCTTAACCAGAATATCTGCCATGCCGTCCGGATCGGACAGCATCATGTCGGCACTCATCAACAAATCAAACACAGGCGTTGCTCCAAGAGATATTGGGGATGGGTCATAAGGGGGAGCACGCTCACCCCGCTGGCAAGGGAGATGTCGGCTGCTTCGGGTTGAGCAGAAAGTGCGACAGGGCCGGGATCAGCACCAAGGCGCCGACCATGTTCCAGAGAAACATGAAGGTGAGCAAGATACCCATGTCGGCCTGGAACTTGATCGGAGAAAACGCCCAGGTGATCACACCAGCAGCCATGGTCAGGCCCACCAGTGCCACCACACGCCCGGTGAAATCCAGTGACTTCCGGTACGCCTCGGCGAGCGTCGCCCCCCGGCGCTGCATGGCGATCTGAACGCTCAACAGGTACAGCGCGTAGTCGACACCGACCCCCACACCCACAGCGATCACGGGCAGCGTCGCCACTTTGAGACCGATGCCCATCCAGACCATCAAGGCCTTGCAAATGATGGTGGTCATCACCAGCGGAATCATGGCCACAAGGGTGGCGCGCAGGCTGCGGAAGGTGAGCAGGCACAGCAGCGCTGTGGCACCGTACACCGCCAGGTACATCAGCAGGATGCCGCGCTCGACCTCGATGTTGGTGGCGGCCTCAATGCCTGCCGAGCCAGCGGCCAGCAGGAAGCGCGGGCCGTCTTCGGGATTGACGCTGTTGTGTTCCGCCGCAAAGGCCTCGCTCACCTTGAGCACTCGGTTGAGCGTGTCGGCCTTGTGGTCGGCCAGGTAGGCGATCAAGGGCGACACGGCACACGATGTGTTGGTAATGTCCGGGGTGGCGATCATGGCCGCACTCACCGCCGCGTTGGTGATGCCCTGATCCCGGCTGATGGTGAGCCACTTGCCACTGCCCTCGTTCAGGGCTGCGGTGATGAAGCGCGTCGATTCCGCCAGCGAACTGGTGGCCTGCACGCCCTCCGTCTGCCGCAGCTCCTGGGCCAATTGGTCCATCAGCTGCAAGGTGCCATACAGGCGGCAGCCATCATCCGGGTTGGTCATGATGATCACAAACTGGGCACTCGACAAGCCATAGTTGGCCGTGATGTAGGCACTGTCGCGGTTGTAGCGCGAGTCCTGGCGCAACTCAGGTGCGCCAGGGTCCAGGTCACCGATACGCAGGTCAAACATCACCACCGTACAAATCACCGTGATCACCGCAGCCACGCCCACGGTCACCGTGGCCGCACGCCGCTCCGTCAGACGGTCCAGCCCGTTCCAGGCCCGGCCCAGAATGCCGCGCTTCTGCCCAGTGTCTTCGGCCAGGGCCCGACGGGCTGCGGACTCACTCACACCGATGTAGGACAAGGTCACCGGGATCAACACCAGCTTGGTGAAGATCAGCACTGTGATGCCGATGCTGCTGGTCAGGGCCAGGTCGCGGATCACCGGGATGTCGATGATCACCAAGACGGCGAAGCCGACGATGTTGGTCAGCAGCGCCGTGAGGCCCGCCATGAACAGGCGTCTGAACGTATAGCGCGCGGCGACGTATTTGTGCGTCCCCCGCCCCACGTCTTGCAGGATGCCGTTCATCTTCTGGGCACCGTGCGAGAGCCCGATCGCAAAGATCAGGAACGGAACCAGGATCGAATAGGGGTCCAGTTCGTAGCCCAGCAGGCTCATCAGCCCCAGCAGCCACACCACCCCGGCAACAGCCACGCCGACCAGCAGCAAGGTGCTGCGGACGCAGCGCGTGTAGAGGTACACGAACAGCGCGGCAACCGCCACCGAGAGTCCGAAAAAGAGCATCACCTCATAGAGCCCAGCGATCAGATCGCCGACGATCTTCGCGAAGCCGACGATGTAGACGCCGGTACTCTCGTCCTCAAACGAGCGGATTTGCTCTTCCAGAGCACGCGAAAACTCGCCGTAGTTCAGCGGCTCGCCCGTCTGTGGGTGCCGGTCCAGCAGTGGCGCGATGATCATTGTCGAACGCGAGTCATTGGCCACCAGGCTTCCTACAATGCCTGATCGCGCGACATTCTCTTTGAGCTTGCTGATCGATTCCGGCGTGCCGCTGTAGTCGGGCGGCATCACCGGACCGCCCACCACGCCCTCTTCCGTCACCTGGCGCCAACGCACGATCGGCATCCACAGCGACTTCATCCAGGAACGGTCCACCCCAGGAATCAGATAGAGCGCGTCGTTGATCTTGCGCAGCTTCTCCAGGTAGGCCGCGTCGTACACATCACCCTTCTTGTTCTCGACAACGATGCGCACCGTGTTGCCCAGCCCTGGCAACTCCTTGCGGTAGGCAAAGTAGTTTTGAATGTAGGGGCTGGACGACGGGATCATCCTCTCGAAGCTGGCGTTGACTTCCAGCTTTAAGGCGAAGAAGCCGAGCACCACCGTGGCAATGAGACAGAGCAGCAAGACCGGCAACCGGTGGTTGAACACCAGTTGTTCCAGGCGGCTGCCCGACTTGCGATCAAACTGGGCCGGGTCACTGACCACCGGCATGGCGGGTTGTTGTGAATGAGCAGACATCAGAACTTTCGCAGGCACTGAAACAAAAGATTAGTGGCCATCATTTACCTTGCGCGGGAAAAGCGATCACGCTGGCGCCACTCAAGCGCGCCAACGCCAAGCGATGGGAGCTGGTCATGGCGGCCCCATAGACTTCGGCACCGGGCGCTTGGTCGTAAACGGAAGCACGCGCCGCATCGAAATCAACGGAGAGCACATCACCCTTCTGCGAAACCAAAAGCACCAGTTCGCCATGGGCCACAGCGGCCACCAGGTTGGCGTCGACGCCGGTTTCGATTTTTCGCCACACCTGCCCGGCGTCCTCGCTCACGAACGCGTTGCCGCGAAGGCCATAGGCGACCAGTCTTGAGCCCAGCAGATCGATACCGAAGTAGCTGCCGTTGTAGGGTGTCTCGACACGTTCGAAGCGCTGACTCTCGGCGTTCAAACGCATCACCAGCCCCTGTTCACCTGCGACGAAAACCGCGCCATCGCTGCCCGTCAGCGCGTACAGGTGGTAGCGCTGATCGTTGTCAGCTTTGCCCTGCCAGGATTGCCAGGATTTTCCACCGTCGGTGGTCTGAAGGATCAAGCCAAAACCGCCCACCGCGAATCCGGTGAGGCCGTCTGAAGCGAACCGGATGTCAAGCAAGGGGGCTGGCCAGACGTCGGCGGTGGCCGATTGCCCCATTGTTCGCTCGACTTCAGCTTCCTGCTGTTCGTAACCTATGGCGGATTCACGCATCAGCTTCAACACGCCGCGGCCGTCCAACATACGTTCCCACGTGACGCCACCATCAGAAGACCGCAGGGCCACCGCGTCGTGACCTACAGCCCAGACCACGTTGGGGCCGGCGAAGCGGACCGTGGCGAGATCGGTGGACACCGGGCTGGTGACCTGGCGCCACGAACCACCACCATCTTCTGACAGCAGGATCAAGCCTCTCGGTCCTACCGCGACGGTACGATCGCCCTGACTGGCCACCCCGCTGACCATCGCTCGCTGCGCCGTCACAAGCGTTCTTGACGGCGTATCAATCAGATCCACGGAAGCGGCACCTTGGGCGGCGATCACCCAAGGGCCGATCACCAGCGCGCCCCCCCCTATCAGCAGAGCGAAGTGCCAACGCAGTCGGGTGAATGCGGCAGTGAGAACACGCAGAGAGGTCATTGTCCGGGGATCCGATTGATTTCCGTTACACGCAGGGCTCAGCGAGCCGATTCCCGCGACACGATGGCTTCAGGATTCATCTCACGCTCACTGCGCACAGAAGAAAGCACTTGCCACCCGCCGACCATCACGTCGTTGACATAGGCGTACATGCCCTTGTTGAAGTCGTAAACCACGTTCTTCGCAGAAAAGGGAATCTGCTTGTCGTACATCGGCGAGGTCGTCTGGAACAGCGAGCGATACAACTGACCGCTTTGGTCGAAGGCATCGTAGTTGGCCGCACCACTCAGGTCTTCATCGAAGTAGTAGGTGCGCTTGGAGTACGCGTGACGCTGACCAGGTTTGAGAGTGGCTTCCACCACCCAGACGCGGTGCTTTTCCCAACGCTCACACTCCGGATTGACGTGTGCCGGCATCAAGGCTTTTTCAGCCGTCGGGCAGTCATACTGGTTTTTGTAGCCGTTGTACTGGATGTACATCTCTTTCTTGCCGACCAGCTTGAAATCGAAACGGTCCATGGCCCCGGAGAACACGAACAGCTCGTCAAACAGCGTCACACCACCCATACTGGCCACGGGCGTGTCGTAAGAAAACTCGGGAGAGCGTTTCACGCGGCGCAGACCAGGGGTGTAACTCCAGGCACTCCGAGGACGAGCCACCGGATCCAGGAAATCAGCGATTCCCGTCATCTCACCGGCGCGACGCGCAGGCGACTTGCTGATCGAATATGTCCGCCAGACCATGTCAGGGTCCCGATCAGCCTGCTCGGTCTGGTAGTACACGAAATCCTGAACAGTAGCCTGCTCAGCCGTCATCACGGCCTTGCCAGAGGAATCGACCACCCAAGAACGCGATGCCGAAGTGGTGATCATGGTGTCACCCTGGTAGCGGAGCATCTGGTTCCACATCACCTCATATCCCGTTTTTGGAATGGGGAACGGCATGCCACCACGGCAACTGCGGTCAATGGCCAGACCTCCTTTGGTCGTCTTGCAAGTCGTTGCATTGCGAACCGTCGCATCCAGGATCTTTTTGGGGTAGGCCGCCGTCCTGTGCGTGGGATACACATTCAGATAGTAGGTGGTGGGGTGCTTGGACAACAGATGCTTCTGCCCGTCGCTCAGAAACGCAGCGTGCTGCGCCATGTTCTTGCTGTCGATGCGCAGCACAGGCTTTTCGTCCTTGAACGGGTCTACCCAGAAGCCGCTGTCTGGCTTGAAGCCTGGGGGGGCCTTGGTCAGTCCGCCGGTGTAGGCAGGGATGCTACCGTCGGCGTTGCCCGCCTTGATGGCACCGAACTCGGTCAGTGTGGTGCCCAGTTGCTTGGCCTCCTCCGCTGTCACGGCTGCAAATGCAGGCACAGCGAGGCTGATGGCAGCCAGCGAAAGGATGTTTTTAAGTTTCATGATGGCGACTCCTGAAGATCAGAAAGAGGTCTTGTAAGTGAAGAGCAGGCGACCACGGTCGGTCGCACCCACGGCGCTGTTGAGAGCGTTGCCACCAATGGCTGTCGTGCCCGCAGCGTTGTACTTGGTGGGCACCGATGCGTCAGCATAGGTCAAGGTGAAATCATGCTTGCTTGCATAGGTGGCAGCAAGTCCGATTGACCAAGAGAGGCGCCCTTCGAAACCGCCACCACCAGTAGCCGCTGTACCCTTCAGACCATAGCTGAGCGCCATCGGAACGGACAGATCCCACGAGGGCAGGATACCCAGATACTGGGGCGTAAAGCGAACAGCCATCTCCCAATAGTTCTTGGTCGAGCAGGTATCGGTCACATCACCCGGCTGGGCGGTTGCGCCGCTGGTTCCAAGCTTCACACAGCCCGCGTAGCCGACGCCACGGAACAGCCTCTCATTGGCCGTGATCTTGTTCAGTCGGCTGTAAGCCAACTCGCCAATCACCGAGCCGGTATCCCAAAGCCCGGTCTTGGGCAGCAGATACACCCCGTTCACGACGGCATGAAAGGTGTCGCCTACAGCGCCAGTGCTGGTGGTCGTGTAGCTGGGCACAGAGTTGAGGTGAGCATCCTTGCGCCAGGACAGTTCGGCACCAACGCTCACGGGGCCCACCGGCTTGGAAAGACTCACACCGATGACCTTGGTAGCGGCCGGGTAAACGAATCGGTAAGTACCCGGAAGGGTTGTTGCAGCCACACCAGGAATGGCCTGGTAGAAATTGGCGAGCTGAATGCCGGTTTCCGGATTGGTATCGTTAAAGACCCGGTAGTAAGCACCCAGCGTCGATTCAATAGAGTCCACATCCAGACGGGCGGAAAGACCCCAGTTCTTATCCCCCGAAGTCCCGGCCACTGTATTGGCCATGGTTCTGCAGGACATAGGGCCCAGCGCCGGGTTGCAAGGCGTCAAGGCAAAACGATCCACACCTGGCGCGTTGTCAGCACCCATCAGGTACGTGCCCGCGTAAGGCACTCGCGTCGGCTTCCATTCCAGCGCGTACTGACCTGCGATCGACAACTTGTCGGTCACCTGCGCCTTGAACGTCAGCTGGTTGATGGGAAGAAAGACCTCCTTGGTCTCGATGCCAGGGCTCGACACGGCCTTCACACCATCAATGGGAGACTGCCCGTAGGAAATGGCATGCCCGCCAATGAGCATGCCTTCACCCCACACCACCGTGTGCTTGCCCAGCTTGACGTTGACGGGCACGGATGCCAGTTCAAAGTTGGACCAGACAAACGCATCCAGGATCTCACCTGACGGGCCGTGAACAAATCGGTTGACCTCGTTTGAATACCGGTTGTTGTTGTACGAAGTAGCAGACCCCGCAGGCGACGTCACCGTAGGGTCGCGGTAAGCGTGGTCGTACCACGCAGCCGCGCTGACGCGTGCGCCGACAACCCCTTTGTAGTTGACGTCAAGCTCACCCAGCACGTCCACCCGATTGGTAACGATATCACCCCGTTTGAACTTGGCGTTCCCCTCATCCGTGGTGGCAAAGTTCAACAGGCGGGGATCTTGCTTCTCTGCCCGGACACCCAGGTTGTAGCGCAGCGTGGTGTCGGCGCGTACTTTGAGGTCGGGGTTTCCGGTGTCGATTTCTATGGCGTGTGCGCCACTGGTCACGACCATGGCGGCTGCAGCGGCAATCATGTGGAAGGCGGCCCCAGAAGGCCCCATCCTCGTTTGTCTTTTATTCATAAGGTTGTCTCCATCGATCGGGGGTTACTTGGTTCTTGGCAAATCGTTCAGCCGTCGTCCACATTCGTCCGCCTTGATCTCTCAGGTCCGGTTAACGCAGGATGGTTATTCTGTATGCCGACTCAAATTCTGCATCTAGAATATTTTTTCCCACCCCGGGTTTTCACCTATATTGAACATATTTATTGATACTGTCTCAGTATGACCCAAGAGCCTGACGTTTGTCGACAGTGTTCAGAGGTGTTCTCCGAGATGCATCAGCTCCAGTCGTCAAGCCATGATTGGCACGGTCCACTGCTGAGCATTTCGGGTGCGTAGAGGGCCGCTCATCCAGCCATGTCTTCCTTTTTGCCCGAGCTAGGATCGAAGGCTATGGAAGAAGGACCTGCAAGCCACACATCCAAGCTCGGCATCGATTTCGGCACCTCCAACTCTGCCGTCTCCTGGGCCGCCGAAGGCGGGCTGGCGCGCCTGATCCCGCTCGAAGGCGAGGCGCTGTCCATGCCCACCGCGGTGTTCTACAACGACGAGGACCGGCGCACGCACTTCGGCCGCGATGCGGTGGCGCAGTACCTGGCGGGTACCGAAGGTCGCCTGATGCGCTCGCTCAAGAGCCTGCTGGGCAGCCCGCTGCTGCTGGAGAAGACCGAGGTCAACCACCAGCAGATCAGCTACCAGGAGATCGTGGCCACCTTTCTGGCCGAGCTGCGCGAGCGCGCGGCGCAGGCGCTGGGCGCGGCGCCCACGCGCGTGGTGATGGGGCGGCCGGTGCACTTTGTGGACGACGACCCCGAGCGCGACGCGCTGGCACAGCGCTCGCTGCTGGAAGCGGCGCAGGCCGTGGGTTTCGAGCAGGTGAGCTTCCAGCTGGAGCCGATCGCCGCGGCGCTGGACCACGAGCGCCGCCTCTCGCGCGAGAGCCTGGTGCTGGTGGTGGACCTGGGCGGTGGCACCTCGGACTTCACCGTGGTGCGCCTGGGCCCCGAGCGCATGACCCTGGCCGACCGCAGCGGCGACGTGCTGGCCACCAGCGGCGTGCACATCGGCGGCACCGACTTTGACCAGAAGCTGAGCCTGGAGCAGGTCATGCCGCTGCTGGGCTACCGCCACCTCGGGCCACAGCAGCGCGAGGTGCCGAGCCGCGTGTTCTTTGACCTCGCCACCTGGCACCTGATCCACTGGCAGTACCTGCCGCGGGCGATCAGCCAGGCGCAGGCGCTGCGCGTGAACTACAACGACCTGCGGCTGCACGCGCGGCTGATGGAGGTGCTCAGGCACCGCCACGGCCACCACATCGCGCACGAGGTGGAGCAGGCCAAGATCCGCTGTTCGCAGCACGACGCCGGCACGCAGATCGACTTGTCGATCGTCGAGCCCGGCTTGCAGGCACCGCTGGAGACCGCCGTTCTGCAGGGCCACCTGGCGGCCCTGCTGGCGCGCACCGTGGCCTGCGCACGCACATGCGTGCAGCGCGCCGGCCTGTCCGACAGCGCGCTGGACGCGATCTACCTCACCGGCGGTTCGTCGGCCCTGCGCCCGTTCCAGCGCGCCCTGCAGGCCGAGTTTCCAGGCGTGGCCCTGGTCGAGGGCGATCTGTTCGGCGGCGTGGCCTCCGGACTGGCCTACAGCCGGGGCTGATTCACATTGCACAAACCGTTCTTGACTGAGACGCATCAGTGCAACTGACGAACCGTACCTCTAGTTTTGAAAAGTCCGGAATTCTGGGGTGCCGTCACCGGTTTATACCTACTGTTAATCCGCAGGTCCCTGGTTCATGTCCAGGTCGGGGAGCCAAGTCAATCAAAAGTCAGCAGGTTAGCGCCCGCTGACTTTTTTGCTTTCTGGATCCGCCGTGTCCGACACGTGTCCGAAATTCTCCGAAGATACATGCTTGGCGCAATGCACGGGTTCGTTCATCGGGTTTGGTCATGGGGGGTCTCTGTGGCTGTCGCGATGAGTTTGAAGTTGTCAGCTCGGACGTGCGGTTGCATCAGGACCCGCTGGGCTGGGCGATCTCGGCGCACTGGGTGCGCTGCTCGTCGCAGATGAACGAGCGCCCGCTCTGGCGCTCTTCACGGACCAGGGCCACACCACTCGCCAGGCTCAGCGGGTCGGTCAAGGACACTAAGCCGGTGCTGGTCTTGAGCACCAGCACCACCGGCTTGAAGCCCCTGGGTTGGGACACCGGGCGCAGGTCTAGCAAGTCACCCGCCGCTGTGCTGCTGAGCACCTGCTGGTTGCGGTGGTGATCCCGCCAGATGCTGCCGCCCAACAAGAAGGGCATGCACAGCCCCACGAGCAGCCAACGCTTGAGCGACTTCTGGTTCTCGGCGATCCGGCGGTTGAGAGCCTCCAGGTTTCGCGGGTACGCGCATCGACCTGGACGCCATCGACGCGCTCTGTCGGTATTTCGACGTTCCCGTCAACGAATTGCTTGAATACGTGGAAGACGTTCCCGCCAAAGCTGCCTGAAGACTGGTCACCACCCAAAAACAAGCCCGTGCGCCCTATGAGGCCTGCAAATTGGGAAAACACGAACCAACAAAGCCTCTAAGGAAGGTCTGCACAACACCCGTTCTCGCGCGCGTTGATGCGCGTGATTTCAGATGACGGCATTTTTCGACTCACTCGGCTTGTTTCAGGGTCGAATTCACCCCCGCACTGGGCCCTTGGGCCTTTTGCGGGCGCACTCATGCCCGCATCGCTCTCAAAAGCGTTCGACGCGCCGTCCACAGATTGGAGAGGGCAAACAGGGTGTGCAACTGCGCCGTGTTTTTCTTCAGCCCGCGGTAGCGGACCTTGATGTGCCCGAACTGGCGCTTGACCACCCGGAACGGGTGTTCGCCAATGGCCCGGATGCGGGCCTTGGTCTGCTCCAGCTTGTCCATGATCGCGCCCATGGGCGTGCTCTTGTCCAGCGCCTTGCGCTTGCCCGGGCGCATGGCCACGTGCCAATCAATATCCATGCTCTGGGTCTCTTCGCGCTTGTTCACGCCCTGGTAGCCCGAGTCGGCGAACACATCGGTTTCCTCGCCGTGCACCAGCGCGTGCGCCTGCGTGACATCGCTGACGTTGGCCGCCGTGCCTACCACCGTGTGTACCAAGCCCGACTCGGCGTCCGTGCCGATATGCGCCTTCATCCCGAAGTACCACTGGTTGCCCTTTTTTGTCTGGTGCATTTCGGGGTCACGTTCGCCGCTGCTGTTCTTGGTCGAACTCGGTGCCGCGATCAATGTGGCATCGACCACCGTGCCGCTCTTGAGCAGCAGGCCTTTGGCGGTGAGCATGGCGTTGACCGTGGCCAAGATTTGCACGCTCAGTTCGTGAGCTTCGAGCAGG